>CAJTRM010000019.1 GCA_910578865.1 uncultured Dorea sp.
GAAATGAATAATGCATAGAAAATATATAGTTAGTTGAAGTAAATATAGTTAATATGTATAATAGCAGTAAAAACAAGTGTATGAAGCAGGAGGAAATCAAGATGTTAGAGACCAGACGTTTAATTCTGCGCCCCTGGGAGGAATCGGATGCAGAAAATCTATACCAATATGCAAAGAGCCCGGAGGTCGGACCGGCAGCCGGGTGGCCGCCGCATACCAGTGTGGAGAACAGCAGAGAAATCATAAGGGATGTACTGTCTGAACCGGAAACATATGCGGTGATCCTGAAGGAAACGGGAAAGCCGGTAGGGAGTGTAGGGATTATGCCCGGGACGAGAAGTCATTTCCAGCTAAACGAAGATGAAGGCGAGATCGGGTATTGGATTGCTGTACCATTCTGGGGGCAGGGATTGATACCGGAGGCTGTTTGTGAAGTGATGAGGTATGGTTTTGAAGAACTGGGGATGAAGAAAATGTGGTGTGGTTATTACGACGGTAATGTCAAATCACGCCGTGTTCAGGAGAAATGTGGCTTTAAGTATCATCATACGGCAGAGGATGTACCGTGCTCTATGCTTGATGAAGTCAGGACAGAGCATGTTTCCTGTATCACGAAGGAGGAGTGGGAAAATCCGGATCATTGATGCACCTTAAAGAAATGTGCAAGGGCGGCTGTAAGACGTGGCAGGCCGCCCTTGACAAAGGTAATGTGAACCTTGGGAACACAAAAGAATTTCTGGTAAAAGTAATTTTAGCGCAGTTAAGTAATATAGCCTATAGTATGTTTTCTTTTATCAGGCTTCGGTAACCGGTTTTCTGCAGTCGCGTCTGAACTACTTCCGCATTTTTTGCATCTGTATTGGTAAGCAAAATATAGAGCTTCCTGCCGTCTATGATCCCCATATAGTCTGTTTGCCGAATATCACAGGCGAGTTTTCTGGAAACCGGCTCATAATCTTCATAGCCCAGAACAATTTCCAGTAATGTACATTCCGCCAGTCCCTTGTCCCTGGCTTCGAGAAAGGTTTTTACCAGCGCTGTAAAAGCTTCTTCATTCAGTACATTGCTCCCCTCCAGATAATTTTGCTTCCGGAAACTTACCATAAGGCGTTTTGCCCGGAGCAGCGAGTTCTGGATCAAAGTTATAATGACTGTCAGCCGGTTTGCATCGGCTGATGTGACGGTGTGGGAAGGCATTCCCCAGAACATCAGGATTAATTGTATTTTTTCCTCGGCATAAACAGCCCCGGCCATTAATGGAAGATTCTCATCCATAGCTGTGTTGAGGTAGATTCTGCCTTCCAGAAGTTCCTGATATACGTCTTCTATGGCAGCGTATTTTATGGAATTTCCCAGCTTTCTCGCTTCCGGTGAGGTGGCAGAGAATAATCTGGCATAAGTTTTATTTACTATTGTGTATATTGCAACATCTTTGCTGTGCGTCAGATCTGCAAGTAACTGGGCAGAATAGAACAACATTTCTTCGGTTGTATATTTATTCAGCCGGGCCATGATCTCGTATACGGTGTCAAGGCTATCCTTATATTTGTCAAGCTGCAGTCTGCTTTCCATTTTCATTTGTAATTCTTTTGCACGCACTTCTATCACTCCTTCAGTATGTTTAACATCATTATTGTGCATGTTTTTTTGGCAAATGTCAAGAGTAACAGTTCAGCCATAGCCAGTATAACGTGTGGATCATGCTTGCATGAATGAACATGTTATACTGGCTATGAGCGGAGCGCCTGATTATGAGCAAAAAGAGTTGCAAAGCAACGAAAAGCACGTAAGTGCGGTTTTGTGAATGGCGTGGGCTGAACTGTTACTGTCAAGACAGGTTTTATGAATAAAAGACTTGCCAAATCCACGTTATCGTTGTTTAATGGAGTTTGAGGGAGGACATTTAAATCGGGGCTATACGATGGCAGAAAGGAATAGGATACTATGAAGGCAGTACAAAAGAAAAAACGTCACATCAGAAAAGCGATCCTGGTTCCGTTGATATTCATTTTATGTGTGATATTAGGAACTGGTGGGTTTTACGGCGTGAAGGGCTATCGGATGTACCGTGAAGCGATAGAGGAGAGGTCAATTGCTGATCGGGTGGAGGAGATCCGCGGTGCGGAGAATTTTGTTTCTTACTCGGAGCTGCCGGAATTTTACATAGATGCTACTATATCAGTGGAGGATCATCGGTTTAAGAAGCACTGGGGAATTGATATAATGGCCGTCGGCCGCGCCGCATGGACAGATCTTAAGGCAATGTCATTTGTGGAGGGTGGAAGTACGATTACACAGCAGATTGTCAAAAACATGCTTTTTACCCAGGAGAAAAAAATGGAGCGCAAAGCTGCCGAGGTATTTGCAGTGCTGGAACTGGAGTCAAAATACACTAAAGAAGAGATTTTCGAGCTGTATGTGAATAATACAGATTTCGGCAGCGGTTATCGGGGGATCTATCAGGCTGCCATGGGGTATTTCGGCAAGGAACCTCTTCAGCTTACAGATTATGAGTCTGCAATGCTGGCAGGGATTCCGAATGCGCCGTCTGTTTATTCTCCGGATATCAGCAAAGAACTGGCATACCATCGTGTACAGAAGGTTCTTGAAAGTATGGTGGACAATCAGGTTATCACACAGAAACAGGCTGATGAGATAGAACAGGATGCTGAGGAACAGAGTAAGGAGGAAGAGAATAATGAGTAAAGTATTGCTGATCAACGGAAGTCCAAATGAACATGGCTGTACATACACAGCGTTGCGCGAGGTGGCGGATACTCTTGCAGATAATTGCGTAGAGACCGATCTGGTATATCTTGGGAAAGCGCCGGTGGCAGGCTGTATTGCCTGCGGTAAATGCGCCCGGACCGGGCAGTGTATCTTTGATGATCAGGTAAATGAGATTCTGGAAAAGATAGAAGAGTATGACGGTATTGTTGTCGGTTCACCGGTATATTACGCCGGGCCTTCCGGACAGATCTGCTCGTTTCTTGACCGGCTGTTTTACAGCAGCAGAGGGCGTATGGCGGGCAAGCTGGCAGCGTCGGTGGTTTCCTGCCGGAGAGGCGGAGCAAGTGCGGCTTTTGACCGCCTGAATAAATATTTTGGAATCAGCAACATGCATATTGTAGGTTCCCAGTATTGGAACCAGGTACATGGAAACAGTCCCGACGAGGTGCGCAGGGATGAAGAGGGCCTGCAGACCATGCGTACTCTGGCACAGAATATGGCATGGCTGTTAAAAGGAGTTGAGGCCGGACGGGAGAAGGGCATCACAACTCCGGGATATGAAAAAAAGGTTAACACTAATTTTATCCGTTAACTGCGGTCTGTGGTTACGGACACTCCGATGCCTGCGGCGTTGATGCCTACATGGCAGGCAATGCTGCAGGAAAGCGGCATATAGTAGACCGGATACTGTGGGAAGGCCGATTGCACTGTTTGGAGCCAGCAGTCGGCGTCTTCCTTTTTTTCAAAGGTTCCTGCGGTAGCGATCCTCAGTCTTTCTGCCGGTATGTCTGAAAAGCGGGTTTCAATATCTTTCTTAATAGCTTCGATCATTTTTTTCTCTGTCTGTTTGGCCCCTCTTACCTTTGCATAGAGATCCAGACGTTCCCCTTGTATGGTGAGCACCGGTTTAATATTGAGGATATTAGCCAGGGCGGCTGCGGAAGGTGTAATGCGCCCTCCCTTTTTCAAATATTTCAAAGAGTGAACGGTAATATATATGCTTGCCTGTAAAGAGGTTTCTTCGAGGTAGTTCTTTATTTCTACGGCAGATTTCCCCTGGTCGGCCAAAGTCTTTGCGTCGAATACAGATTCCATAAGAGTAACGGAGATCCGATGGTTATCGGCCACCTGCACCTTTGAGCCGTATTCCGTGGCGAGCTGCACTGCGCTGCCGCAGGAACCGCTTAATGCGCTGGACATGGGGATGTAGACCATTTCGTCATATCCGTCCTTCAGGACACGGTCCCATAGATTCATAATGTCCCCGGGGGAAGGCTGTGATGAAGAAAGCTCCCGGTCAGACTGCATCGCGTTATACAATTGTTTGTTTGTGATATCTACGCCTTCCAGATAGCAGTTTTCTTCAATGATCACGGGCATGGGCAGGACATAGATTCCTGATTTACTGCCTTCTTCTACGGTAATCCCACTGTTTGTATCTGTTACGACTGCTGTTCTCATAATAATCTCCTTGCTATTGACAAAATAATTTATCCTGTTAAAATAACGTGAAACAACTGTATCATATTGACGCGGATTCAACAAGATGGAAATGTGATACAAAACTGCCGGGTATTGTACCAGATATGGAGGAATAGAGTTATGGATAAGCGGAAAATGGCAAATATACGTGTGAAGAGCAGTATAACAAAGGCGCTGTTCCGGCTGATGCATGAGAAAAGTTTTTCGGATATTTCAATTTCCGAGCTCATAAGGACTGCGGGTGTTGCAAGAGTATCCTTTTACCGGAACTATGACTCCAAAGAAGACGTGCTGCTGACATTGATTGAAGATATTCTGGAACAATTCCGCACAACAGTTGACTATGAGGAAGCAGATTATTATACTTATCATAATATACGGAGGAGTTTTGAGTATTTTAAGCAGTATGGTGAGTTTGTACTGGATCTGTATCAGTTCGGCTACGGGTCTATCCTGTTGGAGAGGCTGAATCAGTTCCACGAAGAGGTTGCCGGGACTATGCCTAACAGCTCCATTGAAAAGTATCAATTGTATATGTATATGGGAGCATTGTTTAATACAGCGATCGTCTGGCTTAAAAACGGCGCCAGGGAAGATGTAGGCGATATAACAGATATATTTGTGAAAGGGGTGGGACTGTAAATGAAATTGAAAAATGTACTGATTGTTGTAAATGATATGGAACGGTCCAGAAGATTCTATAAGGAACTTTTCGGACTGGATCTGGTGCTTGACAATGACGGGAACATGATCCTGACAGAAGGGCTGGTTCTCCAGGATGCCGCGGTATGGCAAAAGTTTCTCGGGAGGGAGATTCTGCCCAGGAATCATGCCGCGGAGCTTTATTTTGAAGAAACAGACATAGAAGGCTTTGTAAACAAGCTGGAGAATTACCATGAGTCGATACAGTATGTCAATCGCCTGACGGAGCATTCCTGGGGACAGAAGGTGGTCCGCTTTTATGACCCGGATGGGAATCTGATCGAGGTCGGCACACCGATGTAGAATCAGGATTGGTCTGCAGACCAGTACGCACACTTTTGAAAATTCCTATATTTCTTATTGACTCTGACCTTATGTCATAGTTTATGATAGGTATACACAAATACAGCGCTGCATTCATTTTTGACCGGTCAGCGTATGGACGTACCGCTGTATGGGGAGGTGGCAATCATTATGATGACAGTTCATGAAGTCAGCAGGCTGACGGGAGTGAGTATACGCGCGTTACATCACTACGACCGGATTGGGCTTCTGCGCCCTTCAAAGGTCACGGATGCAGGCTACCGGCTGTATGACGATACAGCTCTGGAGCGTTTGCAGTGTATCTTGCTGTTTAAGGAGTTGGAGTTTCCGTTAAAGGAAATTCGGGGGATTCTGGACAGTCCGGCGTTTGACCGTAATCTTGCACTGGAACAGCAGATTAAGCTGCTTGAGATGAAAAAGGAGCATCTGGAAAATCTGATTGACCTTGCCCGTGGAATAAAGACGATAGGAGTGAAAACATTGGATTTTACAGCATTTGAGACAAAGAAGATAGATGAATATGCGCGTCAGGCAAAGGAGTCCTGGGGGCAGACACCTGAATATCGTGAATTTGAGAAAAAGTCAGAGGGTAGGACGATGGAAGAGGAACGGCTGCTTAGTATTGAATTTATGGGAGTTTTTGCTGAATTCGGGCGAATGAAGGGGACTGACCCGTACAGTGAGGAGGCGCAGGCTCAGGTAAAAAGGCTGCAGGATTATATTACCGAGCACTATTATACCTGTTCTGAAAAAATCTTGTGTGACCTTGGAAGAATGTATGTGGCAGGCGGCAGCATGACGCAGAATATTGACAGGGCCGGGGGTGAAGGTACAGCAGAATTTGTATGCAGAGCCATTGAAGTCTACTGCGGAAGATAAAAGAAACAGAAAGGATGGAGCAGAGGGATGCAAGGGTTCCTCTACTCCATATTCTTTTACGGCTGAAATGCCGCTATTGTATCCGCCCAGTTCTGCCGCATGGCATCCATGGCGCCTTCCAGGTCCTGATTTGTAAGTGCATCAATAATAGCCTGATGTTTTGCTGCGGAATTCTCATGGTTATGTATTAATGTGCCGGCTGCAAGCGCAATAGAGTTGTTTGATATTGACAGAATAGAAGATTTGGCGAAAGTCAGTTCAAAGTAAATGTATGAAAGTATTTTCAAATCTTTTCCAAAGGTGTATAATGACTGAATAATAAAAGAACTGCTGCAGAAAATAAAAATGAATTCAGTTGTAAGGAGGAAGGATTATGCTGAAAGGAAAAGTGGCTGTTGTCACAGGCGGAACGAGAGGAATCGGATATGCGATCGTGAAGAAGTATCTTGAAAATGGCGCGAAGGTGGTACTTTTTGGTTCTAGGGCAGAGACCGTGGAGAAAGCACTTGCTTCTCTGAAGGCAGAAAATGCCGACTGGGAAGTAGAAGGGGATTACCCGAATCTGGCAGATGCAGGGGCGGTAAAAGAGTCCATTCAGAAGGTAAAAGACAGGTTCGGAAAGATTGATATCCTGGTAAATAATGCGGGGGTATCTGACAGCACAAAGATTGAAGGATATGAAGAGGGACAGTTTGAGAAGGTTATGAGGCTGAATGTAAATGCTATTTTCAATGCAATTCAGCCTGCAGTTGCGATTATGAGAGAGCAGGGAGGCGGCTGTATTATCAATACAAGTTCTATGGTCAGCATTTCAGGCCAGCCGGGCGGCGTAGCTTATCCTACAAGTAAGTTTGCTGTTAATGGCATGACGTTGTCTCTTGCAAGGGAGCTTGGGCCAAGCAATATCCGTGTTAATGCAGTTGCTCCGGGCATCACGAAGACGGATATGGTAGCAGCTCTTCCGGAGCAGATGATCCAGCCGATGATCGGGGCAATTCCGCTTCGCAGGATCGGTGAGCCGGAGGATGTTGCAAATGCATTCCTGTTCCTGGCAAGTGATATGGCAAGCTACGTGACAGGTGAAGTATTGTCTGTAGACGGGGCGATGAGGGCGTAAAGCAGGCCCGGGACATAACGGAACGTCCCGGGCTTTTAAAATTTATGAAAAGGATAAATCAACAGTGAATTATGACCGACTGAAATCAGGCCGTATGAAGTGGTAATCTATAAGTAACTGTATGTTCGCTTTCCGTATATGAGCATTAACGGCACTGCAATGAAACAGGTCAGGGCTTCAGCCACGGGGACTGCCAGCCACAGTCCGTCCACTCCCAGGAAGGAAGGCAGAGTCATCAGTGATCCGATGATAAACACGAATGTCCGCAAAAATGAGATGAGCGCTGATATTCCGCCGTTTGAAAATGCGGAGAACAGCGATGAGGCGAACACATTGATGCCTGCAAATAAAAAATTCCATATAAAGATTACATAGCCGTGATATGCCAACGGGAATACAGAGGTTTCTGCGGGCGTAAACAGGGCGATCAGAGGACGGGCGGCAAAGAAGGAGAGCCCAAGCATGAGTACCGTACTTCCGCCTATGATAAACAGGCAATACCGAAAGAGTTTTTTCAGATGGAGGGTATTACCGCTGCCGTAATTATAGCTGATTACGGGTGCACAGCTGTTGGAAAAGCCGAAATACACAGAGGAATAGATAAACTGCGTATAGAGGACGATAGTCATAGCGGCAACACCGTCTTCGCCTAATAGCTTCATCATCGTAATATTGAATAAAAAGGTGGTGACACCCGAGGCGATATTGGAAACCATTTCCGAGGAACCATTTGTGATGGTGCGTCCGATGACTTTCCAGTCCGGCTTTGGCCTGCAAAAATGCAGGCCCTTTTTATTTACCATAAAATAAATGACCGGAAACAGCCCTCCGAAGGCACGGCTCAGGGCGGTGCCCCAGGCGGCGCCGCTGATTCCCATCTTAAAAATCACGATAAACAGATAGTCCAGTCCTAGGTTCATAACGCCCGCTATGGCAGTGACGGCAAGAGCCAGATTGGGTTTCCCGGCAGTAATAAAAAGTGAGTTAAACATAACCTGGAGGATATAGGGTACGGCAAATAGTACCAGGATGTATCCATAGTCTGTACAATAGGGGAAAAGCCGGTCGCTTGCCCCCAGCATCGGTATAACAGACGGCAGGAAAAGGACAAAAAGCACTGTAACAACAGCGCCGGTTACGATAGCCGTGATGGTGATAAGTGCAAAATTTTCCTTTGCCTCCTGCTCCCGGCCGGCACCCAGCTTAAAGCCGATGATTGCACTTCCTCCTGTCCCAAACATGATGGAGAGACCGATAATAATACTGTCAAGGGGCAGAAGGATGTTAATGGCAGACAAGGCGTCGCTTCCAACAAAACGTGATACAAATACCCCGTCTACAGCGGTGTAGAGAGAGGTCAGGATCAGCATAAGAATAGAAGGAAGTGAAAAGCGGAATAATGAAGTTAATGTAAATTTCTGGGATATACTGTTAGTCATACGTATCACCTCTTGACGAAAATATTGCTGATTGCTATTCTAAAGTATAGGGTAACCCGAAAGTCAAGAATGAAATGAAAAAACTATATAAAAAGATATGATCCGAAAATTATATAAAATAAACGAATTTGCAGCCCTCTGCGGGACAACAAGGCATACCCTCTACCATTATGATGAGATTGGCCTTCTTTGCCCGGAGAAAGTGGGAAAAAATGGATACCGTTATTATGGTGTGGAGCAGTTTGACAGGTTCCAGCTTATTTTTTTGTTGAAAACAGCAGGGATGCCGCTGGAAGAGATAAAACACTGCCTGGAGCATCCGAAGGAGACCCCTGTTTTGGAAGTCCTTAAGGTGAGGCTTTCTGATCTGGAGCAGGAAAAACAGCGGATGGAAAGAATGTGCAGACAGCTGTCTGATACAATTACTGCTATGGAGATGACTCCGTATATCGGGGCAGAACAGTTGGAATTTGTAGAGTGCAGAGAGGAATATCTGATTGCCACAAAGGCTGTTTCTTCAGATCCTGAGGATGGAACGGCAGCCCTTCAGGATATCGGGGAGCATTTACGTTACTGTTCGGAGCATGGCCTCGGAATCGGCCTTCATGTAGGAGAGATTATACTTTTAGAGAATATAGAAAGGGATCTTTATAAAGAGAGTTATTATTACAGCAGGATCGAACGAAGGGTTGAGGATGAACGTCTTATGGTTAAGCCGGCCGGTACCTATGGGGTGCTGTACCACAGAGGCAGTTATGATACCCTTTATACCGCATACCGTTGGATGAAAAACGAAATTGAAGAAAAAGGTTATAAAATGATAGGAAATATTTATGAAGAGGATGTGATTGATTACCTGTCGGAAGAAGTGGAAGATAATTTTGTAATGAAAGTATCTGCACCTGTGTCGCGTAAAAGAGTCTGATTATCTGAGTATCATATCTGAGTATCTAAGGAGATAATACTTGACATTTTAATCTTACAAGTGTAATATTAATGAAACTCCTGGATTACATACGTTTTGCTAATACAAAATATAGGAGTTGAACCTGAAAATAATAGATGTTTTACACGAGGAGATGCAGGCATGAAAAAGAATCTTGTAATTTTCATAATATTAGTAACAGTTGTGATGATATCAATGTTCGGGTGCGGTGCCAAAAGACAGATGTCCGGGCAGGGGAAGCCGGGGCAAAAAAACGATGCAGAAGCAGGAGATACGGCTTTAAAAATTGCAGAATGCTACAGGGAAATATACGAACAGGCTTTAAAGGACGGTACTCTGGGAGATGAGTCTGTGACCGTATCCATGATCGAATGTCTGGGAAAGGCCGGATATGTGGCGGTCGATGCAGAAAATCAGATCAATATGGTGAATGCAGATGAGGCTATGGAATTTATAGAAACGGCAGAGAAAGGGAACTTTCAGGATGATTCCGGAAAAGAGGCAGGAAGGCATAAACTTACAATTGTCTGTCTGGAGAGGGAGGGTAATTTTACGCAGTATGATTTAAGGACGGAAGAGGGGGTATTTTACGTAGACAGTACATGGCTTGTCTGGAATGGTACGGTTCCGGAAATTGCGGAGAGAGATCATTATGAGGCGTATGCCTGGGATTATTCTAAGGAAGGGTATCTCTTTTTTGAGGAGTACCGGATGGATGGATTCGACGGAGATTCCGGTCATACGGCAATCCGGATCCAGCCCCTGGATGCGGTCTGCCGGGAGCTTAACAAGAAGTATATTGTCCCGGTGGGCTATAAAGAAAACAATCTGTTCCTATGTGACTGGCAGGAGGGTAATTTCGGGGAACTGGACTTTGAGGATCTGTTTGCCGCACTGTATCCGCAGGTGTACGGCAGATCTGTTCCGTATACGGCTACCGATGGCTGGGAGATCGGAAAACAGTATGACATAGACAGAGAAGAATATGAGAGAGTAATCCAGACATTTTTTGGCGTTGATGTTGAAGATTTGAGGGAGAAGAATGTGTATTTGCCCGAAAAACAGAGCTACAGATTCACGCCCCGCGGGCTTTATGATATAGAATCCCCGGAGGTGCCGTATCCGGAGGTGACAGGCTACAGCAGGAACGAAGACGGTACGCTGACCTGTACCGTCAATGCAGTTTTCCCGTATAAAAATTCATCAGAAGTATTGACACATGAAGTGACCGTCCGGGAATTGGAGGACGGAGGTTTTCATTATATTTCCAACCGGGTGCTGAACGTCAATTCTGAAATGGTTGAGGCATGGCATATTACCTCATAAATTTATTGATTACATGAAGAATCCCATCCTCATCATTGGATTTCGTGATATAATCTGCGGTTTCCCTCACCAGCGGCTGTGCATTGGCCATAGCTACCCCAAGGCCGGCGGTTTCGATCATAGTCAGGTCGTTATATCCATCGCCGCAGCAGATCATCTGCTCGGCGGTAAGACCGATGCTTGTCAGAAGACGCAGCAGGGAATGGGCTTTGTCAATGCGGGGAGGCATGATCTCCAGAAAATAGGGCTCTGAACAATAGATGTTCAGGTAAGACCGGAAATATTCGGTTACCTCTTTCTGGATGCGCGCGATAATATCCGGATCTGCAGTGACCAGGAATTTATTGACCGGTTCTTTGATTTCCAGTGGAAAATCTTCCACCTGGATTACAGGCATGTGGTTAATAAGTGATTCCCGTTCTGTATATTCGTTGGAGCGGATTCCGGACAGCAGATTTTCGGAGGTGTAAGATAGAATATCTGCCCCGGAATATTTTTTTACAATATGAAATAAAGGCGATACGACATCGTCAGGAAGAGTTTTGTTATACACAGCCTGTCCGCTGCGGCAGTCGATGATCCGACCGCCGTTAAAGGACAGGATATAACTTCCGTACTCCTCGAGATGAAGCAGTTTGGCAAGAGGGAGGATTCCTTTCGGAGGACGTCCGCTTGCCAGAACAACCTTTTTCCCCAGTTTCTGGATATCGATCAGTGCCTCAAGTGTGGGCGCTGATATTTCTTTTTTGGAATTGGTAAGTGTACCGTCCAGATCTAAAGCAAGAATCTGATAGTCCATGTTTCCGCTCCTTTTTATAGTGTCCTGAGAGTTTCTACAATTTCTTCAAGGTGCATTCCGTGGGATGCCTTTACCAGTACATTATCTCCGGTTTTTATAATATCTTTCACCGTACGAAGAAAATCAGCTTTTGTTTCAAACCAGAGCGCCTCGGTGTTTTCCCCGGAGGCAGCGCCTGATACGATCTCTTTTCCAAGAATGCCGATGCCGCACACAAGATCAATATTTTTTTCTGCTGCGTACCGGCCGACTTCACAGTGCATCTGGCCAGCATTTTCACCAAGCTCTCCCATATCCCCCAGAATGGCCACTTTACGCCCGATGGCAAGATCAAGGACATCCATGGATGCTTTCATAGAGATCGGGTTGGCATTATAACAGTCGTCCAGGATGACAATCCTGTCGGTGGAAATAATATTTCCACGTCCTGGAATGGAAGGGAGGGATTCGATTCCCGCCTTAATCTCGTCCGGCGTAAGAGACAGGTTGTAGCCTACGGCAGCGCCTGCGAGTGCATTGGAGACCATATGGACGCCCGGCAGCGGTACCGTACAGTCAAAACTTTCACCAGAAGGAAGATGGATGGTGCAGGAAGAACCCTTCAGCCCAAGGGAGGTTACGTTTTCTGCCCGGAATTCGTTGTCTTCCCCCATGCCGAAAAACTGTGGCTGAACGCCCTTGATCGCCCCGGTTTCACATAAGATATTGTCATCTCCGTTTAAGATAATGGCCCCTCCGTTTTTCATATCCTGGATCATTTGGGATTTTTCCTGGAAAATACCTTCCCTCGTTTTGAAGAATTCAAGGTGTGCAATGCCGATATTGGTAATTACACAGATGTCCGGGCCGGCTACGGAGGAAAGCCTCCTCATTTCTCCAAAATGGTTGACGCCCATCTCGAGGATGGCGATCTCGTGTGATTCGTTCATTTCAAAAATTGTAATCGGAAGCCCCCATTCATTGTTAAAATTTCCCGGCGTTTTGTGCACATTGTATTTCCGGGACAAGACGGATGCTATCATTTCCTTTGTGCTGGTTTTGCCGGCACTTCCGGTAATCCCTACAACCTTTATGTCAAAAGAGTCACGATATAATTTGGCAATATCAAGAAGCGCCTGTCCGGTGGATTCCACAAGAATGTAAGGGTAGTCGGTCTCGCCCAGGTCTTCGTGGGATACGACACATGCAGCTCCTCGTTTGATGGTATCGGGGATAAATTTGTGGGCATTGACATTTGTTCCGTCAATAGCCACAAAAAGATAATTGTCTTCCACCTTTCGGCTGTCGATCACGACACCGGATACTTCCAGAGAAAGTTTGCTGTGATCACCGTGGTAAACGCCCCGGCATGCAGCGGTAATATTTTCTAAAGTAAGGTTTTTCAAAATCATATCCCCCTATCGGTAACGTACTTTCATTGATTCTTCGATGATCCGTTCACACAGATCTCCAAATTCCAGGCCGTCGGCCTGTGCAGCCTTCGGGTACAGGCTTGCAGGGGTCATTCCCGGAAGAGCATTTACCTCAAAGCAATAGATTTCCTGATCCGATTCATCGACAATAAAATCCGCGCGTGCGTAGACATCCATGCGAAGGGCGGAAAAAGCTGCTTCGCCGGCTCTCTGTATTTTTTCCTGCAGTTCTTTGCCGATAGACTGCGGAGGGCAGAGCTCCTGGGCGCCGCCTGCCTGGTACTTATTGGCATAATCAAAAAATCCGTCTTTTGGAACAATCTCTACCAAAGGCAGGGCCTTGCCTGCAAAGATTCCGCATGCAAATTCCTGACCTTTAATGTAAGGCTCAATGACAACCTCTGTTTCTTTGTTGATATCAAAGGACTGGTGGATGGCTTCTGTATATTCCTCCTCTGTATGGACAATGAAAACACCGATACTGGAGCCGCTGTCGCACGGTTTGATTACAAGAGGCAGATAATAGCCAAGTTCGCTCAGGGGAGTATCTTTCGTCTTTTGTGTGAGAGAAGTCCCTCTTGGAGTGGGTACGCCGCTCATTTTGAATATCTGCTTTGACACGAGCTTATTCATGGATAACGTGCAGCCGAGAGCGTTCGGTCCGGTGTAGCGGATGCCGAGTACGTCAAAGGTTGCCTGCAGTTTTCCGTCTTCACCGATTGAACCGTGGAGCCCCATAAATGTAATGTCAGCCATCCGGCAAAGTTCGATTACATTTGGCCCAATCAGGCAGTCCGACTGGTCGGGACGCTGCTTTTTCAGTTTTACAAGATCCGGCGCAGTTGTTTTGATCCCTTCGGCAATTTCAAGGCCGCCGCCCGGGAGGTCGAATACTTCCTCCAGTCTGTCAGAGTCATAAGGGAGTCCAAGATATACATCCAGAAGAAATGCCTGGTGTCCTTTTTCCCTCAGAGTTTTGCAGATTCCGGCGCCGGATGTAAGAGATACGTCGCGTTCAGGGCTCAGTCCTCCGGCTAATACAATAATTTTCATAGATTAGTCTCCTTCATTATTCTGTTGCGCTCATTTTGTCCAGAAGTGACTTCTTGACGTCGTAAAGCTTCTGGGACAGGTCTACATGGACCTGGTGCGGATAGAAGAGGCGCTTCGTCTCATCCCACAGAGTTTCTTTTTCTTGTTTACAGTATGACGCAATCTCCATAACAGAAGGGGAGTTATAGATACACTCACCCTTTCTGAATACAGGGACAAGAAGCTCCCGCATCGTGTAAGAGCCTCCCGGCAGTTTTGTTTTCTTCCAGGTTGCAATCGGGTCGAAAAGCAGCAGGTCCTTGTCAGTGTCATAAGTCTCATCTGAAAAGCAGATCAGGTCTGCTTTTATTTTGCCTGTTGTTTTATCATAGATCCGATAGATTGTTTTGTTTCCGGGATTTGTAATCTTTTCTGTATTTTCGGAGCGTTTGATCTTAGGAACAAATTCACCCGTTTCATTTTGGATAGCGGCAAGCTTGTATACGCCGCCGAAGGACGGGCAGTCCTTGGAGGTGATCAGGTTGGTTCCGACACCCCAGGAATTAATAGCCGCTTTCTGCATCTTAAGGTCATGGAGCAGATACTCGTCCAGGTCATTGGAAGCACAGATGGAGGCATTTTCAAATCCTGCGGCATCTAACATTTTGCGTGCTTCTTTTGACAGGTAAGCCAGATCTCCGCTGTCCAGCCGGATCCCAAATTTCTTGAGAGGATGTCCGGAGTCCCTGAATTCGGTAAATACGCGGATTGCATTCGGTACGCCTGATTTTAAGGTATCATAAGTATCCACCAGGAGAGTACAATTATCCGGATACATCTGTGCATACGTCCGGAAGGCTGTATATTCATCTTTAAAGCTCATGATCCAGCTGTGTGCATGCGTTCCCATGACAGGTACGTCAAAGAGCTGCCCTGCAAGAACATTGGAGGTGCCCACGCATCCGCCGATCATGGCGGCTCTGGCACCGTACAGGCCTGCATCCGGTCCCTGGGCCCTCCTGAGGCCGAATTCCATAATGCCGTCTCCGTTTGCGGCAAATACAATCCGGGAGGTCTTGGTCGCGATCAGGGACTGGTGGTTAATAATATTTAAAATGGCAGTTTCTACAAGCTGTGCCTCCATGATCGGTGCTATGACCTTCAATAACGGCTCTTTGGGGAATACGACGGTTCCCTCCGGGATGGCATAGATATCACCGCTGAAATGAAAGCCGCTTAAATACTGGAGGAAGTCTTCACTGAACAGTTTAAGGCTTCTTAAATAGTCTACATCCTCATAGGTAAAGTTGAGGTTTTTGATATAATCGATGACCTGCGCCAGACCGGCACATACCGAATAGCCATTGTTGCATGGGTTCTGGCGGAAAAAAAGATCGAAGATAACCATTTCATTCTGGCTTTCTTCATAATATCCCTGCATCATGGTCAGTTCATACAAGTCCGTCAATAGAGTTAGATCTTGCCTGTTCATTTTCTCTTTTTGTCTCCTTTGGAATGGTTATTTATAAATCTGTTTACATTCCGTTTCATTATAGCACCTAAGGAAGTAAAAGTAAAAGAAAAAGTACCGGAAAAACCAGACGCCTATAAAAGCGCCTGGTTTTTATTGATTGTTTCCTGTATAAGATTCTGGCAGTAAGGAGCGAGACGTTTTTTTGTCTCTTTGTCCAGTTCACACGGATAAATGGGTTTTCCATATTCGATGATAACATGAGTCTTTTTAATACGCGGAAACTGGTTTTCAAATATGGAGGCTGTATTATTCATGCTTATAGGTACGATCGGGCATCCGCTCTTTTCTGCAATTTTAAAAGAACCGCTGTGGAAAGGGAGGATACTTAATTCTTCACCGTCGTTGCGGGTTCCCTCCGGGAATATACAGATGGAGATCCCGCTTTTGATGTAATCAATGGCCTGAAGGATTGTCTTAAGGCCCTCTTTTGGATTGTCTCTGTCCAGGAACAGGCAGTACAGACGTTTCATCCAGTCCCGGAGCAGGGGATAACGCAGCATTTCTTTTTTTGCAACGTATCCGGTCAGACGCTTACACCTGGAGTAAGTGAGCAGGATATCAAAGTAGCTTCTGTGGTTGCCGATAAAAAGTACCGGTTCATCGGGAATATTTTCTTCTCCTATGACGGTAACTTCTGTTCCTGCCATGGAGATCATCAGCTTGAATGCACGCTGTACCATACGCAGGCATTGATAATCTTCTGTATTTTTATTGAATTTTCCGATCAGCCATTCCACGCCGAGAACAGGGATACCAAACAGCAGGTATAAAAACAGCGTAGTCATAATGGATATAAATCTTATCATTCGGATAAACCTCTCATTCTGTCACATTTAGGTGTAAAATCTGCCATATAATATGGTGAGTTCCTTTAATTCTTTTGCCAGATCGGGTGTCAGGCACCCTTTTTTGTAACGGAAATTCCAGTTCCCGGCCGCAATTCCCGGAAAATTCATGCGTGCGCTGCTCCCGTATGCCAGAAGATCCTGAAGCGGAAAGACGGCGTAGGAGGCTATACTTCCCATACATGTACGGATAAGGCCGCGACTTACCATGTCCTTCTCCTCTGCTCCGGTGTAGTCCATCACCTTTTTCTGACAGTCTTCGGGCAGGGTGCTGAACCAGCCGAGAGTCGTGTCATTGTCGTGGGTTCCGGTGTAACAGACACAGTTAGGAGATGTAAACTGATGGGGCAGGAAATGACTTTCCTGAGTAGAATCAAACCCGAACTGAAGCACCTTCATCCCGGGGAAACAAAAATGCTCACGAAGTGCATTGACTTCCTCGGTAATGACGCCCAGATCTTCTGCGATGATCGGAAGATTTTCTCCCAGTTCCTTTTGGACGGCGGAAAACAACTCCATACCAGGAGCCTTGATCCACTGTCCTTTAATTGCTGTCTCCTCTCCATAGGGGACAGACCAATAGGCTTCAAATCCGCGGAAATGGTCAATCCTCAGGATATCCAGGTTTTCAAGCTGACTTTTGATGCGGGTGATCCACCAGGAGAATCCGTCCTGACGGTGTGCATCCCATTGATAGAGCGGATTGCCCCAGAGCTGCCCTGTCTCAGAAAAATAATCCGGCGGTACGCCTGCAACAGACAGAGGATATCCTTTGGAGTCAAGTTGGAATAAGTGCTTTCCGGCCCATACATCAGCGCTGTCCATAGATACAAAGATGGGGATATCCCCGATGATCTGTATGCCGCGCTCATTTGCATAAGATTTTAATTTTTTCCATTCAGTAAAGAAAATAAACTGAAGGAACTGATAATAGCCAACTTCTTCAGAGAGGTCTTTCAACAGCTGCTCTTTGAACTGCGGTGTCGGGTTCCGGTATTCTTCTTCCCATTCCAGCCAGCTCTTGCCGTTGTTTTTGTCTTTACAGGCCATAAACAGTGCATAGTCAGTAAGCCAGAAATCCTGTTCCCGGCAAAAGTTATGGAAGTTTCGAGCCAGTTCTGTCTCCCGGGCGGCCGCGAGGAATCTGGTATGAGCCAGGCGGAAGATCAGATGCTTCCATGGAATAATGACTCCGTAATCAATATGTTCTTCATCAGATACAGGACATTCATTCAGCTCGGCGTCCTTAAGAAGCCCCAACTCTTTCAGGTGTGCGGGGCTGATCAAAAGCGGCTGTCCTGCAAAAGCAGAAAAGCTCTGGTAAGGGGAATCCCCGAAACCAGTATGAGTCAGCGGAAGGATCTGCCATAAGTGCTGACCGGATTCCTGAAGGAAATCAACGAAGCTGTAGGCCTCCTCACCAAGATCTCCGATGCCGTATGGGGAGGGCAGGGAAGTCGGATGAAGAAGAATTCCGGACATTCGTTTTAAACGGTTCATAGTTTCTAGTCTCCTTGATTTAAAATTTATCGTAATCACTATTATACAACAAAATTGTAATTTTTCCTAGCACTGGTGTGTATGATGTTAAAGAGAGTTGTATATGGAGAGGTTATGAAAAAATTTTGTCTGTACATACTTCTTACAAGCATAGTGTTGCTGCTTGGCGCGTGTTCCATTCAGAAAGACGGGGAAGAAAAATTAAGAGATGTAGATTTTACGGTGGTGCCTCATGACGATGTGCCGGAGGAACTGCAGTCACAGATTGAGGAGGGGAAGAAGGAGGCATTCCAGATGACCTACGGAGATAAAGGATATCTTTATGCCGCGAGAGGCTATGGGCAGAAAAATACCAGCGGGTACAGTATAGAAGTCACGGAATGCTGCGAGACATCCAATACGATCCGGATATCTACTGATCTTCTGGGCCCTGCAAAGGGGGAGGAGATTCTTAAGAAAAGCACCTGTCCATATGTGGTCATAAAAATGGAATACAGTGACAAAAATGTAGTGTTCAATTAAAGGAGGATCTAACATGGAGTATGAAAAAAAGGAACTACTCATCTATCAGCAGGGAAAGACAATTACAGATCAGTTTTATATTGATGATGATTATAATGTACCGGACGCAAAAAATGACGTAAGGCGGGTGGTGTTAAGTGAAGGAACCCTTCAGGTCGAGGATGTGAAGGTGGTTGAAAATTACATAAGAGTGTCCGGAAAGATGAATTTCAGAGTGCTCTACGCAGCAGACGATTCAGAAAACAGACTGGCCTGCCTGGACGGAAGGCTGCCGTTTGAAGAGATGGTCTATATGGAGGAACCTCTGACAGGCAATCCATTTATAAAGTCGTCGGACATCGACATTACGGTGACAATGATCCATTCGCGCAAATTGAACGTGAAGGCTCTTGCGGAGCTTCAGGTATGTTCAGAGGGGCAGGAGCAGGTCGAGCTTACCATTGACGCGGAGAACGGCCAGGAATTATATAAGAAAACGTCCTCCCACAACCTGCTGCGTCTCTTTACGATAAAAAAAGATACTTACCGCATCAAAGAAGAACTTTCTCTCGGCGGGACGAAAGAAAATATCGGTAATCTGCTGTGGACAGAGGTTACCGGAAGAAAGCTGGATACAAGGATCAGCGGGGATGAGATCCTCCTACAGGGAGAACTGCTGCTGTTTTGTTTCTATGAATCTGTGGACGGAAAGACAGACTGGATCGAGCAGACTGTACCATATGAAGGCAGGATTGAGTGCTTTGGGGCACAGGATTTCATGTACCATCAGATTTATCCGGAGATCACGGATGTGTCCATAGATCCCCGGATGGATGAAGAGGGGGAGATGAGGATCCTGGGTGTAGAGGCCACGCTGGAGGCACGGATTATTGTAAGTATTGAGGAAGAGATACAGATACTGCAGGATATATATTCTCTTAGGCACAACTGTGCGCTCCGTCTGAAGGAACAGACTATGGAGCAGCTGCTTATGCAGAACCATTCTAAATGTAAAGTGTCGGAACAGCTGTCTCTTCCGGAGATCAAGGATGATATTTTGCAGATCTGCCACAGCAGCGGGCGGATTCAGGTGGAGCATACGGAGATTACAGAGCGGGGGATACAGATCGAAGGAGTGCTGCATGTGAGCTTCCTGTATGTCAAATCTGATGATACGATTCCTTTTGATGTGTGGCAGGGAATGGTGCCGTTTTCCTACCTGCTTGAGAGCAATCAGACCAGCGGGGATATGAGCTATGACCTGACACATTTTGTGGAACAGCTTGCTATCGGCCTTTTGGGAAATGGTGAAATAGAAGTAAAAGCGGTGCTGGCGTTCAACAGCTTTTTGAAGAAGCCGGTCCGCATTCAGAATATAGAGGAGATTACTTATGAAGAAATAGACATGGAAGAAATGGAAAAACGCCCGGGAATCGTAGGATATATTGTGAAAGAAGGAGATGAACTGTGGGATCTTGCAAAATGCTACAGTACGACTGTGGAAGGTATCATGGAAGTCAACGGCATGGAGAAGCAGGAAATCACACCGGGAGATAAAATATTGATTTTTAAAGAAAATATGAGTATACTATAGTATATTGTATACAGGATACAGGCAGAATCATACAGGAGAGCAAAAGATGGATAGGTTGGAACTGAAAGCACTGGGGAAAATTAATCTGGGCCTGGATGTGCTCGGAAGGCGCGACAATGGATACCATGATGTACGCATGGTGATGCAGACAGTATATCTATATGACAAGGTGATAATGAAACGGACGAAAAGCCCCGGGATTCGGCTTGAGACGAATCTGTATTATCTCCCGTGCAACGAAAATAATCTTGCATGGCAGGCCGCAGGGCTGTTGATGGAGGAATTCCAGATTAATGAAGGAGTCTATATCACGCTTGAAAAACATATCCCGGTGGCGGCGGGAATGGCAGGCGGAAGCTCTAACGCGGCGGCAGTGCTGTATGGGATGAACCGTATGTTTTCCCTGGGGCTTACAGAAGAAGAACTGATGAAACGAGGAGAACGCCTGGGAGCCGATGTTCCTTATTGTGTCATGCGGGGAACCGTGCTCGCAGAAGGAATCGGAGAGAAACTGACGCCGCTTCCGGCCATGCCAAGATGCTATGTGCTGCTGGCAAAGCCTCCGGTCAGTGTGTCAACAAAGCTGGTCTATGATAAGCTTGATGCACATGAGGTGGAGGATCACCCGGACATTGACGGAATCCTTGCGGGTCTTGAGAGAGGAGATCTGAAAGCAATTACCGGCTGTATGGGCAATGTGCTGGAGCGCGTAACTGCCGGGGAGTATCCGGTGATAGAGGAGATTAAGGCTCTGATGAAGGCAGAAGGTGCATTGAATGCTATGATGAGCGGCAGCGGCCCTACTGTATTCGGCATTTATGAGGATAAGAAGAGTGCCAGAAGGGCGGCTGCAAAGATAAAAGAAACAGAGCTTGCAAAGCAGGTGTATGTGACGAATATACACAATGCGTGGAGGAAATAAATGAAGGAACTGAATTTGAATGTGACAATGGATGAATATCTTCCCCTTCGCGACGTGGTGTTCAATACACTGCGTCAGGCAATTCTCCGTGGGGAATTGAAGCCGGGGGAGCGGCTTATGGAGATACAGCTTGCCACAAAGCTGGGGGTGAGCCGTACCCCGGTCCGGGAAGCGATCCGGAAGCTGGAGCTTGAGGGCCTGGTCCTGATGATACCCAGAAAAGGCGCAGAAGTAGCAGATATTGTAGAGAAGGGCCTGAGGGACGTGCTGGAAGTGAGAAAGGCTCTGGAAGAGCTGTCCGTCCGGCTTGCATGTGACAGGATCACCAAAAAGGAGATTGACGAGCTTAAGCGGGCGGCAGAGGAATTTAAAAAGACATTAAAGCAGAGAGATATCACGAAGATCGCAGAGGCAGACGTACGGTTTCATGATATTATTTATATGGCTACAGACAACCAGAGGCTGATCCAGCTGCTGAACAATCTGCGGGAACAGATGTATAGATACAGGGTAGAATATCTGAAGAATGAAAAGGTTCATTCTCAGCTGATCAAAGAGCACGAGGAACTCATTTCCAATATTGTCGGACGTAATAAGGAAGAGGCTACCGCTATTATGAATAAGCATATTGACAACCAGGTTGCGGCAGTCATGGATGTAATTCGGACAAAAAATTCATAAAGCATGTATAAATCGCCGGGAATATGTACAGACTCAGGATATCCAAAAGGAAAGAGAGGTACATATCCAGTGAAACTATGGAACAAAGAATTTTTCAATAACGATAGAAGAAAACAGGTAATCTGTGTTATACTTGGTGTCTGTGCAGCATTATTCCTGACTCAGACCGTAATTGTGAACCGGACGCTCGCAGCGGAAAAAAGAATGTCGGAGACCCAGAAAGAGCTGGCCGGAGAGGTACTCCGCTTTCATGTACTGGCAGAAAGTGACAGCAAAAAGGATCAGGCTGTAAAGCTGAAGGTAAGAGATGCCGTCATCGCCTATATGAAGGAAGAATTACCGGAATCCCTTTCTGTGGAGGATACAAAGGCATGGGCCAGAGAGCATATTTCCCGGTTTGAAGCTATTGCAGAGACTGTAATCCGCGAAGAAGGATGTTCCTATGGAGCAAGCGCAGAGGTGGTGTCCTGTTATTTCCCGGATAAGAGTTACGGAGACGTATTTTTCCCGAAAGGGTATTACGAGGCGCTTCGGATAGAGCTTGGAAGGGCAGAGGGACATAACTGGTGGTGCGTGCTGTATCCGAACCTTTGCTTTACCGACGCCGCCTGCGCCGTTGTAGATGACGAAGGGAAACAGGAACTTAAAAATGTATTGACAGAGGAAGAATATGAGATGGTCACGGCGACCTCAGAGTTTCAGATAAAGAGCTTTTTCTTCGGGGATATTTTCGGAGGAAAGCAGTGACGCCGGAGGACAGACTGACAGTATGGATTACTGTATACAGAAGAGATAGCCGGAGTACAGAGGATACGGAAGATATGGAGGAATGTCATGACAGGATTTTTAGTAAGGCATTTTGTAAAGGAATATGAGGACGTAGAAAAGGTGTCTGTGCGTACGGCATATGGTGTGCTGGCAAGTGTGACAGGCATCTTTTGTAATGTGTTTTTATTTGTCGTCAAGTGGACTGTCGGATTTTTGATACATAGTATATCGGTTATGGCGGACGCATTTAATAATCTTTCAGATGCCGGGTCCTCGATTATCGGCCTGGTGGGAGTAAAGATGGCAGAGAAGCCTGCAGATGAGGAGCATCCGTTCGGGCACGGAAGAATTGAGTATATCGCAGCATTGATCGTTGCCTTTTTGGTCCTGCAGGTAGGATTTACATTTTTTAAGGATTCCATCGGAAAGATCCGTGAGCCGGAGATGATTCGTTTCCGTGCCATCTCTGTAGTTGTGCTTACCTTGTCTGTAGGAGTGAAATTGTGGCTTGGGCTGTTCAATAAAAAGCTTGGGCAGAAAATCAATTCAAAGGTTATGATGGCAACGGCGACAGATGCGATCGGGGATGTTATTACAACGACGGCAACAATCGCATCCATATTATTTTTTCGGCTGACAGGTATTAATATTGACGGCTTTGTCGGAATCGGAGTGTCGTTAGTGGTCATGTGGGCGGGCGTAGGCATCGCAAGGGATACGCTGGAACCTCTCATTGGCCAGGCCGTGGATCCGGAGGTCTATATCAGGATTACGGAATTCATTGAAAGGTATGAGGGGATTGAGGGCACCCACGATCTGATCGTACATAATTATGGCCCGGGAAGAAGCATGGCATCCATCCATGCGGAGGTGCCCAACGATGTGGACATCGAAGTCTCCCATGAAATCATAGATAAGATCGAACGGGAGGCCGCCCGGGAACTGGGGATTTTTCTTGTGATCCACATGGATCCGGTGGAAACTAAGGACCAGCGGGTGCTGGCGGTGAAGGAGCATGTGACGGAAGTTCTGGGAATGATTGATGAGGAAGTCAGCATCCATGACTTCCGTATGGTTGACGGGAAAGAACAGATCAACCTGATCTTTGATATGGTTGTTCCGCATGAATATGACAGAGAGAAGCAGCTGGAGCTGAAGAAAAAGCTGCGGGCAAAGCTCGGAGAGGCAGACCCGAGATATCGGTGCGTCATTACAGTAGAAGGGAGTTATGTAGCAAGTGCAAAAGAATCATGAATATACATTTGAAAGTAGAGTGAGGTTCAGCGAGGTAGACCACACAAAGAAGATGACTCTTCCGGGAATCATTAATTATTTTCAGGATTGTTCGATTTTTCAGTCAGAGAGCCTCGGGCTTGGGGTGGACTATCTGGCGGAGCGCAGAAAGGCGTGGGTGCTGTCAGCCTGGCAGGTGGAGGTGCTGCGGTATCCGGAAATTGCCGAGGCAGTCAGCGTGCACACATGGGCGACCAATTTCAAGGGCATGCTGGGGGAACGCAATTTCTGCATGAGGGATCAGGCGGGCGGCAGGATCGCCTGTGCCAATTCTGTCTGGGTGTACATGGATCTTGAGAAAGGGCGGCCTACAAGGCCGCCGGAGGAGGAGATCAGCCGGTACGGCACAGGGGAGCCTCTTGATATGGGACAAGTATCCCGGAAGATTATGCTTCCGGACAGGATGGAAGCTAAGGCTCCGTTTGCAGTAAAAAGGTATCATATTGATACGAATGAACATGTAAATAATTGCCAGTATGTACAGATGGCAATGGAACTGATGGAAGATGAGACGGTGGTACATCATCTGAGGGCAGAATATAAGAAATCAGCTGTCTACGGAGATATGATCATTCCCAGAGCAGGCTCGGATGCGGGAAGAACGGTCATAGAGCTGTGCGGCAGGGACGGCAGCCCTTACGCGGTGGTTGAGTTTCGATAATAGGAGAAATGTATGAGATTACAGGATGAATTAGGAAAAAAGAGAACATTAATGGTAGTAAAGAAAGTAGAATTCGGCGTCTACCTGGGTACAAAGGAGGAGAAGGTGCTGCTTCCCAAGAAGGAAGTACCTTCCGGGATCGAGGTTGGTGATCCGGTGGAAGTATTCCTATATAAAGATTCTTCGGACCGGCTCATTGCCACTACTCGTACGCCGAGGATCCTGCTGGGGGAAGTTAAGGTGCTTGAGGCCGTAGATACCGGGAGGATCGGGGCATTCCTTAATTGGGGGCTTGAAAAGGATCTGCTGCTCCCGTTCCGTGAGCAGACGGCAAAGGTGGAGAAAAATGATCAGGTCCTTGTGGCTCTTTACGTAGACAAAACAGGAAGGCTGTGTGCCACTATGAAGGTGTATGATATGCTGAGAAAGGATTCCCCCTATGAGAAGGATGATCAGGTGAAGGGAAGGATTTATGAGATCAGCAGCAATTTCGGAGCATTTGTAGCGGTAGACGACAAGTATTCTGCTTTGATCCCGAGGCGGGAGGCTTTCGGCAGCCTGAAGGTCGGAGATCAGGTGGAGGCCAGGGTAGTGAAAGTGCAGGAGGACGGAAAGCTTGATTTAAGTGTCCGTAAAAAAGCATTTCTTCAGATGGACGACGATGCACGGATGATACTGGAAAGGCTTCAGACGTCCGGCGGAAGGCTTCCATTTACAGATAAAGCTGATGCACAGCAGATTAAAAGGGAATTCGGAATTAGTAAAAATGCCTTTAAAAGAGCAGTGGGAAGGCTGTTAAGAGAGCAGAAGATACAAATCTGTGAAACGTATATTGAAATCCTGAAGAAATAGGTTATAATAGAAGCGTAAAAAGAAAAAGAGTAAAAAATGGAAGGAGACTGTAAAATGAAAGTACAGAATATTACAGATATCGAAGCATTCTTCAAGACAGTAGACGCATGTAAAGGAAAAGTAGAATTAGTGACAGGAGAAGGAGACAGACTGAACCTGAAGTCAAAGTTATCCCAGTATGTATCTATGGCAAATATTTTCTCCAACGGTGAGATCCCGGAGCTTGAGATTATTGCTTATGAGCCGGAGGATACAGACAGACTGATCAAATTTATGATCAACAATTAGTTTATGATTCATACGCAGCAGGCATAAGACAGTATATATAAGATTGTAAATGAACCGAAGCAGAAGAAAGGTCTACTTTCATCTGCTTCTTTTACCCTCAGTGAACAAATCGTGTGTCCCGTTGTTCACTGAGGGTAGAATCACACAAAGTACAGGGTTGGATATTTCAGGAGGAGTTTGGATATGGGTTTTGCACATTTGCATGTACATACAGAATATAGTTTATTAGACGGTTCCAATAAGATTAAGGAGTGCATTTCCCGGGTAAAGGAATTGGGGATGGACAGCGTGGCGATTACAGACCACGGTGTGATGTTCGGTGTGATTGACTTTTACCGTGCCGCAAAAGCGGCGGGTATTAAACCGGTACTTGGCTGTGAGGTCTATGTGGCTCCGGGCTCCAGATTTGACAAAGAAGCTGTGGGGAGCGGAGATGACAGATATTATCATCTGGTCCTTCTGGCAGAAAATAACGAGGGCTATCAGAATCTTATGAAGATTGTCTCCATCGGCTTTACCGAAGGGTATTATTACAAACCCCGTGTGGATATGGAGGTTTTAAAGACCTACAGTAAAGGGTTGATTGCTCTGAGCGCATGTCTTGCAGGAGAGGTGCAGCGCAACATCAGCCGGGGAATGTACAGTGAAGGCATGGCCGCTGCATACCGGTATCAGGAGATTTTCGGAGAGGGAAATTTCTTCCTGGAGCTCCAGGACCATGGCATGGAGGAGCAGCAGAGAGTCAACCAGTCACTGCTTCGGATGTCCCGGGAGACAGGAATAGAGCTTGTAGCTACCAATGATGTCCATTATACTTATGCAGAGGATGAGAAGCCTCATGATATACTTCTGTGTATACAGACCGGAAAAAAACTGGCCGATGAAGACCGCATGAGATATGAAGGCGGTCAGTATTATATAAAATCAGAAGAAGAAATGCGGACGCTGTTTCCTTATGCCCATGAGGCGCTGGAAACGACACAGAGGATTGCGGACCGCTGTCATGTTGAAATCGAATTTGGCGTAATGAAGCTTCCCAAATACGATGTGCCGGAAGGATACACTTCCTGGGAATATTTAAAGGAACTCTGCCATACCGGGTTAAAAGAACGCTATGAGGAAGTGGATGAACAGCTGGCAGGACGTCTGGAATATGAGTTGTCTGTGATTAAATCCATGGGTTATGTGGACTATTTTCTGATTGTGTGGGATTTTATCAAATATGCCAGAGACCATGGAATCAGTGTAGGGCCCGGGCGTGGTTCTGCTGCCGGAAGTATTGTGTCCTACTGTCTGGGGATTACCAGCATTGACCCGATCAGGTACCAGCTGCTGTTTGAACGCTTCCTGAACCCGGAGCGTGTATCCATGCCTGATATTGACGTGGACTTCTGCTTTGAGAGAAGGCAGGAGGTCATCGATTACGTGGTAAAAAAATATGGGTCAGACCGGGTAGTTCAGATCGTTACATTTGGTACGATGGCGGCAAGAGGTGTCATCCGCGATGTGGGGCGTGTGATGGATCTTCCGTATGCCTTTGTTGACAATATTGCAAAAATGATTCCCAAGGAACTGAATATTACTCTTGAACGCGCCCTTAAGACCAGCCCGGATTTCAGGAAATCTTATGAGGAAGATTCCCAGGTCAAGGAATTAGTTGACATGTCCATGCGTCTGGAAGGCCTGCCAAGGCATACGTCCATGCATGCAGCGGGGGTCGTGATCAGCCAGAAATCTATTGATGAGTATGTCCCCCTGTCTCTTGGTTCGGACGGTTCTGTAGTTACACAGTTTACTATGACGACTCTGGAGGAACTGGGGCTTCTGAAGATGGACTTCCTGGGGCTTCGGACGCTCACTGTGATCCAGGATGCGGCGGAGCTTGCCGCCGGGAGCACCGGCAAAGAGATTGATATGAACAGTATTGATTTTGATGATCAGGCTGTACTGGAATTGATCGGAAGCGGAAAGACAGACGGGATCTTCCAGCTTGAGAGCGGAGGGATGAAAGGGTTTATGAAGGACCTTAAGCCCAGGAGCCTGGAGGATATCATTGCCGGGATCTCCCTGTACCGTCCGGGGCCGATGGAGTTTATTCCTCAATATATCAGAGGGAAGAATCATTCGGGTTCTATCACCTATGACTGTCCTCAGCTTGAGCCGATCCTGGCGCCGACTTACGGCTGTATTGTGTATCAGGAGCAGGTGATGCAGATTGTCCGCGATCTGGCCGGCTTCACGCTGGGACGCAGCGATCTTTTGCGGCGGGCCATGTCCAAGAAAAAGGGAGACGTCATGCAGAAAGAGCGGCAGGCGTTTGTCTATGGGGATCAGGCGGAAGGCGTCCCCGGCTGTATTGCCAACGGAATTGACGAGAAGGTGGCCAATAAGATTTATGATGAGATGATTGATTTTGCCAAATATGCATTTAATAAATCTCACGCGGCAGCCTATGCAGTTGTATCATATCAGACAGCCTGGTTAAAATATTATTATCCGGTGGAGTTTATGGCCGCACTTATGACTTCTATGATCGATAATCCGGGAAAGGTTTCAGAGTATATCTATTCCTGCAGGCAGATGGGGATTAAGGTCCTGCCGCCGGACATTAACAGCGGTATGGGAGGGTTTTCCGTAGAAAACGGAAATATCCGTTATGGCCTTGCAGCCATTAAAAGTATCGGGCGTCCGGTAATAGAAGAGATTCTGAAAGAGAGGAATGAACAAGGCAGGTTCAGGACCCTCAAGGATTTTATCGAGAGACTTTCTGGAAAAGAGATCAATAAAAGAACCATTGAAAACTTTATAAAATCCGGCGCCTTTGACAGTCTGGGAGGCACAAGAAAACAGTTCATGGTCATTTATGTGCAGATCGTTGATCAGGTGAACCAGGAGAAAAAATATTCCATGACTGGCCAGATGTCTTTGTTCGATATGGTGGACGAGGATCAGAAGGCAGAGTTTGATATCCGGTTGCCGGATATAGGGGAATATGAGAAAGAAACAAGGCTTGCATTTGAGAAGGAAGTGATCGGGGTATATCTGACCGGGCATCCGATGGAAGAATACGAAGAAATATGGAAGAAACATATTTCCCGTACCACTTTAGATTTCCAGCTGGATGAGGAGAGCGGAAGAACCAAGGTACACGACGGCGCGCGCGAGGTCGTTGGAGGAATTATAGCAGGTAAGACGATTAAATATACGCGAAAGAATCAGACGATGGCATTCTTGGTGCTGGAGGATCTGCTGGGAACAGTAGAAGTTGTTGTATTTCCCAATGCCTATGAAAAGTACAGGCCGTATCTGGAGGAAGAGAATAAGATTTTCGTAAAGGGAAGGGTTTCTGAGGAAGATGCGGCGGCAAGCAAGCTGATCTGTGAATCTGTCACACCGTTCTCCCGGATGGTAAAGAGGGAAGTGTGGCTTCAGTTTGAGAGCAAAGAAGCGTTTCTTAAGCAGGAGCAGATGCTTTACGGGATCCTTCATGATTCCGACGGGAATGACGAGGTGGTAATTTACTGCAAAAAGGAGCATATCATTAAGCATCTGGCGAAAAACCGCAGTGTAGAGGCCGGGGAGGGGCTATTAAGCAGATTGACTAATTATCTCGGTGAATCTTGTGTAAAAGTCATAGAAAAGCCCATTGAAAACCTGTTATAATTCATGTAAAATGGTGCACGAACAGGAAAATTATAGTAAGCAATCAATGTATACGATGGAGGAACAATTATGGCAGACAAAGTAATCCGTACAATTGGCGTTTTGACAAGTGGTGGAGATGCACCTGGAATGAATGCGGCTATCCGTGCCGTTGTAAGAACAGCTCTCGGCAAGGGCCTGAGAGTAAGAGGGATTCGTAAAGGTTATTATGGCCTTTTGAATGAAGAGATCATCGACCTGTCGGCCAGGGATGTGTCTGATACGATCCAGAGGGGCGGTACAATTCTTCAGACCGCACGGTGCCACAGTATGAGGACGGAAGAAGGGCAGCAAAAAGCGGCGGCAATCTGCAAAAAATACGGCATTGACGGGCTTGTGGTCATCGGCGGAGACGGTTCTTTTGCAGGGGCACAGAGGCTTTCTCATTACGGCGTCAATACCATAGGGATTCCGGGAACGATTGATCTTGATATAGCATGTACAGAGTATACGATCGGATTTGATACAGCAGTAAATACAGCTATGGAGGCTATTGATAAGGTGCGTGATACATCTACCTCCCATGAAAGATGTTCGATCATCGAGGTAATGGGCAGGGATGCCGGCTATCTGGCTCTCTGGTGCGGAATTGCCAACGGTGCAGAGTGTATCCTGATGCCGGAGGAGCATAATTACGACGAGACAAAGATTATCGCAGATATCCAGGAAAGCAGAAAGCGTGGCAAGAAGAACTATATTATTATCAATGCAGAAGGTATCGGAGATTCCATGAATATGGCCGAGAGAATTGAGGAGGCTACAGGCATGGAGACAAGAGCTACCATTATCGGTCATATGCAGCGCGGAGGAAGCCCGACCTGTAAGGACCGGGTGTACGCGTCCATTATGGGGGCGATGGCAGTAGATCTTCTGATTCAGGGGAAGACCAATCGTGTTGTAGGCTATAAGCACGGAGAGTATGTAGATTTTGACATTAACGAGGCACTGGGCATGAAGAAGGAAATTCCGGAATATCAGTACGACATTGCACAGCAGCTTGCACTGTAGAAGCTTATGACGAAGGACGTTATACTTACGATCTCCGGACTTCATTCTGAGACATTTGCGGGGCAGGACGAAGAAAATGACCCTATTGAGGTTATTACTCCTGCCGCGTATTATTTCAAAAACGGGAAACACTATATTGTGTATGATGAAGTAGTGGAAGGAATGCCGGGGACGATTAAAAATAAAATCCGTATTACGGGAGACCATCTCCTTGAAATTATGAAGAGCGGGATTTCTAATACGCATATGGTGTTCGAGAAGGATAAGATTCATATGACCCAGTATGAGACACCATACGGTGAGCTTATGGTCGGAGCCTTCACAAGAGATATGAAGGTATCGGAAACGGACGACAGCATTGGTATCCGTGTAAGCTATGTGCTTGACATTAACGGTGAAAAAGTAGCAGATTGTAATATTACAATGAATATCAGGGCGAACAAAAGACAATAAAAGGGACAGGCGGATACTGCCTGTCCCTTTCGTGGTTATTTGTTTCTGAGCTTTGCGAAAAATCCCTTTTTCTTCTTCGGGGTCTCAAGAGAACCTCTGAGACCCTTCACTCCTGTTATATAAATGCCGCTTATTGTAGCCTTTACTTCTTTCTTAACAGGGATGATGGAGAAGACGTCGGCGTCACACATTAAAGTCATTACTTTCGGGCCAATCTTTGCCTTCACAACCGGTACCTTGGAACGGCGAAGGTATTTTGGTGTATTTTCCAGTACGATTGGCGGGAAACCGGCATCTCTGAGACGGACGCGGCCTTTATCAATGACCAGTATGGATACGGTCTGCTTTACGGCATCCAGCTGCTCCTGCTGTTCCGCCTGCTTCTTTTCCGCCTTTTTCCCAAGAAAATATAATACAATACATGCAATAATTAAAACGACTAAGATAACTAATAATACGATCGTTAATGTACTCACAGCTAACCTCCTACACTCTCTTTTTCGTAAAGAATATTGTAACATTGTTTGTGGATAAGTGCAAGAACTTTGAGGGGCAGGAGAATATCTTTTGCAAATTGCGTAGGCTGAACTGTTACTATCTTTTGCAACAGTACGCAGGATTTTGTGCGGCCGGAATGGACAGGCCAGAGAGCTGCATGGCTGTATTTTTATCAGAGGAGGTGGCGGCATTATGGATATGACGGGAATGATCGGTTCCTGGATTATAGGGATTTACCGGTGGATGCTGGAGCATTTGTTTGTCATTAACATTGTATTTTCTGTTTTGATCATTTTTTTTCAGAGGCGGAATCCTACTACGGTATGGGCCTGGCTTTTACTGCTTAATTTTATTCCGGTGCTCGGATTTGTGCTGTATCTGGTCCTGGGGCAGAATTTCCATAAAGAACGAATGTTTAAGATGAAGGAGATTGAAGGGGAGATCAAATACGCCGTCCGGAGGCAGGAGGAGTCAATATACCGGAAAAAATTAAAGCTCAGAGATCCACAGCTCGACCGGTTTAAGAGGCTGATCCTCTATAATCTGAATGAAGGAGAATCGGTCCTGACTGACAATAACGATATCAGGATCTATACTGACGGAGAAGAAAAATTCCGGGCGCTTCTTGGTGAGATGGAGCAGGCAAAAAATTATATTCATCTGCAGTATTATATTATACGTAATGATGAGCTGTGGCAGGATATGGAAAAGCTGTTGATCTGTAAGGCAAAACAGGGGGTTGAGGTGCGGATCCTGTTCGACAGCATGGGATGCAAGGCGATGAAGAGAGGAAACTGGTCGAAGCTTGAGCAGGCAGGGGTTCAGGTGGCAGAGTTTTTCCCGGCCGTATTCGGAAAACTCCAGCTCCGGGTAAACTACCGTAACCACCGGAAGATTGTGGTGATTGACGGAAGGATCGGGTTTGTCGGAGGGTTTAATGTGGGACGGGAATATCTGGGGCGCAGTAAACGGTTTGGATACTGGAGAGATACACATATCTGTATTGAGGGGGCTGCGGTGACATCTCTTGCCGTCCGTTTTGTCCTGGACTGGAATTATGCGGCAAGGGAGAATCTTTTTCTGGAGGATCACCTGTTTGAGATACCTGAATATGTCCGGGAGGGGAAGGATCCGGTGCAGATCGTATCCAGCGGCCCGGATTCCCGTGCCAGGGAAATACGAAATAATTATCTCTGTCTGATCCATATGGCAAGAAAAAATATTTATATACAGACCCCTTATTTTATTCCGGATGATGATATCAGAGACGCTCTGATCATTGCCGCAAAGTCCGGGGTGGATGTACGCATTATGATTCCGTGCAAGCCGGATCATTTGTTTGTATATTGGGCTACCTATTCTTATATCGGTGAGATGATCGAGGCAGGGGCAAGGTGTTATACTTATGATCAGGGTTTCCTGCACACGAAATGCCTCTGTATTGACGGACTGGTGAGCTGTATGGGGACTGCCAATATGGATATCCGCAGTTTCAGCCTGAATTTTGAGGTGAATGCGGTTATCTACAGCGCATCCACCACAGGGAAGCTGGAAAAAGAGTTTGAAGCTGACATAAGAAAGAGTACGGTCATTACCAGAAAGAATTATGAACAGCGGACACTGACAGTGAGGGTCAAAGAGCAATTCTGCCGTCTTTTGTCTCCGGTACTCTGAACAGAATATATCAGTTCAGCCTACGCCATTCGCAAAACCGCACTTACGTGCTTTTCGCTGCTTTGCAACTCTTTTTGCTTATAATCAGGCGAAATATGAAATAAATGTGAAAAAGGTTTTAAAGTTCCGGAAAATGTGATATAACATAGAAGGTGCCGCCTTCTTATGCGCGGTATAGTTACAGGTAAATTACGAGGTGAAGTTTAAGATGAAAAACAAAATAACAGCTTTATTAACAGGAATGCTAATGTCAGCAATGCTGCTTTCAGGGTGTCAGATGAGTAAGGGCCTTGAGACGGACAATATGACGATCACACAATATATAGAGGTGGAGATTGACGAGGTGGAAAAGGTTTCGGCAATTACAGATGATGATATAGACGCTTATATCCAGTCTGAACTTGAGGCGGAAGCAGATGCAGTTGCAGCAGAGGATCGTGCGGTAGAAAAAGGAGATACGGTTAAGATTGATTTTGTCGGAAAGATGAACGGGGAGGTGTTCGATGGAGGCTCTGCTGAGGACTATCCTCTTACCATCGGATCAGGGGCGTTTATTCCCGGGTTTGAGGACAGTATCATCGGACATAAGATCGGAGAGACCTTTGACTGGAACGGTAAGTTCCCGGATAATTACGGCGGTGAGGAGATGGCAGGCAAGGATGTTGTGTTTACGATCACAGTCAATGCCATTGTCCCGGAATTGAGTGATGAGTGGGTCAAAGCAGTGTCTGAGAAATCTAAGACCGTGGAGGAGTATAAGAAAGAAGTAACAGGGCTACTTGAGGATAATGCTCAGAAATCGTATGAATATTCCATTGAGACAGCGGTGTGGGAGAAGGTTATGGAGAACTCTACCGTGAAGAAGTACCCGGAAAAGGAAGTGGATGAAAAAAATAAAGCCTGGATCGGGGAGTATGAGACAGCTGCCGAGTATTACGGAATCGATTATCAGACATTCATTGAGGAACAGATGGGGATGCCTCTGGAGGATTTTGAGAAACAGATTGAAACTGCTGTGAAAGATGTTGTGAAGGAAAAAATGGTTGTAGAAGCGATTGCAGATAAGCAGCATATCAAGCTGGATGACAAGACCTATGAAAAAGAAGTGGAAAAGATGGCGCAGGACTATGGGTATCCGGATGTTAAGACAATGAAGGAAGCTGCTGATGAAGATGAGCTGAGGGAAGAGGCTCTTAAGAATCTTGTAAAGGAATGGCTGGCGGATCATTGCATTCAGGTGAGGTCAGAATAATCGGTATAAGAAAATATTAAAAAAGAGGCAGAGGTACTGGAGAAGTCCCTGCCTTTTTTGTGTACTAAAATTGTAACAGTTCAGGCTGCGCCATTCGCAAAACCGCACTTACGTGCTTTTCGTTGCTTTGCAACTCTTTTTGCTCATAATCAGGCGCTCCGCTCATAGCCAGTATAACGTGTTCATTCATGCAAGCATGATTCACACGTTATACTGGTTATGGCTGAACTGTTACTTGAAATTTGTCAGATGTGTAATTATTACTGGGAAGTCTGTGCAGAAAGTGTTATGCTGTATTATATAGAAGATGTTGGAAATTGAGGAGGATATTATGTTGGGGTTCGGTAAGTTAAAAACAGGCAGCAGCGGACAGACAACGACAAATCTGACGGAAGGGCCGATTGCAAAGGGTATCACAGCATTTGCAGTCCCTATTTTTTTAGGACAGCTTCTTCAGCAGCTTTACAATGTGGCAGATGCTTGGGTTGTCGGCAATTTTGCGGATAATAATGCATTTGCCGCAGTAGCGTCGTCGGGGAGCCTTGTTTTCCTGATCATTGGTTTTTTTAACGGTGTTGCAATCGGAGGCGGGGTAGTTATATCCCATTATTTTGGTGCAAAGGACAAAAAAAGTGTGCAGTGCGCCATTCATACAAATTTTCTGTTTGGGCTTATTTCATCTGCGGCGGCTACTGTATTGGGGCTTCTTGTGCTGCCGTACCTGCTGAAGCTGATGAAGATTCCGGAGGAAGTAATGCCGGAGTCTTTTACATATTTTCAGATCTATATTGCGGGGGTCACAACTGTGATTATGTACAATATCTGTATGTCCATCATGCGTGCTTTGGGAGACAGCCTGCATCCTCTGTACTATCTCATGATATCGTCTGTAATTAATGTGATTCTGGATCTTGTGCTGGTTGCGGGGTTCCACATGGGGGTGAAGGGGGCGGCGATTGCGACTGTCTTTTCCCAGGGAATCAGTATGGTGATGTGTGTGATTCGGATGTGCAGGGAGAATGATGACATCAGGCTTGACTTCAGGAAGCTGAAGTACAATGGGAGGATGATGAGGGATGTCCTGCGCCAGGGCGTGCCGTCGGGCATTCAGAATTCTGTCATCAGCATCGGAAATATCGTGATTCAGACAAACATCAATTCTTTCGGGGCATATGCCATGTCAGGCTCCGGGGCGTACAGCAAAATCGAAGGCTTCGTGTTCCTTCCGATCATGAGTATGTCCATGGCGCTCCCTACTTTTGTCAGCCAGAATATAGGAGCGGGGAACTATCAGAGAGCGAAAAAGGGAGCCAGGTTCGGCATTGTATCGGGCATGGTCATGGCAGAGCTTGTAGGAATTATATTTTACATCGGATGTCCGGCGGCGCTCAGGCTATTTGTGGATTCTGCAAAGGCTATTGAGTTCGGGGTGATCCATGCGAGAACGGTCAGCCTGTTCTTTTTCCTGCTTGCATTTTCTCATTGTGCGGCGGGAGTGCTGCGTGGCTGCGGGAAATCCGTGATCCCTATGGCGGCGATGCTTGTGTTCTGGTGCGGCGTCCGGATCGTGTATGTGACGGCCGCACTGAAGATCATTCCGCAATTTCAGATGATCGCGTGGGCATATCCACTTACGTGGTCGTTAAGTTCTGTTGTATTTATCGTGTCTTTATGGAGGATGGACTGGGAACATGCTGCGTTGTGACAGGAAATAGAAACACGGACCGGAGAAAAGATCAGTATGATTTTTGATATAGAAAGTATTCTTTTTAATATTTTATTTTTCCTGCTGACAATAAAATGGTAATATAGACTATTTTGCAATTTGTGAAGCGGAGATGTATATGAGATTATTAAAATTAGTGCTTGTAGATGATGAACCGATTTTATTGGAAGGACTTCTTAAGACCTATGACTGGGAGGCAATGGGCTTCGAGGTGGCGGCAAGTGCCAGGAGCGGGGAAGAGGCGATCCGTGTGATCCGGGAGACAAGGCCTCATGTAGTATTGACAGATATTCGGATGAAACAGATATCCGGCCTTATGGTAATGGAAGAGGTTGAGAAGGAAGGGATCGATAGTCTTTTTATAGTTCTCAGTGCCTACCGGGACTTTGAATATGCCCAGCAGGCCTGCGATCTGGGAGCATTCGCATATCTCTTAAAGCCCATAGAAGACGAGAAGCTTCTGGAGACTATGCAGGGAGCATGGGCGGCATGTATGGAACGGATTGAGAATGAAGAAAAATATGACAACTGGGAAAAGCTGCTCGTCAGTGAGGAAGACAGTTTTCTTCAGGTGATTGTACAGCGTTATGTCCAGAACCGGATTTCAGCAGAGCGGATGGAGGAGGTTTTTTCCACGCTGAACGGGGTGCTGGAGGCCGGGGACAAATTCATTACTGTATATGCTGATATTGATCTGGCATATAAGATTACGAATGCCCTGGATTACGAGGCAGCCCGCTTTGCGATGATACAGATGCTGGAAGAGAAGATACAGGAACAGTTTTTTTACTGGAAATTTGAAAACGAGGACGGGAATTATATATTTATATTAAAGACAAAAAATAATGCATCTGTGAGAGAACTGAAGCAGATACTGGAAGGGGTCAAGGAAAGAAAGAATTATCCGGTGATCGCTGCAATCTCCAAACCTTATAAGGGGATTCCGGGCATCCGGAGAAGCTATGAAGAAGCAAAGAAGCTTTTTTGTCTGGCAGGCGTGTCCGGAGCCAGTGCATTTACTGTATCGGACGAGATAGAAGAAAAGTCGGGGAAAGCGTATCCTGAGGATGCGGAGCTTTTGATCGTGAATGCTGTCCGGAGGAATCAGGCCGGAGAGCTGAAGGAGGCATTTATCCGTTTTATATACGGACTTCCCCAGGATGAGGATCAGCAGTGCCAGTATATGCATAAGGTTATGCTCCAGACAGAATTTATGCTGAAGGATTCTTATGGGCTGACAGATGATATCAAGGAACAGTTTCAGAGCTATTATTCTAATCTGCGGAACCTGAATGCAGCGAGAGCGGTAGATGTCTGCTATAAGATCCTCGGCAGAGTGATTGAGATGAGGGCAGAGATTGCAGATACTGACGAGGTGAAGTATTTTAAGGAGTACATATCAGAGGCGGTCGCATATATAGAAGAGCATTTAGACGATGAAGAATTGTCTATTGTATCGGTGGCGGAGCATGTATACTTGAATTCGGTATATTTCGGCCGTGTATTCAAAAATACCTTCCATATGACCTTTAAGAAATATCTGATGCAGCGGCGGATGGAAAAGGCCCGGAGACTGCTGGAAGATGGAAAGACGAGTATTGGAAACATCTGTGAACAGGTGGGAATCAGCAACCCGTCGTATTTTTCTCATCTTTTTAAAGAATACACCGGCAAGCTTCCCAGCGAATATAAAAAGGAATATGAGGGATGACGAAAAAAAGGATTTCAGGAATTCAAAAGAAATATCTGAGTTATACGCTTGCACTTTTGATACTGGCGTTATTTTTATCCAGTATCGGCGTGTGGTTCTATGTCCGAAATCATATGCTCAGCGTCATTGTAGATAAGTATGAGTTTATGAATGAGAAAATGGGGATGTCCATGGATAATCTCTATGACAAAAGCGATGAGGTGACGGCAGAATGTATTATTGACGACAATGTGCAGAAGAGCCTCAGAGCAAAGGGCTTAGATGATGTGGAGAAGAACGCACTGAGTAAATATTTTGCATATATTGATCTGGGACATGTCTCTCAGTACTGCTATGTAGACAATAAGGAAAATGTATACACAAAATCTTACTCCCGTATTTCCTATGAGGAATTTCAAAAGAGCGGATTTGGCGAGATGCTTTCCGGAGAATATTCAAAGACAGAATGGATATGGACAAAAGACACGCTGTTCGGAACAGGGGAGGAAGCTCTGTTTGTGGGGAGATATGTCAGGAGTATGGATTATGCTCATAAGCCGGGAATGATTTTCCTTAAAATGGACGATGGATTTTTGAAGAGCGTGGCAGAGGGAGCAGGGGACCAGGCCGACGAAGCTGCGGTCGGAATCGTCGATGGAAACGGAGAGTTCTGTATGGAGTATTATCCGCAGGACTTTTATATGACAAGGTCTGCAAGAGAAAAGATTACAGAACTGGCAAAGAGTAAAACCTCAGGAGTCGTGATCAACCGGGAGCGCGTGCAGGGCGGGATCCTTCAGGCATACCGGCAGAAGGAGAGCGGGATGCTGATCTTTACGATGGTGCCCAATTCTGTTCTGTATAACAGGCTGAATCAGATACTTCTGGTGCTTGCAGGAATCTATCTGCTGGTTATTCTGATTGCGGTGGGAGTGAGTCTCTATATATCCAGGATATTTACCAAACCGATTCAGAAGATCAGCCTGGCCATGGAAAGCTTTGACGGTAAAGATTTCAGCCACAAGATAGAACTGAGGACGAATACAGAGCTGGATAAGATCGGACATTCCTACAATGAAATGTTAGGAAACATTGAGCAGCTTCTTATAGAAATAAAGAATCAGGAGAAGGAACTGCGTACCAGCGAGCTGAATATGCTCATCAGCCAGATCAATCCACATTTCTTATACAATACACTTGATACAATCTATATGCTTGCCCGCATCAGCGGGGAAGAGACGACTATGAGGATGATCCAGGCATTGTCACGGTATCTCCGGCTGTCGCTGAGCAAGGGAAGAGATATTGTCACAGTGGAGGACGAGCTTGAGAATGTTAAAAGCTATATGCAGATCCAGCAGATTAGGAATGAGAATCTTTTTCGGTATAAAATCAACTGTGAAGTGGAGGCAAAGGAGCGTCAGATCCTTAAGCTGATATTGCAGCCGTTGGTAGAAAATGCGATAAAATATGGGTTTTGCGATATTTTGGAGGGCGGTTTTATCCGGATTGAAGTCAGGGAGATCTCCGGCAGGCTTACGGTGTCTGTATTTAATAGCGGAACACCCATGAGCCGCGAAACTGCAGAGAAACTAAATGCACTGGGAGAAATCCCCATACCGGAAATGAAGCGGTATTTTCCGGACAGGCAGCACGGATATGGTGTGGTAAATATTATTACGAGGCTTCGGTTAAAGTACGGGGAAGATGTAAGGTTTGAATACGAGACGGGGGAAGACGGGACGACATGTGTGATCCGGCTTCCAGAAAGCAAAGAGGAAGATAATGAATTATAAGAAGACAGTGTCTGTTATCATGGCAGTGTTGCTTTTGATGGGTCTTGCCGGATGTGCAGGAAATGAGAAGAAGAAAAGCAATGGGGAAAAAGAGGAGATCGCAATTCCCATGATCCTTACAGTGGATCCCAGCGCCGGCACTAAAAATGAAGAGGAGGTTGTGAAGGCGTTTAATCTGGAATACAAAGGGACTTACCGGGTGGCTGTGGATTGGATCATGGAGACGGAAGAAGAGTACCGGAAGAATCTGAAGAGGCTGAACGTGACGGGAGGGCTTCCGGCAGTGATCACACATCTTCGGATGCTTCCGTCCTATTACCAGATGATGATGCAGGAAGAAAGAATCGAAGATCTGTCTTCCTATATATATGAGGATGAAGAGTGGATGGAGAGCATAGAACCGGCTGTTCTGGACGCCTGCAGTGAGCCGGATGGGAGTGTCTATCTGGCTCCTCTGAGTACAGCGGCTTTTTCCTGCTCCGGTGTGTTCTGGAATGAAGAATTGTTTCGTCAGGCAGGGATCCGGGAATTTCCCCAAACCTGGGAGGAATTCTGGAATTGCTGCGAAAAGCTGAAGGCTCACGGCATTACACCTCTTGCGCTTCATACGGAAGGAACGGCGTGGGCGCCGATGTTGTTCGCCACGGCGGAGCTCGCGGCTTCCCCGGAGGGCGCCGAATTTATGAAAGAGTTATTCCCGCAAAGCTATCAGAATCAGTATGGGATACAGCTGGCCACTACTTTAAAGCAGCTTTTTACCTATACGACAGAGGATGCGATACATGTGGATTTTGATGTGGCACATAATAATTTTGTATCGGGAAGAGCAGCAATGATCTCTAACGGGTACTGGATGATTGACCAGATCCCGGAGGAGTTTGCCGAAAATGTAAGATTTTCGGCGTTTCCGGGCAATCAGTTGATATCGTCTCCGGAAACATTTGGCTGGGCAGTCGTGTCAGATTATGAGGACGAGGTGAAGGAGGGTGCTATTGAATTTTTAAAGTTCCGCACGCTGTTTAACCAGGAGGAGAAGGAGCGCTTCTGGGAGGAGGCAGAAGGGAAGAACCAGATGATGAAGGACTATATAAATGCTTATGACGGGAATCCGAAGATTGTCCCGAATTATCAGGTGAAATGGAATTCTGTACTTCAGGAGGAGACTCTGGGCGAGTGTCTCCCTAAGCTGGTGAACGGTGAAATGTCTGTAGAAGAGTTTGTCCGGATGGAAGATGAGAGCATCCGGCGGTATGAAGATGAACTTTAGCCGAAAAACCGGCTAAAGTTTATTTTTTTGCATTACAGGTTTGGGAATTGTTATGGGCTGTCTGTCATTTGTTGGTAAGATAAAGGACAAGAAAAGAAACATAAGATTTCTTTGGAAAGGTGGAAAAGTATTATGAGAATGCGTAAAGTTTTATCAGTTTTACTTGCGTCGGCAATGGTTGCCGGTATGGCGGCAGGATGCAGCACCCCGTCAGGGAGTGGGGAGAGCAAGGATGCAAAAGGAAAGGTTTATTATCTGAACTTCAAGCCGGAGGCCGATGGAGAATGGCAGGAGCTGGCTAAAGAATATACCGAAGAGACCGGAGTTCCGGTAACGGTTCTTACAGCTGCGTCCGGAGAATATGAGAAGACACTGAAATCTGAGATGGCAAAAAGTGATGCTCCGACACTGTTCCAGGTAAATGGACCGGTGGGTCTTGCGAGCTGGAAAGATTATTGCTATGATCTGAAGGATTCTGATATTGCAAAAGCTCTTACCGATGAAAACTTTGCCCTTATGGATGGCGACAAGATGGCGGGTATTGCATATGTTATTGAAAACTACGGAATTATTTACAATAAAGATCTGCTGAAAAAAGCAGGATATTCCGCAGATGACATCACGGACTTTAACAGCTTTAAGAGTGTAGTAGAGGATATTACGAAGAGAAAGGATGAGCTGGGCTTCTCTGCGTTTACATCTGCAGGAATGGACGGTTCTTCTGACTGGAGATTCAAGACACATCTGGCAAATCTTCCGATCTATTATGAGTATAAGGACGAAGGAATTAACACAACAGAAGCAATCAAAGGTACATATCTGGACAACTACCGTCAGATGTGGGATCTGTATATCAATAATGCAACCTGTGAGCCGACAGCTCTTTCCACAAAGACCGCAGACGATGCAACTGCAGATTTTGTGACAGAGGAAGCAGTATTCTACCAGAACGGTACATGGGAATTTAACAATATTGCAGACGTAGGAGAAGATAACCTTGGCATCCTTCCGATCTATATCGGTGTGGACGGCGAAAAAGAGCAGGGCGTATGTACAGGTACAGAGAATTACTGGTGTGTAAACTCCAAGGCTTCAGAGGATGATATCCAGGCAACCCTTGACTTTATGAACTGGTGCGTAACATCAGACACAGGTGCCGAGGCAATGTGCAGTAAGATGGGCTTTGTTATTCCGTTCGATGCGAATCTTGAGTCTGAAAATGTACTTGTCAATGAGGCAAACAAATATCTGGAAGACGGGAAAACTCCTGTAACATGGAATTTCTCCACAATTCCTTCCGAGGAATGGAAAAATGGTGTTGGTTCCGCATTGACTGCATATGCGGCAGACCAGACTGACGAGAACTGGGCAAAGGTTGTCACAGCATTCGTTGACGGCTGGGCAACAGAGGCGGCCGCAGCGAAATAAGAGACAGTCAAAGTAAGAGACAATAAAGAATGAGTCAGGCGGCAGGGCGAAGTAAGGTTCTCCTGCCGCTTTTAGAAGGAGGGTTCTTTTATGGAGAAGGCCATAAAGCGTTATATGCCGATATTCGTGCTTCCTACGTTCTGCGCGTTTATCCTTGGCTTTATCGTTCCGTTTATTATGGGAATCTGGCTGTCGTTCTGTAAATTTACGACAGTTACAGATGCAAAATTTATTGGGATTTCCAATTATGCGGATGCACTGGCAGATACCGTGTTCCGTCATTCATTCTGGTATACGGTGCTTTTTGCCGTAATATCCCTGGTGGTAATCAATGTGATTGCATTTGCCCTTGCTATGGCATTGACGAAGGAACTGAGAGGAACCAATATATTCCGTACTATTTTCTTCATGCCAAACCTGATCGGGGGTATTGTGCTGGGGTATATCTGGCAGCTGATCTTTAACGGTATCCTGGAGCAGTATGAAACTGCATTGGGACTGAATGAGTGGTACGGCTTCTGGGGGCTGATCATACTGGTGAGCTGGCAGCAGATCGGTTACATGATGATCATCTATATCGCAGGCCTGCAGTCTATTCCGGGGGATGTGATGGAAGCGGCTCAGATTGATGGCGCGAGCAGATGGCAGAGGCTGTGGAAGGTAACGATTCCGATGATGATGCCGTCGATCACCATCTGTATGTTCCTTTCCATTACAAATGGATTCAAGCTGTTCGATCAGAACCTTTCACTGACAGCAGGAGAGCCGTCCAAGATGTCTGAGATGATGGCGCTCAATATTTTTAATACATTCTACGGACGTACCGGATGGGAAGGTGTCGGCCAGGCAAAGGCTGTGTTATTCTTTATCCTTGTGGTACTGATCGGAATGCTCCAGCTTCGCTCTACACGTTCAAAGGAGGTGCAGCAATAAATGAAAGCAAAAAGAGGCGCATTAAGCGCGGTAGGAACCGGCGCGTTTACAATCATCGGTCTTGTCTACATCCTGCCGATTTTGATTGTCCTTATGAATTCATTTAAGAAAAAAGTATTTATCAATAAGGAACCTTTTAAATTGCCGTCGGACAAAACGCTGACAGGTATCGAGAATTATATTACTGCAATTGATAAATATGAGCTGTTGAGTGCGGTGGGATGGACTGTATTTATCACAGTGGGTTCTGTACTGGTAATCCTTGTCTGTACTTCTATGTGTGCGTGGTATATTACAAGAGTTACGACGAAGTTTACGAAGCTGTTATACCTGTTGTGTGTATTTTCAATGGTAGTGCCGTTTCAGATGGTAATGTTTACACTCTCTCTGGTAGCTGACCGTACAGGTCTCCGTACTCCGTGGGGAATTATGATCATATATCTGGGCTTCGGCGCAGGGCTTGCGGTGTTTATGTTCTGCGGATTTGTCAAATCCATTCCTCTTGAGATTGAGGAGGCGGCAATGATCGATGGGTGTACGCCCCTTCGGACATTTTTCAGCGTGGTGCTTCCGATCATGAAGCCAACCTACATATCGGTCGGTATCCTGGAAACTATGTGGATCTGGAATGATTTCCTGCTCCCGTACCTGGTATTGGATCTGAACAAATACAAGACGATATCAATCGCGATCCAGTATATGAAGGGAAGCTATGGACGCGTGGACATGGGGGCGATCATGGCTGCCCTGATCCTGGCAGTGATTCCGGTCATCATCTTCTATCTGGCCTGCCAGAAGCACATTATCAAGGGTGTGGCAGCAGGTGCAGTGAAGGGATAAGGAAGAGGGAAACAGATATGAGACAGAACGGAATATTATTGCCGGTGTCATCCCTGCCGTCACCATATGGCATTGGCTGTTTCTCAAAAGAGGCTTATGATTTTATAGATTGGCTGAAAGAAGCCGGACAGACCCTGTGGCAGATACTGCCACTGGGTCCTACCAGTTATGGGGATTCTCCGTATCAGTCCTTTTCCACGTTTGCGGGGAATCCTTATTTTATTGACCTGGAGTCGCTGATAGATGAAGGACTGCTGACAAAGGAAGAGTGTGACGGCGCTGATTTTGGGAGCAGGGCTGACAGGGTGGACTATGGCAGGCTGTACCGAAACAGGTTCCGGGTGTTGAGGAAAGCCTGTGAGAATGCAATAGAACGGGGCATTATGCAGACAGAAGAGTATGAGAAGTTCCGGGAGCAGGAGGCGCAATGGCTTTCGGATTATGCTCTTTTCATGGCAGTAAAGGACAGGTTTGCCGGGAAGAGCTGGGAGCACTGGGATGAGGATATTCGTCTCCGAAGGCCCGAGGCAATGGAAAAATACAGGGTTCTGTTGAGAGAAGCCATTATTTTCTATGAGTTTTTGCAGTATGAATTTCATCGGCAGTGGACGCGGCTTAAGGCTTATGCAAATATAAACGGGATCCGTATTATCGGAGATATACCGATTTATGTTGCTTTTGACAGTGCAGATACATGGGCAGACCCGGATTTGTTTCAGCTTGACGGGGACAACGTGCCCGTGGCGGTGGCAGGATGTCCGCCGGACGGCTTTTCAGCTACCGGGCAGCTGTGGGGAAATCCCCTGTATGACTGGGATTATCACGAATCTGTTGGATATGCGTGGTGGATCCGAAGGATCAGGCATTGTTTTCAGATTTATGATATGGTTCGTATCGACCATTTCCGTGGATTTGATGAGTATTATTCTGTACCATATGGGGATGATAGTGCGGTGAACGGTTCCTGGAGGAAAGGACCGGGTATGAAGCTGTTTCGTGCAGTCCGCAGAGAACTGGGGGAACTTCCCATCATCGCAGAGGATCTGGGTTTCCTGACAGACGGAGTGAGGACACTTTTGAAGGAAAGTGGATATCCAGGCATGAAGGTTCTGCAGTTTGCGTTTGATTCCAGAGAGGAGAGTGATTATCTGCCTCATAATTACGGGAGAAATTGTGTAGTGTATACAGGGACACATGACAATGATACACTCCTTGGATGGTATGATGCGATCACTCCTGAGGACAAAGAAATGGCATTGACCTACCTGAATAACCGTGGGGCGGATGAGAAACAGATTCACTGGGATTACATCTGCCTTGCTATGAGGAGCGTTGCGGATACGTGCATTATTCCTATGCAGGATCTCCTGGGTCTTGGAACCGGGGCAAGGATCAATACACCTTCAACTCTTGGCGGGAACTGGGTGTGGAGAATGGAAAAAGGTGCGTTTGCAGAGGAGCTGGCCGGGAAGCTTAAGAAACTTACGAAGCTGTATGGAAGAGAATAAGATGTGATGCACAAAGCTGCAGGAGTCTGGTATGCAGAAAGATTGCCGGACTCCTGCTTTTTTATGGAAATTTCTAAAGAATTCTATGTTTTATTGCAATCTGACTCTAAAGGGATTAAATTGGTAATCATAGATATGATAGACAGGATGGAGTGGGACGATGGCCAAAATTTTATTGCTGGAGGATGATGAGAGCCTCAGGCGGGGAATCAGCCTGAAGCTTGAGAAGGAAGGTTATGAGGTTCTGAGCGCAGGGGGGATCTCTGAGGCAGAGAGGCTGTTTGAAGAGAATGACATTGTACTTATTATCAGTGATATTGCGGTAACAGATGGGAATGGGCTGGAATTTTGCCGGGAAGTCCGGAAGAAGAGCAGGGTGTATATTATCTTTCTGACTGCGCTGGATCAGGAGGTGGATATTGTAAACGGATACGATGCCGGAGCCGATGACTATATTACAAAGCCTTTCAGCCTTATGGTACTCATTTCCAAGGTAAATGCACTGATGCGGAGGATAGATCAGAGGGAGGATACGGGAACGGAGCTTGTGTCCGGAGCCTTTAAGGTGTGCTGTCCGGCAATGAGAGTTTACCGGGATGATGAGGAGATCTTATTGAGCAAGACAGAGTTTAAGCTTCTTCTTTACTTCCTGGAGAATCCGGAACAGATTATCTCAAGGGAGCAGATCTTGTCTGCTGTGTGGGATGTGGACGGTCAGTTTGTAGATGACAATACGGTGCCTGTGACGATCAGCCGGCTGAAAAAGAAGCTGGCAGTGGATGCGGCTTACGATTATATCCGGAACGTCCGGGGACTGGGATACCTCTGGGCGAAAAAGGTGACGAGGAAATAGATATGAAAGATAATGAACTGGAAAAAAAGATTGCCCGCCGCGAACGGGGATATATCTGGATGGAGAAGAGGTTAAAAGGGGATCTTTTAAAAAGTACCGCGGGAATTGCAGTATTTTTCATTGTCCTGTACGGTTCCGGACTGCCGGTAAAAAGCTTGGCGTTATTATTTCCGGGGGTGCTGCTTGTGAACGGTATCTGGCATTATCTGATACACCGGAGGAATTACCGGGATTATCTGGTGATCTCCCGGTATCTGGAGGAATTTGAGGACGGCAGGTATGAGTGTCAGGGGAACAGTGCTTTTCTGGATACAGGTATCCAGTCCCAGATTGTGGAACAGATGATCCGTCTGGGGACTGCTTTTGGTACATTGAAAGAACGCCTGGTTGAGGAGAAGGAGAATACGAAAAGGCTGGTGACAGATATATCCCATCAGCTTAAGACACCTGCGGCTGCTTTGAAGCTTTGCTTTGAGCTTCTGGAGGATGATGCACTGTCTTTGGAGGAGAGGCAGGAATTTCTGAAGAGGGGCGGTGAGGAGGTCAGGAAGTTTCACCGGCTTACAGAGACTCTTTTCAATTTATCCAAAATGGAGGCAGAGATGATCCGCCTGCAAGTAAGGGAAGGCAGTCTGAAGGAAACATTGATCCGTGCAGTGAACGGGGTGTGGATCAGAGCCGGAGAAAAGGATATGGCCATTGAGATGCAGGAGTTCCAGGACATTACTATAGTCCACGATGCGCGCTGGACGGCGGAGGCTGTCTCCAATGTTCTTGACAATGCTGTGAAATATTCCCCGGGCGGCTCTGTAATCCGGATCCGGGTAGAGTCGATGCCCTCCTGCGTATTTATTGAAGTAGAAGATGAAGGGATCGGTATACCGAAGAAGGAATATCCGGAGATCTTCAAGCGCTTTTACCGGGGACACGGTTCTGAAGTGGAGAGTCAGGAGGGTGCAGGCGTCGGCCTGTATCTTGTCCGCAGGATCCTGGAAGGTCAGGGGGGCAGTGTACGTGCCCTGCCGGGACAAAGCGGCGGGACGATTATTCAGATGATGCTGCCGAAACAATGCAGGACGTCAGATGAAACATAACAAAACTGTTATGTTCTCTGAAAGGAAGCTGTAAGGTTTCAGGTTTAAAATGACGGTATAAAGAAAACTAGTACGGTGAAGTAAGTTTGCCTTATTAGAAAAAGAAAGGAGCCTGAAACTATGCAGACAATTTTGGAAACAGTAGATTTGGTAAAATATTATGGCGACGGTGAACATCAGGTTAAGGCGATTGACCACACCAGCATCCGGATAAACCAGGGAGAATTTGTGGCAATCGTGGGCCGTTCCGGATCCGGGAAGAGTACGCTCCTCCACATGCTGGGAGGGCTTGACCGTCCGGACAGAGGGGAAGTGCTGATCAGAGGAGAGAACATTTTTGCTCTGAAGGATGAACAACTTGCAGTATTCAGAAGAAGGCGGGTCGGATTTATCTTTCAGGACTACAATCTGATTCCGGCGCTGAATGTGTGGGAGAATATTGTCCTGCCTCTCGGGCTTGACGGAAAGAAAGTGAATAAGGACTATGTAATGGATATTGTGGAGAGTATCGGCCTTACAGACAGGCTTCATGCACTCCCCAGTACGCTGTCCGGCGGGCAGAAGCAGAGAGTTGCCATTGCAAGGGCATTGTCCTCCCGTCCGGCCATCATCCTTGCCGACGAGCCGACCGGGAATCTGGATTCCAAGACAGAAATGGAAGTTATGACAGCATTAAAGAACTGTGTGGCAAAGTATGGGCAGACACTGATCATGATAACCCATGACGAGACGATCGCCCAGATGGCTGACCGCATTCTGATGATTGAAGACGGTAAGGTGGTGGGATAAATGAATATTATTACAGCAACTGCACTTGCCAATTTTAAGAAAAATAAAAGCAGAAACATACTGATTGGAATTGCCATCGGGCTTACTACATTTCTTCTTACGGCTGTACCGACAGTGATCATAGGGCAGCTTGGCCTTCAGTTTCAGGCGGTAAATAAACTATATACACCCTTTCACGGAATGTACCGCAATGTAAGGGACTCGGCGGCAAAGAAAATGTTAAAGGATGAATCATTTGAAAAAGCCGGGCTCCGGGAAGACCCGGCGTATATTTATTGTGAAGGAAAAAGGTCTTTTATCAATATGATGGCGATTGATCCGGTGGTGGCGGAACTTTCCAGGATCAGGCTTGAGAAAGGGAGACTGCCGGAAGAGGCAGACGAGATCGTGGTGTCCAAAGGACTTTTGAAGTACCTGGGTCTTGAAGGGGATGTGAACGACCGGGTGAGCATTCCGTTTCAGGTGGTGAAAAGGGATGAATCCGGGCTGGGCGAACTGATGAGGCAGGAGTTTACCATCACCGGTCTGACAGAGGATACCAGGCAGGCGTTGGAGCAGGATATTTATACTGCTGTAGTATCTGAAGCGTTTGCACAGGAAATCATACCGGAGGGAGAACACAATTACCGTGTATATTTTCAGCTGACGGATGTGGAAGGAAGAACAACAGATGTGATCGAACAGAGGATTGAACAGATCGGCGGGGATTATGGCGTTAAGGGAAAGGACATTGTCAAGAATACAGAGTATCTGATGGCAAATTATGTGGATCCGGCACTGTATAGCGGAATGGCCTTTATTCTGGCAGTGATCGCCCTGGCCGGGGTGCTGACGATTTACAGTGTCTACTATGTATCTATGCTTGATAAGGTACAGGAATATGGTAAACTCCGTGCCATCGGTGCTGCCAGAAAGCAGCTCCGTCAGATTGTATTCCGGGAGGGATTTGCGGTCGCGGCAGCTGCCATACCGGTCGGTCTCATAACGGGAACAGCAGCAGGGGTTTTGATCATCCGAGAGATTCTCCGCTATGGGGCGAGTACAGACAATTTTCTGGCAGAGCAGATGAAGATTCTAACGGAACACGGAGAAGGGCACATCATAAAGCTGTGGGTCATTGCCCTTGCAGCGGGTATCAGCATTGTGACGGTTTATTTATCTCTGTTCGGGCCTATGCGGACTGCAGGCAGGATTTCTCCGGTAGAGGCCATTCGGTATCAGGGGAGACGTAAGAAAAGGGACAGGAAGATCAGCCGCAGGGGATATGAGGATATGACGATCGGCAGGCTTATGGCATCAAGTCTCGGAAGAAATAAAAAACGGACCATGATAACGATTGTGACATTGGGTGCCACCGGGATTCTGTATGTCATGGCAGCTACTGTGTGCAGCAGTATGAACCCGTCTGTAAGGGCTCGGGAAGTGGTGCGGGGAGATATTTCGGTAGGAATTGCTTCAGAATGGGGAAATGAGATGCACCCGGAGAGGGAACTTACGGAAATTCAGAAGAATAATCCAATGACAGACGAGCTGGAGGAGAAGATCAGGAGTTTGGAAGGGGTAATCCGCATAGACACTGTGTATAAAGCTTATGTGAAGTTTGCAGATATAAAGGACAGTAAAGAGTTTGACGGCTGGAGTATCCAGGGGCTCAGCGATACAGCTATGGATGAACTTAAGGACTATGTACTGGAAGGGTCACTGAAAGCCGAATCAATCAAAGAAGGGTCAGGTATTATTATCCGTGCCGATCTACAGAACTATTATCCGCAGATTGACTGGGAAGTCGGAGAGAAACTTTCTTTGTTGATACAGGACGGTGATCGAATGATAGAAAAGGAATTTGAGATTGCTGCGGTTGCAGATGCGCCGGTCAGTCTGATTGGATATTCTATTTCTATACCTGGAGAGAGACTGCAGGGGTACTGCGGGACAGATCTCACAGCCAGATGGGATATTATGGTGGAAAACGGAAAAGAGGAAGAGGCGGCTGAAAAAGTATCAGAGCTTATCGCAGGCCGGGAATTTCTGGAGATGAATACTTATCAGGAGCAATATAAACAATCAGAGACCGAGATAGGTTATATTTTATATGCTTGTTACGGGCTGCTCTTTGTGTTTGGTCTGATCGGGATACTGAATTTGATCAATACGATCACCAACAGCGTCCATGTGAGAAAAAAAGAGCTCGGGATGCTTCAGGCTATCGGGATGTCGGGGGGCCAGACCGTCCGAATGCTTCAGATGGAGGGTCTGGTCTATACGGCAGGCACGCTCCTTTTATCGGTAGGTGTGGGAAGCGCTGCGGGCTATGCACTGTTTTTGTGGGCGAAGGAACAAGGATTTATGTCTGTCAAGATTTATCGGTATCCGGTTCTTCCTGTGGCAGTGCTGGCCTGCCTGATCGTAGCAGTACAGCTGCTGATCACATATCTTGTGAATCAAAACTTTAAGAAACAGAGCCTGATTGACAGGATAAGATTTTCGGAGTAAGCTGCAGAATAATTTTTTTGCCTCCTTTGCACCCAAATGGGATATTTCTTCGTCTAATATGTATAAGGCAAATGAAAAGGGGCAAAGGAGGTGGAGGCTAATGGAACTTCTGTTAGTGAAAAGAGCGCAAAAGGGTGACAAGGATGCGTTTGTCGCCTTGATAGAAAAGAATAAGGTGTCACTGTATAAGGCAGCAAAAAGTTATCTCAGGAATGAGGAAGATGTTGCAGATGTTATACAGGATACGATTCTTTCCGCTTACGAACACATAGGAGAACTTAAAAATGCAGCTTATTTCCGGACATGGATCACAAGGATTCTGATGAATGAATGCAACAGCCTTTTGAGAAAGCAGAAGCGGTTTGTTCCGGAGGAGGGAATTGAAGAGATGGCCGTTTCCGCAGTGGCAGATGACCGGGAATTTTACGAACTTCTGGGAGAACTTCAGGAGGATGTAAGAATGATTTTCCTGCTGTATTATGGAGAAGGGTTTAATACCAGGGAGATCGCACAGATTCTGGATTTAAACGAGAACACCGTGAAGAGCAGGCTTCAGAGAGGAAGAAAAAAGCTGAGGCAGGCCGTTTGCTATTAAATCAAAAAGGAGGCAGTGAAATGAAACGATCAGAAGAACAGATGAGAGAAATATTGAACAAAGAGATTCAGCTCTCTGATACAGTAGAAAAAAGAATACAGGATACCTACAGGATGCTGGGAATAGAAAAGAAAAGACACAGTAAGAGAAGAAATATGGTTGCCGCCGCTGCTGCCGTTCTCTGTCTTGCAGTTCCCGGAGTCGCCTATGCATCTGCAAATTCAGATTTTTTCCAGGGGATGTTCGGAAATGATACTAAAAAGTCCACACAGGCATATGATCGTGAGATCGATGACGGAAAAGGCGGTAAGGTTTCAGTTACGATACCATCGAAGGAATATGTGCCGGTAGATGCAGCCAAAGCCGGGGAGTTAGTCGGAGAATGGCTGATGGATGAGCGGATCACGGTAAAGGCGGGGCAGAGCCATACGTTAAATATCGAAGGTTTTGTTTATGACCGGAACGGTGCAATGATGTATTTTACCCTGGAACGGGAGGATGGTGTTACAGCTCTTACCGGAGATGAAAATATGAATCTTACAAAGGGCGCAGCTTTTACAGATGAGTCGGATTTTTATTTCAGTGTTGAAACGAAAAAGGGTATCATAGGACATGACAATGTTTTTGTCGATTTGGAAAAGAGTACCTCTGATAAAATTTACGGTTATTCTTATATACTCTGGTCCGAGACATTGGAGGAAGGAGATGTGCCGCAGCTGAGGCTAGACACCTATCCGTGTACCAGGAAGGAACTGGGGGATGAGACGGAGATAAAGACAGAAAATATTAAACTGACGGATAAAGGTCAGATACCGACAAAGACGCTTGACCTGGGAGAAAAGGGCCATATTGAATATTCGCCGATTTCTCTGAGCGTAGATATGTCCAAAGGCTTCGGACTTACAGAGGAACAGGCGGAAGACCCGTATTACAACACATATGTAGGGCTCAGGTATAAAAACGGAGAGAGCTATGTGATCAGCGATGATGAGAATTCGGTAAATAATACAGGATATGTAATGGGAACCGGAACCTGGTATAAGGTGATGTATAACCGTCTGGTAGATCCGGAGGAGATATCGGAGATTGAAGTAAACGGGGTGAAATTTGTGTTGCAGAGGTGAGTTTTCACATTCTTTTCTTTGTAAAATAATAAGATTAGAGAAATCTCCGTAAATGATCAAGATATAGACACAGAAAGGTACCAATAGTTAATTTTGTGTGAATTGCAAATAATAAAAAGCGCTTAATCAAGTATGATAGAAAATTAAGCGCTTTTTGTTTGCATCTCCTTATTTTACGGTCGTAACCTGTTGTATCCGAATTTTTATGGAAGATTCTTTCCAGAAGCGATATAAAGCTTGTACCACTCCTCGTGCGTAAGGTCTACTTTTGAAGCTTCACATGTATCGGTAAGATGAGCTGTGTTCATTGTGCCGGCAATTGCCTGCATATGGGCCGGGTGGCGCAGGATCCATGCAATAGCAATAGCGGCAGTGGAAACATTGTATTTGTCAGCAAGCTCATGGAGAACTTGGTTGAGTTCCGGATAATCAGGATGATCCAGAAAACATCCGCCGGGGAATCCGCCCGCATTGAAGCCGAACTGAAGAGGCGACCATGCCTGGATCGTAATGTCGTTGATACGGCAGTAATCCAGAGTACTGTTGTCACGGTCAATCGAGCGGTCAGTTGTTAAGTTGTTCATGTAAAGAACCTGATCAATCAGCTGGCTTTCACAGAGACTAAGCTGCAGCTGGTTGAAGATCAGAGGCTGTTTTACATATTTTTTCAAAAGTTCAATCTGCATCGGCATTACATTGCTGACACCAAAATAGCGTACTTTTCCGCTCTGATACAGCTTATCAAAAGCAGCAGCAACTTCTTCCGGATCGTAGATCAGGTCAGGTCTGTGAAGCAATAGCACATCGAGATAATCAAGCCTCATTCTTTCGAGACTGCCTTCTGTACTTTCGATAATGTCTTTTTCGGTCCAGTCAAACTCTTTACGGTCAGTAAAGTGGAGACCGCATTTGCTCTGAACGATTATTTTATCTCTCGGAATGTCCAGTAAGGCTTTTGCTTCTCCAAAACGTCTCTCTGCTTCACCGTCTGTGTAGCATGTAGCATTGTCAAAAAAGTTAATGCCAAGGTCATAAGCGGCGCTGATCACTTTGGCAGCTTCTTCTTTGGATAAAACAGGCATTCTCATGCACCCGAGAATAATAGCAGATGAATGTAAAGGGCCGTTAGAAAGTGGAATTGTTTTCATCATAGTTCCTCCTTTTCCTAATTTTGATAGCTATATTATTACACTAACAAGTTATGTAAGTCAACAAAAATTTTATATATAAAAAATATATTTCAAATATAAAATACAGAAAAAGTATTCCATTTTCAAAAAAAAGATTGTAAAATATATCCGGATGTAAGAGGAAATGTTCTGAAATAATACAAGATATATATAGGAGTGCGGTGACATGAGCAAAGATGTAAAAGTACCGGCGGTAGAACGAGCGCTGGATGTTATTGAATATTTGGCGGAGTGTAATTCTTCTAAATCATTAAAAGAGATAGGGGATCAGTTAAAAATACCGGCCGCTTCCCTTTTTCGTCTGCTAAAGAATCTGACGGCGAGGGATTATCTGGTACAGGTAAAAGAGAACCCGCCGGAGTATGAACTCGGATATAAGATTTCGCAGATTTCTTCAAAATATATAAGAAAGTTTAACTTATCTGACGTGGCGAAGCCGGTAATGGAGGAATTGTCAGAGAGAACCAATCAGACTGCACAGTTAGGCGTGCTGGACGGGACTAAGGTTATATATATTGCACAGGTACTTTCCAGGGCGCCTGTGAATTTCATTGCACATCTGTATGCTCCTATGGCTCCTAATGTATGTGCATGTGCCAAATGCATCCTGGCAGAGGAAGACCCGGAAACACAGAAATGGATACTGGAATCCAGTATGCTTAAGAAGAATACAGAGAAGACGATCATGGATATAGACACACTGATTGATGAATTGAGGCTGACAAAAGAACGTGGTTATGGAAGAGATGATGAAGAATTTAGTGTAGGCATCGGCTGCCTTGCAGTACCGATTTTGGGTTCTGATAACGAATGTCTGGGAGCGATTGGTGTTACGGGAAAAGCAGAGGACTATGAAGACGCAGAACAATTAGAAAAAATCCGCTTTTTTGTAACGGATGCGGCAAAAAAAATATCGAAAAAAATAGTATAATATGTTCAAAAATAAAGCCAGAAGAGGTGGACAAATGTATGTCTGCTTCTTTTTTTTGTTGTGCAATTTATACAAATGAGCAGAAGTGTATATAAAATTATATTGCAAATCAACGAAAATAGTGCTATTCTTTATATATACCAAGTATGAAATATATATTTCATATATAAAATATGAAGGAGGCAACTATGGAGAAGAAACCAGTTTTAGGAATAATTGGATTATCTGATGGTGACCAGGAAGTACATGCTCAGTTGAAAGACATTGTACAGGCACAGGTTGATGCAATTGTAAAAGCATTAAGAGCAATCGAAGACCGCCGCGGAATTGCAGGAGACGTTTTCGTCATTAAAACAGCCGGTGCAGCCTGTGATGCGGGGCTTGACCTTGCGGAAGTTACAAGGGTGACAGAAAAAGCGAGAGACAACACAAAGACAATTGGTGTGGCGACAGCGCCGGCGCAGCTTCCGGGTGTTGACAAGCCGATTTTTGAACTTTCGGAGGGGGAGATTGAGTATGGTATGGGACTTCACGGGGAGAGAGGAGTGCTGCGTACAACATGGCAGGATGCAGATGCATTAGTGGACAAGATGTACGGCGAACTGATGGCAGATGCACAGCTGAAAGCGGGAGACGAAGTATGCGTGCTTGTAAATGGGCTTGGTTCTGCAACAATCACAGAGCTTGCTATCGCCTTCCGCAGAGTAAAGCAGCTTTTGACCGGGGACGGAATCAAGGTGTATGATGCAGATTTAAACAGCTATTGCACCAGTATGGAGATGGGCGGCTTTTCTATTACGCTGTTTAAATTAGATGAAGAGTTAAAGAAATATTTTGATATGCCCTGTTATTGCCCGTTCTATGCGAAAGGTGAGCTTACAGGGACTTCGGCAGACAGAGATTATGAGGGAATATCTACAATTGAGGCAGAACCGGAATTTGATGAAAATGATGTGGAAGAGGCGGAGATTGTAAAAAGTAAAGAAGGAGAGCTTAGAGAGCTAAATGCACAGGATGCCAGAAATATGTTGTTGTCTATTGCGGATAAAATCATTGCGAAGAAACCATATTTGACAGAGATCGACAGCGCGATCGGAGACGGAGACCATGGGATCGGCATGGCGGCTGGAATGCAGAAGGTGAAGAAAAAACTTATGAAGATGAAATCCGAAGAAAATGCATACGCAGTCTTTGAGTCGGCCGGAAAAGCAATGCTTTTGTCCATGGGCGGGGCTTCCAGGGTTATTTTTGGAAGCCTGTATCTTGCGGGCGCTAAGGATATGGGGGCAAAAGCAGTCCTTACGGCAGAGGACATTGCCAGGATGGAAAGAAAAAGTCTGTCCGCAATTCAGGAGAGAGGCAAGGCAGAAGTCGGAGATAAGACGATGGTAGATGCCTTAGCTCCTGCGGTAGAAGCATTGGAGGCAAACTGCAGGAAGGGGCTTCTTGAGATGCTTAAAGCGGCGGAGGAGGCTGCAAGGCAGGGGATGGAGAACACCAAGAATTACCAGGCGAAATTTGGACGCGCCAAATCGTTGATGGAAAGAGCGATCGGGTATCAGGATGCGGGAGCGACTTCTGTGTGGCTGATCTTTCAGGGGATGAGAGAATTTGTGGAAGGATAATGCCGCATTTTGCCGGTGTGGTTAAGCGAAGCTTCAGGCAGGTGTTTATGGAGTCTATAAAAATGTGTTTTCGTATTCTTTGGGTATAAGGGAACCCACCTTTGCATACATTGTAAAAACAATGAGTGCAGGGGTTTTATATGAAAGATTATATTGAGGAAAGGGCAGTGGAGATCGCGTATTATATTATTGAAAATAAGGCAACGGTGAGGCAGACGGCGAAGGCATTCGGAGTGAGTAAGAGTACGATACATATAGATGTAACAAAATAGAACGATATTTATGGAGAATAAAATAAATATAAATAATACAAAGAGAGCAATAGAATGATGAAAGGAGCGGAGAACGCGAAATTAATCCGCTCCTTTTTGTTAAAATTTAAATCCAGCGGGAGTAATTATTAAATTATGATATATGAGTAAGTATGTAATTATATTTTTGAATTAAGTTTATTGCCAGTTCATCAGAATAATTCTTTTCTGAAATGTCTTTCCAATATAATCTATACAAGTTTTTTAGTTTTTCAAATAATGTTTGCGGATTGCATAAATAGTAAGGAACGTTTGGTTGAATGATTGTATCTAGTTGATATGTTAATGCAGTATTGTTCTTGGTTTGACCTTGATGTAATATACCACATCTAATTCCTTTATAAAATAGTATTGCAAGATCTTCTGATATAGTTGGATCTAACAATGGTAAAATTTCTTTATATGCGTTTCCTACTGTACCGCCTTCGTGGGACTCATCATATCCATTTTTCATTTCATAGAATAATTCAATAAGAATGCAATTAATTCCCATAGTGATAAAAGCAGTATTTTCTGGGATGTCGAGTTTTGCCAAGCATGTATGAATATTTTTAAGTGGTAAAAAATAATTTTCATTAATACGTATTTTCATATATTTTTTGACTTTTTGAAAAAGTTTTGTGGCTTCTGAGTGATCAGCTTCGCTTATAGCGATATTTAATTGTTCGCTTATTTGTTTTGCATCTTCAGTTCTAAGTTGTTTACAAAACCATGTTTTATTTGAATCAAACATTTGTATAGCCTCCTATTTTTAATTCTTTGTAGTTTGATATAATAAGTTGATTATCAGTTCGTAATTGAAAAACTGGAAGTTACCTCTTTGTATTTTCGTAAGCATACGTGTATACTTTATTCCCAAAATCTTCATGATAATTATTAAGAGCAAGTTTTGAATACATAACTTGCAGATACAAGTTCTATGGTCATATCCATTTTTATTTTGCAATTATCATTTAAGAGATTAATGATTTTCTTTTTTGTTTCTTGCTTCAGCAATATAGTAATATTGAACCAATCGATGATTTTACAACAGCCCATTTTTAGTTGTTGAAAGAATTTTGGATAATATCATCTAATGTGTGAGCAATTCCGGAAAAATCCTGATTTAAATTCAATGTACGCACAGAAATCTGATTTCCGCTCATCTGGTATGTATTATTGGGAATGATATATTCATCAGTCTGGGCATAGAGAATCATTCCAGAAACGGTATGTTTCAACTCTCTTAATTCAAATTCCTTGTTTTTCACATATGTAAAAATCTGATAGAGGTTATTGGAATGTAAAGTGTTTGTTCCGTATTGCTGCTGAGTCATATGTGAATAATATTTTGCATCGATAATAAGTATATTGTTTCCCTGAGACAACATAATATCAGTTTGCATTTTGGGAAGCAATTGGTTCTCAGAATCATCAAGTTGCCATGCAATCTGTGAGGCATTGGCAGATAGTTCTGGATGTTCTTTACGATAGTATTCAAGCAAAAATTTTTCATATAAACGGCACATACGTTGTTCGTCAAAAAAATCCATTATTTTTGTGGTACCGTCGTTCTGTGTCTGTAGAAGTCCGTTATAAATCAGATAACAGATTCCAATTAACATTTGATAACTTTGATTGGAACGATTATAATGTTGGTTCCAATTTACAAAACGTAAATCAATTTCATTAACATCAGAAAAAAACAATAACAGATTTCGTAGACTCTTTTTTCGCGTATTTGTGATATTGGCTTTAAGAAGCAATAACATTGTAGATTTAATAATTTGGTTAAATTGTGTATTAGTTGAAAATTCATCGTATGTACAAATCATTTGTTTCTTCAGCAGAGTCTGAGTTTTAATGGATTCAGAAATATTAAGCTTTCCCTGTAGTGTAGAAAGAGATTCTGATTTTGGCACATAATCTCTTCCTAAGCCTCGTTTTAACTGTATGCTAATGCCCTTATCAAGAATGGCTGCACATAATTCAGCGGTATTATGAAAATTTTCTGTGGCCAGATCTTTGTAATTTTGTGCTTGTAATGCCTGAAAAGCGTAGGACAGCATATAATAAATATTTTGTACAGGAATCATTTAACAGCACTCCTTAGTCGATCAGACCAATCTACGATTTTTGCGGGCTCATCAAACCAATATTCTTTTAAAAGTGGAATCAATTCGTATTCTACAATGGATGACAAAGTTTGTGTGTTGGCTGTCTCTGGTGTTAAACCACAAAAATAACTGTGACCAATACAGAATCCTTCACCTAGTGATATATCTTCTGCTATCTTGGAATTGAGTTGTTTCACACAAGCAATTAATTTGTTAAAGGCATCACTTTTTAGAGAATCTTGGTAAGCTTGAAAACCAGGCGTATTAAAACCCGGTTTCATAGTAAAAAATGAAAAACGTCGTCTTAAAGCATAATCTAACATAGCAAGACTACGATCAGCAGTATTCATCATACCAATAATATATACATTTGCAGGTACAGAGAAATTCTCATCAGAATATAACAATTGCAGTTCAATCCCCCGCTTATCTTTTTCAATCAGCATAAATAATTCACCGAATATTTTACTTAAATTACCACGATTGATTTCATCAATAATAAAGAAATAATCATTTTCATCATCATCCTCGGCCATTTTGCAGAATTTGTAAAAAGAACCCTTTTTAATTGTGAATCCATTTTCCGTTGGTCGGTATCCTTCAATAAAATCCTCGTAGGAGTAACTCTGGTGGAATTGGATCATTTGAACACGGTCAGGATTTTTTGCGCCGATAATGGAATAAGCAAGTCGTTTGGCAGTAAAAGTTTTTCCAACTCCAGGTGCGCCTTGTAAAATAATATTTTTCTTCATTTTTAAAACATTTACCAGTGTTTTATAATCTTGTCCATTCATATACACATCTGAGAGAAAATCTGCAGAAGAGTAAGCTGGATAGTCTATTTCTGGTTGTGTATCTACATCATCTAATTCATCTGGAGCAAAGATGGAAGTAAGCTTTTCAATATAATCAGTGTATGGAGTGATATCAGTTAAGCGTTTTGCTACTGCATTACCAGGATGTTCCCATTCGCCAACTTGAAGCCATTTTATAGCACGGACATTTTTATATTCCTGACGAAGATCGTCAAAGACATAATTTCCAGTGACAATACCTTTACCAAGAAGAGTGTTGCTACGTTTCGCAAAAATCACATCGTTAACTGATACGGTATTTGCAAAATTCCATGCCATCAAAGCCTGATTTTTTCGTGAAGTACTACTGTCGTACACATCTATCAGTTCTTGACGGAGAGCTTCCTTGGAAGCAAATTGGGAATAATCACCAATATCGTCCATACCTAAAACCATGATTCCTTTTTGTTGGCATTCATTCCAACTTTTATCATCAAAGACGGTATACATCCAGTAGTGCGTTTTATGTTTTTTATCGGAAAGCGTATTTGTGTCAGAATCATTAGTCTCATTAGTATATCCTACATTTTTCCCATAAATATGAGCAAAGACAACTCCGGGAACATTGCATTTTCTTGCATATAATGAAATTTGTCCCATGCGAATGAAAGGAATATCACTTGGTTTTTGATTTAGAAAATGCAATACTCTCAGCTGAATATCCTGTCCATAAAATGGAGCGAATAATGTTGGAAAGAGCATTTGATAATATTTCATGCGCCATACCATATTGATTCCCGGGATATGTTCCAGCTGTTTATAGAGTTGCTCGTAATCTTTTTCAGAATCTAAAGGACCAAAAGAAGATATTATTTTAGCACCTTCAACCAGATCATTTCGCATTTCTTCTGCTTTTTGTATTGCTTCATCCTCAGTAAGATGTATAGGTTTTAATGGAGATCCACAGGTCCAACTTTGATTTTTCTTATGATAGAATAATCCAAATTTATATGCTGCTCCGCCGGAAATACTTCCAAATACTTCGCGGATATCTTTGTCCATTTCAAGTCTATAGCAGAGATTGGTTTTAGTTCCTTCGTCATTATAAAATAAAGAAGTTAACAAATCTTTTCCAAAAAGTGATTTTAAGCGTTCTATTCCAAAAAGATTTATAAAATTTTCTCGTAGCTCATCAGCCTTGTGAGCAAATGAAATCCATTCTGGAGTCTGAGATTCGCTATAAAACCATTCAGGAGAATATTTTCCTGACCCATTTTCTGTTATCTGAATGTTCGACATAATATACCTCCGAATTTATAAACTAGAATTAGTATATCATTTAACTGCAGCACTGTCATAGATTATCGAAAAATAGAATTATATTGATATTGAAAGAGAAGAGCAAGATCCACCCGGGTAATACCGTATCGTAATAATTGAAAATAATATTTAGAAATTAGGAATATTATATTGGCTACATTGAAAATGTAAGCAGGTAAAAATTGAAATTTTTTTACAGAGCATCTGGCAGAAGCCAGGTGCTTTTTTTGAAAATTTTGAAAGAAAATATCATGTAAATAGTGCGGAAATCTTTGATGGAAGCTAATTAGATGAAGATGAAATTGAATCAAGAGGATGAAAATAGAAGATTCATCAAAAATAAACTTGTTAAACACAGGTGGATCTTGCTCTTGTATAAAAATTCAGATTAAAAAGAAGAAAGAAATAACAATGAGCGAGATTCACTAGGGATTACAGTACCTTAATTGGTTCTCTGCTTATCTTTAAGATTATGTGAAATTTTGGGATGCACAGTAATGAAATTATGAAAAAATTAAAAAAATTCTGATGAGGGGGCTGTATTTTATGCCCTCTCCCTTTGTATATATAGAGGGATAAATTTTTGTGGATATAAAATTCAAAAATATATTTCCTCAAATATTGAGAAGGTGAGGAAGAAACAAATGAAATATTTGTACATGAATGAGCAGGAGCGGCAGATACAGTATTATCAATTTCCAAAATTCTTGCTGGAATTAACGCTAAGTCAGAATGCAAGAATTATTTATATGTTGTTGTATGACCGGGCGAGAATATCAAGAAAGAATAATTGGACAGATGAGTGCGAAAGAGTATATGCGGTATTTCCAATTGAAGAACTATCGCAGAAAACTGGGAAGTGTAAATCTTCGATTAAAAAGGCTTTGAAAGAACTAGATGATGCAGGGCTGCTAATTCGGAAATTCGGTGGGTTTTCAAGACCAAGACATATGTATGTAATGATACCAGACAAAGGAGAGATTTCAGAAAAGGTACAATTAGAAACAGGTATAAAGAAAGCCGATAGAGAGTTGAAAAATGAGTCTTCATATGGTTGGAAAGATAACTCTACGAAGGATATAAATACGGCATCTAATAAAGTAATAGAGAAAAATAATTCAAGTAATAAGTATAGAGTAAGTAGTTACAGTATAAAGAATCAAAAGATGAATTATGAGTGTGGGGAGGGAGAAAGCCTGTGATGGATGAGATACAAACATATTTAGGCGCAGATGGACTGATGCATTGCAATGTTTGTAAAGAACCCGTAGAAGCATTTTATCCAAAAGGTTCTTTGCTTGAAATGAGAAAGCATCACAGGCAGTGTGCGTGTGAAAGGAAGGCATATGCAGAAGAGGCACAATATTATAAAGAAAAAGAGCATCAGGAGCTAATTGCAAGAAATAAGAAAATCTGCTTTGAGGAAAAAGAAATGGAGAAATTTACATTTCAAAATGTAGACAGAGATAGTGGCGTTATAAGAATCGCAGAAGAATATGTAACAAACTGGCAAAAAATGAAGCAAAATCATATGGGATATTTGTTCTGGGGACCAGTTGGAACAGGAAAAAGTTATCTGGCTGCCTGTATTGCAAATGCATTACTAGAACAAGAAGTTACCGTGAAAATGACAAATTTCAATACCATATTAAATGATCTGTTTGCGGCTGAAGACAAGACAGGATATATCAGATCATTGAATAGATATGAGCTTTTAATTATTGATGATCTTGGTGTAGAGCGAAGCAGTGAGTATGCATTAGAAAATATTTTCAGCGTGATTGATTGGAGATATCGATCATGGAAACCTTTGATTATCACAACAAATATTCCTTTAGTACAATTAAAACAGGAGACAAAGATTGATAAGAAAAGAATTTATGACAGAATTCTGGAGAGATGTATTCCGGTAAAGATCGATGGAGTCAGCAGACGTGAAGCCATGGCAAATGACAATATGCAAATTATGAAAAACATTCTGAAAATCTAGGACTATTTCAGAAGGAATTTTCATAGTAATGGACAAAGAGTGAGCAGGGAGGAGGTGGAAACTTCACCGTGGCGAAAAGAAAACTGAACTATCGATTTTATAATCCAAATCCGGTGGAAGTGACCGCCGATTACATATTGAAAGTGATGATAGAAGCGAATACTGAGAAGCTGGAGAAAATATTGCAGGAGAATATGGTGCAGGTGGAAGTAAATGAATGTGAATCGGAACAAAGTGGATAGATGAGTAAGGAATTGAAAAGCACTAACAGGAAGTATAAGGTGTATAATTTTGTCGAAAATTGCCAAAATGTAAATTACAATATAAAATATGAGATTTCACCTCATAAAACTATTGCAAAAATAAAAAAACGAAATATAATAAAGATATAGGCAAGAAGTTTGGACTAATGGAGGTAAATAAGATGTTATGCCAATTTACAGTGAAAAATTTTAAGAGTATACGAGATGAGGTAACATTTGACATGCAGGCTGCCGCCATTTCTGAGCATGAAGACAGAATTATAAAAGATAAAGATGAGGAATTATATTTACCGGTATCTGCTGTATACGGACCAAATGGTGGAGGCAAATCTAACGTTCTTGAAGCGTTACACAGTTTGGTTACGAAAGTACTGAGACCATTATATGCTACAAGTAATAACGAAGAGATTGCAATGAAGATGAAAAAGCTTGTAATAGAGCCATTTGCTTTTGATGAAGGAACAAGAAATGAGCCAACGGAATTTGAATTGTTTTTTAGAACAGCAATGGCAGAGTATCGCTATGAATTGACTGTAAAAAAAGAAGTAATCGAATACGAAAGGTTGGATCGTATAAAATTAGAAACAGGGCGGAAATCAGCACTTTTTGAACGAGATGAAGATGAAATTACTTTGAAAGGTGCATTTGCAAGATTGAAAACCAGTGATGAATTATCCGATACATTGCCGTTGTTATCGTATCTTGGAATTACTTACAGCAAAAACGAAGTGGTACAGGATGTGCTTGACTGGTTTGATGAAGAGATTGATTTTTTGAATTATGGAAATCCTATGCAGGAATTGCGAATGGCTGTTTCTAAGTCAGAGGATGTAAAAAGATTGATGCTCCAGATGATTCAGGAGATGGATTTGGATATCGTAGATTTTCGTGTAGAAGAAAAGGAGAATGACCGGATTGAAGTATTTACAAAACACGTAGTAGATGAATATGAAGCAGAATTGAATTTATTTGATGAATCCAGTGGAACAAAGAAATTATTTGGATTGCTCCCATTTATTGCAAAAAGTTTATTGAGAGGAACGACACTTGTGATTGATGAACTGGATGCAAAGATCCATCCGGTATTGCTTAAATATCTTATTATGACGTTTAGCAATATGGAAAAGAATAAAAATGGTGCTCAGTTAATTTTTACATCACATGATCTGTCTACTATGAACAGTGAAGTATTCAGAAGAGATGAAATCTGGTTTGTAGCAAAAGGAAACCGTCAGAACTCAAAATTATATTCTCTTGTAGAATTTAAAAATAAGAAAGGTGAATCTGTACGCAAGGATGCCAAGTTCGATAAACAGTATCTGGAAGGAAAATATGGTGCAGATCCATACCTCAGAAAAATTATAGATTGGGGGACGGTGAATGGCTAAAAGAGGCAGAAAAGGGAAAGACAACTGGAAGAAGAAACGTCGGCAGGAATATCTGGAAAAGAAAGAATTCCGCTATTATATTTTCTGCGAAGGACAAGCAACGGAACCTAAATATTTTCAAGGATTCAAACGGTATATTGAAGATAATCCCATTTATCGAGATATGGTTTTGATTGAAATTGAAGGCTGCCAGGCTGAGACGATGCGGGTAATCGGAAAGGCTGAAGAGTATGTGCGTGAGAATAAGATTACAAAAGGGCAGATATGGTGTGTCTATGATAAAGACAGCTTTCCATCCAGTGATGTCAATGGAGTAGTCCAGCGGGCAGAAGTATTAAATCAAAAGAATCCGGATATTCAGTATCATGCGGCGTGGAGTAACGAGTGTATCGAATTCTGGTTTATGTTGCATTTTGCATATTACACAGCGAATAATCACAGATCCGAGTATAAGAAATTTTTGAATGAGAAATTTCAGGAACTGGGAATTGGGAAGTATGAGAAGAATATGGATAACATATTTGAAATATTGATGAATGGTGGAAGCCCGAAGTTGGCAATTCGATATGCGAAACGGATTATTAACAATGGAAAAGGAAAGGCACCGGCGGAGATTGCACCAGGAACGAAGGTGTATGAGTTGGTGGAGGAATTGGCGAAATATTTGCCAGAAGAGATAAAAAATTTTTTAAAATAAAATATTATTGAAGTTACCAATCATAATATTAGTAGTAATTATGGAGGTGACTGGATGATAGTTATAGGAGAAAGACAAATGAAAAAAACAGTGAATTTGGATGCAATGATAGTAAGAGAGGATTTTCATGTTGATTCAGGATATGCGGTTTCAAATCGTTTTAAACAATTAAAAGCTAATGATTTAAGAGTTGATTCGGCTATGAGATTTATGCTTCGAAAACCTGATTTTCAGAGAGAAACTAGAGATTGGAATGTGACTCAAATTACAAATTTTATAGATAGTATATTAGAACGACATTTTATACCATCAATAATTTTATGGCAAAATTCTGTTGGAGCGACATTTGTTATAGATGGAGCACACAGACTGAGTGCGTTTATGGCATGGATTAATGATGATTATGGAGATGGAGAAATTTCAACAGAATTTTATAATCAAAGAATCAGCGATGAACAAATAAGTTTGGCAAATAAAGCTAGAATTCAGATAGAAAAGAAAATTGGTCGGTATAGCCTGTATCAGGATGCATTAAAAAATCCACAAAAATATTCTGAAGATATTCGTAAAAAAGCAATGGGATTAGAATCGTTTGCATTTGATATTCAATGGATAGAAGGTGATGTATCTGTTGCAGAAAAATCATTTTTTATTATCAATCAAAAAGCCGTACCTATTAATACAACAGAATTAAAAATATTAGAAGCTAGAAATAAACCATTGGGAATTGCAGCAAGAGCGATTGCATATTCGGGGAGTGGGTATAAATATTGGAAAGGATTCGAATTAGAAATACAAGAGCAAATAGAAAGTGTTGCAAAAGAAATAAATGATTTACTTTTTTTACCAAAAACAAAAAGACCTATTACGACATTAGATGTTGCCGTTGCTGGGAAAAATCAGATGGATTTGCAATTGATATGTGATTTACTTGTTTATTCTAATGACGTCATATCAGAGGAAAAGGACCAGGAGGGAAAAGAAACTTTAGAAGTATTGAAAAATACAAAAAAGATATTAGAAATTATTAATTCAAAAAATCCGGGGTCATTAGGATTACATCCGATTATATATTTCTATTCTAAGAAAGGTAATTTTAAGCCGGCAAATTTTTACGCAACAGTACTTTTTGTAAGAGAATTAAAGCAAAAAAAACAATTTGATAAATTTACTTCAGTACGAGCGGAGTTTGAAGAATTTATTTATAAAAATGATTACATTATTGATCAAATAAACAGGAATCTTCGTTCTACGAAAAAAAGTGCTATACCATTAAAAGAGTTGTTTGTTCTTATAATGGATTCATTAGCCGATGGGTGTAATGAATTTGATATACGACAAGCTATTAAGAAAAAATATAATAAAACCTGAATTATTCACGGAACAGTATTTGAACTGATAACTGTACCATGAATCTG
>CAJTRM010000020.1 GCA_910578865.1 uncultured Dorea sp.
AAAATAGGTTCTGAAAGCACCATGAAATAAGGGCTGAAGATTCCGAGAAGTTATTGAAGTAAAAAGGAGGAAATATTCATGAAAGCAGCAGTAGTGTGTGCCAATGAGGATGTGCAGTATCTGGATTATGAGGAACCGCAGGTCAGTGCAGGCATGGTAAAGGTAAAGGTGAAAGCTTCCGGTATCTGTGGTTCTGACATTCCCAGGGTCCTTCATCATGGAGTGCATTTTTATCCTATCGTGTTAGGGCATGAATTTTCTGGAGATGTAGTGGAAGTGGGAGAGGGTGTTACGAAGGTAAAGGTGGGAGACAGAGTCTCCGGTGCGCCGCTGGTCCCTTGTATGAAGTGTGACGATTGTCAGAACGGAAACTTTTCGCTGTGCAGGCATTATACCTTTATCGGCTCCAGAATCCAGGGGAGCAATGCAGATTATGTGGTGATTCCTGAGAAGAATGCAGTCCCCTTTGATCCGGGCATCTCTTATGAGCAGGGAGCCATGTTTGAGCCTTCCACGGTTGCCCTTCACGGGCTTTTACAGAACGATTACCAGGGAGGACAGTACGTTGCCATACTGGGCGGGGGAACGATCGGTATGTTTACCATGCAGTGGGCGAAGATCTTCGGTTCCAGGAAAGTGGTGGTATTCGACATCAGTGATGAAAGGCTGGTCCTTGCAAAGAGACTCGGGGCAGATGAAGTGATCAATACAATGAAGGAACATTACCTGGAAGAAGCCAGAGAGATCACCGGAGGAAAGGGTTACGGATATGTGTACGAGACGGCCGGCCAGGTTCCGACGATGCACATGGCATTTGAACTTGCAGCAAACAAGGCACATGTATGCTTTATCGGGACCCCTCATCAGGAGCTTACATTTACACCGAAGATGTGGGAGAATATGAACCGCAAAGAGTTTAAGCTTACCGGTTCCTGGATGTCATACAGTGCGCCGTTCCCGGGGAAGGAATGGGAGCTGACGGCTCATTATTTTGCCACCGGGCAGCTGAAGTTCGACCCCGGCTTTATTTTCCGGAAAATGCCTATGAGCCGGGCGCAGGAAGCATTTCAGATGTATAAGACACCGGGGCTTGTGCAGGGGAAGATCCTGCTTGTGAATGAGGGACCGGAGGTGGATCTATGATTTTGACAGTGACTCTCAATGCTGCCATAGACAAGCGGTATGTAGTTGAGGGAGCCGGTATGGGAGAAGTGAACCGGGTAAAAGAATGTACCTATACTCCCGGGGGCAAAGGGCTGAATGTGTCCAAACCGGCGGCCATTGCCGGGGCGAGAGTAGTAGCCACAGGATTTGTGGGAGGGCATGCGGGAGCTTATATTGAGGATTCCCTGAAGCCCTTCGGCATTGAGAGCGCCTTTTACCATATGAAGGAGGAGAGCAGATCCTGCATTAATATCTGGGATTGTGTCAGTAAGGTGCAGACGGAATATCTGGAGCCGGGTTTTACGGTATCCGAAGAGGATTTTGAAGGATTTATCCGGCAGTTTCAGGGGCTTGCAAAAGAGGCTGCGGTGGTAACTATCTCAGGAAGTGTCCCCAGAGGTCTTGACGGTTCTGCTTATCAGAGACTTGTGGGGATTGTAAAGAAAGCCGGGAAGAAGGTAATCCTTGATACCAGCGGGACATTGCTTTCCCGGGGAATTGAGGCAGGTCCTACGATGATTAAGCCTAATATTGACGAGATCCGTATGCTGACAGGAAAGGACTGCTGCCGGGAGAGCGACATTCTGGAGGCGGCAGAGCAGATCCACAGAGGCGGTGTAGAGATCGTGGCAGTCTCACTGGGCGCCGATGGGGCGGTGGCGGTCAGTAAGGAAGGGATCTACCGGGCAGCCGTGCCCAGGATTGACGCTGTAAATACAGTAGGCTGCGGGGATTCTATGATTGCCGGGTTTGCGCTGGGCTTAAGTGAGGGGCTGACAGTGGAGGAGACTCTGCGAAGAGCAAGCGCCATATCGGCAGCGTCGGCAATGAGGGAGGAGACCGGATTTTTTGTAAAAGAGGACATGGAAAGACTCCTTCCGCAGATTCAGATCACGAAGCTATAACAGTTTGTAAATAGAAATTCAATCAAAGAGAGGATAAAAAAATGAAGCAATTTGTTGATCCGGCGATTGTGCCAAAGAAAACATTATATACAGGAGTAGAAATGCCGTGTGTGGGCATGGGTACTTTCGGCTCTGACCGTGTAAGTGCCGAGGAAGTGTCAGAGGCCGTTGCGGGAGCGATCCGCTGCGGATACCGTCTGTTTGACTGTGCTGCGTGTTACGGGAATGAGCCTCAGATCGGGCAGATTTTTCAGGAAGCATTCCAGGAAGGAGTTGTGGAGCGTAAGGATCTGTTTATTATGTCAAAGGTGTGGAATGACATGCACCGGGATGTAGAGACGGCTTGCCGAAAGAGCATCCGGGATCTGAAATGTGATTATCTGGATATGTATTTTATTCACTGGCCATTCCCGAATTATCATGCACCGGGATGTGATGTGGATTCCAGAAATCCGGATTCCAGGCCGTTTACCGTGGAAGAATTTATGGATACGTACCGCCAGTGTGAGGAACTTGTAGAGAAGGGACTGATTAAACATATCGGAATCTCCAATATGACCATTCCGAAAATGGACGCCGTGCTGCCTATGATGAAGATCAAACCGGCAGCGGCAGAGATTGAGATGCACCCGGCGTTCCAGCAGCGGGAGCTCCAGGAATATCTGGAGGCTCACGGTATCCTTCCTGTGGGATATATGCCCATCGGCTCACCGAGAAGGCCTGAGAGAGATATTATGGAAGAAGACATCGCAGATCTTGAGATGCCGGAGGTTCAGAAGATTGCCGGGAATCATGGCGTACATCCTGCCATCGTAGCGCTCAAGTGGGCGCATCAGAACGGGCAGCTGCCGATTCCGTTTTCGGTACATAACTATTATGCCAACCTGAAATGTATGACGGAGGATCCGCTGACAGAGGAAGAGATGGCGTCCATGGCTGCGCTGGAGCGGGGGAACCGGCTTGTAAAAGGGCATGTGTTCCTGTGGGAAGGAGCAAAAGACTGGCATGACCTGTGGGATGAAGAAGGGGTCATTGTAACATAGCAGAGAGAGAACCGGTGAAAGCCGCAGCATCCGTGCCCGGACAGAGTGACTGTTCGGGGCCGGGCGCTGCGGCTTTTACTGCAGTTTCCGGATATGCGGCCGTCACGGGAAAAGCCGGAGGCTCACGATAAAGTATGTTTTAAAGAATAATCCACGATTTTTTCACTGTATGGCAGGAATTTGCCCGCCACAGGCCCTACGAGAAATGCGCTGATTATGGTTCCGATGCCGACGGCGCCTCCAAGGAGAAAACCGATTGCAACGAAACAAACATCGACGATAATACGGATGAGACCGAAAGGCCGGGACAGTTTGTCACTTATGACGATGGCCACCAGATCATTCGGGCCGGTACCGGCATCAGACTTTATGACGATCGTCATGCCGAAGGCCAGGATAACGCAGCCTGCCGCCAGGGTCAGGATGCGGACTGCAAAAGGATTTCCGGCATTGATGAAATCGCTGAGGAGCCGGGTAAAGAAGTCTATGATGGGTCCGCCGAAACCCATACACACGACGGTGCCGATTTTGATGTAGCTTCTGTCTGTGATCAGAAGGATCAGGATAATGATAATGCTGATGGTAATATGTGTATAACCGTGAGTCAGGATTCTGACAGCGGGGGAAAGTGCACGGAAGACACCCTGAACAAAGACATTGAAGGGGTCTGCGCCCAGGTCTGTCAGCAGAAACAGCGTTACTCCCAGATGTGCGATCGTAAGCCCCACCAGCAATAAGATCAGCCGCAGGACGATTTCTTTGATACTTCTTTTCATATTGTATTACCTCATTCCCAGAATATTTTCAATTGCGGGTACTCAGGGCGTTTTCCATACACAGCCCTGTGCCCGCTGGAAATATCATACCATGAAGAGCACAGCAGGGGCAATAGAGAAAACAGAAGGGCTTGACAGTAATATCACATCGTGACATGATTGACAGAAGATGAGAAAAGAAGGAAATGGATGTGAGAATTTGAAAAGATATATCGGACTGGAGGATATGAGTAATGTTAATTGTTCCAGCGTGCTTCGTGTAATACAGCATCACGGAGGGCTGTCCAGGAGGCAGATCGCCGATATTACCGGGCTGAGCTGGGGCGGAATGACGAAGATCGTCAATAAGCTGTTCGAGCACGGATACCTTGTGGAAGAGAAAAAAGAGGCTGCTGCAGGAAACGGCAGGATTCCGGGTGTTATCAGTATAAACGGGGAACGGCATTTTGTGGCGGGGGCAGATTTTAATACAACCGGCCTGAGTGCTTACGTGACAGATCTGTCCGGAAATGTAAAAAAAGAATATGCCGGGACGAACCATTTTGAGGACAGAGACGAACTTCTTGACAATCTGTTTCGTTTTCTGGAACGGATTTTTAAGGATTTCGGTACAGATGCGATACAGGTCATAGGAATTGCCATGCAGGGCAGGGTGGATGCAAAAAAGGGCCTTTCTGTCTGCTTCCCGGGGTGTGTGGGCTGGAAGGATGTACCGGTGGCAGATATGATCCGGGAGAAATTTTCAGTAGAGGCATATCTGGAGCATGACCCGGACTGTATGCTTTTATCCGGCCTTGAAAATGAGGGCGGTGAAAACCAGATCTTATTCCGTATCGATCAGAGTGTGGGGATGGCGGTTTCCCTGCAGGGCAGGATTCTCCGGGGCAGGGGACTTCTGGAGGTGGCCCACGGGATTGTGATTCCGGGGGGAAAGCCGTGCAAATGCGGACTGTCCGGGTGCCTGGAGGCATATATTGCCCCCTGTATCCGGGAGGCCGGGCCGGATAAAGAGGCTATAGAAGAAATGATCCGGCCCCTTGCTCTTACGGTTCATAATATGGCCGGTGTCTTTCGTGCAGACACGGTGATTCTGACAGGAGCCCTTGTAGGATATCACGGGATGTTTGAGGAACAGCTGCTGTCGGAACTTAAGGCCCTGAAAGTAGATGAGACGGTAACGATAAAATTTGTTGACGATGCAGGGCTTGCCGTCCGGGGAGCGGCGCTTTTCGCAGCGGAGAGGGCGATCGACGGCATCAAGGTATAAAGGTCGGGAGTATCCCGCAATCTGCCGGAGCGTTTCAGCGGTTATCCGAAAATCAGCCGTTCACCCGGTGTAAAGATGTGAAATGCCTGCCTGGGACTCGTCCGGAAGAGGAGATCTACAAAATGTGCCGGATTGATGCTGTTGACGTCGTACAGGTCAAAATGCATCGGAACGAGCAGGCGGGGTTTTACTTCTGCTGCGAGCAGAAGAGCTTCCTCTGCGTCCATATTCCCGATGATATCATTGCGAAGCTTATAGTAGCTGCGGCCGTTGACCGGAACCATGAGGAGATCCACATCTTTCAGCTGCTCTGCCAGACCGTCATAGATGCAGCAGTCTCCGGCATGGAAGAGAGTGATGCTGCCGAGAGACAGTTTGTATCCAAGCTCCATGTAATTTCCGGACTCATCGGTATGAAGTTCTTCGTGGGCGGCAGGAACCGGAAGAACCGTGCACCGGCCGAGACGGAGTTCGCTTCCCGCACAAGCGCCGATAATCCGGCCGGGAGCTATACCGTAGGATGCGATCGTGTTCTTGATAGGTTCCGGCACGATAAATTTTACTTTTTCATTGTGTTCTGCAAGGGAGCGCAGCGTGTACGGATCGGCATGGTCAAAATGGGCATGGGAGCACAATACATAATCAACAAAATCAAGCTGCTCCGGTTTCACAGGGGCAGCGTACCGCCTCACCCATTTTACAGTATCGGTACAGCAGTTCCGGTCTACATAATCTGACAGATAAGGGTCGATCAGATAATAGCTGTCCTGATATTTTATGAGAAAGCCCTCCTGCCCGAGATAAAACAGGGCGGCCTGCCGACCGGTAAGCTGTGTCTCTAAAAAAAATTCTTTTTTCACAGGAATCCTCCTTTCTGTATTGACCATTATATCACAGAGTGATAAAATAAGCAATAAACATGAAGCGGATATAGGAAGTATATGAAAAGTAACACAGAAAGTATGATGGAAAGAAAAGAGGAAAATGATGAAGGCTGTTGTAATTAAAGAACCGGGGTGTGTCCTGCTTACAGAGAAAGAGATTCCAGAGCCGCAGGCAGGGTTTGTGCGTGTAAAAGTAAAAGCAGCGGCTATCTGTGCCACAGATCTGGAGGTGGCAGGCGGGAATATACCGGCAGGCTATCCGGTCACGCCGGGCCATGAGTGGAGCGGGATCGTCGATGCAGTGGGAAGTGAGGAGGATGCGTCATGGATCGGCAAACGTGTCGTCGGAAGCAATGACGTCGTCTGCCTGAAATGTGAGGCATGCCGCAGCGGCCAGTGGAGGTACTGCAGAGAGTTTGAAGAGATTGGGTTTCGGAGGGACGGCGCCTATGCGGAATACATGATTGTTCCGGCATATGGCTTGTGTGAACTTCCGGAAAATGTCTCATTTGTCCATGGAGCATTGTGCGAGCCCCTGGGCGTTGCCCTTGGAACGCTTGAGAAGGCCGGGGCAAAATGCGGAGATACACTGGCTGTTATCGGGGCAGGGTCTATCGGGCTTTGTATTCTGGCAGCGGCAAAGGCCATGGGGATGAGAGACATTGTGATTGCGGCTGCCACCGGCCGGCGCCTGAAAGCTGCAAGGCAGATGGGGGCGGCTCATACGGTTGAAACACAGAAGTATGATCTGGAGGAGGAGATGCACAGATTCCATCCGGGCGGCACAGATGTGGTAGTGGATGCCACCGGGATAGAGTCCTGTATCCAGCGGAGCCTGAGGATCGCGAGAAAAGGCGGCACGGTCGCACTGGCGGGTTACGGCCGGGGAAAGGTCATGAGCATCCGCATAGACGATATTCATATCAATAACCTGCGCGTAGTGGGGGCGGGAAATAACTGGAATCAGCACAAAAACGCAGTTGCCATGATGGCTGACGGAAGAGTGGATATTGAACATTTTGCCACCAGGCTTTTAAGGCTTGAGGATTTCCGGGAAGGTCTTTCGCTGGCAGAGAAACGGCCGGAAGGTTTTATTAAGGCGGTGTTTGTAAATGAGTAGTGGGGAGAGTATTCTTGGCATCGATCTTGGTACATCTTCGGTGAAAGTAATCTTAAAACACCGGGACGGTGCGCGGACAAAAACAAGGGAAGCCTACGAAGAGAATACTCCGGCAGGGTGGTGGAAGGCTGTGAGAAAAGCAATGGCAGGGTTTGATCTCACGGATCTTTCCGGCATCGGCCTTTCCGGGCAGGTGGGGACCTATCTGGCGGACAGACAGGCTGTGGCAGGATGGAGCGGCCGGGAAGGGGAGAGAGAGCTTCAAAGGATCAAAGGGCTGTGCAGCAAGGAGCTGTTTCTCCGGGAAATATCCATGCCCCATCCGGATATGATTTCGTATCCTCTTCCGAGACTTTTGTATCTCAGGGAACGGCTGCCTGAGGTACAGAAGGTATGCCAGCCGAAAGATTTTTTGTACGAAATGCTGACCGGAGTCTGTGTGACAGACCAGTATTCCTGGAGGGGGCTTGTGAACCAGACCTCCGGAAGATACAGCCGGAAGCTGCTTGATCTGGCAGGCTTCCCGGAACACAAGCTTCCGGAGCTTGCAGGAGTCCTGGAGGCACCCGGGCGTACCAGGCAGATTCCGCTTGAAAAAGGAATGCTTCCGGAGGGGATTCCGGTCTTTGTCGGTATGAATGATTTTTACGCCTCTCTTCTGGGGATGGGTGTTCTGAAGCCGGGAGAGTTGTTTGACGTCACAGGGACAAGTGAGCATCTTGGGGCAGTAGTTCCTGATATTGACCGGGATACAAAGCTGGTAAGCAGTCCTTATTTTCATGAAAATGTCCATTATGGGGTGACGGCGTCGTCAGGGACTTCTCTGGATTATGGCAGGAGGGTGTTCGGGTTCGGGGATGTGGATCCCGGGAGCTGTTTAGAGAACCATCCTCCGATTTTTCTGCCTTACCTGAATGGGGAGCGTGCCCCTGTCTGGGATGTGGATGCACGGGGGATGTTTTTCGGGATCCATGGGTCGTGCAGTGAACAGGATATGGCATATGCCGTGATGGAAGGTGTGGCATTCAGTCTGTACCACATTTATGAGCAGATGGGCATGCCGCAGGCAGAGGCAGTCAGAGTGTCGGGAGGCGCTGCGTCCAACCGAGTACTGAATCAGATCAAGGCAGAGCTGTTCGGGCTTCCGGTTCTTGTTCCGGAGGAGACAGATACGTCTGCGCTGGGTGCCTGCATGGCGGCTGCCACAGGACTTGGCTGGTCTGAGGATCTTGAGACGGCTGCGGCAGATTTCTGCAGTATTCAGAGGAGCATAGAGCCGCACGGACGATATAAAGATGTACTCAGGCGGCGGTATGAGGTGTATAAGGAGCTGTACCCTGCCGTAAAAAATCAATATAAGCATTTCGGGAGGATATAAGAGATGAGTTGTGTGATACTTGGCGCCGGGAAAATAGCCAGAGGATTTATCGGACATTTGCTGTGCTTAAGCGAGATCCCGTTTACGTTTGTGGAACGGTCTGAGCCGCTTACGGAGCTGATCAATGCGCGCGGGGCGTATACAGTCCATGTACTGGGAAACAGCGAAAAAAGCTGTGAGATTAAAGGAGTACGTGCACTGAACCTTGCACAGGAAGACGAGGTCTCAGAGGCGATCGCGAAGGCAGAAGCTGTGTTTACCGCAGTGGGCGGGAAAAATCTGGAAATGCTGATTCCTGTCCTTGTGAAGGGCATTGAGAAAAAGGCAGAAAAGGGCGGGTATTTGAATATTATTACGTGCGAGAACTGGAAGCTTCCTGCTGCAATCCTGAGAGACGGCATAGAGGAAAGGATCTGCGGGGAGGCAAAGGAGTATATGGAAGAGCATGTAGGAATTACAGAGGCGGTAGTGATGCGCTCGGCTATTGAGCCGGATGCAGAGCAGCTTAAGAAAGATCCGCTGGCGGTAAATGTGCAGGATTTCTGGGAACTCCCTGTAGATGCCTCACGGATTGCCGGGACACTTCCGGGTATCCGGGGAGTGAAGCCGGTTCAGGAATTTACCGGATTTTTGGAGAGGAAGTTTTACACCTACAATGCGGCCAACGGAACGGTGTCATATGTGGGAGCGCTGCTTGGCTATCAGAGGATCGCAGATGCCGCTCATGATGAGAGGATTGTCCGGATTCTGGACGGGGTATACCAGGAGACAGCGCGGGCGCTCGCGAAGAAGCATCAGTTTCCTCTTGAAGAGCAGCTTGCATTTGCTTTAACTTCAAAGCGAAAATTACAGGATTATACCATTGTAGATTCTATTGAACGGAATGCGAGAGATCCGATCCGCAAGCTGGGAAAAGACGATCGTCTTGTGGGAGCTGCACGTCTTGCAGAGGAGTATGGGATTGAACCTGAGAACCTGTGCGTCGGTATTGCAGCGGCGGTCTGTTATGAAAATGAAGGGGACGAATTTGCCAGAGAACTGAGGCGTATACGTGAGGAAGAAGGCATTGACGTCCTGCTGGAACGTGTATGCGGCATTGACCCGTACGGACATCTGGGGATACTGGTCAAATCAGGGATCGGCCGGCTGAGGGAATGGGGATGGTGTAAAGACAGTCAGCCGATGGGAGAGATACCGGAAGCGGACATGGCTCAGAAGAATGGAAGGAATGGGAAAGCGGAATGAATCAGATTGCAGTGATAGGCGCCGGCAAGACGGGGCGCGGATTTATAGGGAGGCTTCTTAAGGAGGCAGACAGAGAGCTCCTGTTTGTTGACCGGGATCCATGCCTGGTGGACGCATTGAACCAGGCCGGGAGTTTTTGCGTACATTTTTTCGGCAATGAAAGAGAGCCGGTGCAGGTGGATCATTTCAGAGCCTGTACCTGGGAAGATGCCGTGTTTGACGATGTAGAGCTGATCTTCGTATCCGTAGGGGGAGAAAATCTTGCAGATGTAGGGAGAAGCCTTGCGGCGCGACTGGATTCCGACCGTCATTATTACATCATTACCGGGGAAAATGCCGCACATCCTGCTGCCACCCTCCGGGAAGCGGTGGGTACAGACAATATATCGGTCAGCGAGTCCACCGTATTTTGTACGACCATTGAGGGGGAGGGACTGGATATCCGGTCAGAGGATTACCCGTATCTCCAGTGCAATGCAGAGCTTCTGGACGGATATATCCCGGATGTCCGTCAGATACGTCCGATGAAACAGTTCGGTAATTTCCTTACAAGGAAGCTGTATACTTACAATGCTGCAAGCTGTGTGATTGCCTACCTGGGATGGGTAAAAGGCTATGAGAATTACGGAGATGCCGCTAACGACAAAGAGATCCTTGCCCTCCTTGACCAAAACTATGAGGCGGCCAACCGGGCGCTTTGCAAAGAATTCGGCTATGAGGAGGCAGATCAGAGAGAATTCGCCCTCCTGTCAAAGAAAAAATTCTGTGACAGGACGATCACAGATACCGTTGCAAGAAATGCAAGAGATCCTCAGAGGAAGCTGAAAGCCGCCGAACGGATCATAGGTCCTATCCGGCTGCTGCGCAAATACGGAGAGGACACTTCCGTGCTGGAGCAGACCGCCGCCGCCGCGATCCTCTACCAGACAGCCCCGGACGATCCCTGGACGGCCATCCGTTCCGAAAAAGGAGTCGAAGGAATCTTAAAAGAAATCTGCGGTCTGTCTCCCCAGGAAGAGATATACAAAAACATCTTAAAATACACAGAAAAAATAAAGATCAAAATCAGGCAGTAAATTTCCGGGGGATGCCTGCTTCCCTGTACCTTATTCCGGTTTTTCCTCAGAAACATCCGGGTGCAGAAACGTATACTGAACCGCTTTTACATCACTGGTATCCACCGCAGTAAGACTTACATTTCCGGTTTCCAGATACCACACGTCCCCCGGTGTTGACATATCGGCGAATTTGTCGGATTTGTATTTGAATCCGCTTTCTCCGAGCATGTCCTCTGCCTCGCTGTGCAGCTTGTCATAAACGTCCTTCAGGTCGGCGGAGTCGTCGGTTTCATACATCCAGGACAGGCAGACAAGCTTTTCTTTGTCGTCAAACATATATTTGATAGTCCCTTTTAATCCGTCATACTCTTTTTCGTAGGTGTAGGTGGTTCCGTCGTAAACGGAATCGTAAGATTCACCGGAGTCGCCCTCCAGCGCCTGGATGTCGTCAAGGGTATCGTTCCAGGTGATCGTGGTGAACGGGCACTTTGCTTCTTTCTTACGGCATCCGTAAGTCATGGAAAATATAAGTACCAGAATCATAAGTATAGAAATCAGTCTTTGTGTCTTTTTCATAAGTAACCTCCATCATATTTCCTAATATTATACATCATGCAGAGCATAAATAAAATGATTATTTTATGATAAATAGTTCTCTTGCTATTGACTCAGGATAGAGAAGTATGGTTTACTAAGACTAATTAAGCAAAACGTTTCGCTTATGCAGAACACACAGAAAAGGAAGGTGAAGACCGTGTCGGCAACAATGCGTGATGTAAAAAACAGGACAGGTTTATCTCTGGCGACGATTTCCAAGTATCTGAACGGAGGGAATGTACTTCCGGAGAATCGTGTTCTGATCGAAAAGGCAATCAAAGAACTGAATTATGAAGTGAATGAGATCGCAAGAGGGCTTGTGAAAAACAAGACCAAAACAGTAGGAGTCATGGTGCACGACATTGAATGTTATTTTTCGGGCAAGCTGCTGCATTATATCGGGAAAGAACTCAGGAAGCAGGGCTATGGGATGATGATCTGTGATTCCTGCAATGATGAAGTACTGGAGGAACAGAATCTGAAATTTCTGGTCAGCCGGAAGGTAGACGGGATTATCGTACTGCCGGTGAGCATGAAGGGCAGATTTCTTAAGCCTGCAAAGCAGGATGGAATCCCTGTCGTGTTGGTGGACAGGTCTTTCCAGGATGAAGAGTTTGATTGTGTTGCCATAGATAATAAGGTGGCGGCCTTCCGTGCCGTAGATCTCCTGATCAAGCATAACCACAGGAAAATCGCGGTGATTGCTTCTGATATAGAGTACACGGGTGTCGAACGGATCAAAGGCTATGAGGATGCCATGCGGCAGTCAGGGATCGAGATCCAAAAAGAATATATTAAGACCGGGCGTCATTCTACAGAGGTGGGGTATGAAAAGATGAAAGAACTCCTCAGAAGCCCCAACCGTCCGACGGCTGTGCTCATGGGCAATTACGACACGATGCTGGGAGCCGTGCTGGCAGTGAATGAATCAGAATTGTCCTGCCCGGAAGATATTTCCCTGATCGGGTTTGACAGCCTTATGATATCAGGGGTGGTCCGGCCAAGCTGGTACATGGTGGTGCAGCCCATGGAAAAAATGTGCGAAAAAGCAGTGGAACTGTTGTTGAAGCGAATTGAAAAGAAGCTTGAGGAAGCGCCGATAAAGATGTGCTTCGGGACAAGGATTCAGGAAGGAGAATCTGTTCGTACTATAGAATAAAACGGTTCGCGCAATTTGATTTTCCGGCAGTGGTTTGATAAGTGAAAGTTACGGAAATAATCGAAAAAAAGATTGACGTAGGTCAATGCAGATAGTATAATATGCACTATAGAAACAAGAAGCTGTCTTTAAGTGTGTGAAAAATGTCTAAAAGATTTTTGAAAGTCCTGAGTCGGATGAGAGCGAAACGTTACGTTCTCTGAAGTGAACATGTTCGCCGCAGGCAGTATGGAAAGTGTTTCGGAGGAATATTTCATGGAGGAGGAATGAAAGTGGAGAAAATCAAACAAAATGCATTTGTGAAAAAGGTGGGATTTAACAGAATTGTCCTGATTTTTGTGTTGCTTTTAATGTATCTGGCGTTCGGGCTTTTGACGGGCGGAAGCTTTTTTGGGATTTCACGTATTACAAATACACTGAATTACGTTTACTTTTTAGGTTTTCTTTCTTTGGGAGTTACGTTTGTTATTGCTACGGGAGGGATTGATTTCTCAATCGGGCCCGTGATGTTCTGCTGCTCCCTTGTTTCCGGATACAGCCTGACTACATATGGGGTGCCGATGGCAGCAAGCCTTGTTATGAGCATTCTGATTGGTGTGCTGTTCGGTATTTTCAACGGTTATCTGGTAGCATACTGGAAGGTGCCGCCGTTTATCGTGTCTATGGCAAGTATGAATATTGCAAAAGGAATTGCGGCAGTATTCACGAAAACGCAGTCGGTAAGCTGGCCGCAGTCATCAGCGGAAGGCGGATGGTACAGGAACTTTGTAAACATGAACGGAATCCCGGTGGGCCTGATCATCTTTCTGGCAGTTGCGATCGTATGTGCGGTCGTATTAAATAAGACCAAGTGGGGACGCTACATACTTTGCCTCGGAAGCAATGAAGAGGCTGTCAGGCTTTCCGGTGTCAATGTTAAAAAATGGAAAATGCTGGCATATATTATCTGCGGAACTTTAGTAGGTATAGCTTCTATTTTCTATGTGGCTGCTTTTACAACGGTACAGCCGGGATACGGCGACCAGTACAACAATGAAGCGATTGCCGGATGTGTAATGGGCGGTACATCTATGGTAGGCGGACTTGCATCTATCAGCGGTACCGTGATCGGCGTAATTATAATCTCTCTCTTGCAGCAGGGTATTCTTGCGTTGGGATTCACGAAAGAATATCAGTATATCATTACAGGTCTGATTGTTATTGCGGCAGTTTATTCAGACGTTTCTGCAAGGCGCAGGAAGAATTAGTAGCAGTATAGAGAAAGGAGAGAGAATATGGGCGATATTATTTTAACGATGAAAGGTATTGATAAATCATTCCCCGGTGTACACGCTCTGGATCATGTAGACTTAGAGGTGAGAAAAGGCGAAGTCCTTGCGCTCATGGGCGAGAATGGTGCAGGAAAGTCGACTCTTATGAAGGTGCTGACTGGAATCTATAAGAAGGATTCCGGCACGATTACATATGAAGGCAGAGAAGTCGAATTTAAGAATACAAGAGAGGCTCAGGATGCAGGTATCGTTATCGTGCATCAGGAGTTAAATATGCTGGGACATCTGACGGTTGCTCAGAACCTGTTCATCGGAAGAGAATTTAAAAACGGGATACACATCAATGACCGTAAGATGAATGAAGAGGCAAAGAAGCTGTTTGACAGGCTGAACGTTGATATTGACCCGACAGAGACCATGTCTAACCTGACGGTAGGAAAGCAGCAGATGTGTGAGATTGCAAAAGCAGTTTCCTTTGACGCGAAAGTCATTATTTTCGACGAGCCTTCTGCAGCCCTCACGGAGTCTGAGATTGAAGAAATGTTCAAGATCATTCGTGACCTGAAGAAGAAAGATATTGCAATGGTATATATTTCCCACCGTATGGATGAGATCAAGGTAATCACTGACCGTGTGACGGTAATGCGTGACGGTGCTTACGTAGGTACTCTGATCACGGAGGATTGTACAAAAGAAGATATCATCAATATGATGGTAGGGCGCGTGATCTACGAAGATCCTAAGACGCAGAGCGCTGTTCCGGAGGATGCGCCGGTAGTCCTTAAGGTTGAGCATCTGAATGCCGGCAGGATGGTGCAGGATGTAAGCTTTGAACTTCGTAAGGGTGAGATTCTTGGATTCTCGGGACTGATGGGTGCAGGCCGTACAGAGACGGCAAGAGCGTTGTTCGGGGCTGACCCGAAGGAGAGCGGGGATATTTATGTGAAGGGTCAGAAGGTGACCATCAACAATCCGCAGGACGCTGTAAACTGCGGTATCGGTTATCTGTCTGAGGACAGAAAGAGATATGGTATCGTAGTCCAGAAGACGGTAGCTGAGAATACGACAATGGCTTCCATGAAGGATTATATGAGCGGAATCTTTATTAATAAGAGGAAAGAAAAGGAAGTGGCTGAAAAGTATGTAGAGGCGCTTGCAACGAAGACCCCGGACGTAGACCAGCTGGTTGTGAACTTATCCGGAGGTAACCAGCAGAAGGTGGTTATTGCAAAGTGGCTGACACGTAACAGTGATATTCTTATCTTCGATGAGCCTACAAGAGGTATCGACGTCGGTGCAAAGAATGAGATTTATAAACTGATGAATAAACTGGTGGCAGAAGGCAAGTCCATTATTATGATTTCTTCGGAAATGACAGAGATTCTGCGTATGAGTGACCGGATCATCGTAATGTGTGAGGGCAAGAAGACCGGTGAGCTTGATATTGCCGAGGCAAAACAGGAAACGATCATGAACTTTGCAACAAGAGAGATTGAATAGAGGAGGGATAAGAAGATGGCAAATAAGAAAGCTTTTGGTAAAATAAAAGGGCGAGAGGCCATGGTGCTGGGAATCATTATTGTAATGGTTGTCCTCTTCAGCCTTCTTAGCCCAACCTTCAGGACATATCCTACACTGGTAAGTGTTCTGGACAATTCATATTATATTGCACTTATGGCATTGGGTGTTACATTTCCGCTGATCACAGGCGGTGTAGACCTTTCCATCGGTACCGGGCTGGTATCGTACGCCCTGATCGGCGGATACCTGATCATACATCAGGGCACATCCGTAGGCGTTGGAATTCTTGCATGTATCGGTATCGGTGTTCTGATCGGTGCGTTTAACGGTGCGTTGATCGCCATTATGGATCTTCCTCCGTTTCTTGCAACTCTTTGTACCTGTATGATTACCCGGGGGCTGGGACCGGCTCTTTGCGGCGGTTTTGGTGTTTCCTGGCCGTCAGCCATATCCGAGACGGGCGCATTCAGAAAGATATTCAAGTTTGTTACCCCGGAAGGGACGGTGGTACCGATCGGAATTATCCTTATCGTAGTTCTGGTAATTATTATGTCCTTTGTATTGAACCATACGAAAGTTGGGCGTTATACGATAGCAATCGGGAGTAATAAAGAGGCAACAAGGCTTGCCGGCGTTAATGTAAAATTCTACCATATGCTTGCGTACGTTATTTCAGGACTGTTCGCAGGAATGGCCGGTGTTGCATATGCTGCTACTTATGCGACGATCTATCCGGGCTCAGGAGCCGGATTTGAGCTTGACGCTATCGGCGGAGCTATCGTAGGCGGTGTCTCTGCAAGCGGTGGAGTGGGAACGATTTTCGGAACCTTCCTTGGAGTCCTTGTAATCTGTCTGATGAAGGTCGGCCTGCCGTTTATCGGGCTTCAGGCAAACTGGCAGCAGATCTTTACAGGTATTGTACTGATCGTAGCGGTACTGGTGGATGTAGTAAAGAAGAAAAAATAATACATAAGGTATGTCGTTCAGAAAAGAACTTCATATAGAAAACATTTTATTTAAGGAGGAACGTAAACATGAAAAAGAAAGTTTTGGCCGTTTTACTTGCTACAGCAATGGTATTATCCATGGCAGCATGTGGTGGAAAAGGCGGCGACGCAGAGAAGTCTGATGGTGGAGACAAGGCTGAAGGCGGCGACAGCAAAGGATATTCTTTCGAGATTATCGTTAAGAGCTTCCAGTCTACATACTGGCAGGCAGCTGTTCAGGGAATTGAGAAGGCATGTGGCGAGCTTGGTGTAACAGCTAACTCCAACGGACCGGCTAACGAGTCTGATATCGCTGACCAGGTTCAGATGCTTGATGACGCAATTGAGAAGAAACCAGACGGAATTGGTTTAGCAGCTTGTGATACCAACTCTGTACTTGACTCTCTTTCAAAAGCACTGGAAGCAGGTATCCCTGTAGTATGTTTCGATACAGGTGTTGACAATGCTCCGGAAGGTTCCGTACACGCTACCGTAGCAACAGATAACGTTGCAGCTGGTGCATGTGCAGCAGAGAACATGTTCCCGGTTATCGAGGAGCAGGTAAAAGCAGCTACAACAAGCGATCAGGTTAGAATTGGTGAAGTTAACCAGGATGCTACAGCACTTAATATCCAGCAGCGTGGACAGGGCTTTATCGACAAAATGTTAGAGCTTTGTACAGGAGCCGGCAAGAAGGTTGCAGTAGTTGGTAACGAGTTCTATGTAAACGCTACAGAGGGTGCAGTTGCAGAGGCTGAGGCAGAAGTTATCATCGAAGTTGGTGTTCCTGCACAGACAACTGTAGACCTTGCTTCTACAGAGGCTCAGAAGATTATGTCCAAGGACGACACAATCGCTATCTTTGGTTCTAACCAGACAACAGCTGAGGGTGTTATCACAGCGAACCAGACACTGAACAAGTTAGCAACTGATCCTGCAAAGGGAATCATCGGAGCAGGTTTTGACGCTGGTACACCACAGAAAGAAGCTATCAACAATGGACAGTTCATCGGTTCTGTAACACAGTCTCCGTTAATGATGGGTTACAAATGTATCTATACATTAACAGACATCTGTGAAGGCAAAGAAGTAGAAGATATCCCAATGGAAGGATATTGGTACAACACAGAGAATATGGACGCTGATGATATTGCTCCAAACCTTTACGACTAATATTTAGTAAGTAAATACGTTGAAGTATCGTATGCGTGAAGGAACCGGATTCATTCCGGTTCCTTTTGAAATCAGGACACGGCAGGAGGAAGAATATGCTTAAAAATGCAGAGACAATGTATGACAATATGGCTGGTATGATGAAGAAACTGAAGAAAAAAGCATATGAAGTGAATATGAAGCAGTTTCTTGAAAAAAATAATCACTTTTTTCTGGAAATGACAGATTATGTCGGCCATGCAGAAGATAAGGATCAGGCGGCCGATGAGATTGCAAGGGTTCTTGGAGAGACTGTGGAGAATACGTTCGGCAAAGGGGCAAAAAAGAAAATTCCTTCTCATTTGCAGATAGATATCAATCTTTTTATGATCTATTACATTTTTCCTGCCCTGCTGAAGACAGAACATGAGGACTGCAGACGGATCGCAGACAGTATTTGCACGGAATGGAAGAACCGTTTTAAAAACAGTGAGATCAGTTACACAGACTATGATTCACTGTACAGTTCTTTCAGGGAAAAAATATTTGGAATCTTTTAGGAGATGTTGAAAGGAGGATAAGCCGTGGGACAGGAAAAGAAACAGGTACTTGCGTTTGATTTCGGCGCTTCCAGCGGAAGGGCTATTCTGGCAAGGCTTGAGGACGGCAGGATTGTTATGGAGGAGGTACATAGATTTTCCAATGATCCGGTTACGATTGGAAAGACTATGTATTGGGATACGTTAAGACAATTTTTCGAGATCAAGCAGGGGATCATAAAGGCGAAGCAGAAAGGCGGTTTTGACAGTATCGGAATTGACACCTGGGGTGTGGATTTCGGTCTTCTGGATGAACAGGGAGTGCTTCTGGAGAGCGCGGTGCATTACAGGGACGACAGGACACTTGGAATGCAGGAGGAGGTCTTTAAGGCAATCCCCAAAGAAGAGCTTTACAACCTGACCGGGAATCAGTTTGAAAATTTTAATACAGTATTTCAGCTGTATTCACTGGTGCAGAAAAGACCCTGGCTGCTTGAGAGGGCAAAGACACTGTTGCTTACCCCGGATCTTTTCAATTATTTCCTTACCGGAGAGAAAAAAGCAGAGTATACGATGGCAACTACGACACAGCTGATGGACGCCAGAAACCAGGTGTGGTCGGACCGGGTAGTGGATGCACTTTCTATTCCGAAAGAGATTCTTCCTGAGATTGTGTCAAGCGGCACTGTGGTAGGCAGTATCTCAGAAGATATCTGTGACGAGCTTGGCATCAGGCCTGCGAAAGTTATCGCTGTTGCAAGCCACGATACCCAGAGTGCGGTTGTGGCAGTTCCTACAGATGAAGAGGATTTTATCTTTATCAGCTGCGGGACCTGGAGTTTGTTTGGAACAGAGTTAAAAGAACCTGTAATCGGAAAAGAATCATTTGAATTTAATGTGAGTAATGAAGGCGGGTATGGAGATACATTTACCTTCCTCAAGAATATTATCGGACTGTGGCTGGCACAGGAAAGCCGCAGGCAATGGATCCGTGAGGGACAGGAGTACAGCTTCGGCGAACTGGAGCAGATGGCGCAGAAGGCCGAGCCGTTCTTAAGCTTTATTGACCCGGATTCCCCGGAATTCAATACGGCCGGAGATATCCCGGCAAGGATCCGTGCATTTTGTGAGCGTACAGGCCAGAAGGTTCCTGAGACTATCGGCGACATTATGTGCTGCATCAATCAGAGCCTGGCATTAAAATACCGCTATACGCTGGAACAGATCGAGGCCTGTACCGGCAAGCATTTTTCCATGATCAATATGATCGGCGGAGGGATCCAGAGCAAGCTGCTGTGCCAGATGACCGCAAGCGCTAACGGGCGCAGGGTGCTGGCAGGTCCGGTGGAAGCTACCGCGCTCGGCAATATTGCGGTTCAGCTGATGGCGCTGGGTGAGATCAGAGATGTAAAGGAAGCCCGTCAGATCATAGCGGCTTCGGAGCAGACTTACGAGTATCTCCCGAAGGATCAGGAGAGATGGGATGCTGCATATGAAACATTCAAAACCATAATTCAATAAAAAGGAGGAAAATGAAATGGCAGAAAACAGATTAATCGGAGGACAGCCGGTCATCGGTATCCGTCCAACAATTGACGGAAGAAGAGGTGCTTTGAAGGTTCGTGAATCCCTGGAGGATCAGACAATGGGCATGGCTCAGGCAGCTAAGAAATTGTTTGAGGAGAACTTAAAGTACACAAACGGTGACCCGGTGAAGGTGGTAATCGCAGACACAACCATCGGACGTGTAGGCGAGACGGCTGCATGTGCCGAGAAATTCAAGAGAGAGGGCGTAGATATTACGCTTACTGTAACTCCATGCTGGTGTTATGGTTCTGAGACTATGGATATGGATCCGAATACGATCAAAGGCGTGTGGGGGCTTAATGCGACTGAGAGGCCGGGAGCCGTGTATCTTGCTTCTGTACTTGCTACACATGCACAGAAAGGACTTCCGGCATTCGGCATCTACGGCCATGACGTTCAGGATGCAGACGATTCCGAGATCCCGGCAGATGTAAAGGAAAAATTACTTCGGTTCGGACGCGCTGCTGTTGCTGCTGCATCCATGAGAGGGACTTCCTATCTGCAGATCGGTTCTATCTGTATGGGTATCGGCGGATCCATCATTGATTCTGATTTTATGGAGTCTTATCTTGGAATGCGCGTAGAGTCTGTGGATGAAGTAGAGATCATCCGCCGTATGACAGAAGGCATCTACGACGAGGAAGAATTTAAGAAGGCTCTTGCATGGGCGAAAGAAAAATGTACGATCGGATTTGACAAGAATCCGGAGTGGCTGCAGAAGTCTGAGCAAGAGAAAGAAGAGCAGTTTGAATTTGTTGTAAAAATGGCTGTTATCATCAAAGATCTCATGGGCGGCAATAAGAACCTTCCAGAAGGCTGTGAGGAAGAGATGGTAGGACACAATGCCATTGCAGCAGGCTTCCAGGGACAGAGACAGTGGACAGACTTCTATCCGAACGGAGATTTTGCAGAGGCAATCTTAAACAGTTCCTTCGACTGGAACGGTGCAAGAGAGCCATATATCCTTGCTACAGAGAATGACGTATTAAACGGACTTGGCATGCTGTTTATGAAGCTGTTGACAAATAAGGCACAGATCTTTGCAGATGTACGTACTTACTGGAGCGGAGATGCCGTTAAGAGAGTCACCGGATATGAGATTGAAGGAAAGGCAAAGGAAGCCGACGGCTTCATCCACCTGATCAACTCAGGGGCGGCTTGTCTTGACGCATGCGGCGAGGCAAAAGATGCAGACGGAAACAAAGTCATGAAAGCATGGTATGATGTGACAGAGGAAGACCAGGATGCAATTCTGAAGGCTACTACATGGAATGCGGCTGACAATGGATATTTCCGCGGCGGCGGATATTCTTCCCGTTTCCTTACACAGGCAGAAATGCCTTGTACGATGATCCGCCTGAACCTGGTAAGAGGCTTAGGGCCGGTTCTGCAGATTGCAGAGGGCTGGACAGTGAATCTTCCGTTCGAGGTATCTGACGTGCTCTGGAAGAGGACAGACTATACATGGCCATGTACATGGTTTGCACCAAGATGTACAGGAAAAGGTGCATTTAAGACCGCTTACGACGTAATGAACAACTGGGGAGCAAACCACGGTGCAATTTCCTACGGACATATCGGTGCGGACATTATTACGATGGCATCCATCCTGAGGATTCCGGTCTGCATGCATAACGTACCGGAAGAAGACATCTTCCGCCCGGCAGCATGGAATGCATTTGGAGCAGATAAAGAGGGCCAGGATTACAGAGCCTGTGCAACTTACGGACCAATGTACAAATAAGGAGATTCAATTATGTTAAAAGGAATACCACAGATTTTATCGCCGGAATTATTAAAGGTGCTCTGCGAGATGGGTCACAGTGACAGACTGGTCATCTCTGACGGAAATTTCCCGGCAGAATCCATGGGAAAGAACGGGATCGTAATCCGCTGTGACGGGCACGGCGTGCCGGAGATCCTGGACGCAATCCTGAAGGTATTTCCACTGGATACCTATGTGGAAAAACCGGTAAACCTGATGGAGGTAATGCCCGGGGACGACGTAGAGACTCCGATCTGGGACACCTATAAAGAAATCGTTGCAAAGCATGACGGCCGCGGAGCAGAAGCAGTCGGCAATATCGAGCGTTTTGCATTCTATGAAGAAGCAAAGACGGCATACGCGATCATCGCAACAAGCGAATCTGCTCTGTATGCCAACGTAATGCTCCAGAAGGGTGTAGTTGTAGAATAACAGGCAGGAAGCAGATCCTTGCCGAAAATATCAAAGCCGCAGGTACAAATGGCTGTCCATTTGTACCTGCGGTTTTTGTCTGCCGGTATCTCATCCTTGGTATCTCAGGCCTCTGTCTTCCGTTTGTTTTTCACGAATACCAGGGCGACACAGAAGATCGCGGCCGCGAAAAGAAGCTGGATGCCGTAACCGGTGTACAGGGTACGGTATTGGTGACTGCTGAACTCGGCATTGTATCCAAGGAGGCCGTTATTTACCTCATACCAGTAGAGGGGCAGGAAGTGGGCTGCTTTTTTTATTCCCTTCCCCAGGATCTCCATGTCTACAAATACACCGCAGGTAAATGACATGCCGAGAGTCACCACATTTACCACTGCGCTCACCAGTTCCTGTCGGGCGACAAAGATTCCCAGAAGAAATGCCAGGGCAAGAGAGTTCAGCATAACCAGAAAGGTGTTCAGCAAATAGTGCGGCAGATGGGGATCCTCCAAATAAGTGCGGCCGTATAAGACGGCCGGCAGGAGGTTCAGAATCCCCCAGACGGCAATTCCTACAACGAGATACCCGAGAATCAGCTGGAGATTCTGCTGCCTGCCTGAGACGGAGGAGCATAAAAGGCGTCTCCGCACGTCGGTATTGTTAAAAGCGAGAGTAATGTAGCACAGTACATAGCACAGGATCGAGACCAGCACATAGGGAAGGAACTGGTACAGGATGGAATGATCTGGCATGGAACCGCCATGGCCGTTTTTGTCCAGCATGGTGATCTGTGCGTCATCCGCTTCACCGTCAATCATACTTTCTATGGATTCTTCCACAGAAAATCCTCCGGCGGACATGGTACGTACGGCATTCAGAAAGGTAGTGATCTGTTGGTCCGCATAGAAGCCGCTGCTGCTCCCCGGTATTTTGGTGACGGGAAGTTTTTTATCCTTGCCTGCAAGATATTCTTCTTCGAAGCCCTCCGGGATCGTCACAAGATACTGGATATCACGGTAAAACATCCGGTCCTGGATTGCTGCTGGATCATCGGGAGTTTCTGCCAGGTTGTGGTACTTGGCAAGGTAGTCAGCCAGTCCCCTGGACAATGTGCTCTGATCCCGGTCGATGATCGAGATGTCGAGGCTGTCTGCCTGAAAGCCGCTGATATTGTCTTCGGACCGTGACTGCTGTGCCATAACGGCTATGGAAACAAAGATGATGATATACATAATGGCAATCGGAAGATTGCGCCTGGTAATGGTCATAAATCCTCTAAATACTGTCATAGCGTTCCCTCCTGATACGATAAAATGCGACAAGGATACACAGCAGGCTCATGGCGGCCAGCGTCAGCAGGCTTCGGATGAGAAGCTGTCTGTCGTTGTATACGCTGATGCAGTAGAAGGCGTCGCTTAAGACTGCAGCAGGGTTGATCCGGTTGACGATGGGGCAGTGAAGCTCAATGATATGCTTCATAGTGCCGAACATAAGGCCTGCCAGAAAGCTTGGGAATAAGGTCATTGCAACGACGAAGCCGGTCTTTACATTGATGGAGAATCTGGCAATGCATCCAAGTACGATTCCCAGGGAGACCCCGATCATACATCCCATCAGGTTTACAAGGAGAAGGACGCCGGGACGGTTCCCCAGGCTGATTCCCAGGACCTTCGCGATATAAAGGTTGAGGATCAGTGTACAGATCAGATGGACAGTAAAGAGTGTGATCAGGTCTATGAGGATCAGTGTCAGCTTGTTGGTAGGAGTCACACTTCGCCTGGCTCCCAGAGGGCTTAAGTTTGCCTGGCTGTCATTGGTGGACTGCAGGCCGAGGAATGCGCCGCTTAAGCAGGCGTATGCGATCAGTGCAAAGAAGTAATGCACATTGGGATCCAGTGTCTTCCCCCCAAGGCTTATATCCTTTGTCTGTTTCTGATAATCTTCCATGGAGCCGAGGGCGTCTTCAAGACGTTCCGGATGCTTCATGGCTATGCGCTCTATGATGGAGGCATTCTGGAGGTACGTTTCAAGAAGAGATGTAAGGATCGTCTCCTGGATCCCGTTCTTGGCTACAGTAAGGGACGGCGTGTCTTTTACATAGTAGATGCCAAGGATGCGCTCTTCCTTAAGTTCCCGAAGCGCCTTTTTTTCAGAGTTGATGTCTGTAATCTCGATAGTGTCCCCGTCCAGTTCTTCAAGAAATGTCCGGAAGGCCTCTGTCTGCCTGGAGGAGACGTCTTCTTCGATCACAGCAACTTTGACTGTGTCCCAGGGGGTCTCTCCGCTTCCTGCAAGCCCGGAATTTCCGAAGGAAAAATAAAAAAGAGTGCCGAGGATGATCGGGAACAGCATCGTCCAGAATAAATTGGAATAATCCCGTGTGATCTGTATAAATCTGTATTTGAGTAAATGCAGCATTGTGTTCGCCTCCTAATCCCGCAGTTCTTTTCCTGTAATTTCAAGAAATACATCGTTCAGTGTGGGAAGTGCGGAAAAGACCTGCCCAAAAGAGATATTTTTTTCCTGAAGGTAATTAAGGATCCGTACCAGATTGTGCTTTGCACCGCTTAGGCGCAGTGTCAGCACCTGCTCCTTGTAGCTTAAGTCGAACACATGAGGAAACTCCCGCAGGGCGGCAAGCTCCGGTTCGGTCAGGGAAATTGCCTCAATGGTGATGGTCTCCCCTGTTTTGATCATTTTCTTAAGCTCCTCCGTGGTTCCTGTCGCCAGTACCCGGCCGTGGTCGATGATTGCAATACGGGAGCAGATCTGCTCCACCTCTTCCATATAGTGAGAGGTGTAGATGATGGTAGAACCCTGGCGGTTCAGTTCCATAATGCCGCTTAAGATTTTGTTGCGGCTCTGAGGATCTACGGCAACGGTCGGTTCATCCAGAATAATGAGTTTTGGCTTGTGTACAATGCCGCAGGCGATATTGAGCCGCCTGAGAAGACCGCCGGATAATTTCTTCGGACGCATTTTTCTATAGTTTTCCAGGCCGGCAAATACAATGGCTGCATCCACCAGACGGCGCCGCTTTTGTTTGTCCCTGACGTAGAGCCCGCAGAAATAATCAATATTTTCCAGCACGGACATTTGGTCAAACACAGCGACATTCTGCATTACGATGCCGATGTCCTTTTTGAGGTCATAGCTGTCTGGGGTCATGGGCTTTCCGAAGACGGTGACAGTGCCTTTGTCATATTTAAGCAGTGCCAGCAGACAGTTGATGGCAGTGGTCTTGCCGCTGCCGTTGGGACCAAGGAGGCCGAAGATCTCACCTTCTTCAATGTCCAGGTTTAAATGATCCAGGGCAACAAAATCCCCATAGCGTTTTACAAGATTTTCAATGTGTATCATGTGATGTCCTCCATATGATCAGGATTGCGGTGCAATCCGCGGATATTATTTGATGCTTGTAGTATAAATCAGGGACGGTTATAATAGTAGTGTCGGGTGTCATAAAAATATGTGACAAATGTAATAAATGTGAGTGTGTATATGAAACGAATCATTGATGAATGTATTTTACTTATATATTGTCTGGCTGCCGTACTTTTTGTTCCGGAAGGCGCGGCATTTGTGGCGTCGTTTCTGGCTGCGTTGATCTACGGGTCGCTGTGCCTTCTGAGGATCCCGTCTGTCTGGCATGTGATCGTGACGGTGGTATATGCCGGAATGGGTGTTGTCTGTGCAGAGCTGTTCCTGTTCCTCCCCCTGATCATATATGGTGTGCTGGAATACCGGAATTACCTGCTGGCATTGCTTTGTATGGCGGCGGGGCTTGGTACGTGTCTGGAAGCAGGACCTGAAGTTTTTGTTTTTCTTCTGCTCGGGTGCGTGATCGGTGCAGTGTTCCAGTATCAGACAGGCCGCTGTGAGCAGCTCAGACGGGAGTTTAAGCGCTATAGGGATGACAGTGCAGAGCGCAATATAGAACTCAGGGAGAAGAACCAGCATCTGATGGATAAGCAGGATTATGAGATCTATGCCGCCACCCTCCGGGAGCGCAACCGAATCGCCAGGGAGATCCATGACAGTGTGGGTCATATGCTGTCTCGGGCAATCCTGATGGTGGGAGCTATGAAAGCAGCCGGCCCTGCAGTATCTCCGGGAGAGTCCCTGTGCCATCTGGAGGATACGCTGAATGAGGCGATGACAAGCATCCGGAAGAGTGTGCATGACCTGCGGGACGAGTCTATCAATCTGAAGGAGACTATGGAGGCGCTGGCGAAGGAATTTACGTTCTGTCCGGTGGAACTTGTATATGATGTGGGGTACCAGGTGCCAAGGGCGGTGAAGTACAGCTTCATTATGATCGTGAAGGAAGCCCTGAACAACATTATCCGCCATAGTAAGGCTACAAAGGTGCAGATTACCTTAAGAGAGCATCCTGGGCTCTATCAGCTGATCGTGGAGGATAACGGGGGAGCGCAGGATCCGAAAAGCGCGCAGGAATCCTGGGAAAATATAGACAGAGGAAACGAGGACGATGGTATGGGGCTTGCCAATATCAGAGAGCGCATTCAGGTGCTGAAGGGCACGTTTCAGATCCGAAGGAACGGCGGGTTCAGCATTTATGTCACGGTGCCGAAGTCCTGAAACGCGGGAAACAGCGCCGGATTCGAGGGAACAGCCGGAGGATGAAAGGAGAAAGAGAAGAATGAAGATCGTGATTATTGACGATGATTTTCTGGTAGTGAATGCATTAAAGACGATCCTGGAGGTAAATGAAGATATAGAAGTGCCCGCTGCAGGCGCCGACGGAAGTGAGGCAGTCAGCCTGTATGAGATTCACCGCCCGGATATCCTTCTGATGGATATCCGGATGAAAACAGTGAGCGGGCTTGCGGCGTCGGCGGAGCTTCTTAAGAAATATCCGGACGCGAAGATCCTCCTTTTGACAACATTTTCAGATGACGAATATATTGTCAGGGCTCTGAAATACGGGGTGAAGGGGTATCTCCTTAAGCAGGACTATACAAGCATCCTGCCTGCGTTAAGGGCAGTTCAGATGGGGCAGACAGTGTTCGGTGAGGAGATCATCTCCAAGCTTCCGGGCCTGCTGCAAAACAAGAATTCTTTTGACTGGGCCGCGCACGATATCAGTGAGAGGGAGCTTAAGGTGATCTCTTACGTGGCAGACGGGCTCAGTAACAGAGAGATTGCGGAAGAACTGTGCCTGAGCGAGGGTACGGTGAGAAATTATATCAGCAGTATTCTGGATAAGCTTGAGCTTCGGGACCGGACACAGCTGGCAGTATATTATCTGAAGGCAGCGCCGGTGGATTAGGATGAATATAAATTTAAAAGTAACAGTTCAGCCATAGCCGGTATAACGTGTGAATCATGCTTGTATGAATGAGCACGTTATACCGGCTATGGCTGAACTGTTACATTTAAAAATATAAAAACAGGAAAAAATATTTGACAAATATTTTATTATGTATTAAACTTATATAAGAGTTAGATAAAACTAACTACTGAATTTGAGCATTCTCATCCAGAACGGAGTGAAAAAGGGATGCTCAAGAGAAGGGGGAAACATATGTGCCTGTTAGATGCAGCAATCGGCAAGGAGTATATTGTGAAGGGGATTGACACAGATGATGATGAGCTGAACGCATTTCTTTTTTCACTGGGCTGTTACAGCGGAGAACCCATTACGGTGGTTTCTCTTTTGAAAGGGGGATGTGTGGTTTCCATCAAGGATGCCAGATATAATATTGACAATGATCTGGCTCGGTCTATATCTGTTTAAAACGGCGACGTTCGTTGCTGTTTTTTTCTGACAACTGGTTAGTTAAAACTAACAAAAATTTTTAGGAGGTATCAAAATGAGAATTGCTTTGGCAGGAAATCCAAACAGTGGAAAAACAACGATGTATAATGCGCTGACAGGAAGGAATGAGCGTGTGGGGAATTGGGCCGGCGTTACGGTGGAGCGCAAGGAGAGCGCCGTCAGGAGTGGATATTATGACGGTGCGGAGGAATTGATCATGGTAGATCTGCCGGGGGCGTATTCCATGTCTCCATTTACTTCTGAGGAGAGCATTACAAGCGGCTATGTAAAAAGTGAGAATCCTGATGTGATCATCAATATTGTAGATGCAGCGAACCTGAGCCGGAGCCTGTTCTTTACTACACAACTTCTGGAGCTGGGGATCCCTGTAGTTGTGGCTCTTAATAAGAGTGACGTCAGTGAGAAGAAAAAGACAGAGATTAATATAAGCCTTCTGTCGCAGAAGCTGGGATGCCCGGTTATCCGGACAGTATCTGTCTCTTCCGGACAGAGCGGTCTTAGGGAGGTGGTACAGCAGGCGGCTGCATTACAGGGCCGCGCTCAGGAGGCTCCGTATGTACAGGAGGAAATTGACCTGCGGGATAAGGCTGCGGTGGAGGCCGAAGACAGGAAACGGTTTGCATTTGTCAATCAGATTGTCAAATCTGTGGAAAAGCGCAGGGTACTTACCAGAGATAAGAATCGGCAGGATAGAATTGATGCCGTTCTTACCAATAAATTTGTAGGGATTCCGATTTTTGCCGGAGTGATGTTTCTGGTATTTTATATCTCGCAGTCTACAGTAGGTACCTGGATCGCAGGCTGGCTGACCGGAGGGATTGAGTCCTTTCAGGGCTTTGCCGCGGGACTTGCAGAGGGGGCAAGTCCCTTCCTTCAGGCGCTTATGATAGACGGAATCATAGGAGGTGTAGGTGCGGTTGTGGGTTTCCTGCCTTTGGTAATGGTGATGTATTTCCTGATTGCTCTGCTGGAGGACTGCGGATATATGGCGCGGGCAACTGTAGTGCTGGATCCTGTGTTCAAGAGAGTGGGGCTTTCCGGGAAATCTGTGATTCCTATGGTGATCGGTACCGGCTGCGCGATTCCGGGAATCATGGCATGCCGTACCATCCGAAATGAACGGGAGCGAAAGGCGGCCGCCATGCTGACGCCGTTCATGCCCTGCGGAGCGAAGCTTCCGGTGATTGCTTTATTTGCCGGGGCATTTTTCGCAGAAGCTTCCTGGGTGGGGCCGATGATGTATCTGGCGGGTATCGTGCTGATTTTCTTTGGGGCGCTGCTGGTAAATCAGATCACGGGGCATAAGTTCCGGAAATCATTTTTCATTATGGAACTTCCGGAATATAAGGTGCCGAGCCTCAGGCGTGCAGCGCTGTCCATGCTTTCACGGGGGAAGGCGTATATCATTAAGGCGGGGACGATCATCCTGGTATGCAATGCAGTGGTCCAGATCATGCAGACCTTCAACTGGAAGCTTCAGATTGTGGAGGAAGGGATGGAAAGCACCTCGATTCTTGCATCCATCGCATCTCCGTTTGCTGTTCTTTTGATCCCGGTGGGATTTGGGGTATGGCAGCTGGCTGCAGCAGCAATTACAGGTTTTATTGCGAAGGAAAATGTAGTCGGCACGCTGGCTGTTGTATATGGAATGACAAATCTGATCGATACAGAGGAGCTTGCCCTGACAGGCGGGGGCACTGAAGTTGCAGCGATCATGGGTCTTACGAAGGCTGCGGCTCTTGCCTACCTGATGTTTAATCTGTTTACGCCTCCGTGTTTTGCGGCCATCGGAGCTATGAATTCGGAGATGCAGGATCGGAAATGGCTGTGGGGAGGGATTGCGCTGCAGCTTGGAACCGGGTATGCAGTGGCATTCTTCGTTTACCAGATCGGTACGCTGGCGGCCACCGGGGCGCCTGGGGCAGGCTTTGTGCCGGGGCTTCTGGCTGTGGCAGTGATGGCAGTGATCGTGGCTGTGCTGGTTCAAAATACCGGGAAGAAATTCCGTGCACAGTATGAGCTGCATGCAAGGGCTTGACAACAGCGGGGAGCCGAGGGTATGTTTAAAGAGTGATTTCAGACGGAGGTGGCGTTATGGCTGATCTGATTATAGTGGTGCTTTTACTGGTAGCGGTAGGAGCAGCGGTTGCCTATATCATAAAGGCAAAGAGAAACGGTACAAAATGTATCGGCTGCCCGGCGTGCGGGAACTGCCCGGGCAGGCATAGAGGACATGAGAAATGTGCGCAGAGCAGACGGGAAGATGAGAAGGAAAATTCCTGATAATTTTATAAAGTGACTGAGTACGGCAGAAGGGCAGCAGGATACATCTTACACAGAGTCAGAGTGTGGTTTATATCCTGTTGCCCTTCTGACATTTTCATGGATCAGAGGCGGTTCTGAATGAATCTTTTCATTGCCTCGAAGCTCTGGGTGCTGATATCGTGTTCCATCTTGCAGGCGTCCTCGGCAGCAACCTTCGGGTCAACGCCCAGGCTGATCAGCCAGTCTGTGAGCACTGTGTGGCGCTCATAGATCTCTGCCGCAAGTTTAAGCCCGGCTTCTGAGAGCGTAATGTGCCCCGCCCCGGAAATATCAATGTAGCTTTTATTCTTCAGATTCTTCATGGCCACACTGACGCTTGGTTTAGAGAAATTCATTTCATTTACAATATCTATGGATCTTACCGTCGGCAGACGCATGCTCAGGATATAGATGGTCTCCAGGTAATCTTCCACGGATTCCTCAGAGCGATGGCTGATGTATCCCATAAATGTACCCTCCTTTTTCTATGTTTCATGGTATCATCTGCAGCAGAAAAAAGCAAGTAAGTACGGTTTTGCGAATGGCGTAGGCTGAACTGTTACTTCCTTTGGTTTTTAGGTTCCTCTGCCTCTTGAAAAACTGAGTCGGTCCCATATATAATGAAAGAATACCCTCAGTGTACAAGGGGATACACGCCTCAAGTACCGTCTTTTGGCGGCTGTCGGCGTTAACGTCAATCGGCGTACGTCCAGTACGCCTCATTCCGTTGCCTTGTCAGCCACCAAAAGACGGTACTTGGGGTCCTGAGGAGTTTTGCGCCACAGATTTGCGATTCTGCAAGGCACTGGAATGAAGCGTACTGGACGTACGCTGAACGACAGTAACGCAGCAAAATCGCAAATCTGTGGTGCGAAACCGTGTGTCCCCTTGTACACTGAGGGTAACCAAATCGGTAAAACGAGATTGTTAAAAGTACGAGGAGGAATTTCAATGAGTGTCATAAATGTTCAAAACCTGACCCGGGACTACGGCCTGGGAAAAGGAATCTTCGATGTGTCTGTCAAAGTGGATCAGGGCGAGGTCTTTGGATTTCTTGGTCCGAACGGAGCCGGTAAAACTACGACGATCCGTCATCTGATGGGCTTTATCCGCCCGAAAGCCGGAAGCTGTCAGATTGACGGTCTGGATTGCTGGAAAAACCGTGATGAAATACAGAAACGGCTTGGATATATACCCGGAGAGATCAGCTTTTTTGAGGATCTGACCGGAAAAGAGTTTCTGAAATTTGTTTCGGACTACCGGAGGACAGGAAAGAATAACCGGATCCGGGAGATGATGGAGCGATTTGAATTAGACCCAAGAGGAAAAATTAAAAAAATGAGCAAGGGGATGAAGCAGAAACTTGGCATTGTCGTTGCATTTATGCATGATCCGTACATATTGATCCTGGACGAGCCCACAAGCGGGCTTGATCCTTTGATGCAGAATCGTTTTATTGAACTGATCGGGGAAGAAAAAAAGAAAGGCAAAACCATTCTTTTGTCCAGCCATATGTTTGAAGAAGTTGAGCGGACCTGCGACCGTATCGGCATGATCCGAAACGGGAAGCTTGTGACGGTAGATTCTGTTGAAACATTAAGGAAACGCCATATGCACACGTATACGGTCCGGTTGGATACCCCGGAGCTTGCAGAGGCTTTTGCGAGGGATTTTGACGGAACCTGCGACGGAAATCATGTTACAGTCGCGGCGAAACAAAGCCTGGAAACGATCTTTATGAATTATTACGGAGGTGATCAGAATGCTTAATTTGACTTTGTATAGACGAGAAATGAAGGGCAGTTTAAAAATGCTCCTCCTGTTTGCTGCTGTGATCACCTTGTATGTGACCATTATTATCAGTATGTATGATCCGGAAATGATGGCTACTTTGGACAGCTTCTATGAAGTAATGCCGGAAATTATGGCGTCGGTCGGGATGAGCGCCGGGGCGACAAGCCTGATCGGATTTATGATTTCATATCTGTATGGGTTTATCCTGCTGATCTTCCCTATGGTGTTCTGTATCCTGCGCGGAAACGGCCTGATCGCCAGGTATACAGACAGAGGTTCTATGGTGACGTTATTGGCGGCGCCGGTCAAACGAAGGACAGTGGCGATCACGCAGATGTCTGTCCTGGTCAGCGGAGTTTTGCTTCTGGTCATCTATGCGACGGGTCTGGAGTTTGCAATGGCAGAAACATGTTTTCCGGGAGAACTGGCAATATGGGAACTGCTGAAATTAAATACCGCTCTTTTATGTCTGCACTTATTGATCGGAAGTATCTGTTTCTTTGCTTCGTGCGTTTTTTCTGATACTAAGTACAGCATTGCACTTGGTGCAGGAGTCCCTGCGCTTATGTATATACTCCAGATGCTGGCAAACGCAGGAGATCAGGCGGATAAGATCAGGTATTTTACATTCTTTACACTGTTTGATGCAGAGGGGATGGCAGCAGGAGAAAACAGTGCAGTCATGGGAATGCTGGCTTTGTTTATTGGCGCGGCCGCATTTTATGCTGCAGGGATCCGTGCATTTTGCAGGAAAGATTTACATATTTAACGGCCGGCAAAAGAAATTTTTAATTATCTGTAACGAAATTCCGACTGTATAGTCTAATGAATGACAAGATGAGTGACAGGAGGTGAGGCGTTGTGGACTTTGAAGAAATATATAATGCGTATTTCAAAGATATTTATCTGTTTATTCTCGCTATGAGCAAAAATGCTGAGATTGCCGAGGAAATTACGCAGGAAACATTTTTCAGGGCAATGAAGGGCGCCGATCGATTTGAACATTCCTGTTCTGTCAAAACGTGGCTGTGCCAGATCGGAAAGAATACGTATCTTACCTATCTGAAAAAACGAAAGCGTTTATCCGGGGCGGACAGTGATTCTGTGTCCGTATATGGCAGGACGGTACAGGGAGACGAAAAAAGTCCCGAGGCAGTCTGCCTGAGTAAGGACGGGGCGCTTTCCATCTACAAGGTTCTGCACTGTCTGGAAGAACCCTATAAAGAGGTTTTTACCCTGCGGACGCTGGGGGATTTGTCTTTTCGGGAGATCGGGGAGATCTTCGGGCGGAAAGAGGGCTGGGCGCGTGTCACGTATCATCGGGCGAAACTTAAACTTCAGGAACTTATAAAGGAGGGATAGGAGATGCGAAAGATTCCATGTCATATCATCCAGGATCTGATGGTCCTGTATGAGGATAATGTATGCAGTGAGGAAAGCAGGCAGATGGTGGAGGAGCATATTGCGGAATGCGAAGAGTGCCGTAAACTCTATCAGATTGCCAGAGTGGAGATTCCCGATATTACATTGGGAGGGACAGAGGAGAACGATTTCAGAGACGCGGCGGAGGAACTGAAAAAAATTGCAAGAAATACCTGTAAAAGGCTGGAGCGGAGGGTTACCTACAAGCATATCCTTACGGTAGCGATAACGATTTTTTTGCTGATGATTTCATATACGTTCTGGACTGAATGGCTGCAGTACCGGGTCAATGTGGTCCCGCCGGAGGATATTAAGGTGACAGAACTATATGAGCTGGAGAACGGGGATATCTACTGCACGTTTCAATGCAAGGATATGTTTACCCATGTGAATACCAGCGGGATTATGGTGCCGGAGGACAAGAGGCATCAGGATTATGACGGCGGATGGCAGGAGATTTATTTTCAGTATCCGCATCCTTTTGAACGCATTATTCCCGAATTGTCTTACGGAGATACGGTCAGCGTTGTTTTCCCTATGCAGGTTGTACAGAGCGACACCTTTGAAAAGAGTGAGGAGGGGGAGTGGGGATATGTGGACGGATACAGGCACAGAGCCGTTTCTATTTATTATGGGAAAGGGAAGAGAGAAGATCAGCTTCTTGTGTGGGAACAGGGACAGAAGATTGAGCCTGCACCCGCGGACGTTGAGAAACGTGTGAAGGAGGAAGGATTTATCTATGAGGTGAATCATTGTTTTAGAGAGGAAATGATACTTCCTAAAAAGTCTTCCTAAAAAATGTGAAAAATGTAGATCGGCACGATAGTAAATAAAGAAAAATTGTGATACAATCTTTATAGCACAAGGACAAATATGAAAGGATGTTAATTTATTTAGCATCCTCTTTTGTCGGTTAAGGAAAATGAAAAGAGTGAAAAAGGAGAGGAAACTATATGCAGAATTTTGTTCAGTATGCGCCCACGGAAGTGGTGTTTGGCAAAGGAGTGGAAGGCCGGGTAGGAGCCATGGCAAAGAAATATCAGGCATCTAAGGTGCTGGTAGTATATGGCGGGAAAAGTGCGAAGGAAAGCGGCCTGCTTGATACCATATATAAGTCCCTGGAGGCAGAGGGGGTTACATATACAGAGCTGGGAGGCGTTCAGCCCAACCCCAGGATGTCCCTGGTAAGGGTGGGGGTAGAGAAGGCTCTGGCTGTCGGCGCGGAGCTGATCCTGGCTGTGGGCGGCGGAAGCGCCATTGATACGGCTAAGGCTGTGGCCATCGGCGCGGCAAGTCCTGATATTGATGTCCGCAGGTTCTGGGACGGAGAGGAGACGGTGACGAGGGCGCTGCCTGTCGGTGTTGTCCTTACGATTGCGGCAGCCGGGAGTGAGATGAGCGATTCCGTGGTGCTGACCAATGATGAGATTGGGAAGAAGAGCGGTGTGAACAGCAACCTGATCCGCCCGAGGTTTGCGCTGATGAACCCGGAGCTTACCCGTACGCTTCCGAAGTATCAGCTTACCTGCGGCATCGTGGATATTTTCATGCATACGATTGAGCGTTATTTTACGCCGGTGAAGGGCAATGAACTGACAGATGAGATTGCAGAGGGGCTGCTGCGTACCTTGATCCGCAACGGACGGAAGGCTTATGAGGATCCTCAGGACTATGATGCGCTGAGCGAGATCATGTGGTGCGGGAGTCTTTCTCATAATGACCTGACCGGACTTGGAAGGCCGAAGGATTTTGCCTGCCATAAGCTGGGCCATGAGATCGGAGGGATGTTTGACGAGGCCCACGGGGCTACCCTTTCCGCAGTGTGGGGAAGCTGGGCCAGATATGTGTATCGTTTGGATGTGGACAGGTTTGCCCACTATGGAGAACGAGTATGGAATATAAAAAATGAAAACAAAGAGGAGGCAGCAATCGCAGCAATAGAGGCAACCGAGAGATTTTTCCTTGATCTTCATATGCCGGTGGCTATCGGTCAGCTTGGCATCGGCGTCCAGCCGGACGAGGTACTTAAAAAGATGGCTGAGAGCGCCACAAAAGGAGATACTATAAAGCTTGGCTGTTTCAGGAAGCTGGATATGCAGGATATGTATGAGATCTATAAAGCAGCAAACCACGGATAGTCCGGATATTAACTGGAAGATTTTTTACAGGCAGGTATTTGCCCTTGTCATCCCTATGGCTCTTCAGAATCTGATTAACGTGGGAGTCACGGCGACGGATGTCATCATGCTGGGGAAGGTGGGGGAGACGGTATTATCCGGCGCTTCCCTGGCAGGCCAGATCCAGTTTGTGATGATGCTGATCTTCTACGGGATCACTTCGGGGATCACGGTGCTGACTGCCCAGTACTGGGGCAAGCGGGATATCAGGACGATTGAGAAGATCCTGGGTATGGGGCTTTTGTTTGGAACCGTCACAGCGGTGATTTTTGCCGCGGCCGCCCTGAGTATACCGGAGGCGCTGATGAGGATCTACACGTCGGATGCCCGGGTCATTGCAGAAGGTGTAAAGTATTTGAGGATCGTAGGAGTCTCTTATCTGCTCATTGCAGTGACACAGGTGTATCTGAATATTATGCGGAGCATTGAGCGGGTAGTGATCGCTACATTTGTATATTTTGTGTCCCTGGTAGTAAATGTTGTGATCAATGCGCTCTTGATCTTCGGGCTGTGCGGATTTCCGAAGATGGGGATCGAGGGGGCGGCCATCGGAACTCTTACTGCCCGTGCCGTGGAGCTTGTGATCGTGCTTGCATATGACCGTATCACGAAGAAGGAGGTGCGTATCCGTATCACGGATGTGCTGCATATTGACCGGGTACTTCTAAAGGACTGTATGGTGTATGCAATGCCGGTAGTATTAAATGAGCTGATGTGGGGGCTTGGAAGCTCCGCCAATACGGCGGTCATCGGTCATCTCGGGAGTGCAGCAGTTGCGGCCAATTCTGTGGCGCAGGTGGCAAGGCAGCTGGCCATGGTGGTAGTGTTCGGCATTTCCAACGCGACGGCTATCTACCTGGGAAAGACGATCGGGGAGAAAAAGCCTCTGCATGCAAAAGCCTATGCCAAACGGTTTGTATGGCTGAGTATCCTGCTGGGAGTGCTCGGAGCTGCGGTGATCCTGATCGCGGCGCCTGTTGCCAACGCAAATCTGGCGCTTACCGGCGATGCCAGGAGACATCTGAGCTTCATGTTTTTCGTAATGTCATATTTTTCTGTCGCACAGGCATTTAACACGACTCTGGTGGTGGGCGTATTCCGCTCCGGAGGGGATACCAGGTTCGGCCTGATCCTGGATGTGTCCACGATGTGGGGCGGATCCATCCTTGTGGGAGCTATTGCGGCATTTGTATTCCATGCAAGTGTGCCGCTGGTGTATGTGATCCTGATGAGCGATGAGATCATAAAGATACCGATTACATGGAAGAGATACAAAAGCTGCCGGTGGCTTAAGGATGTCACAAGAGAAAAGGAAGAACTGGAAGGAGCGAAAGTATGATCGTACTTGACAAACAGCAGATAGAAGAACTGATTGACTTAAACGAGATGATGGATCAGATTGAGGAGGCATACCATATTTTTAAGACCGGGGATTTTTATATGCCGCCGAGGCCCAGTGTGGAAAATGAGGGCAAGGAGATGCTCTATATGCCGTGTTACACCAAAGAGGTGATCGGGACGAAGATTCTGAGTATCTTTCCGGAGAATGCAAAGCTTGGCCTTCCGTCCATCGACGGGATCATGTATCTGAACGATTATCGGACGGGGAAACCGCTGGCCGTGATGGACGGGCAGACGATCACGGCATGGCGCACCGGGGCAGTGGGCGGTGTGGGGATCCGCCATCTGTCCAGAAAAGACTGCCGCACGGTAGGGATCGTGGGCGCGGGTGTCCAGGGCTTCCACCTGGCGCTGTATGCGTGCGCTGCAAGGCAGATCCATACGGTATATGTGTACAATCACAGCAGCCGTGACCTTTCAGACTATCTTGCCCGGCTTGAAAAAGCTATTGATAATCCAGGTACAAAAGTAGTACAATGTAAGACAGTGGAAGAACTGACCGAAAACAGTGAGATCATCTGTACGGCAACCCCGGCAGAGGCTCCCGTCCTTCCGGATGATAAAGAACTTCTTAAGGGGAAATGTATCATTGCAGTCGGTTCCTATACACCCGGGATGCGTGAGATCCCGGACGCAGTGTGGGAGGTAACAGACCGGGTGTACATTGAACTTCCATATGCATGTAAAGAAAGTGGGGATTTAAGCCAGCCCATTGCGGCAGGGCGCCTCACAGAAGGTCAGACCGTTCTGATGAGTGATTATCTGGCGGAAGGCCCAAGGAAAGTCACAGACGTTTTAGAGACCACTTATTTTAAATCAGTAGGGATGGGACTTTTTGACGTATGTATCGCGCAGAAAATTTTAGAAATGGCAAAGGAGAGGCAGATTATGAAAGTAGTAGCAACAGACAAGGCGCCAAAGGCATTGGGACCATATTCACAGGGGTATGTCCATAACGGGATCTTCTATTCCGCAGGGCAGATTCCGATCAACCCGGCAGTAGATGCAGTAGAGGCAGAGACCATCGAGGAGCAGACAGAGCAGGTATGTAAGAATATTGCGGCAGTGCTTGAGGCGGCCGGGACATCTTTTGACAAGGTGATCAAGACCACTTGTTTCTTGGCAGATATGGGCGATTTTGCAGCATTTAACGAAGTGTATGCAAAATATTTCACATCGAAACCGGCAAGGAGCTGTGTGGCTGTTAAGACCCTTCCGAAAAATGTTAAGTGTGAGGTTGAACTGATCGCAGCAGTGGAGGAGTAAGGATTATGGCAGAAGAGCAGAAGGGCTGCAAGCCGTCTGACTGTGCCGGCTGTGCACATGCAGATACTTGCGGCAGTAAACCGCAGGATTTCAGGAAACCTGCGAATGCACATTCCCACATTCATAAGGTGATCGCGGTTGTCAGCGGAAAAGGCGGCGTGGGCAAATCTATGGTGACGGCGTCTCTGGCAAGGATGATGCGGGAGCAGGGATTCTCTGTAGGGATCCTGGACGCAGATATTACAGGGCCGTCCATCCCGAAAATGTATGGCGTCCATGAGTCGGCAGTGGGAAGTGAAGAGGGAATCCTTCCGAGGGAGGCAAAGGACGGAACACGGATCATGTCTGTGAACCTGCTGCTGCCCAATGAGTCGGATCCGGTCATCTGGAGAGGGCCGGTGATTGCTAATGTAGTGACCCAGTTCTGGACAGACGTGATGTGGGGAGAGCTTGATTATTTGTTTGTGGACATGCCTCCGGGAACCGGGGACGTGCCCCTGACTGTGTTCCAGTCTCTTCCGGTGGATGGTGTGGTGATCGTCACATCTCCGCAGGATCTGGTACAGATGATTGTCAGCAAGGCTTACGGCATGGCGAGGCAGATGGATATTCCGGTGCTTGGCATTGTGGAAAATTACAGTTATCTCAAGTGCCCGGACTGCGGCAAGGAGATTCGGGTATTCGGTGAGAGCCATGTAGACGAGACGGCAGAGAAATTCCAGATTCCGGTACTCGGAAAGATGCCCATCGATCCGAAGCTTGCAGAGGCCGTAGAGGAAGAGCGCTTCTATGAGATGAGCAATGAATATCTGGCGGCGGCAGTGAATAAGATATAAAACAGGTTGAAGTTGCAGATAGGCAGCGATAGAAATAGTATAGAAAATATCTATATATAGAAGCGTATATTTATATTTCCGATTTCCGGATATATGGAAAGAATGGTAAACTATTAGTGTCAGTGGATGCTGGCACTAATTTTTTACTCTATCATGCTGCAACACGACTCTCAGCAGAGGAAGGACGATAGTTTCCTTCTGCCTGCTGAGGGGAAGACCATACGATGTCAGGGAGGAAACGAGATGGAAATTATTAAAGATCTGCCAGAAGTGTTTGAAGAATTTGCAGAGCAGCGGAAGAATTCATTTCTTGCCGTAAAGGAACTGAAGGATAAGGGAGTGCCGGTGGTGGGCTCCTACTGTACCTATTTCCCGCAGGAGATTGCCATGGCGATGGGAGCGGCTACCGTGAGCCTGTGTTCCACGTCCGATGAGACGATTCCCGATGCGGAGAAGGAGCTGCCGAAGAACCTGTGTCCGCTGATCAAGTCCAGCTATGGATTTGCAAGGACGGACAAGTGCCCGTTCTTCTATTTTTCCGATGTGGTGGTGGGAGAGACGACCTGCGACGGGAAGAAGAAAATGTATGAGTACATGAGTGAATTTAAAGAGACCTATACTATGGAGCTTCCCAATTCCCAGAGGGAGGATGCGCTGAAGCTGTGGAGAAATGAGATGATTCGCTTCAAAGAATATCTGGAAGAGAAATTCGAGACTACGATCACAGAGGATGACATCCGCAATGCCATTAAGATCAACAATCAGGCACGCCTTGCCCTGAGGAAGCTTTACCAGGTTATGAGGCATGACCCGGCGCCCATCACAGGGTATGACTTGTTCAAGGTTCTGTACGGGAGTACCTTTAAATTTGACCGCAGCCTGATTCCGGCTGAGGTGGAGGCGCTGGTAGAAAAGATTGAGAAGGAATATGCCGAGGGCAAGATGGAGGAGAAGAAGCCCCGGATTCTCGTAACCGGATGCCCCCTTGGAGGTGCTACAGAGAAGGTGATCCGTGCCATTGAGGATAACGGCGGTCTCGTGGTAACGTATGAGAACTGCAACGGTGCAAAATCTATTGATAAGCTTGTGGATGAGGACAATCCGGATGTGTACGATGCTCTCGCAAGACGTTATCTGGATATCGGCTGTTCTGTTATGACTCCGAATCCGAACCGTCTGGATCTGCTCAGCCGTCTCATTGACGAGTACAAGGTAGACGGAGTCGTGGAGATGACTCTTCAGGCATGCCATACATACAATGTGGAGGCATTTGGGATCCGCAGGTTTGTCAACGAGGAGAAGAAGCTTCCGTATATCAATGTGGAGACGGATTACTCACAGGCAGATATCGGGCAGTTGAATACAAGGATCACGGCGTTTATCGAGATGCTGTAGATGTATATCCTTTTGCATACACAGACATATAGGACTGCAAGAGCCAGGGCAGAAATCTGAAAAAGGATTTCTGTCCTTTTTTTGCCGGAAATTAATGGGTATAAACGGAATTTAGAAATGCATTTAAGCGTCATTTAAGTGTTATAAAAATTGTAACATATGTCCAATTGACAAATGAGAACGTGTGTTCTAAAATAAAAATATAAAATTGAAATACGAAATCGAAATACATAAAACCATGCACGGTGTAAGAGATGGCTGCATGTAAAAATGATATGTGTAAAAAAGGAGAAAAAAATTGACACAAAAACTTTCTTTATGCTATCCTTTCATAAAGAGGTGTGTGGTATGTATAACGAAGACAGAAAAAAAGAATATCTGGCATATAAAAAGCAGGAATATCTGCGGCATTTGTTCGTGGATTCCGAGGAATATGAAAAGGAGCTGGGGAAGGACCTGTGCGACATGGATACGTCGGAGCTTCTGCATTATCTTTTAAGATACGACGGATACAGAACCTTTGAGGATAAGCGGAGGCAGATCTCTAATTATACGGAGTGGTGCGTGATCAAGGGTTATGCGCTTATGAACTGGATTGCGCCCAGAATACTTCCCGGTAAGAAGCTGAAAGAGATCTATGTCTCTGCAAAGGATGATTTCTATATTTCCAGGGAGAGATTTGCAGAGTATCTGAAAAAACTGACGGATTCCTGCTACGGAGTGTATATTGCTTCGGTGTTCTGGTGTATCTATGAAGGAATCTCCGGGAAAGGCTTTTACAATCTGGCGAAGCTGCGGGTGGGAGATCTGAAGGATTCCGGAGGCAGGATCAGGCTGGCGGACGGAAGAGTGATGGAGGTGCCGGAAGCATTGATCCATATGCTGATGGATACGGCAGAGGTGACAGAGATCACGAATGAGAAGACGGTTCGTTATGTCTCGTCCCTGTATCCGGATTCCGTCTGGAAGCTGCGGAAGAATGAGAGCGTTACCTGCCCGAAGGTACAGAGGAAGTTTGTATACCTGGTGGAGGAGATGAAAAGGATCCTGGTGGAGGAGCATCTGTCTAAGACGGCTATTGAGCGGAGCGGTTATTTTAACAAAATCTACTACCGGGTCCTGGAGGACGGGATTGATATCCGATCCCTGGACTTTGGAGCTGATAAGAAAGGGCGGGAAGAGAATGCTTCCTACCGCAGGTATTTTGAAGACTCCGGGCTTGATATGGATATGAGGAAATTCAGAAGTTCCTACCAGTCGTATTTAAGGCAGATCTGAGGCGGAGCCAAGGCAGAATGACAGGTTTCAGACAAAGAAAGGATTGAAGTGTGAGCCGCCTTCTCATATAATTTCCGGCAAGCAGGTACATTGGCTGTGCCGTCCGTTAAATAGATAAGCCGGATATTGTGACAACAGTGTCATTTGTGGAGGGGAAGTATGTACGATTTGATTGAGAAGGAAAGGTTTAAGGATGTTATCAGATGGTGCCGTCCGGTCTGTGCGGTGGATGTGGATATCCGAACAGGACGCGGGGAGGTCATTGAACTGCTGCAGGTGTATGAGGCTGCAGATCAGAGTACGCAGATCCGGTGCTATCCCGATGACCTGCTGCTGAGATATGATGTATACTATAGAAAGAACCTGACAGAAAAGATGGTAAGGGTTCTGGTATAAGGGAGTCAGTAATCGATGACCCTCCGTGTACAAGGGCGTGTATGCTCATGTACACGGAGGGCTCTTTTATTGGTCGTTCGTTATATCGTCTTCTATGTCTGCGGCGGCTTCTATCTGTCTTTTAATAAATTGAAGAACCGGAGCCAGGATGGGGATGGTCAGGCCGATGAGTTCACAGTTTTCTGTAATGCTGATCAGTTCGTTCATGACCAGCCAGCTTGCCACGATGGCGCTGAAAAGAAGCGGGAATGGTGTCTGCATATGGAAAGTATCCGTGACATAGCCTATCATACAGTCGATGCCGAAGCCCACAAAGATTAAAACATACATGGTTATTTTTTTGACAATTCCGGCAAAGGATTTGGTGCTGGTGATTTTTTCGCCCTGTATTTTTGAGGCTGCAAGCCCGGTGAAGTAATCGATCAGGTTGCAGGGAACCAGCAGAAGCAGCGGAATTGCAAGAATTCCGAAGAAACTAAAAAAGGCACCCAATATGGTGCTGATAATGTATTCGAGATTTTTCATAGAGATCCTCCTTGGATATTTGCTGTATTTGTTTGTTGTCGGGTGAGTCTGATGCCGGGTTATTGGTCATTGCACCATTTCTGCAATTTTTTGATGCAGGGTGAGGGGGCGCTGAAGATTCCGTCGGCGGCAGAGCCCTGCCATTTCTGGATTGCTTTGATGGTCTGAGGGCCGATGTGGCCGTCCGGGGCCGCACCTGTCTTTTTCTGAATGGCTTTTATTAAAAGGGAGGCTCCGGCCGGGTCCTCCTTCCAGTCCCAGCCACTGTCGAGTCCGGGATTCTGGGACTGATAACACCGGTGCTGGTTGGATACGACTCCGTCTGCCGGTGTGCCGAGTATTTTCTGAAGCCTCAGAGTCGTTTTCCTGCCCCAGTAGCCGTCGGTGTCAAGCTTGTCCGATGGGGCGGATATGTCTGTGTGAGATGGCGGGGCTGAGGTGCCGGACGCCTGAGGTGAAGCCGGCCGGTTTGTGCCGGTATCGGATGGAGAGGCACCGCCTGTTCCGGACGCCGGGGACGGATTCTTCATCTGTGCAAGGGGGAAATGGCGGCCGGGGCAGGAGGTATTGCCTACCTCCCGGTGGCACTGGACTTTTTGAATGTGATATTTCTTTCTTAAGTATATAATCAGTTCCTGTCCTGCGTGAAGCTGTGCGGGCGGCATAGTTTCTGCCTCAAAATTCCCTTCAAAGCAGATGCCGATAGAATCGTAGTTATGTCCGGATGCATGAGCTCCGGTCTTGTTCTCCGGGCGTCCCTGCTCGACCGTTCCGTTTTTGCGGACTAAAAAATGATATCCTATGCCGGACCAGCCCCTTTGCCGGTGCCATCTGTGGACAGTGGCGGCGTCGCAAGTCTTTGCGGCGGCGTGGTGCAGGATAATCCGGGTTGTGGATTTCCGGGTGGAGAGAGGGGAGAAAGATAGGTGAGTGTTGATAATGTTCATTGTGAGAACCTCCTTTTTTGGGGTATGGTGAATTAAATAGTAAATTATCTGATAGTTGTATCTATTCTATAGATGAAACAAAAATAGGTGTTACAAAAGAAGGAAAACCAATATACCGCAAGATTATAAAAGCGCCAATGACGAACTTTACAGCACAAACATCAGGTTATGCAAGTGTTACAGTAAAAACGAATGTCTTAATTACACAATTGTTTTCTGTGAATATACAGGCAAACAGTAATACAACTTTTTGGCCCTTTCCGTACAGCGGATCCGGGGGATGGGAGACATGGCTTCACTCATGCGTAAAAGAAGGAACCCAAACCAGCTTGAAATTTTATAATAAAATTGCTTGGGGTTCGGCCTATACGCTTTATATTACTGTTGAATATACGAAAAATTAATGCTCTTCTCTATTTCCATGTGCCGAAACAGCGGAAATCCATGCTCAACTTAAATGATGTGTACGCATTCAAAGCGTATACTCGATATCCGATATTTGTCCTATTGTCACCGCCTGTAGTGCCGCTCATCCAAAATGAACCATTATGCCTGCACTCAAAGGTAATACCAGTTACATATGTTAAAGATTCCACCGGAAGTGATATTGTGCCCGCTGCACTATAGGCGTTGCCCAATGAGACCGTTGTCACGGTTTTTACTATATTCCCCACATCTCCAGAGTGCCGTCTGCGTACTTACGGTAACACTCCTTGCTGTTTTTGCCTGTTTCTACAATTCTATATCGCTATTTAATTGTATAATAATTGTTTCTTTTATTATTAAGTTACCTCTGTTTAACCGCATAACAAAAACACCGGACTTCTGCCCGATGAAAAACATCTTTATTTATCTATTGTGCTATGCGCTTAAATATTTTCTGTGATGGTACTGTACCGATTCTCTCTCAACGGTACAATACAGCATCGTTGTTTCTAGTTTTGCATGGCCGAGGAGTTGAGCCACTTCCTGTACGGGCATACCGCGGTTAAGTGCATTTGTGGCTGCAGTCCTCCGGAACCGGTGTGGATATGCATGTACATCCACACGCTGTCCGGTCCTATGGATTAAATCCTCTAAGCCATTCTTACTCAACCGCTTATATGGCTTTCTTTCTGATACAAACAGAGCTGGGTTATCATCTGTTCTGCTTTCCAGGTATTCTTTCAGGTACATGTGTGATCGCTCATTCAGATATGTAATACGTTCCTTGGCTCCCTTCCCAAATACAGTCAGATATTTTGAAGAAAATCGTATGTCTTCCTGGTTAAGCGCTGTCAGTTCAGATACTCTGACTGCCGTCGAATATAAAAATTCCATGATAGCTTTGTCACGGATTGTCTTACAGTTCCGCAGCATCAATTCACGTTCTGTATCACTGTATGGCTTTTTTAGTTTTTGCTCCACTTTAATTTGCTCCACCAATGACATTGGATTCTTACGTATCCGATCCTGATCTCTGAGCCATACGAAGAAGCTGCTATATACTGCCCGAACATTTTTTAATGTTTGGTTACAGATATTCCGGATCCGCTTATAAGCCCTCATATATCCGGATATGTCTGTATTAGTGATATTAACCACTGCTTTGTTTACATAAGATAACAATCTGCTAAGCTCATAGCGGTATCTGGCTACGGTCGAGGGTGATTTTCCCTCCAGTGCTTTGGCTATTAGGTAATCTTCCAAATCCCTCTGACAGCTGTTATCTACGAGCTTTACCTCATTTTTGTCAGGCTCTACATGATACGAACAGAATACATTCTGCAGTACCGTCTTGAGTTCGGTTATCTGCTCTTCTTGAAGAATGTCCTGCATACAGTACAGTACTCGATTGATTAATTGCTCCTTCATTTCTGTCAACTCCTTTTTGTTTTAATTGTAACAGCTTGTATCTATACAATTAAATAGCGATAAAACATATTTAACAAATGAGATACAGATCCGTACTACAGCGGAAGAAAACCGATATACCTGTTTCCATATACAGAAGGCGGAACTGAAATGACTACATGGTTGCATACCCTCAGTGTACAAAGGGATACACGCCTCAAGTACCGTCTTTTGGCGGCTGTCGGCGTTAACGTCAATCGGCGTACGTCCAGTACGCCTCATTCCGTTGCCTTGTCAGACACCCAAAGACGGTACTTGGGGTCCTGAGGAGTTTTGCGCCACAGATTTGCGATTCTGCAAGGCACTGGAATGAAGCGTACTGGACGTACGCTGAACGACAGTAACGCAGCAGAATCGCAAATCTGTGGTGCGAAACCGTGTGTCCCCTTGTACACTGAGGGTAAATTCACAAAAGGTAACAGTGAGATGATAATGCATTTTTACAATAAGACAGAGCGGGGTTCGGCCTATACGATTCACATTACTGTCGAATATACAAAAAATTAATGCTCTTCTCTATTTCCATGTGCCGAAACAGCGGAAATCCATGCTCAAATTAAATGATGTGTACGCATTCAAAGCGTATACTCGATATCCGATATTTGTCCTATTGTCACCACCTGTAGTGCCGCTCATCCAAAATGAACCATTATGCCTGCACTCAAAGGTAATACCAGTTACATATGTTAAAGATTCCACCGGAAGTGATATTGTGCCCGCTGCACTATAGGCGTTGCCCAATGAGACCGTTGTCACGGTTTTTACTATATTCCCCCACATCTCCAGAGTGCCGTCTGCGTACTTACGGTAACATCCTTTACTGTTTTTCCCTATCTCTATGATTCTATTACTATTTAATTCAGTTATATTCCCCTGAAGTTCTGTTACAGTTTTATTTACTTCCGTTAATCCGTGCTCAATCTGACTAATTTCTTCAAGTACCAGACGCTGATTTCCGGCGCTGTCTGTTGCCAGGATGTCTGTGGCAACCTGTAGGTTGGAAGGGCTGTCCATTTCCGGGATCATGCCGATTGCGATTTTACCGGTGTCGGTTTCCATCATTATAGGGATTCCTTCGATGACATCTATTTCCCGTTTTACAGAGTTGATACGGTCTGCAAATAAAAACTCAAAGTGATAGGATTTTGAAGAGTCCAGGATCTGGAAAGGCTCTGATGCAGAAGGAGTAGTATAGGTTACCTTGACATGTTCCGGCAAGGATGAGAGATCGCTTGTAAAGTCCGTGAACGGAGTAAAGGTATCCGGGAGTGGTTTCCCGGTTTCTGCAAAACGGTATTGGATTGTGAACGGAGTGTTCTTCTGTGCACCGCCGAGTAATAATTTTGAATAGGTAGCGGAGAGTTCAATCAGGGTCTCCTTTTCAAATTCATTGTATCGCTTTAAACTGACAGAGGCAGCCGGCAGACGATACGGAAGCACAGAGAAATTCCGTGTAACGGCAGCGGACATATTTCCCCTTGTGTCTACAGCATGAATACTGATAGTGTAGGTGTCGGCCTGTGCGAATGAGCCCAGATCGGTAATGATTGTCTGGCCTGTGGAGGCGGGAATTTCCTGTATAGATTGAATGGAGGTGCTTTCGGATGCAACTGTGGCGATATATTTTGCTATAGAGGCATAATTCTGCGGCACTGCCTGGTTTTCCGGAGTGATCTGGATCTGCATATTACCCCAATTTTCAATCATACAGCTTGTATTTTCCAGGGCAGCATTTATCTGTTCATTCGTATTGCAGCATGTAAAATCTGTAAATATTGGATTACTGTCGGTAACAGAGGCATTTCCGGTATAAAAATTCTGATACAGCTTACCATTTAGTGTAGTGCCGCAGGCAATGCGGATGGGGGCTGTGTTTTTCGTTGGGCATGCTTCGTACAATGCGTCCGTAATCTCGCTCAGAGGGAGGGTGCAGGAAGTTTTCCCGACCGGGGAATTTACCGTTAATAAGGGTGTGGACCAGGCGCCGGTTTCTGTTTGTATACATACTTCCAGCGTAGAAGCATTTTTGTCGCTGTTTACCAGTGAGACGGTGAGATCTTTGCCGATGTCAAGGTCAAAACTTCCGGACAAGGTTGCGATTGGGACGGTTTTGACGGTAATAGTTTGCGATTCTGTTGTAAGCCCCGAGTCCCTGCGTGTAACCCGGCACCGGAAAGAATAAGTGACGCCGGGCGTTAGGCCGGCAATGGTAAATGTACCTCCGGCAGCAGTCTGATATGCGCCGCTGTTTATTTTGTATTCGTATTTGCTGCAAACCGCATCTGTGGCTACAGAAAGGGTTGCAGAGGTCTGGGTCATATTTGTAGCTTTGAATGATGTGACGGCAGCATAACGAGGAATGTTGTCAAGAGCCAGGCCCGTCTTTCGGTAAGTATTTGCAGGGAACGAGGTTCCGCTGATACCTCCGTTTGCCTCAATATAAATACTCTGCGTGCCGTTGGCGGCATGGGCGATGGTAACAGAATGGCTTCCGACATTTATCCATGTATCGTTGGGGTTTAGAGTCAGGCGGAGGCTCAGACTTTTAGAGTTTCCATTAATATTGATATATCCGCCGAAGGTTCCGTAGGTGGTTCCTGGGGAGGCACTGGATTTCTTATAATCCAGATATGCAGTAACATTAGAACTGTTGGCGGTAGAGCCGTTGCTGGTGGAAGACCAGCGGATGCGGCCGGTGATGTATTTGCTGTTTGTTGTGAAAGTGAAGGTTCCACTTGCCATAATTATGATCTCCTTTCAATTTGGGTACAGGGCAAAAGACGATTAGGTACAGGGCAAATGTTAAATGGGGACGTAGTAAAGTTTAACTTTACTACGTCCCCATTTATTAACTTGTCCCACCCGACTTTACATGCACCAATGCGCGGTACATGCTTCCGTCTCTGCCTGTATAGGTTGCTGGTATTAATTTAACGGCGCCTGTATCAAGGCCGTTTTCTATGAGGATTCGTTTGGTTTTTGTGCGGTCTTCATTGACGGAGAAGATCTCTTCATCGCCGAAGTAACCGGCGATCCCGTTTATGGTGACCAGGGTCTTTGCTCCGGTCATGGGGTTGGAGACTTCCAGTCCGTCGGCGGAGAGTGTGATGTTGGTCTGTCCGCCGGACACCATCCCGAGAGTCTGGAACAGTGCTTCCCAGCGCTTAGATGTCTGGGTGATGGTAGAGCTGTTGGTCTTGATGCCGTTTTCAGCAGTGGTCAGTGTGCTTGTAAGCTGATCCATCCGGGCAGTAATGTCGGCGTAATGCTGGATGACGTCTTCCTTCAGGTCGCTGACCGTCTGATCCATGCCGGACAGAGAGAGTGTGATGGCGTCCATCGTCTGCCGGACGGAGGTATAGTTGTGTTCCGCCACGTTGTCGCAGAGGTAGTAGATCCTCCCTTCGTAAGTCTCCCGGTACCCTCCGGAAACGGCGCTGTCATACAGGGTATGCCAGTGAATACCGTCGGAGGATATTTCCAGATTGTGGTCGTAGATCCGTTCATCGGCATAGTAATGCCAGACCGTGATGCTGTCTACATTGTAGCAGCCGCCCAGGTCGAGGAGCAGGTACTGAGGTCCGCCTTCTGTAAAAATGTAAGAGAGTGTTTCCACGGTATCCTGCGTTTCCAAAAGGGGTGAGGACGCGTTTTCATCTGTCAGCTTTCCGTCTGTATAGATCTGCAGATCCTGTGTTGTCTCCATCAGTTCACCGTTCAGATGATAAAGCTCCGGCAGGATACCGGCCGCAATGTTGGACTCGCCGGACATAACCCGGCATTCCACCCATTCATTTCCGGCTCCGGCGGTGCTGCCGTTCAGCCAGTCACGGACATAGCGGACGGAGGTCAGCGGCGCGTCCTGCTTCCTGCCGACGATACTGCTCAGGCCTTCGGCCGTCTGCTGTAAGGTAGAAATATTTCCTTCAGCGTTTGCCAGCGAGGTACTCAGGCCTTCGGCTGTCTGCTGTAAGGTGGAAATGTTCCCCTCGGCGTTTGCCAGTGAGGCAGAGAGCGCCTCGGAGGTGGCGGTCAGGCTGGTGATATTGCGGGCAGCGTCTTCGATGCTGCCGGATAATCCCTGGGCGGTTACTTTTAACTCGGCTACATTTTTTTCCGTGTCCTCCACCCGGGTAGTAACCCCGCTGATGTCTACGGTAAGCTGTGACATATTTTTGCCCATCTGAGCCATATCCTGATCTATCCGGTCTACATTGCCGCCCATCTGAGCCATATCCCCGCCCAGCTCTGTGACAGTCTGGCTGATCTCATCGGCAGTCTGCCGAAGAGACGTTACCTTGCCGGAGAGTTCGGAAGTGTCTGACTGGATGCTCTGTACCGTGGAGGTAATGCCCTGCAGGCTTATGTTGTGCTCCACGAGCAGGTTCAGGATGGATTTGCTGATGGTATTTCCATCATCGTCCGTCACCGCGATCAGATCATCCCTCCAAACCTTGTTGGTAATGGACTGCTCCATGGCATCCATGGTGGTCTGTACCCCGGTAAAGGCCGTATCCAGGCTGTCAATGGCGCCGAGAATAGAGGCAAACTGGATGTCAAGCCCCTGTCCGTTCACCGTAATGCGGGCGGAGTTCCAGACAGGCTTGCCGTCGGCATCTGTGTCCGCCCCGCAGGATTTCCAGTCAATCTTTGATCCGGTAATCGTATTGTCGGTGATCTTTGAGTCCGTGATGGCATCATCTGCGATCATAGATCCCCTGATCAGCCCGTCGCCCACAGCAGACTCATGGATTCCGTCCTGGTCAAGGAGGATACCGGTTCCTTCACTGTCATAGACGATGAAGGTAAAGTTTCCATTCTCATCCTCGCCCATCTGGATGCGGACATTGCCGTTTTGATCTTTAAATTGCTGCGTATTTCCGATAATAGAGAGCGTCCCGTCCTCGGAGGAAATGTGGATCTTGTCGGTGTTGACGGCGCCTGCCTTTAAGTCGTTGACTGTAATGTAGCCGGCAATGACCTGTTTGATAAATGCTTCGTCGATGACTGCATTGTCGGCGGTCAGTTTCATAATGATACCTGTCTCTATGGCAGAGGTGCCCATGATGGCGTTCCGGATGTTGGCCGTAAGGGCAGAGAGCTGCCCGATGACGGCGCTGTCTGAGACAATCTTGTCAGCGGCGATGAGCTGGGACTGGAGGTACTGGAAGAAACCGTTCTCGGCGGAAATGTCGATGGCATGAACCATCTCTGTCTCCAGGTTTTTGGCTACTACAAGCTGTCCCATGATGGCATGGAAATGCCGGTTGATCTTGTCTGCCAGGTTTCCCTGAAAGAGAGAGGAGGACAGAAGTTTCTGTAAAAATCCCGGCGTCAGAGACATTCCCTCATTGGAAGAAAAATTTCCGGAAGAGCCGGAGATCCGGTTCTTGCCGTGGCCTCCGGAGAGCCCCAGAAGGTAGGTAGTGTCGTACCGTTTGCCCCCGGAGCGGATCATATTGGAAAAATCAATGGAAAGCTTGCCTTCCGGGTCAAATGGATTGTAAGAGCAGGAGATCAGGCGAAGCTTTACCAGTGTGTCATCGGAGGTTCCCAGATAGAGGAAATCCCCCAGAGAGAGACCTTCTGTATACTCTTTGTAATCGTAGAGTGCAAGGAAATTGTCAAGGTCTGTGCGATAGGTATACTGAGGCTGGCTTGTGGCCGCCAGATCTTCTACGGCTGCGTCAAACAGTTTCAGCTGCTCGTCCATGGCAGACACCGGGTCATCGCTATTTAGAAGAAACATGTTGTCATTGGTGTAGTCTGTGTCCCGGTACAGCCGCGACAGTGTCCGAAGCTCCTTCGGGGTAAATGGTTCCGCTTCTTCTGGGCGCCAGTTCTTTTTATCCACGGAGAGAGTCAGCGCCTCCATCTGGGCCAGCGCCTCCTCGGACTGTGCCTCCAGCGCCTCGTACTCTTCGGTTCTCTCGGCAAATGCGTGGGCACAGGAGCCGGTGATTTCTTCATCAAGCTGCATCAGGGCTTCCAGGTATTCTGCGTGCATTTCCTCGTGCATGTCCCGGGTGTGGGCCGGATACCCTTCGGCATCCTCCGGCGTGTGGGCGGCATAATCTGGGTAGGGCAGGTCATAGTGCGCCTGCTTAAGCCCCTCAACCTGTGACCGGTACAGATCCAGATTGACCAGGAGCTCGTCAATGCCGTAAAGCTTCCAGTCTGTCTTATAGCTGTCGACGTAGGCCTGCTCCCCCTCAGAGGTAGGAAGTTTTCGGTTCTCAAGTTCAATCTCAATGTTTGCAAGGATCACGTCCCGGATCTGGTAATAGTCGTCGGCGTCCGGCGAGGCGGCGAGCAGTTCCTCGTCAAAATTCCCGTCGGCATCGGAGTAGAAGGCTTCATAGCCGGCCTTCTGGGCCAGATAGTCGTCCTTGGCTCTGGCTAGCTTTTCGTCGGAAAAACTGCTCCACTGGGTGGAACAGTCGTCCAGAGGCACCCGGTCCAGAAGTTCTGTGAGCCTGCCAAGCAGCAGGTTGTAGTTCCGTGTGTGTTCCATGTATTCGTAGCGCTTAAGCTCTGTGTCTGAGCGCCAGGAATTGTATTTGGCGATCAGTTCTTCGCTCATGTAACGGGTATTGAGGAAATAAGACAGATCTTCGATCAGATCGGAGCCGAAGTTCACCGGGGCAATGCTGAGATTATCTGCCCCGGCCACACGGTACCGGGTGTAGATACTGTCCTTGTCTACAGAAATGTCGTTGGAGTTCTCAAGATTTCGGAACCCGACCGTCACGTTGGTATCCTTGCCGATGTGTTCCGGCCTCCAGGCATTGATGGTCATGGTCTCAATGTCAAATAAAATGATACATTCAAAAAACTGCTCTACCTCCTGGGTCAGGAAGGAGTAGACGCTCCTGGAGCCGATGTCAAAGGTTCCGACCTCGTCTTTCAGGGGTACAACCTCCTCCACCAGCTCTCCGTCCTTGTAAGAGCGGTAGACCTTGGGAATCTCATCTACATGTCCGATGGTCCAGCCCTCCACCTGGGCATATTCAAGAGCCATATGCAGAAGGCTGAGAGACGGGCGCTCGTGGTCGCAGAAATGAACCGGTTCCTTTGCAAACGGGACGTCGTCGATGTATTCCACGTTGTCTGGATCAAGCATCTCTACAGAATCAAAGGTTCCGCAGTTGACCTTGAAGCCTGTAAGGTCACGGTTGGTCAGCTCAATGTCGATGGATCGCGCCTGGACAGACTTGGTCTCCCGGCGGCCGTCATTGTCCACCTGGGGGGCGCCCATAACAAACCATCCGGTGTGCTCCACATAGATCCGCATAAATTCATCCAGCAGATCGTAGCCGTTGGACAAAAGCTTCATGCCGTATACGTCAATCTCTTTGCTGTAGGTAAAGGTCAGCTCCGCAGTATCGTTAAAATGCATGGACAGCTTTACCGAGGAAGGTTCGATCCCGTTCAGCGGGCAGATAATCTGCCCGGCGGGGTCTGCCAGGTAGAGCGTCGGCGGCTCTGCCCGGTGATAGGTGTTAAATGGTATTTTCATGTATTATGCACCTGCCTTTCTGGTTTCTCTGTGTGTAATGGTAAAGGTACAGTCCTCACCCCATACAAGGAGATGGTTCTCTCCATTTTGCAGGCGGGGCCAGTACATATAGTCTACATCCTCCACTCCAAGCTCGGACAGCCGAACCATGCGCCCCAGGTCATCGAAGAGAAAGAGCTTCCGGGTGTCGATGTGCACCGGCAGGTCTTTCAGGATCTTCATGTGGAGGAACCCTCCCTGCAAAATGTAATACTCCGAGTCAGAGCCGCGGCAGAGGGCAATGCATTTGAGACGTTCGCCCCCGGGTGTGGTGAAGATGCACAGGACGGCCGCGCCTTTGCAGAGAGCCGCGGGCTTCCCGCTCTCATCCAGGACATACTCCGGCACATAGCCTTTGGCCAGAGCGTAGTCGTTGACCTTGTCTATGAGCAATTCCAAGACAGGGGCTCCGGATCCTATCGTTCCGTGCTTGTGTACCATGCTGTCAGACAGGTTCAAAAAGAGGATCTGTCCGGTTACTTTGGAAGAAATGTGAAGGACAGGGTAGCAGTAGTCATTCAGCTGGTCATCCTCGTTTGTCAGGGTATAATCCAAAAAGGCGCCGCTGCAGGAGATCGTATCTGTGATCTCTTCGGTGTAGCCGTAGGGCGTGGTGCACTCAAAGATGAGCTTCAGGCCATAGACACTCCCACTTAAGGTAAATGGCTGAATGTCCAGGAACTGCCCGTAATAATAAGGGATTGCATAAGGCGCGCCCTTCTCATAGGTAAAGCCAAGAAACTGAGAGGTGTCGGTGGAAGTCAGCCAACGGGTGAGTTCCCGGATATCATTGTCGGTAAATACTGCGTCCGCCTGACAGCTGCAGTACTGTGGGTCTTTCACAAGGTGAAGCTCAAAGGTCAGTTTCCCGGACAGGCGGGAACCGCTCACATTTGGTTCCGTGCGGAACCGGTTGGCGTCCCCGTAGTCGATATCCCTGGAAAATGCAAAGGAATGTTCGGGACTCTGCTCGAAATCGACGGAAATGTAACGGCCGTCTAATTCCGAGAACTTCCTTCCAAGAAATGTAAAGTCTTTAAAATATTTTGCCATAAAATAGCCTCCTTTTTAGTTGTAGTTCTGATAGGTGTGTTTATTTTAGCTTGCGGTAATCCTGGGCGAGTTCGGTGGATACGATCCTGGTCAGATCCTTGCCCAGAGTCGGGAGGATGGATTTTAATTCATCCACAAGGTTTTCATCTGCATTGCCTTCAATGTTGAGCAGGTTATCAAAATGAAATTGTGCGTTGAAACCTCCCTGGTAAGCAGATATCACAGGAAGTTCAGCCAGCGGCGCCAGATGGATCCCCGGGTTCTGCAACAGCTCCGGCGCCCGCTCCGCCAGATCCCACAGGTTCTCCGTCAGGCCGGTGGGGATGACTCCGTCCCCCCGTTTCAGCGGCAGCAGCATTCCCCCGTCGGTCTTGCGGATGACGATCTCTCCCCCGTGGATGAAGTCATGGCCGGTGGATGGGACCGACCTGCTCCCTTTCCGGTAGCCGGCGGATTTCATCTTACTCAGGAGCCAGGCGTTCTGGGCCGCCGTCCCCGAATAGTACCCCTGGCCGCCCCAGTATTCATAGAGCTTGCGCCTGGCAGAGCTGGAAGAGTCGTAGTCGTGGTAGGCCAGCCGGTCTACGATGGAGGTGTTGATATTCAGCTTGTTCTTCGGGTAGTAGGTCTTCTTCGGGATGAACGGGATGCCGCCGGTCCCTTTGGAAGTGCTGCTGCCGGAGCCTGTCTGGGCCGGGGCTGCCGTAACCCGTACGGTCAGGGACGCCGCTGCGCCGCCTCCGTCTGTGGCTTTGCAAAGGATGGTGGCGTTCCCGGCCTTTAATGCCGTGATCTTTCCGCCGGATGCGGTGGCCACGGACGGGTCCGAGGACGTCCAGGTGAGGGATTTATTCGCCGCGTCTGTCGGCCGGATCTGGGCGGATACGGTGGCGGATCTGCCCTGTACGAGAGAGAGGGAGGAAGCGCTTAAGGTGATCTGAGCTACCAGCCGGTTGTGGATGTCCGGGGTATTTCGGATGTCCTCTAAGATCGCTCCGTGGGACGGGCTGTCGTTGATGCTTCCGGTGTTGACGCCGGACACTGCGTCCGACGGCCGGATGCTGTCCTGGTGGGCGTTCCCGGCATCCACCTGTCCCTGTGCGCCGGAGGCAGAGCCGAGGGCGTCGGTGTTCTGCTGGAAGCCTGCGCCTCCGGCAAAGCCGGTCTCCCCGATGATCTGCTGGATCTTGCCATAGGCCTGGCCGTACATGGATACGATGTTGTTCAGCATGTCTGCCACCACCTGCTGCTGTTTGTCAGAGTTGTAGGTCAGCTCTTCCAGGGTGTCGTCCAGGTTTTGATCCAGCTGCTTTTTCAGGGCGTCGTAGCCTTCGTCCTTCCTGTCGTTGGCATGGTCCCTCTTAAGCTCCCGTAAATCCTCCTCTTCCTCCATAAGTTCCTGTTCAAGCCTTCGCAGCTGTGCCTGGGCGGAGGCGTTCTTCACCCCCTGGAGGGCAGCGATCTGGGCTTTCAGCTGGTTGACGGATTTGGACTGGGAGGAGAGCTTCTTAGAAAATTCATAGTATTTCTCATCCAGGCGCAGGGACTTCTGGCGTTTCTCATAGTATTCATCCAGGTAGGAGGCCTCGGCCTTCCTCTGTTTCTTGTACAGGTCGATGATATCGTCCTTGTAGTCCTTGACATCCCCGGCGGCATCCCGGATCTCCTTGAGGAACCCGGCCTGGCCCTTTTCATAGGCCTCCCGGGTGAGGATACCGTTCTGGTAGGCTTCATCCAGCTTTTTCAGGGCTTCTGTGTACTCGGCGATCTTCTGTTTGGACAGGGACATCTCCTGGTTTAAGAGTGCTAAGTTGGCCGCCCCGGTGTCGGTCAGGCTGCCTGCCGGGTCGAAGAAGGCATCCTTATCAAGAAGGGAGCGGAAGGATTTGGTGCTTGCGATGGTGTCATCCAGATGGTCGGTGACCGCCTCAAAGGGATCCGTAAACCGAAGATCCCAGATGGATTTCTTCAGCTTCTCATTGTCCTCCATGAGCTTGTAGATATCCGAATCCAGGCCGGAGATCTCTTTGGCCAGTTTGTCATAGAGGTCGCTGCCCACATCATAGAGGGACTGCTTCTTCACCAGGGACTGGCGGTAGGCATAGCTCTCGTCGATGGCCTGGTTGTTGACGTCGATCTGCTTCTGGTAATCCTCCTCGGACACCGGACGTCCGGAAGCCTTCTTAAGGGAAAGGTCATCCTCCAGGGTACTGCTGACCCGGGAGAAGTGGTCGATGGCATTCTCAAATTTCTTCCACTGTGCCTCCAGCACCTTCTGGGTGTAGTCCGCGATCTTCTTCTGGGCGTCGTACCATTCGTCGGAATACCGCTTGATGGTCCCGGCCCCTATCTGCCGGTCCAGCTCCTTTAAGTAGGCGTCTAAGGCTGCCTGGAGCTGTGCTGCCTGGTTGGCATAGCCGAAGTCATCGTTGTAGTCGAACCGGTTGGAGTAGTAGGAGTCGATGTTCTTAAGCTTCTGCACCGCCAGGTCCAGGAGCTTCTCCTGTAAGTCTGCGATATCATTCTGGAGCTTCAGGGCCTTGTCATAGTATTTCTTATAGTCATTGATCTTGTTCTTTAACGATTCGTCGGTGATCTCCTGGATATCATAGCCTCCCTGCTGGACGGCAGTCTTCCAGGAAGAACTAAGCCCTACGGAGTCGGCCTTGCTGAGGTAGGCCTGATAAGCCTTCTGGTAGGCGCTGATGTTGTTCTTTGCCTGAGAGATGGCGGCGTCCACCTGTGCATTCTGGGAAGCGAGGTTGTAGGAGAGTCCCTCCACGGACTGGGTGATGCGCTTAAAAGCGGCCTCCATACGGTCCACCAGGATCTCGATCTTGTCAAACTGCTCCGAGAACTTGGACTTAGAGCCCGAGGCCAAAGCCCTGCCGGAGAGGCCGTAAGCCGATCCGATCGCCAGCGCATCCCCGGAACCCGCCGAGCCATTTGCCCGTGCACTCCCCACCATGCGGGCATGGGAGCCGGTGACGTAGCCGTGCTTTAAGATATCCGCTGACTGTAAATGGTTGAAGACAATGTCTCCGGCATGGAGGTTGGCCAGGGTAGGGTAGCCCCCGTTGAGGACAAACCAGTGGCCGTTACGGACGATGATCTCACTGCCCAATTCGTTGATAAGGGTGCGTCCGCTGCGTGGGAGGCCCCAGTTGCCGCTGCTTAAGGCAGTGCCGGAGTAGTGGGCGGTGCCGTTGGCGGTTGAAGGTTTTCCGGTGTTTGAGGTGTTTTTGCCGGGTGAAAGTGAGGGAACCGGTGTACTACTGGATACGGTATTGATGAAAATAGTTTTGCGTGTTGGGATTTGATTTGCAGTGGTAATCACATTCTTCATAGTAGTAGTAGCGTTGTCTGCGGCGTTTATATTTGTCTTCGCATCCTTTACGTTATCCAGCTTGCCGGTCAAAGTATCGACGGATCCTGTAGCATGATCCTCAGCGAATAGCTGGGTTATAGTATTTGGAGGTAGGCTGAAGATTCGCGACTGTACTTCGGAAATGACACTAGAGGCTCCATTGGTCGCCTGGATCGCAGTTAGTTTTTCAACAGGGATCCGGCTTATGGATGACATGATGTTTAATGCATCAGGGGTAACCTCATCATTGGCAATGAAAGTAGAAATCTGTGATTCCGGGATTCCAAGAATTGAGGCTAATAATGCATTAACATTATCATTCGCTTCTGTAGTATCTGCTTTTACCTTGATTCCCAGTTCCTCAGAACTAATTCCCAGTTCCTCAGAACTGATTCCCAATAATTCTGTCATAGATGCATCAGCATGATTAAGACCTTCTGTCATAGCTGTCAACTTACCGTCCCCTTCATCATCCATAAAACTTTGAAAAGCAGCATTCCATTCTTCAGCAGTACTGTCCTGGTCAAGCCCTATGGTGTATTCGGATTCGGAGAAGGCTTTCAGAAGGTCGTTCTGCAAATCCATAAGGTTGCTGATCTCTGCCTGTATCTGTACCTTTTCTTCCTCTGAAGCCCCTGGGAGCTTATCCTGTAATTTTGAGATGGCCTCATCCACAGCGGAGTACTCTTTCGGAACCTCGAATCCTTCTTTATTGAACCCAAGTGCCTCCTCAGCAGCGGAGCGGTAATTCTTCTGCGCGGCCAGGGTATTGGCCCAGTCACTGGAATCTCCGCCGAATTCCGACACGGCCTTTGCCTCTTCCACATCCTGCTCTAACTGTGCAAGATCGTAGGCAAAGAGGATCTGGGCAGTGATGGTGGGATCCAGCTGGGACAGGTCATCCTGGCAGGCAGCAAGGTGTTCCTCCCACCCGGTAAGACGTTCTTTGAGGTTTTTGGAATCTTCGGAATCATCCATGTCCCC
>CAJTRM010000021.1 GCA_910578865.1 uncultured Dorea sp.
CCAAAGGACCAGTCAGGATACAGGCAACAATTTTATCTTTGTGGACATCCAGCCCGCAGGAAATTTCCAGAAGGTCTTTCATACAGAGCATCTCCTTTGCAATAGAATGGGCAGGAGATTTGCCCGAGGTGATACGGACTTTGCTACTCGTGCTAACCATAAAAGGCGCGACAATATGCTGTGCTCAAGGGCAAAACATTTACGTTGACAAACGGGGTGCAGATCCTCCAAGGTGCGTCCAAACTTAATCCTGCCTAAAACTATTATAAATCAAAACAGGAAGCTAAAACAGTAGGGGAGCCAGCCCCCTCCTATTTTCATTATAGGCTGTGATAACCCTTCATGATTCGTTGACAACTGAATAGAGCAGATAGATACGTTTGATATGCGGAGAGCCGGTGGAGATTACACGCTATGACCTGTAAAAAATAAAGAGAGCGATTCATGTAATGCTTTACAAGCAACTGTTGGAAAGGTTGTTGCCATGACCTGCATATCTGGATAATGATACACCCGTATGACACGGTTCGCCCATCAGAATGGGAAAGGTGAAAGTCCTGTGGAGCTTGCCAGAGCCATTTATCTGCTAGTTATGGAATATTGAAAAGGAGGTGCATAAAAACAAGGATATATCCATTTTAACAATTAGAATGAACGATATAAAGAGAGGTATTTTTTATAATGAATAAAACAAAATCCAGAGTAACAAACCAGCCGCTTACTGTAGATATAGAACATCTATCCGCTATGCTGTCCTGTGGTAATGCTGCTGCAAGAAAAATCGGAGAGCAGGCAAAAGCAAAGATTATCATAGGTCGCCGGGTTCTCTATTCTGTGGAAAAGATAAAAAAATATTTGTCATGTCTCGAAGAATAATATCGAATATATGTTTATATTTTCTGTGATTAGTGGTATAATATTTGTAGATAAAACCACGTCATGGGAACATTAAAGGGGGCAAAAGAAAGGATTGATTCTCATGGCAAATAGCAGAAAAGACCATAAAGGGAGAAAATTAAGAGAGGGCGAAAGCTGGCGTAATGATGGCAGGTACAGTTACCGTTATACTGATATAAGGACAGGAAAGCGACAGACAATTTATGCACAGGATTTACCAGAGCTTAGAGAAAAGGAAAAGCAGATTGCAAAAGACATAGATGATAACATTCTGACTGACAATGCAATTAAGAAGATGACGTTGAATACCTTGTTTGAGAGGTATCTGGCTACCCGTAAACTGGCTGATTCCACCAGAGTAAACTACACTAGGATTTGGGATAATCAAGTGAGAGATGAAATAGGGAATATCAAGGTTGTACAGATTTTCCATCACATATTAAAGGCTTTTATTCCAAACTGTCAAAAGCTGGCTATGCTCATTCGACGATTAAAAATATTAATACTATGATTTATCCAGCTCTTGAAATGGCGGTTGATGATGATATTATCCGTAAGAATCCAGCAAAGGGTTCTATCAGTGATTATGGCAGACCGGCAAAAGAACGGGAAGCGTTGTCAATTTCACAGCAGGAAAAGCTCATTGATTTTGTAAAGCAAAGCAATGTCTATAATGTCCATTATCCAATGCTTATGATTATGATAGGTACAGGATTGAGGTGTGGTGAATTAATTGGGCTTACATGGAAAGATGTAGACACAAGGGCAAGGAGACTGAATGTAGACCATCAGCTCATTTATAAAAATCTGGGTGATGGCTGCCGTTTCCACATTTCTACTCCCAAGACTGATTCTGGTATCCGAGTTATACCTATGACGCAGGAAGTACAGAAAGCGTTTGAAGAACAGAGGAAGATTAACTTTATGCTGGCAAAGGATAAATCAATTGAAGTAGACGGCTATTCGGGGTTTGTTTTTACCGCTAAATCCGGCAGGCCGCTTATGCCATATGGGGTAAATAGTGTATTGTATAATATTGTGGATGCTTACAATAAAGAAGAAGTACAGAAAGCAAAGAAAGAACATAGAAAAGCAGAACTACTTCCAAAAGTATCCGCTCACGTTATGCGTCATACAGCCTGTACCAGAATGGCAGAGTGCCGTATGGATATTAAAGTTTTGCAGTATATCATGGGGCACGCTCATATTGATGTGACAATGGACGTATATAACCACTTGGGAGACAGAGAAAGAATCGAACAGGAAATTGCAAGGCTGGATAGTATGGCGGTAAATTTCTGACACAAAAATATAAAAATTGGTGTCAAACTGGTGTCAAAACTTATGAAAAGGACAATTACAGGAAAACAAAGTGTGTGCAAACCATTGATTTCAGGCGGTTTGCAAAAATTATCAGAAAAAATTAGCACTCACCACTTGACAGTGCTAATAACAAATGTTATTGTTATATTGCAATTATAACAACAAGCAATATAAGGAGGTTGTCGATGATGAATATCAGTAAATTTACACAAAAATCTCTCCAGGCTGTTCAGGACTGTGAACGTACCGCCATGGAATATGGCAACCAGGAGATAGATCAGGAACACTTGCTGTATGGACTGCTGATCCAGGATGACAGTCTGATTCTCAAGCTCATGGAAAAGATGGGAATTGAGAAAAACCAGATGATCAACCGTGTGGAAGAGGCGCTGAGAAAGAGGGTCAAGGTGCAGGGCGGACAGCCGTATGTGGGGCAGGAACTTAACAAGGCCTTGATTCATGCAGAAGATGAAGCGCGTCAGATGGGAGATGAATACGTATCTGTGGAGCATCTTTTTCTGTCACTGATGAAACATGCCAACAAGGAACTGAAAAATATTTTCCGGGAGATGGGGATCAGCCGTGACGGTTTCCTACAGGTACTGTCTACGGTCAGAGGGAACCAGAAGGTGACCAGTGATAATCCGGAGAGTACCTATGATACTCTGAACAAGTACGGCTCAGATCTGGTGGAGCGCGCCAGGGATCAGAAACTGGATCCTGTGATCGGCCGTGACGGGGAGATCCGCAATCTGGTGCGTATTCTTTCCAGAAAGACAAAGAATAATCCGGTATTGATCGGTGAGCCGGGCGTAGGGAAGACGGCAGTTGTGGAAGGGCTTGCCCAGCGGATCGTCCGGGGAGATGTGCCGGAAGGTTTGAAGAATAAAACCATATTTTCTCTGGACATGGGGGCACTGGTGGCCGGAGCCAAATACCGCGGAGAGTTCGAGGAACGCCTGAAGGCAGTTCTGGAGGAGGTTAAGGAGAGCGACGGCAGGATCATCCTGTTTATCGATGAGCTGCATACCATCGTCGGGGCCGGGAAGACGGACGGAGCCATGGATGCGGGGAACATGTTAAAGCCTATGCTTGCCAGAGGTGAACTGCACTGTATCGGCGCTACAACCTTAGATGAATACCGTCAGTATATTGAAAAAGATGCAGCCTTGGAGCGGCGGTTTCAGCCAGTGCTTGTAGAGGAGCCTACAGTGGAGGATGCAGTGTCTATTCTGCGTGGTTTAAAGGAGCGTTATGAAGTATTCCACGGCGTGAAGATCACAGACGGCGCTCTGGTGGCGGCAGCCATGCTGTCGGATCGGTACATTTCCGACCGTTTCCTGCCGGATAAGGCTATCGACCTGGTAGATGAGGCCTGCGCGCTCATTAAGACAGAGCTGGATTCTATGCCTGCGGAGCTGGATGAGCTGCAGAGAAAGATCATGCAGTTTGAGATTGAAGAAGCAGCGCTCAAAAAAGAAAACGACCGGCTGAGCCAGGATCGCCTGGTAAACCTGCAGCACGAACTGGCGGAACTGAGAGAGGATTTCGCAGGCAAGAAGGCGCAGTGGGATAACGAGAAGGTGGGAGTCGAGCGAGTTCAGAAGCTCCGTGAGGAGATCGAACAAGTTAATAAGGATATTGAGCGCGCCCAGCATTCCTACGATCTTGAGAAGGCGGCGGAGCTCCAGTACGGCAGACTTCCGCAGTTGCAGAGGCAGCTTGCCGGGGAGGAAGCCAAAGTGAAGGACGAGGATCGCTCCCTGGTTCACGAGAGCGTTACCGATGAAGAGATTGCGAGAATCGTGTCAAGGTGGAGCGGGATTCCGGTCTCCCGGCTGAATGAGAGCGAGAGGAGTAAGACGCTTCATCTTGCCGACGAGCTTCATAAGCGTGTGATCGGGCAGGATGAGGGGGTCGAGCTTGTTACAGAAGCCATTATCCGATCCAAAGCCGGGATTAAGGATCCGACCAAGCCGATTGGTTCCTTCCTGTTCCTGGGTCCGACCGGCGTAGGCAAGACAGAGCTTGCCAAAGCGCTGGCGGAGAGTCTGTTTGACGACGAGAATAATATGGTCCGTATCGATATGAGCGAGTACATGGAGAAATATTCCGTGTCCAGGCTGATCGGGGCGCCTCCGGGTTATGTAGGATATGATGAGGGCGGGCAGCTTACTGAGGCCGTCCGGAGAAAACCATATTCTGTCGTACTTTTTGATGAGATCGAGAAGGCCCATCCGGATGTATTTAATGTGCTTCTGCAGGTGCTGGATGACGGACGGATCACGGATTCTCAGGGACGTACGGTGGATTTTAAGAATACGATACTGATCATGACGTCCAATATCGGTTCTTCCTGGCTGCTGGACGGGATAGACAACATGGGAAATATCAGCGAAGAGAGCCAGCAGGCGGTCATGAATGACCTGCGGGCACATTTCCGTCCGGAGTTTTTGAACCGTCTGGATGAAATGATTATGTTCCGGCCATTGACGAAAGAAAATATTTATGACATTATTGATTTACTGGTTGCAGATGTCAACAGGCGTCTTACTGATAAGGAGCTTTCCATTGCACTTACAGAGGCGGCGAAGAGCCAGGTGGTGGAGGCCGGTTACGACCCGAATTACGGGGCAAGGCCGCTGAAGCGTTATCTGCAGAAGAATGTGGAAACGCTGGCTGCAAGGCTTATGCTGGAGGGCGGTATAGGAGCAGGTGAGACGATACTGATTGATGTAGCGGACGGGAAATTAACCGCGAGGAGTAAAACATAGTGTCGATAATCTTTCATATTGATGTGAATTCTGCGTTTCTTAGCTGGACGGCAATTGAACAATTGAAACAGGGGGCAGAGGTGGATCTGCGGGACATTGCGTCCATCATCGGTGGAGACCAGGCGTCCCGCCACGGGGTAGTCCTTGCAAAGTCTGTCCCTGCCAAAAAGTATGGCATTCGCACGGGGGAACCGGTAGCGAATGCCATTCGTAAGTGTCCGAATCTTGTCATGGCACCCCCGGATCACAGAATGTATAAAGGGTACAGCCGGATGATGATGGAGTTTTTAAAGAGTTACACACCGGATATCGAGCAGGTCAGTATTGATGAGTGCTATATGGATTTTACCGGCATTGCCGGACGGTATGCATCTCCGGTGGAAGGGGCGCTGGAAATTAAAAATGAGGTGCGTCGCCGGTTTGGATTTACGGTCAATGTGGGAATTTCTTCAAATAAGCTGCTGGCAAAAATGGCATCCGATTTTGAAAAACCAGATAAGGTGCATACACTGTTTCCCGAAGAAGTGCCGGGAAAAATGTGGCCTCTCCCCGTCAGTGAGTTATACATGGCCGGAAGATCCAGTGTGGAAACGCTGGAGAAGCTGGAGGTCCGCACCATCGGTGATCTGGCAAAGATGGATCCCCGGCTGGTGGAGCTGCATCTGAAAAGCCATGGCAGGAGGCTGTGGGAGTTTGCAAACGGTATGGATGACTCTCATGTGGAGACGGAAAAGGCGGAGGTGAAGGGAATCGGAAATTCCACTACATTGGCCAGAGATGCCCGCACAGAGGAAGAAGCGTGCAGAGTCCTTCTCGGGCTGGCGGAAAGTGTGGGCGGGAGGCTCAGGAAAGCCGGGCAAAAGGCGGGGATGCTGAGTGTGGAGATTAAGTATCACAATTTTGAATCCTGTTCCCATCAGAAACAATTGTTAAAGGCAACCAACAGTGACCAGGCAATTTACCGCACAGCAGCCGAACTGTTCCGGGAACTGTGGAACCATGAGCCGGTACGTCTCCTGGGAATCAGAAGTTCCAAGCTGATGGAAGAGGGGGAACCGGAGCAGCTGAGTATATTTGACATTGAGTTTGTGCAGGAGCCCGGGAAAGCCCCGGAAGAAAAAGCGTCAGAAAAAAAGCGGGAAAAGCTTGATAAGGCGTTGGATGCAATTCGGAAAAAATACGGGGAGAAAGCAGTGGTCAGGGGCAGCTTCCTGGAACTGTAGCATTGCAAAGGAGAATCATTTATGTATAAGTGCCCGTGCAGCTTCAAATTTGGCACATTCTACATAGATACAATATACATTCGCCCGTTCTCTGTTTAATCCTAAACTTCCCCGACCTGTCACGAAAAATAATGTCAGGAAATGAAGCAGAGGGTTACCGGATTTGATTTTTTCGTTGTAAGGGATATGATTTTCCTGCAAAATTTGTTTAATATATAAATATTGATCAAGGGAATCCCCTTCATACAGTATTTGATGGTTCATAGTTTTCCCTCCTTAAAAGTAGTGTGTCTTTGACTTTTTCAATATAACATTTAATGTCTAAAATAATCTGTAGAAAATTTCATTCTTAAAGGGTGTTGACAAAGATATTTCCGGGGAATATACTAATAAACGTAAAGAGCAGTTGCGAATTATATTTATATAGTTTGCGGCTGTTTTTTTGTTCTAATAGGAAAGGCAGGCCCTTTGCGGCGGCAGCATACGTGAATGGTCAGGAAACAGAGGGGTCTATTGTTTACGCATTGGTTTAAAGTAAGGAAGAGGAGGCATACAAAAATGAAGCGTATAAACTGGAAGGAATTGATGATTGATATTTTAGTGGATATTGTGGCAGGCATGATCATTGCCGTGGGGATTTATAATTTTGCCCTGAACGCCAACTTCCCGGTGGCAGGGTTTTCCGGGATTGCGATTATCATGTACCACTTATTCGGGCTTCCGGTGGGAGCTGGAACCATAGCGCTGAATATACCGGTAGCCATTTTCTGCTACAAGTTCCTGGGGAGGACGTTTTTCCTGAAATCCATGAAGTCTATGGTGATCTCCTCACTTTTGATGGATTATGTGGCGCCCCTGCTCCCGGTATATGACGGTGACCGGCTGCTTGCAGCCCTCTGTATGGGAGTTCTGTGTGGTATTGGTTACGCCATGATCTTTATGAGAGGCTCTTCCACCGGCGGCCAGGATTTTATCAGTATGGCTATTAAGAAAGTAAAGCCTCATATGACTCTTGGAATTATAACATTTATCCTGGATGTCTGTACCATTGTCCTTGGTACGGCTCTGGTATTTAAAGATGTGGACGGGCTGATCTACGGCGTTCTTGTGACTTATCTGATGGCCATTGTCCTGGATCGTATTATGTACGGAATTGACGAAGGCAAGATGACGCTGATCGTGACAGAGCACGGCGAAAAGGTATCGGAACAGATTGACGAATATTCCGGGCGGGGGGCTACGATCCTCCACGGAGTCGGAAGCTATTCCAAACGGAAAAAGGATGTGGTTATGTGTGCCTGCAACAATAAGCAGATGTATACCATCAAGAAAATGGTCCGTCAGATTGACCCGCAGGCGTTTACGGTTATTATGGATTCCAATGAGGTGGTAGGCGAAGGGTTTAAAGAAGAGATCAGTGACCTGTAGATGATCAGATTTTCATAAGTTTCACATTTTTTCTGTCACACAGACAAAAAAGTGTTGTCTAATTAAGTAGACAGGAGGTAAAATCTATGAATAAAAAAACGAATTCAGAATTACAGACTTTGGTTGACAAAGCCACAGCAGGAGACAAAAAAGCCCTGGAAACCCTTGTGACAGGTGTGCAGGATATGGTGTTTAATTTATCCCTGCGGATGCTGGGTACATTTGCAGATGCGGAAGATGCCACACAGGACATCCTGCTGAAGATGATCACGCATCTGTCTTCCTTTAGGGGTGACAGTTCGTTTACAACATGGGTATTCAGTATTGCAGCGAATCATCTGAAAACTTATAAGAAGCATATGTTTGCCCACTATCCGCTGAGTTTTGAATATTATGGGGACGATATAGAAAATGGTAAAATACAGGATGTTCCGGATCTGACACAGAATGTGGAAAAGGATATTCTGGCGGAGGAGCTGAAAATGTCCTGTACCAACGTGATGCTGCAATGTCTTGATACGGAAAGCAGATGCATTTTCATATTGGGAACAATGTTTAAAGTTGACAGCCGCATTGCCGGGGATATCCTGAATATGTCTCCCGAAGCTTATCGGCAGCGTCTTTCCAGGACACGTAAAAAGATGGCGGATTTTCTCGGGCAATATTGCGGGGAATATGGAAAAGGAAAATGTAAATGTAGGGACAGGGTGAATTATGCAATTCAAAGCCACAGGATAAACCCACAGAAGCTGGATTACACAGAAGCAGCAGAAATCCCTGTTCAGACTGTTCTTGATGTAAAAAGTGCGATGGAAGATATTGACGATTTGTCACAGGACTTTTCCTTCTGCAAGTCCTACCAGTCTCCTGAACGCATGAAACATCTGATACAGGAATTGTTAGATTCTGCACAGATTTCTATGATTCAGAATTCATAAAGGAGATGATACGTTTATGAATACACAGTTCATTATTGAGTACTTATCGGCGCTGAGCATGAACAACAATCGTGAGTGGTATCATGCGAACAAGGAAGATTTCAAAAAAGCCCATGCCGAATTTGAATGTTTATTACAGGCTCTGATGTTGGAGATCGGAAAGTTTGACAGCAGCATTTTACATAATCACCCGAAAGATCTTACATTTAAGATTGTGCGGGATACTCGCTTCAGTCATGACAAGTCACCCTATAATCCTGCGTTCCGTGCTCATATTTCCTCCAAAGGGAAGCTGCCGGTCCCGGTTGGATACTATCTTATGATCAAGCCGGGCGATCAGTCCTTCTTAGGCGGCGGTCTGTTTGCAGATATGTTCAAAGACGCAACAACAATGATACGGGATTATATTGTTCGGAACGGCGGCGAATGGGAAACGATCATCCATGAGCCTGAGTTCAGCAATCATTTTACTGTACAGGGGACTGCATTAAAGAAGGTTCCTGCGGGATATGATAAAGCACATCCCCAGGCAGAATACCTGAAATTTAAGAGCTGGTATTTGGAATATCCGCTGAAGGATGAAGAATTGAACGATGCAGAAGGATTTGTCGCAAAGGCAGCAGAAATGTTCAAGGTGATGAAACCTTTTAATGACTATCTGAACAAGGCGCTTGCAGGCTTTCAGATGCCGGCAAGGTAACAGATGAGCAGGCAGCTGCAAATGGGGTTTCCACTTGCAGCTGCGGCTTTTGTTTTTTCAGAATATGATTATTTTTTCTGGAACAGCTTTTTGTCAAGATAAAAGATCGTCTCTCCAAGTACCATGCAGGCCGTGCCGAACAGGACGATCTCCAGGGTTCCCGGATTATTTGACAATAGAAAATACACAAGGAGCCTTCCTAAAATGATTGCTGCGGCAATCAACAATATTCTTCCTAAAATCTTATACATAGTAGTTCCCTTCTTTTTAAGGTACCCGGGCATCTGAAGCGCCCGGGCTTTTATGGACTCATGCTCCTATTTTGCGTAAAGCCTGATCAGTTCCATCACCACATCGACGGATTTGTCCATACCTTCTACGGTAATGTGTTCATAAGGTCCGTGGTAAGCATGACCTCCGGTTCCGAGGTTCGGACACGGAAGACCCTTGAAACTCAGCTGGCATCCGTCTGTACCGCCGCGGATCGGCATGATGATCGGGGCAATCCCTGTGTTTTCACAGGCAAGCTTTGCATTGTCGATCAGGTGCATACATCCTGCAATGATCTCTGCCATATTTTTATACTGGTCCGTCAGTGTGAGGGTGACGGTTCCGGCTCCCCATTTCTCGTTCATGTTCTTTTCAATGAGACGAAGGGTATTCTTCCGGGCCTCAAAGAAATTCTTGTCATGGTCTCTGACAATATAATTGAGCTGAGCTTTTGCACATTCACCGGACATGGTTACCAGATGATAAAAGCCTTCGTAATCTTCGGTGCCGCGCGGGGTCTCCATACCCGGAAGCATGGAATTGATCTCCATAGCTACAAGGCTTGCATTGACCATCGTATCCTTGGAGGAACCAGGGTGGACACTGACACCTGTGATGTCAAAGCATGCTTTGCATGCGTTGAAGTTCTCGTACTGGATATCGCCTTCCGTATCTCCGTCCAGCGTGTATCCGTAATCTGCCCCGAACCGTTCTACGTCAAAGTGAGAAGCTCCGGTGCCGATCTCTTCATCCGGCGTAAATGCTACACAGATAGGGCCGTGCGGAATGTTCTGTTCCTTAAGAAGTTCTACTACAGTAAGGATCTCAGCAATCCCTGCCTTGTCGTCTGCGCCCAGAACGGTGGTGCCGTCGGTGGTAATCAGAGTGCGTCCCTTTAAATCCTTAAGGTGTGGAAATGTCTTGGTACTCAGGATCAGCCCGCTGTCCCCAAGAGGGAGGTCTTCGCCGTTATAATTTTCTGTAATGACCGGAGTGATATCGTGGTCGCAGAAATCAGCCACAGTATCCATATGTGCAATAAATCCGATGGCCGGCTTGTCTTCGTATCCTTCGGTTGCCGGGAGCTTGCCGTACAGGTAGCACTGGTCATCCAGATATACGTCGGATAAGCCAAGGGATTTCATCTCTTCCTCCAGGATGCGTGCAAGGTCGAACTGGCACTGGGAGGAAGGGACGGTTTCGCTGTTCTCGTCGCTTGGTGTGCGGACAACTACATACTTTAATAATCTTTCATAAGCTTTCACTGGTACATTCCCCTTTTCTGAAAATATAGTTTCGGTAAAGCAACAGAAGAGCCTGCGCGGTTCTGTTGACCCTTAAAAGATTATAACACAATTTATCCTTTGCTGTATATGGAAAAAATGTTATACTATACATAATCTGAAAGCTGTAAAGATAATTATTATAAAATAATCAGGAGGGTCGGCCTATTATGAAGCTAACCAGTTTATTAGAACGTTTAGAATATGAAGTGCGTCAGGGGAGCGCGGATCTGCAGGTGACGGAGCTTTGCAACGATTCCCGCAAGGTTGCGGAGGGAAGTGTGTTTGTGTGCATTTCCGGCGCTGTGTCCGACGGGCATGATTATATTGAGGAAGTAAGAGAAAAAGGCGCCGCGGCAGTTGTCGTAGAGCGTCCGGTGGAGGCGCCGGAGGGACTTACCGTCATCCATGTAGACGACACCAGATATGCTCTGGCGCTTATGTCCGCCGCTTATTTCGGATATCCGGCAGAGAAGCTGAAGGTGATCGGGATTACGGGCACAAAAGGGAAGACCACTACCACATATATGGTAAAATCAATCCTGGAAGGGGTCGGACATAAGGTGGGGCTGATCGGAACCATTGAGACTGTGATCGGGGAGGAGTCGATTCCTGCAAGCAATACGACTCCGGAATCCTTCACGATCCATAAATATTTTGCAAAGATGGTGGAGGCCGGCTGTGACAGTGTTGTTATGGAAGTGTCCTCCCAGGGGCTGATGCTGCATCGGACTGCAGGCATCCGGTTTGAGATCGGAATTTTCACCAATCTTGGAGAGGATCATATCGGTCCTAATGAGCACAAGGATTTTGAGGATTACAAGAGGTGCAAGGGAATCCTGTTTACCCAGTGCAGGCTGGGGATCGCCAATATTGATGACCGGTGGTATGAGGATGTATTTCGATATGCTGACTGCCGGACAGAGACCTTCGGTTTCTCAGAGCAGGCGGATCTTCGCGCGGTAAATGTGGAGCATGTTGCACGGCCGGGCTATCTGGGCATGAAATATCAGACCATGGGCCTGATGGAGATGGATGTAGAGATTGATATCCCGGGGGAGTTCAGTGTGTACAATTCCCTGACGGCAATCGCAGTGTGCAGGCACTTTGACGTGCCAAAGGAGAATATCAAAAAGGCATTAAAGGCGGCAAAAGTAAAAGGACGCATTGAAATGATCAAGGTGTCGGATGATTTTACGATGATGATAGATTACGCCCACAACGCCATGAGTCTTGAAAGTCTTCTTCATACACTGCGGGATTATAACCCGGGGCGCCTGGTGTCGGTATTTGGCTGCGGAGGCAACCGATCTAAGACAAGAAGATATGAGATGGGCGAAGTGTCGGGCAGACTGTCGGATTTTACCATTATCACGTCGGATAACCCGAGGTTTGAGGAGCCTCAGGAGATTATAAACGATATTATTACCGGTATTGAGAAAACAGACGGGAAATATATTGATATCTGCGACCGGAAGGAGGCTATCCGTTATGCCATCGGTCATGGTCAGGCCGGGGATGTGATCGTCCTGGCCGGGAAAGGACATGAGACCTATCAGGAGATCAAAGGGGTCAAATATGACATGGATGACCGTGTGCTGATCCGGGAAGTGCTGGAAGAGCTTAAGGAGCAGAATGTACGCTAACATAATTATTGATATCACACATGAAAAACTGGATAAGGTGTTTCAGTACAGCATCCCTTCAGAACTTGAGGGGGTGCTGGAAGTTGGTATGGAGGTTGTAGTTCCTTTCGGCAGGGGAAATAAAGAGACGAACGGTTATGTAGTCGGATTTTCCGGGCATGCAGATTATGACCCTGAAAAGATTAAGGAGATACTGAGAAGAGCGGAGAAGAGCGAAGCGATAGAATCCAGGCTGGTAGCTCTGGCGGCCTGGATGAAGGAGTATTATGGGGGCACCATGATCCAGGCGCTCAGGACAGTTCTTCCGGTAAAGCGGAAGGAACGCATTCAGAAGAAACGCAGGGTGCGTCTGCTTCTGAAGGAAGAGGAAGGAAAAAGGCAGCTTGACATCTATCTGCATAAGAATCAGAAGGCAAGAGCCAGAGTGCTGGCGGGGCTTCTCGATCAGCCGCAGCAGGATTATGAATTGATCACTCATAAATTAAATGTCACGCAGTCGGTGATACGGGCCCTGGAGGAACAGGGAGTCCTTGCGGTGGAGTCGGAGGAGATGCTCAGGAATCCGGTGAAATACAAGCAGTCACAGCGGCAGGAGGTTCAGTTTACCGAGGAGCAGGAGGCAGCAGTCCAAACCTTCTGGCAGGATTACAGCCGCGGTGTCCGGACAACATACCTGGTCCATGGGGTAACGGGAAGCGGTAAGACAGAAGTGTATATGGAGATGATCGGGCGTGTGGTAAAAGCAGGCAGGCAGGCCATTGTGCTGATTCCTGAGATTGCCCTTACCTATCAGACGGTTCTGCGTTTCTACGGACGGTTCGGAGACCGGGTGTCGATCCTGAATTCCAGGCTGTCCGCCGGGGAGCGTTATGACCAGATTGAGCGGATCCGCCGGGGGGAAGTAGATGTGATGATCGGTCCTCGTTCCGCTTTGTTTGCTCCGTTTCCTGATCTTGGGCTTATTGTGATCGACGAGGAACATGAACCGGCATATAAGAGTGAAAAGGCGCCGAGATATCATGCAAGAGAGACGGCATTAGCCAGGGCTAAGATGGAAGGCGCCAGTGTCGTCCTTGGATCGGCGACGCCTTCTCTGGAGGCATTCTACCAGTGCCGGAACGGAAGATATACGCTTCTTAAGCTTAAGAACAGAGCAGCATCCCAGAGCCTTCCGGATGTATATACTGTGGATATGAGGGAAGAACTAAAGCATGGCAATCGTTCTATTTTAAGTGACCGGCTGAAGGAGATGATTACAGAACGCCTTTGGAAAAAGGAACAGGTGATGCTGTTTTTAAACCGGAGGGGATATGCAGGATTTGTATCTTGCAGATCCTGCGGGCATGTAGTAAAATGTCCCCATTGTGATGTGTCCCTGTCCGCACACAGAAACGGAAAAATGGTCTGCCACTATTGTGGCTACGAACAGCCTTCTATAAAAAAGTGCCCGGAATGCGGCTCGGGATATATCGGCGGTTTCAAGGCAGGTACACAGCAGATTGAAGACCTGGTAAAACAGACCTTTCCCGGAAGCAGGGTGCTCAGGATGGATCTTGATACTACAAAAGTGAAGAACGGTCATGAAAGGATCCTGTCTGCATTTTCCAATGAGGAGGCGGATATCCTCATCGGAACCCAGATGATCGTAAAGGGGCATGATTTCCCCAATGTGACCCTGGTGGGCGTGCTGGCGGCGGATCTGTCCCTGTATTCCAATGACTATCAGTCTGCGGAGCGCACCTTTCAGCTTCTCTCGCAGGCTTCCGGAAGGGCGGGGAGAGGAAAGAAGAGAGGGGAAGTAGTAATACAGACCTACAGCCCGGAGCATTATAGTATCCGGATGGCGGCGAGGCAGGACTATGAAGGCTTTTATGAGGAGGAGATGAAGTACCGGCAGCTTATGGGATATCCGCCGGTGGACCAGCTTCTGGCTGTATGGATGACAGGGAGCGCAGAGGAGCATCTTAAGAAAGCCGCCTTATATCTGAAGGAGTTTGCCGCCCGGATCAACAGAGGAGGGAGACTCTCTGTGATCGGGCCGTCCGCCCCATATGTGTCAAAGGTCAGCGATCAGTACCGGCAGATTTTATATATTAAAAGTGAAGCATACAGGTGTTTGATTGAAGCAAAGAACCTGATGGAGCAATATATTGAGATGAATACAGGATTTGACAGTTTGCGGATTCAGTTTGATTTTAACCCAATAAATACATCATAAGGAGAGAATAACTATGGCTATCAGAAAAATCAGAGAACTAGGAGAGGATGTGCTCACAAAACCATGTAAGGAAGTGCCGAAAATGACATTTCGGACAAGAACACTGATCCATGACATGCTGGATACAATGTATGAGGCAGCGGGGGTAGGGCTTGCAGCCCCGCAGGTGGGGATCCTGAAAAGGATTGCCGTCATTGATGTGGGGGAAGGGCCGATCGTGCTGATCAATCCGGTGATTCTTGAGACCGGAGGGGAGCAGACCGGGGAAGAGGGCTGCTTAAGCCTGCCGGGGAAAGCAGGGATCGTGACCAGGCCCAATTATGTGAAGGTGCGCGCGTTGAATGAGGAGATGGAGGAAGTGGAGATTGAGGGTGAGGAGCTGCTTGCACGGGCACTCTGCCACGAGATCGAGCATCTGGACGGGAAGATGTATATTGAGCTTGTAGAAGGTGGGATTTACGATATAGAAGCCAATGAGGAGGAAGCGTAGATGAGGGTTATATTTATGGGTACTCCGGATTTTTCTGTGGGTACTCTTGAGGCTCTGGTGGATGCGGGACATGAAGTAGTCCTTGCAGTTACCCAGCCGGATAAGCCGAAGGGACGCGGGGAAAAGATGCAGTATACGCCTGTGAAAGAAACGGCTGTCAGATATGGGATTCCGGTATTTCAGCCGAGGAGAATCCGGGATCCGGAGTGCATCGGGGAACTCCGGAAATATAAGGCAGATGTTATGGTGGTGATTGCTTTCGGGCAGATTCTTCCGAAGGAGATTCTTCAGATGACGCCTTACGGGTGTATCAATGTCCATGCTTCCCTGCTGCCAAAATACAGAGGCGCCGCTCCGATACAGTGGGCAGTCATTGACGGGGAGAAAGTTTCGGGTGTCACGACCATGCAGATGGATGAAGGACTGGATACCGGTGACATGCTCCTTAAGACGGAGGTTGTGCTGGATGAAAAGGAGACCGGCGGAAGCCTTCACGATAAGCTTGCCGCTGCCGGGGCAAGGCTCCTTGTAGAGACATTGCAAGCTCTGGAAGATCAGACCGTGACTGCTGTGAAGCAGGGAGAGAGTCCGACAGCGTATGCCCGTATGCTGGATAAGAACCTGGGGAATATTGACTGGAGCTGGACGGCAAAAGCCATTGAACGTCTGATCCGAGGGCTGAATCCATGGCCGAGTGCATACACCGGCTGGAACGGGAAGACAATGAAGATCTGGGAGGCACAGGCTGTCTCACGGGGGCAGGCGGCCGGTACGGCAGAGCCCGGGACGGTTGTATCCGTGGAGAAGGACGGATTTCTGGTACAGACCGGAGAAGGGCTGTTGAAGGTCAAAGAACTCCAGATCCCCGGAAAAAAGAAGATGGAGGCAGGCGCATTCCTGAGGGGCTATCCGATGGAGGCAGGAACGATTTTGAAAAATTCTTAAAAATATATGAAGAGTCAGTATTTTCACGGTTTTTCATATATAATAGTTAGTATATGTCCGTGAAGGAGGAAAAGGAATGTATTATCCGATGTATTTTGATCCAACGTATATACTGGTGCTTGCAGGTGTTGCTGTCTCTATGATAGCATCGGCAAAGATGCGCTCTACTTTTAACAGATATTCCACAGTCAGGAGCCGTTCAGGGATGACAGGCAGGGACACTGCCGAGAGGCTTTTGCACAGTCAGGGCATCTATGATGTCAGAGTCGAGCATGTGTCCGGCAGTTTGACGGATCATTATGATCCGCGCAATAAGGTATTGCGGCTTTCCGATGTGACCTACAATTCAGCTTCAGTTGCCGCCATCGGAGTTGCGGCTCATGAATGCGGGCACGCGGTTCAGCATGCGAAAGGATATGCACCGCTCAGTATCAGAAGTGCACTGGTACCTGTTGTGAATTTCGGGAGTGCGGTCTCGTGGCCGCTCATTCTGGCTGGGCTTCTTATAAACAGCCGGTCGGCGGTGATGCTGCTGAATCTCGGGATCTTGGCCTTTTCGTTATCTGTATTGTTTCAGATTGTGACGCTGCCGGTAGAATTTAATGCATCAAACCGCGCACTTAGAATTCTGGGAGATACAGGAATGCTGTATCCGGACGAGGTGAGAGATACGAGAAAGGTATTGACTGCGGCAGCGCTTACTTATGTAGCAGGGGCGGCAGCTGCGATCCTTCAGCTTCTCCGTCTGCTTCTCATAAGTAATTCCAGAAGAAGAGACTAGCAGGGAGGACTTTAAGATGGCATCATCTGTAAACGGCCGGGATCTGGCGCTTCAAACATTGCTTACTATAACGAGGGACGGTGAATACAGCCATATTGCCCTGAAAAAAATTCTGGACGAACATCAATATCTGGATAAGAAGGAGCGTGCGTTTATTACAAGGCTAGTAAACGGCACGCTTGAACGCATGATAGAGATTGATTATATTCTGAATCTGTTCTCTAAAACAAAGGTGAATAAAATGAAGCCGGTGGTCCGGATGATTCTGAGGACAGGGGTTTATCAGCTGAAATATATGGATTATGTGCCGGCAAGCGCAGTCTGCAATGAGGCGGTAAAACTGGCAGTGCAGAAAGGGTTTGCGGGCTTAAAGGGCTTTGTAAACGGAGTTTTGCGTAATATTTCCAGGAACATCGGCAGTATCTGCTATCCTTCAAAAGAGAATCTGAATGCTTATCTGTCTGTCTGCTGCTCCCTTCCTGAGTGGATCGTAGAACAATGGCTGAGGGAATATGGCCCGGAGACAGCGGAACAAATAGGACAGACATTTCTGGAGGAGCGACCGGTTACTGTGCGGTGCAATCTGGAGGCTGTCCATAAGGAAGAACTTGTGAGAGAACTGGAAAAAGAAGGCGTTGCTGCAGAAGAAACGGTTTTGCCGTATGCCCTTGCAATCTCAGGCTTTGATTATATTGCGAAACTTGAAAGTTTCCAAAAGGGACACTTTTATGTGCAGGACCTGAGTTCCATGTATGTGGCCGAGTGGGCGGATCCGTCCGAGGGAGATTGTATCATAGATGTGTGTGCTGCCCCGGGAGGCAAGGCCATTCATATGGCAGAGAAGCTTTCCGGCAGCGGGCATGTACAGGCCCGTGACCTGACAGATTATAAAGTAGGTCTTCTGAAGGAAAATATTGCACGGAGCAGACTCACGAATATAGAGGCTGTCAAGAGGGATGCTACTGTGGAAGACGAGGCAGTCCGGGAAAAGGCAGACATCGTGATTGCCGATCTTCCATGCTCCGGCCTGGGAGTGATTGGCCGGAAGATCGATCTGAAATACAAGATGACGCCGGAAACGCAGAAAGATCTGATCCGGCTTCAGAGGGAGATCCTGTCTGTTGTACATACTTATGTAAAGCCGGGAGGAAGGCTTCTCTACAGCACCTGCACGCTTCACCGCGGGGAAAATCAGGAAAATACCAGATGGTTTTTAAGGGAACATCCGCAGTTCTGCCTGCGGAAGGAGGAGCAGATGCTGCCGGGGAGAGATTGCGGGGACGGATTTTATATCGCAATGTTTGAGAAAGAAAATAGTGTCATGCCGGGCGAATGTCCGCCTGACCGGTAAGGAAGGCGAGTAGGAGGTCACATGGAGAAAAAAGATATTGCGTCCTACAGTTATGAAGAACTGGAAAGGGAAGTGGAGCTTCTGGGAGAAAAGAGGTTCCGTGCAAAACAGATCTATACCTGGCTCCACAAGGATCTGGCGGATTCCTTTGAGGAGATGACGAATCTGTCAAAATCCCTGAGAGAAAGACTGGATCAACAGTATGATATCAAAAAAGTTTCTTTGGTAATGAAACAAGTTTCTGCGGTGGATCCTACAGAAAAATATCTGTTTGAGCTTCAGGACGGAAACCGGATTGAAAGTGTCCTGATGAAATACAGCTACGGCAACTCGGTCTGTATTTCTTCCCAGGCAGGGTGCAGGATGGGCTGCCGTTTCTGTGCGTCCACCATCGACGGCCTGGCAAGAAACCTTACTGCTTCTGAAATGCTCAGGCAGGTATATATGATCCAGAAGCTTACCAAAGAGCGGGTATCTAATATTGTCGTGATGGGAACCGGGGAGCCGCTTGACAATTACGATAATTTTGTGAAGTTTATACATATGATCAGTGACGAGAACGGACTTCATATCAGTCAGAGAAATATTACAGTTTCTACCTGCGGCATTGTCCCGAATATGGAGCGGCTTGCCGGGGAGGGGCTTCAGATCACACTTGCCCTTTCTCTCCACGGCTCCAGCCAGGAGAAAAGAAAAAGGCTGATGCCGGTGTCAAACAAATATGAGCTGGAGGAAGTGTTAAAAGCCTGCGACCTGTATTTTGAAAAAACAGGGAGGCGCGTCACTTTTGAGTACAGCCTCGTAAAAGGGGTCAATGATCAGGAGGAGGATATTGAGGGGCTGACCAGAATCCTGAAGAGGAGAAACTGCCACCTGAATGTTATCCCTGTAAATCCGATCCATGAGCGGGATTTTAAGAAGCCCGACAGTAAAAATGCCGCGGAATTCAAAAATAAACTTGAAAAAAACGGAATAAATGTTACTATTAGAAGGGAAAGAGGCTCTGATATTGACGGAGCCTGCGGTCAGCTGAGACGGCGTTATGCGGCTGAAAAAAAGGAGAACTAGATGAAATTATTTGCAAAGACAGATGTGGGAAGAAAAAGAGAAGTCAATCAGGACTTTGTATATGTGACGGACCGGCCGGTTGGCCCGTTTCCGAATCTGCTGGTGGTTGCCGACGGAATGGGCGGCCATAAAGCCGGTGATTTTGCGTCCAAGTATACGGTAAAGATCCTGCACAGGGAGCTGGAGTCAACTTCCCTTCATAAACCGGAGGACATCTTAAAACAGGTGGTTGAAGTGGCAAACCATGAGCTGATCAAGGCAGCGCAGTCGGACGTAAAGTTAGAAGGTATGGGAACGACGCTGGTAGCCGCGACTGTGATCGGGAATACACTGCACTTTGCAAATGTCGGGGACAGCCGTCTGTACCTGATCAATGAGAAGATACAGCAGATATCAAAGGATCATTCCCTTGTGGAAGAGATGGTAAGGCTCGGGGGAATCAAGGCTGAGGAAGCTAAGAATCATCCGGACAAAAATATTATCACAAGGGCGATCGGCGTAAAAGAAGAAGTCGGCGCAGATATTTATGAATATCATTTGAAAAAAGGCGATATCATTCTGATGTGCACAGACGGGCTCAGCAACATGGTAGAGGACGAAGATATGTTCGATATCGTCAAGGGGGCAAGGGATATAGTAGAAGCAGTGCTTATGCTGATAGAGAAAGCAAATAGTAATGGTGGGAGAGATAACATAGGGGTTGTTATGGCAGAACCACTTGCAGATGAGGTGAGTGAATAGTGAAAGACGGAATTTTTCTTGGAAATCGATATCAGGTACTGAGTAAAGTCGGTGCAGGCGGAATGGCAGATGTCTATAAGGGGAAGGACACGATGCTGAACCGCTATGTGGCGGTCAAAGTATTAAAGAAGGAATACCGCGAGGATGAGAACTTCGTACGGAAGTTCCGCTCGGAAGCTCAGGCAGCAGCAGGACTTTTAAATCCTAATATTGTAAATGTATATGATGTAGGTGAGGACAGAGGCCTGTATTATATGGTAATGGAACTGGTGGAGGGTATTACTCTGAAGGAGTATATCGCAAGAAAGGGGAAATTGTCTCACAAAGAGGTTATCAGTATTGCGATCCAGATGTGTACCGGTATCGGTGCAGCACATGCCGCCAATATCATTCACCGGGATATTAAGCCTCAGAACATTATCATATCCAGGGACGGAAAGGTGAAGGTAACGGACTTTGGTATTGCCAAGGCTACCACGTCTAATACGATCAGTTCCAATGCTATGGGTTCTGTCCACTATTCGTCTCCGGAGCAGGCCAGAGGCGGTTTCAGTGATGCTAAAAGTGATATTTATTCCATCGGCATTACCTTGTTTGAGATGGCTACAGGACAGGTGCCTTTTGACGGGGACTCTACAGTTTCTGTTGCGATCAAGCATCTTCAGGAGGAGATTACCCCGCCGTCAGAGCTGGTTCCGGATATTCCGTACAGCCTGGAGCAGATCATATTAAAATGTACACAGAAGAACGGAGAAAGGCGCTATAGCAATACGAATGCCCTGATTCAGGATCTGAAGCGTTCGCTGGTGGATCCGGAGGGGGATTTTGTTGTGATTCCTCCGCTCCGTAGTGCAGATACCGTGATCATTACAGATGATGAGCTGGACGTTATCCAGAGCAGTTCCGAGGATGAGTACGGTGACGGTGAGTACGACGATGGTCAGTATGACGATGACGGATACGGTGATGGTTACGACGAATATGACGATGATCATTATGATGAATATGACGACAATCAGTATGATGATGACAGATACGAGGATGAGTACGGCCGTGATGAGGAATATGACAGCTATGATTCCCGTGGAGGAAAGAAGAGACGCAGAGGAGATGAGAACGTCAATCCGAGGATGAACAAGGTTATGAGGATTCTGATGATAGTTGTAATTATTATCATTGCGTTCATCCTGCTCTTTACTATCGGGAAGGCGGCCGGAATCTTTAAGTCTTTTGACAAAGGGACAGAGGCAGAGGAAACAGAAGAAACAGTCAAGGTTCCGGATCTTTTGGGCAAGACAGAGGACGAGGCGAGAAAGATCCTGAAGGAGAAAAATCTTGGCTTTAAAGTCGCAACCTACGAGGAATCTGACAGATATGAGGAAGGCCTGATCTGTGAACAGAAGATCAAAGCCGGAGAAAAGGTGAAGAAACATACGAAGATAGAGGTTGTTGTAAGCTCCAAGCTTGTGGGGGAAGAGATCATCGTACCGGAGGTGGCCGGAATGGATGAATCAGAGGCTCAGAAGAAGCTGGAAGGAGAAGGCATTAAGGTAGGGACTTCCGAATTCGTATACAGTGACCAGTATGCAGAGGGGCAGGTCATCGGGACGACGCCGTCCGCCGGTTCTAAAGTGACAAAAGATACCGAGGTTATCATGCAGGTAAGCAAGGGCGAAGATAAAAAGACGATACCTGACGTACTGGGGAAGAAGGATGCGGACGCTCAGGCAGAGATTAAGAGCGCAGGGCTGAAGATCGGTAAAGTAACCTATGATTATGATAATGACGTTGAAGAAGGAAGGGTGGTTTCCCAGAGTCCTTCTTCCGGGAAAAAAGTAAGTGCAGGGACAACGGTGAACCTTCTGATCAGCAAGGGCAAGAAGCCGGATGAAAAAATCCAGGTTCAGAATTTTGCCGGGAAAGATGAGAGTGAACTGCTTGCGTGGGCAAAAGCCAATGGGCTGAATGCAAAGACGGAAAGGACAGAATACAGCAATAATTATGAGGAAGGCTCCATTATTTCTCAGAATCCGTCGTCCGGAAGCCTGGCAAAGGGAGGCACGATCAAATATGTGCTCAGCCTGGGAATGGATCCTGCGAATCTTCCAAGTGAGGATGAACAAGAATGAAAGGAAAGATTGTAAAGGGAATTGCCGGATTCTACTACGTTTACGTAGTAGAATCCGGTGTTTATGAATGTAAGGCAAAAGGTATTTTCAGAAAAGAAAAGATAAAGCCTCTGGTGGGGGACAATGTAGACATTGAGATCCTGGATCCGGAAGAGATGACCGGAAATATTACTGAGATTCTGCCGAGGAAAAATGAACTGATCCGTCCCGCAGCTGCCAATGTGGATCAGGCGCTGGTGGTATTTGCCGTGACAAAGCCAAGCCCGCATTTTAATCTTCTTGACCGGTTTCTTGTAATGATGGAGAGTAAAAAGATACCGGTAATCCTGTGCTTTAATAAAGAGGATATAGCAAAGGACGGGCAGATTCCAAGGCTCGGTGAGATCTATAGAGATTGTGGATGCCCGTATCTCTTTGTAAGCGCCCGCGAAAAGCTGCATATTGAGAAAGTCAGGGAACTTCTCAGGGGAAAGACGACTGTAATCGCAGGTCCTTCCGGGGTGGGCAAATCGTCCCTGATCAACATTCTAAAGCCGGATGCCGGGCTTAAGACCGGGGCCGTAAGCCGCAAAATTGAGCGGGGAAGACATACCACGAGGCATTCGGAATTATTTGCCATTGACAGGGATTCTTATATTATGGACACGCCGGGATTTAGTTCCCTGTATGTCAATGATTTTGAAAAAGAAGAGCTGAAGTATTTTTTTCCTGAGTTTTCTTCCTATGAGGGTAAGTGCAGGTTTCACGGCTGTGATCATGTCCATGAGCCGGGATGTGCGGTCAAGGAAGCTGTGGAGGCAGGAAAGATCCATCCTGTGCGTTACGAAGACTATCAGGAAATGTATCAGCAACTGAAAGAGAAAAGGAGATATTGAGATGGAGTATATTTTGGCGCCGTCGATTCTGGCGGCAGATTTTAAGATACTGGGTGAACAGATGAAGGCTACGGAGGAGAACGGAGCAAAGTACCTGCATTTTGATGTGATGGATGGGATGTTTGTACCAAGTATATCCTTTGGTATGCCCGTGCTTAAATCTATCCGGAATGCCACAGGACAGGTTATGGATGCCCATCTGATGGTGCAGGAGCCCGTACGTTACGTGGAAGCTTTCAAAGATGCAGGTGCAGATATCGTGACGATTCATCTGGAAGCCTGCAGGGATCTTCCGGCAACGATTGAAAAGATCCGTTCCTGCGGCATGAAAGTGGGACTGTCGATCTGTCCGGAGACAGAGGTGTCTGAGGTGGAACCATTTCTTCCCGGAGTTGATATGCTTCTTGTAATGAGTGTCCATCCAGGGTTCGGAGGCCAGAAATTCATCCCTGAGTCACTGGATAAGATCAGGGCAATCCGGAAGATGATCGAGGATCAGGGCCTTTCTGTGGACATTCAGGTTGACGGGGGTATCTACCTGAGCAATGTGCGCGAGGTGCTGGATGCCGGAGCAAATATTATTGTGGCAGGTTCGGCGGTGTTCGGAGGAGATCCTGAGAAAAATACAAAAGAGTTTATGGAGATATTAAGGGAATATGAGTAAAAAAATTGCGATTATAAGCGGCGGTGAACTGGATGAGGCATTTATCCTTTCTGTTTTGGAGAAAATGTCTGCGGACTATGTGATCGGTGTGGACAGAGGAATGGAATTCCTGTACCGCCATGATATTATGCCGGATTATATTGTGGGGGATTTTGACAGTGTGGATAAAAAGGTTGCGGATTATTACCGTAATGAGACGAATGTTCCGATTCGTGAGTTCCGTCCCGTCAAGGATGCATCGGATACAGAGATCGCGATCCGGCTTGCAATGACATTGGGGTGTGAAGAGATGGTCATACTGGGAGCTACCGGCGGACGGATCGATCATCTGTGGGCAAATGTCCAGTCTTTGACGGTTCCCTTTCATGCAGGGATAGACGCAAGGATTTTAGACAGGCAGAACAGTATCAGGCTGATTGGGAAAGAAACGATTTTGAAGAGGAGTGAGGCTTATGGGCCGTATTTCTCTGTATTCCCGCTGGGGCAGGAGGTTTATGGGTTCAATATTCAGGGTGCGAAATATCCCCTTAAAAACCACAGGCTGACCCCTTATGACAGCCTGTGCGTCAGCAACCAGTTTAAGGATGCTGAGGTGGTGATCAGTTTTTTGTCGGGAATTGTTATTCTCATGGAGACGCGGGATCAGCGCATAGACGAAGAGAGTATGGAAGGAGAGAAGTGTGATGATGAAAATATTAAATAGCATACATGAGCTTCAAGAATCATTGCTTGACATTAAAAGGGATGAGCCAAAACTTATGCAATTGTATGATGCGGTTTATGAAATAGCTAATGATAAAAATAGTTTTGCAGGCCGGTCCTCAGGTGTAATAGAGGCTTTAAAGAACGGCGAATTATTGGATCATGAAGAAAAAAACTGGTTGAATTATGTCAGTGAAATATATGCTGCCTATGCTGCTGTAAAAATGTATGAAGAACTTCAGCAGGGGACGCTTGAATTCACAGAGGCGGAATTGGGGGAGGTGCTTTCCTTTTATCAATGCGGCAGTTATTGCCGGGAAGTTACCGCTATAGGACTGTATGTATGTGCACAGCAGATGAACGAGAATGCCCCGATGCAGTCCTATGAATTGATGAAGGAGGCTTTTACGATTTATCCTGATTTGGCCAGTCTTCTGGGGGTGAAATATTGCTATAAAGGAAAGGCGGCGCAGGAGGAGCTTACAGAAGAATGTCCATGGTGCGGCGCTTCGGGAGAGGATATCATTCCCTACTATTGTTCTGCACAGGTGATGCAGTTGGAAAATAACCAGTCGTTCCCGCCGGCGAAACTGTGGATGAAATGTGGGTCCTGCGGTAATCTTTTTGTGTACAATTTTCCTAAATCGAGTATAGGGCTTATTAACGGTCATTATACAAGGAAAGGAAAAGATGACAAATTGGAGAATAAATTTTCTTTGGATTGTTACAATTCTATCTTTAATCAGTTCAAAGCAATAACTCCAGGAAAAGAATATCTGGAAATAGGAACAGGTACTGGTGAAATGTTGGCGGTTGCTTTAGAATTCGGATATTCTGTAGACGCAATTGAAATATGCGAGGAGGACTGTGAGCGTATTTCTGCTTTTTTTAGGGGGGGGGGTAGAGGTGCAATGGAGTGATATTGCAGATTATGAGACGGACAAACAATATGATGTGATTGTTATGGGGGATGTTCTGGAACATGTGACTGAACCCGTCAGAGTTCTGAAAAAGGTGAAGCAGATGTTAAAAGAACAGGGCGTTTTGTGGATTTCAACGCCAAACTACAATTCCGCGTATGCAAGAATGGAGAGGTTCTCCCACTGCATGTGGCATGCGTTAAATCACTATACGTATGTATCTTTTGAAAGTTTAAATCAATTGCTGCAGGATATGGGGATGGAAGTAATTCATTATGATATGAGTACAAGATACGTAGGATCTATGGAATTATTTGTTAAGCGGCGGGTGGAATAAAGCCGGCGGCTCAAAATCCTCTGAATAGCTATAAAATACTTGAAACTATTGAAAGTAAAGGAGATATGAATATACATGAAACTAGGAATCGTGGGGCTTCCCAATGTAGGAAAAAGTACGTTATTTAATTCGTTGACGAAAGCAGGCGCGGAGTCTGCCAATTATCCGTTCTGTACGATAGACCCAAATGTGGGGGTAGTTACCGTTCCGGATGAGAGACTGAATGTCCTCGGGGAAATGTATCATACGAAGAAGATCATACCGGCAGCCATTGAATTTGTGGATATCGCAGGACTGGTGAAGGGTGCGTCAAAGGGCGAGGGACTGGGGAATCAGTTTCTGGCCAATATCCGTGAGGTGGATGCGATCGTGCACGTTGTCAGGTGTTTTGAGGACAGCAATATTGTCCATGTGGACGGAAGCATTGATCCATTGAGGGATATTGAGACGATCAATCTGGAACTGATCTTTTCCGATCTTGAGATTCTGGAGAGAAGGATTGCCAAGACAGCAAAGGTTGCAAGGAACGATAAGACGGCCGCAAAGGAGCTTGCCCTTCTTGAACGGGTCAAGGCTCACCTTGAGGACAGCCGGCTGGCCAAGACCTTTGACGGCGCAGAAGATGAGGACGAGAAGGAGTGGCTTGCAGGCTATAACCTTCTGACCTATAAGCCTGTTATCTATGCGGCAAATGTAACAGAAGACGATCTTGCCGACGACGGGGCGGGGAATCCGCAGGTGGCAGAAGTCCGCGGGTATGCTGAAAAAGAAGAGAGTGAAGTATTTGTAGTGTGCGCCCAGATTGAACAGGAGATTGCAGAGCTTGACGAGGACGAAAAGAAAATGTTTTTGGAAGATCTCGGATTAAGTGAGTCAGGACTGGAAAAACTGATAAAGGCAAGCTACCGTCTGTTAGGGCTCATCAGTTATCTGACGGCAGGGGAGCCGGAGGTGCGCGCATGGACCATCACCGAAGGAACAAAAGCTCCGCAGGCGGCGGGAAAGATTCATACGGATTTTGAGCGGGGCTTTATCCGGGCGGAGGTGGTTTCCTACGAGGATCTCATGGCGAGCGGTACACATGCGGCTGCCAAGGAGAAGGGGCTTGTGCGCCTGGAAGGTAAGGACTATATTGTAAAAGACGGCGATATTATGCTGTTTCGATTTAACGTATAGAAGAGGAGCGGGCGAATATGCATCAAATGATCGAATTCCCGAACCTGGGGATCCATCTGTCTTCTTTGGGGGACCACATTACAGTATTTGGTTTTGACATTGCTTATTACGGCATTATTATAGGCCTTGGGATATTGGCAGGGATCTTTATTGCTGCCGCGGAGGCAAAGCATACGGGACAGAACCCGGAAAATTATTATGATCTTGCCATCTATGCGGTTATATTTTCCATCCTTGGGGCAAGAATCTATTATGTGGCATTTTCCTGGGATATGTATAAGGATAATCTGAAAAGCATTTTTAATATCCGCCAGGGAGGGCTTGCGATTTATGGAGGAGTGATCGCAGCTGTCATTACAGTCATCATCTTTGCAAAGGTCAAAAACCTGTCGGCGCCCCTTTTATTTGACACAGCAGGCCTTGGACTTGTGGCAGGGCAGATGATCGGAAGATGGGGAAACTTCTGCAACAGAGAGGCGTTCGGTGAGTATACGGACGGGCTTTTTGCCATGAGGCTTCCGACAGACGCTGTCCGCAGCTCGGATATTACGGAGCTGATGCGGGAGCATATGGAGACTGTGGAAGGAGTGTCATACATTCAGGTACACCCCACATTTTTGTATGAATCCGTGTGGTGCCTGATGGTTCTTGTGATCATGCTGCTTTACCGGAAGCACAAGAAGTTTGAGGGGGAAGTGTTCTTGATCTATCTTCTCGGTTATGGCCTTGGCCGGGTGTGGATCGAAGGCCTGAGAACTGACCAGCTGTGGATTCCCGGGACAGAAATCCCGGTTTCGCAGGTTCTTGCAGGAGTCCTGGCTGTGGTCTCGGCCGGCTTGATCGTATACTGCCGGAGAAAGAAGAGGACCGAACAGGCAAACTGATTTTTCCGGGCATGCCGGGCGGCGGGATATGCGGAATCTGTATGGCGGTTTGGGACGGAGCAGACGGCAGCCTTGTACCGAAAAAGGAACAAAATAAAGGACAAGAATCACTAGACTTTTAGCGGTATTGGGACTATAATAATTATACATGTCAAATTGCAATGATTTGTATTATTTTTTAAGGAGGAACAACAAAAATGGCAAGAAAAATGAAGACCATGGATGGTAATCAGGCGGCGGCTCACGCTTCATATGCGTACACAGAAGTTGCAGCTATTTACCCTATCACACCATCATCTGTTATGCCAGAACACGTAGATGAGTGGGCGACCGAGGGCAGAAAGAATATTTTCGGGCAGACTGTACAGGTAACAGAGATGCAGTCCGAGGCAGGTGCAGCAGGAGCTGTACACGGCTCTCTGGCAGCAGGCGCTCTTACAACTACCTTTACAGCATCTCAGGGCTTACTGTTGATGATTCCTAACTTATATAAAGTAGCAGGTGAGCAGCTTCCAGGTGTATTCAACGTATCTGCACGTGCGCTTGCAAGCCATGCTTTATCTATTTTCGGAGATCATTCTGACGTATATGCATGCCGTCAGACAGGAGCTGCAATGCTCTGCGAGTCCAGCGTACAGGAAGTTATGGATTTAACACCGGTTGCACACTGTGCAGCATTAAAGGGCAAGCTTCCGTTCATTAACTTCTTTGACGGATTCCGTACATCCCACGAGATCCAGAAGATCGAGACATGGGATTATGAAGATTTGAAAGAGATCGTGGATATGGATGCTATTGATGAATTCAGGAACAATGCACTGAATCCGAATCATCCATGCCAGAGAGGTTCTGCACAGAACCCGGATATCTTCTTCCAGGCAAGAGAAGCATGTAATCCGTATTACGATGCAATGCCGGCGATCGTTCAGGAATATATGGACAAGGTAAATGCAAAGATCGGAACAGACTACAAGCTGTTCAACTACTACGGTGCGGCAGATGCAGAGAAAGTTATCATTGCTATGGGCTCTGTATGTGAGACGATTGAAGAGACCATCGACTATATGATGGCAGCAGGTGAGAAGGTCGGTGTTGTAAAGGTTCGCCTCTACAGGCCGTTCAGCGCTCAGGCACTGATCGATGCGATTCCGGAAACTGTGAAGGTTATCAATGTACTTGACAGGACAAAAGAGCCGGGAGCCCAGGGAGAGCCGTTATATCTTGATGTAGTATCCGCATTGAAGGGAACAAAATTTGAATCTGTTCCGGTGAACTGCGGACGTTACGGCCTTGGTTCCAAGGATACGACACCTGCACAGATCGTTGCAGTATTTAACAATACAGAAAAAGAGAGATTTACGATCGGTATCGTTGATGATGTTACCAACCTTTCTCTTGAGACAGGCGCACCGCTTGTTACAACTCCGGAAGGAACCATTAACTGTAAATTCTGGGGGCTGGGAGCAGACGGAACGGTCGGAGCCAACAAGAACTCCATCAAGATCATCGGCGACAATACCGACATGTATGCTCAGGCTTACTTTGATTATGACTCCAAAAAGTCAGGCGGCGTAACAATGTCACACCTTCGTTTCGGTAAGAAGGCAATCAAGTCCACTTACCTGATCCGTCAGGCAAACTTTGTTGCATGCCACAACCCGTCTTATGTAAATAAATATAACATGGTTCAGGAGCTTGTTGACGGCGGTACATTCCTCCTTAACTGCCCATGGGATATGGAAGGCCTTGAGAAGCACCTTCCGGGACAGGTAAAAGCATATATTGCAGACCACAATATTAAGTTCTATACCATCGACGGTATTAAGATCGGTAAAGAGATCGGACTCGGCGGACGTATCAACACAGTGCTCCAGTCTGCATTCTTTAAGCTTGCTGCGATTATTCCGGAGGAAGAGGCTATCGACCTTATGAAGAAGGCGGCCAAGGCTACTTACGGAAGAAAAGGCGATAAGATCGTACAGATGAACTATGACGCGATTGACGCGGGTGCTAAGCAGGTTCACGAGGTAGAGGTTCCGGATTCCTGGAAATCCTGCGAGGATGAAGGCCTGTTCGCACCAGAGGTTAAGGGCGGAAAAGAAGATGTTGTGGACTTCGTTAAGAATATCCAGGCAAAAGTAAATGCTCAGGAAGGTAATACACTTCCGGTATCAGCATTCAATGATTATGTGGACGGTTCTACACCATCCGGTTCTTCTGCATATGAGAAGCGCGGTATCGCAGTGGACATCCCGGTTTGGGTAGAGGAGAACTGTATCCAGTGTAACCGCTGCGCGTATGTATGTCCGCACGCTGTTATCCGTCCGGTAGCTCTCACAGAGGACGAGCTTGCCAAGGCTCCGGAAGGAACAAAGGCAATCGACATGATCGGTATGCCGGGCATGAAGTTTGCTATCACTGTATCAGCGCTTGACTGTACAGGATGCGGTTCTTGTGCAAATGTATGTCCGGGCAAGAAGGGCGAGAAGGCTCTCGTTATGAAGAACATGGAGGAGAACGTAGCTTCTCAGAATGTATTTGACTTCGGAAGAGAGATTGAAGTAAAACCAGAGGTTGTTGCAAAATTCAAACCAGAGACTGTAAAGGGAAGCCAGTTCAAACAGCCGCTGCTTGAGTTCTCAGGCGCATGTGCAGGCTGCGGAGAGACACCATATGCGAAACTGATCACCCAGCTGTTCGGTGACAGAATGTATATCGCAAATGCAACAGGATGTTCTTCTATCTGGGGCAACTCTTCACCATCTACACCTTACACAGTAGATACCAAGGGACGCGGACCTGCATGGGCAAACTCCCTGTTTGAGGACAATGCTGAGTTTGGTTACGGTATGCTGCTGGCTCAGAATGCAATCAGGAAGAGACTGAAAGAAGAGGTTGAGTCCGTTGCAGCAGCAGAAGCTGCTTCTGCAGAAGTAAAGGCTGCATGCCAGGAATACCTGGATACCTTTAACTGCGGAGTATCCAACGGAGACGCTGCCGACAAATTAGTTGCAGCATTAGAAGGCTGTGATTGCGATACATGCAAAGACATTGTTAAGAACAAAGACTTCCTCGCTAAGAAATCCCAGTGGATCTTCGGCGGTGACGGATGGGCTTATGACATCGGCTTCGGCGGTGTTGACCATGTACTGGCAAGCGGCGAAGACATCAATGTTATGGTATTCGATACAGAGGTTTACTCCAACACAGGCGGACAGTCTTCCAAGGCTACCAAGACAGGTGCTACGGCACAGTTCGCAGCAGGCGGAAAAGAGACGAAGAAGAAAGACCTTGCAGGTATTGCAATGAGCTATGGTTATGTATATGTAGCACAGATCGCTATGGGTGCAGACTTTAACCAGACAGTAAAAGCAATCGCAGAGGCAGAGGCTTATCCGGGACCATCACTCATTATTGCTTATGCTCCATGTATCAACCATGGTATTAAGAAGGGTATGAGCAAGGCACAGACAGAGGAAGCTCTGGCAGTTGAGTGCGGATACTGGAACAACTTCAGGTTCAATCCTGCGGCAGAAGGCGCTAAATTCACTCTTGACAGCAAGGAGCCATCCGGAGATTACCAGGCATTCCTTGACGGAGAAGTGCGTTACAATGCTCTTAAGAGAGCAAATCCGGAGAAGGCTGAAAGGCTGTTCGCTAAGAACGAGGCTGAGGCTATGGAGAGATACGCTTATCTCAAGAAGCTGGTTACTCTTTACGGAGAAGAATAAGAAGTTAAAATGTAACAGGCGGCTCGTATGAGTAGTATGTTAAATGTGGCAGGGCGCAGGCTCTGCCACATTTTTTGATTCTTATATTGACATTTGCCCTGAAAAATGCTAAAAATAATACTATATGAATAATGAGATTTGATAGAGGCGCGGATTTCATCAGTAACCGGGAAACGATAGTTTGGAGGACTGTTTGCCAGTGAAAGGGGAATCTGCCGAAGAGTTCAGATGATTCCAAGTCTGTTCTCTGGGACGCAGCATAAGATGCTGCGGACTGTCACAGCAGTGGAGCGCTATCAGAGTGAATGATCTACCGTAATGTACTGTAATGCAGATGATAGATGATTGTGCCATGAAAGCGTATGCCAGCGTATTTCATGGCTTTTTTATTGGGAGACTGTATTGCGGTTTGTGTCAAATTTTTTGTTCATAGGAAACTATTTGTATCTGATTCAAAAGAGAGAAAGGACATGAGATGATGAGAGGAAGGAAAAAAGCCTTTTTGGGTGTTTTCGCACTTCTGTGCATTTTGGCCTGCAGTTCTATGACTGTATTTGCTGCCGAGGAGGCGGCAGAATATGTACCGGATATGTATGCGACAGTTTGGGCGCTGATTCCGCCGGTTGTTGCAATCGTACTGGCATTGATCACTAAGGAGGTATACAGTTCTCTGTTCGTTGGAATTCTGATCGGCGGATTATTTTATTCCGGTTTTCAGTTTGAGCTTACAGTGACTCATGTATTCCAGGACGGAATCGTAGGGGTGCTGTCCGACAGCTACAATGTAGGAATCTTGGTATTCCTGGTAGTGCTAGGCATTATGGTATGCATGATGAATAAGGCCGGCGGCTCTGCGGCATTTGGGCGCTGGGCGAGCGAACATATTAAGAGCCGTATCGGCGTGCAGCTTGCGACGGTTCTTTTGGGAGTACTGATCTTTATTGATGATTATTTTAACTGTCTGACGGTGGGAAGTGTGATGCGTCCGGTGACAGATAAGCAGAATGTGTCACGCGCCAAGCTGTCTTACCTGATTGACGCTACGGCGGCCCCGGTATGTATCATAGCACCTATATCCTCGTGGGCAGCGGCAGTGACTGGGTTTGTAGAAGGAGAGGACGGATTTTCCATATTTATCCGTGCAATTCCCTATAACTACTATGCAATTCTGACGATCGTAATGATGATCACGATCATTTTACTGAAAATGGATTACGGCCCGATGAAACTGCATGAGCAAAATGCGCTGGCAGGGGATATCTATACGACACCTGACAGGCCGTATGCCAACGCAGAGCAGGATGTTGAGGAAAGCAGGGGCGGGGTGATTGACCTGGTATTTCCTATCATCGTATTGATCATCTGCTGTGTCATAGGTATGATCTATACCGGAGGATTTTTTGCAGGATCTGGTTTTGTTGAAGCATTTTCAGGCAGTGATGCGTCGGTAGGCCTGATGCTTGGAAGCTTCTTTGCATTTGTGATCACAATCGTCTTCTATGCGGTGAGGAAGGTGCTGAACTTCAAGGACTCTATGGCATGTATTCCGGACGGTTTCAAGGCAATGGTTCCGGCCATCCTGATTCTGACATTTGCGTGGACGCTGAAGGCCATGACAGACAGCCTGGGAGCCGCAGATTATGTAGCCTCTGTGATGGATTCGGCGGCAAAAGGGCTTGTCAATCTGCTTCCGGCTATTATCTTTGTGGTAGCATGTTTCCTTGCATTTGCAACCGGTACCTCCTGGGGAACCTTCGGGATCTTGATCCCTATCGTGGTTGCTGTGTTTGCAGGGACGAATGAGAATATGATGATCCTGTCCATTTCTGCATGTATGGCAGGGGCTGTATGTGGAGACCACTGTTCACCGATCTCAGATACAACGATCATGGCCTCGGCAGGCGCTCAGTGTAATCATGTAAACCATGTATCCACACAGCTCCCGTATGCGGTTACAGTAGCGGCAGTTTCTTTTGTGAACTATGTGATCGCAGGATTTGTGCAGAACCCGTTTATCTGTCTGCCGATCGGTGTTGTGCTGATGATAGGGACATTGGTGGGCATTAAAATGGTCTTGGGGGATCGGTAGAGTCGGCTGACGCCGCAGGTGATTTTGCTCACAATTAAATATTGTATATAAGAAAGTGCCGTCCGGGAGCCCGGAACAGCACTTTCTATTATTTTTGTCTAAATATAAATTTGCCCATTTAATATTCCTCGTTTTGGTGTATGATATAGGTAAATATTCAGGAGGAATGAAATGAATTTGTTGACAGAAAAAGATGAAACGCTGATTCTTGCGGCGCAGGAGGCAATTCGCGTTAATTATGATGCAGTCCGCTGCAATCATACGGTGGGAGCCGCGGTGCGGTGTAAAAGCGGAAAGGTTTATGTGGGGGTAAATGTTTATTCTCTTCACGGAGCCTGCGCGGAGGTGATTCTTTCAGCGGAGGGGAAAAGAATGAAGGTGCGTGCAAAGGAATTGCTGCCCTTTGCATATCATGTTGAGGAGTGAGGTGCCTTTTTCTGGCTGTATCCGATGGGCTTTGCGGAAAGACTGTAAAAGATTTATAAAAAGATTTATAAAAGTTCTTTAAAAACAAAGCGGAATGCCTTGTAGGGAAGGAAAAAATTGTATAAAATAAAAGGTAATGCCAACAAGGAAGGAGAATGAACAAATAATGGGAATCACAGATGTGAGTGGATATAAGCTGCTAAAAGAGGAAGTCCTGGAGGGGATCAAGGCAAAAGGCTGGCTTTTGAGACATAAAAAAAGTGGCGCGCGAGTTGTGTATATCGAGAACGATGACCCGAATAAAGTATTCAGTATTGCATTCCGCACGCCGCCGTCGGACAGCACCGGAGTGCCGCATATCATGGAACATTCGGTGCTCTGCGGTTCTAAGAATTTTCCGGCGAAGGATCCGTTTGTAGAGTTAGTGAAGGGATCCCTGAACACATTTCTGAATGCAATGACCTATCCGGATAAGACGGTGTATCCGGTGGCCAGCTGCAATGACAAGGATTTTCAGAATCTGATGCATGTATATATGGATGCAGTATTGTATCCGAATATTTATGTGCATGATGAGATCTTCCGCCAGGAAGGATGGAGTTATCAGCTGGATTCCGTGGAAGATAAACTGACCTATAACGGTGTTGTATATAATGAAATGAAAGGGGCGTTTTCTTCGCCGGAGGGTGTACTGGACCGGGTTGTGCTTAATACGTTGTTTCCGGACACATCCTATGCCAACGAATCCGGAGGTGATCCGGAAGTGATCCCGGAGCTTACCTATGAGCAGTTTCTTGATTTCCACCGGAAATATTATCATCCGTCCAACAGCTATATTTATCTGTACGGGGATCTGGATATTGAGGAGAAGCTTCATTGGCTGGACAGAGAGTATCTGAGCAATTTTGATATGGCAGAGGTGGATTCAGAGATCGGCTTCCAGGAGCCGTTTGAACGCATGGCAGAAAAAGAGATTGCTTATTCTATAGCAAGCGACGAGTCGGAGGAGGATAATACCTATCTGTCTTACAATAAGGTGGTCGGAACCAGTCTTGACCGGGAGCTCTATCTGGCTTTCCAGATTTTGGATTACGCACTGTTATCTGCACCGGGGGCACCGCTTAAAAAAGCGCTGACAGATGCGGGGATCGGAAAAGATATTATGGGTTCCTATGACAATGGTATTTACCAGCCTATTTTTTCTGTAGTGTCCAAGAATGCAAATGTAGAGCAGAAAGAAGCGTTTGTCCGTCTGATTGAGGATGTGCTCGGTGAAATTGCAGAAAAGGGTATTGATAAAAAAGCGCTGGAGGCCGGCATCAATTACCATGAATTCCGGTACCGGGAGGCGGATTTCGGTAATTATCCGAAGGGGTTAATGTATGGGCTGCAGATGATGGACAGTTGGCTTTATGATGACGGGCGCCCGTTTATGCACATTGAGGCGCTGGATACCTTTGCCTTTTTAAAGGAACAGGTAGGTACCGGGTACTATGAGGGGCTGATCCGTAAATATATCCTGCAGAATCCCCATGGGGCGATCGTGGTGGTGAAGCCGGAGAAAGGGCGTACTGCACGACTTGACCGGGAGCTTGGTGAAAAGCTTGAGGCGTATAAGGAACATTTAACGAGGGAGGAGCAGGAGCTTCTGGTGGAGCGCACGAAGGGGCTGGAAGATTATCAGTCTGCCGAGGACAGTGAGGAGGATCTGGCCAGGATACCGGTTCTTAAAAGAGAGGATATTTCCAGAGATATTGAACCTATCATTAATGAAGAGATTGAGATTGGCGGGATCCCGGTTATTTACCATGAGATTGAAACCAATGGAATCGGCTATCTGGATGTTCTGTTTGATATGTCGGGGATAGAAGAAGAGATGCTTCCTTATGTGGGTATCCTGCAGTCGGTGCTTGGGATCATTGATACCAGCCACTATGGGTATGGAGAACTTTTCAATGAAATCAACGTGCATACCGGCGGGATCGGTACATCTCTTGAACTGTATTCAGATGTGACAAATGTAAGGGAGAAAGCATTTAAAGCAACTTTTGAAGTGAAGGCAAAGGCATTGTATGATAAGCTCCCGGTGGCGTTTGAGATGATCGGAGAGATCCTTACAGAGTCCAGACTTGAGGATACAAAGCGTCTGAAAGAGATCCTGGCTATGCTGAAGTCCAGGCTCCTGATGAGATTCCAGTCCTCCGGGCATACGACGGCAGCGCTCCGGGCAATGTCCTATGCGTCCCCGTCGGCGAAGCTGAAGGATATGACGAGCGGAATTGAATTTTATGAGAAGGCAGCATATCTGGAGAGCCATTGGGAGGAAGAAAAGGACGGGCTTGTGAAGGTGCTTGAGAAGCTTGCCAGGAGAATCTTCCGGCCGGACAATATGATGTTCAGCTATACGGCATCCAGAGAAGGGCTTGAAGGACTTGAGGGATTGATTGAGAGCCTGAAGTCCAGGCTGTTTACAGGGGAGACAGAGAATACACGGTGCATCATCCACTGCGAGAAGAAAAATGAAGGATTTAAAACTGCTTCCAAGGTTCAGTATGTTGCAAGAACCGGTAATTTCATAGACCGGGGTGTGTCTTATTCGGGAGCACTGCAGATTCTGAAGGTTATCCTGAGCTACGAATACCTGTGGCAGAATATCCGGGTGAAAGGCGGCGCATATGGGTGTATGAGCAATTTCAACCGCGTGGGAGAGGGATATTTTGTGTCCTACCGGGATCCGCACCTGAAGCGTACTGTGGAAGTGTATGAGGGCGTTGTGGAGTATCTTCAGAAGTTCACTGTCAGTGAACGTGATATGACCAAATATATCATCGGGACGATGAGCAATATCGACCAGCCTCTGACGCCGTCTGCAAAGGGTGAGCGCTCTATGAACCTCTATATGGGGAAGGTGAGCGCGGAGATGATACAGCAGGAGCGCCGGGAGATCCTGGAGGCCTCCCAGGAAGATATCCGCCGGCTGGCCCGTGTGGTGGAGGCCGTGCTGGAGGCAGGACAGCTGTGTGTAATCGGGAGCGAAGAGAAGATAGAAGAAGAAAAAGAAATGTTTGAGACATTGACAAACTTTTAACTGGGGACGTAGTAAAGTTGCACTTTACTACGTCCCCAATGAAGGAGATAAAATGAAAAAAGATCATAAATCTGGCTTTGTCACGCTTATCGGAAGGCCAAATGTAGGGAAATCAACTTTAATGAATTATTTAATTGGACAAAAAATTGCCATTACATCTAACAAACCGCAGACCACAAGGAATCGGATCCAGACTGTTCTGACAATGGATGAGGGCCAGATTGTGTTTGTGGATACGCCCGGAATTCACAAAGCCAAGAATAAGCTTGGAGAATATATGGTAAATGTGGCGGAGCGTACGCTGAACGAAGTGGATGTGGTTCTCTGGCTGGTGGAGCCGACCACATTTATCGGAGCCGGAGAGCGGCATATTGCCGGGCGGCTAAAAAAGGTTCACACGCCCGTCATCCTGGTCATTAATAAGATTGACAGTGTGAAAAAGGAGGATATCGCGGCCGCTATCGTTGCGTATAAAGATATTTATGATTTTGCAGATATTGTCCCGGTATCTGCAAGAAGCGGAAATAATACGGATGAACTTTTGGAAGTTGTGATGAAGTATCTTCCGTATGGACCGCAGTTTTATGATGAGGATACCATTACCGACCAGCCGGAACGACAGATTGTGGCTGAGTTGATCCGGGAGAAAGCGCTGCACAGCTTAAATGAGGAGATACCCCATGGTATTGCAGTGGCAATTGACCAGATGAAAATGAGAAATAAAATTATGCATATAGATGCTACTATAATATGTGAGAGGGATTCCCACAAGGGGATAATTATTGGAAAGCAAGGAAATATGTTGAAAAAAATCGGCAGCACAGCCAGATTTGAGATTGAAAAAATGCTTGAATGCCAGATAAACCTTAAGCTTTGGGTCAAGGTAAAGAAGGATTGGCGTGACAGTGAATTTCTGATGAAAAATTTTGGATATCGGGAAGAAGAATAAAAACCATCCATCACTGGAGAACCTAACCTTATCAACAGAGGATGAGGTGATAGTATGAGTATGGAAGAAATATACTGGAACCGCTTTTTTGAAACGGGAAAGGTTGCAGATTATCTTTATTATAAAGGGATGGAAATCTGCAAAAATGTTATGGATGGCCATGAAAGTATGGATGGCCATGAAAGAGAGGATACTTGTGAATCAGATTACGGTGACGGGCATGGTACTTGCCGCTACATCTATCGGGGAATATGACAGGCGTGTAGTGATTCTTTGCAGAGAGCGCGGGAAAATTGCAGTTTTCGCAAAGGGTGCGAGAAAGCCGAACAGTGTTCTTGTGGGGGTTACCAGTCCATTTTCTTTTGGGGAATTCGTAGTATACGAGGGGCGGACATCCTATACGTTGGTGTCGGCCTCTATTTCCAATTATTTTCAGGAATTGCGGACGGATATCGAGGGTGCATATTATGGGTTTTATTTTATGGATCTGGCAAATTATTATGCACGGGAGGCCAATGATGAGACTCAAATGCTCAAACTCCTTTACCAGACTCTGCGGGCCCTTCTGAATCCGAGACTCCCTAACCGGCTGATCCGGTACATATATGAATTGAAGACTCTCTGTATCAACGGGGAGGCCCCGCAGATGTTTGAATGCGTCTGCTGCGGGGCGCAGGGGAAGGAATGTACCTTTAGCGTTAAGAAGGGGGGCATGGTGTGCCAGAGGTGTCAGAGTGCCTCGAACGGAAGAATTGCAGATGGCAGATCCCTTCTTCCCTCTACGCTGTATACCATGCAGTACATTGCAGCTTCGACAATTGAAAAATTATACACATTTCTGGTCAAAGATGAAGTCCTTGAGGAACTTGGACAGATTGCAGGAGGATATTTGGATGAATACCTGGGAAGGCAGTTCCGATCACTGGAAATCCTCGAAGCAATTGTGGAATAAAGCTTGAAAACTTATAGATAAACCGGTATAATAGGTAGCAATTATCATAATTTTTTATAGAAGGTGAGGAGAAGAGGTATGGTAGAGAAAAGTATGGAAAAAATCGTTGCGTTGGCCAAATCAAGAGGATTCGTTTACCCGGGATCTGAGATTTACGGCGGGCTTGCAAATACATGGGATTACGGGAATCTTGGAGTAGAGCTTAAGAATAATGTAAAGAAAGCATGGTGGCAGAAATTTGTCCAGGAATCTCCTTATAATGTGGGCGTGGACTGTGCAATCCTGATGAATCCTCAGACATGGGTTGCAAGCGGACATTTGGGAGGTTTCAGTGATCCGCTGATGGATTGTAAAGAATGTCATGAGCGTTTCCGTGCGGATAAAATGATTGAGGATTATGCAAAAGAGCACGGGATTGATATCGGAGACAGTATCGACGGCTGGAGCCATGAACAGATGGAAACGTATATTGCGGAGAAAGAGATTCCTTGTCCTACTTGCGGCAAGCATAATTTTACGGAGATCCGTGAGTTTAACCTGATGTTCAAGACGTTCCAGGGTGTTACAGAGGATGCCAAAAGTGTCGTATATTTGCGTCCGGAGACGGCACAGGGGATTTTTGTAAACTTTAAAAATGTACAGCGTACCTCCAGAAAGAAGATTCCGTTCGGTATCTGTCAGATCGGAAAATCTTTCCGTAACGAGATTACGCCGGGTAATTTTACCTTCCGTACAAGAGAGTTTGAGCAGATGGAACTGGAATTTTTCTGTGAGCCGGATACGGATCTTGAATGGTTTAAATACTGGAAACAGTATTGTCTTGACTGGTTAGAGACACTTGGGCTTAAGAAAGAGGAAGTACGTTACCGTGACCATTCACCGGAAGAACTGAGTCATTACAGCAAGGCTACGACGGATGTTGAGTTCCTGTTCCCGTTCGGCTGGGGAGAGTTGTGGGGAATTGCCGACAGAACGGACTTTGACCTGACGCAGCATCAGAATGTATCCAAGCAGGATCTCACATATTTTGATGATGAGAAAAAGATAAAATACGTTCCGTACGTGATCGAGCCTTCTCTTGGAGCTGACCGTATGGTGCTTGCGTTCCTGTGCAGTGCATATGATGAGGAAGAACTGGAAGGCGGGGATGTAAGGACTGTTCTTCATTTCCATCCGGCGCTCGCACCGGTTAAAATTGGTGTGCTTCCACTGTCTAAAAAGCTGAATGAAGGCGCGGAGAAGGTGTATGCAAGTCTGAGCCGGAAATATAATTGTGAATATGATGAGCGCGGCAATATCGGAAAGCGTTACCGCCGTCAGGACGAGATCGGTACTCCGTTCTGTGTGACGTATGATTTTGATTCAGAGGAAGACGGGGCAGTTACAGTGCGTGATCGTGACACAATGGAGCAGGAAAGAGTTAAGATTGAAGATCTGGATGCTTATTTTGCAGAGAAATTTGAGTGGTAGAACAGGGATAGATGGACAGCCGCATATTTTGTGTAATACGATGTGAATGAAAAGACAGATGCAGATTTTAAAAAGTCTGCATCTGTTTTTTGCATGTCAGCTATGTCCCTGACCTGCATGCCGATATGTTCATATCCTTTTGGCAAAAATAACCCAGGTGCCTGATTAGAAGGCTAATCCCTTGTTCGGGACAAAGAATGCCGACATATCGTTTTTTTCCAGTTTAAGCAGCTGCACTTTTTTTTCGATTCCGCCTGCGTATCCTGTCAGACTGCCGTTTGCCCCTACAACTCTGTGGCAGGGGATGATCAAAGAGATGGGATTGTGTCCTACTGCGCCGCCGATTGCCTGTGCCGACATAGTTGTAAGCCCTTTTTGGCGTGCTATTTTATTTGCGATTTCACCATAAGATATTGTCCGACCGAACGGGATGGTAAGAAGAATATCCCACACAGCTTTGCGGAAAGGTGTGGTATTTAGTTTCAGGGGCGGCGTAAAATCGGGTATGTTACCACTGAAATAAATGTCGAGCCATCTTACGGCTTCTGCAAAAACGGGCAGAGGACTTTCTTCGTATTTTTTCGGCAAGGTACTGCCAAAGTATTTCTGACCGTCAAACCACAGGCCTGTAATATCGCTGCCGTTTCCTGCGATTGTCATAGTGCCAAGCGGTGAATGGTAATGCTCAATATGGGTCATAGTATTTATTCCTCCTATTTTTTGAATTACAGAAACAGGAAATGGCGGCAGATTGTTTGCCTGCCGCCATTGCTTTTACATGTAGAGTATCTATATGAGATTATATATACTTCATATATCATCTGTTTTAGAAATTTTATGCTTCTTCTTTCTTTGCGTAACGCTCCGGATGTAATCTTCTGTCTCTTATGTCAGCAGCAGCTGTGAAGAGAACGTCTGTAGAAGAGTTCAGGCCGGTCTCGCAGGAATCCTGGATTACACCAACGATGAAACCAACACCTACAACCTGCATAGCAATCTCAGATGGAACACCGAACAAGCTACATGCCATAGGGATGAGCAACAGAGAACCGCCTGCAACACCAGAAGCACCGGCTGCACTGAGTGCTGCGAGTACACATAAGATCAGGGCTGTTCCGAAATCCACAGTAATGCCAACCGTGTTGGCAGCAGATAAAGCCATAACAGAAATAGTAATGGCAGCACCTGCCATATTGATAGTAGCTCCTAACGGAATGGATACGGAATATGTATTCTCGTCCAATTCAAGTTCTTTACAGAGCTCCATATTTACAGGAATGTTAGCGGCGGAGCTACGTGTAAAGAAGGCGGTGATAAAGCTTCTTGCAAGACATTTGAATACAAGTGGGAATGGATTCTTCTTGATACAAAGGAATACAATCACCGGATTCATAACCAGCGCTACGAATGCCATGGATCCTACCAATACAAGAATCAGTCTACCATAAGATAATAAAGCGCTCAGGCCGGATGCGGAAATAACATTGAAGATCAGACCCATAATACCAAACGGAGCAAAACTGATAACCCATTTAACTGCTGTGGAGATTGCATCGGCAATATCGTCAAGCATAGCTTTCGTAGACGGAGCGGCAACCTTAAGAGCAATACCGAAAATACATGCCCATGCAAGGATACCGATGTAGTTTGCATTTACGATAGAGCCTACCGGGTTGGAAACTACGTTGAGGAGAAGATTCTTTAATACTTCGCCTACACCGCTCGGAGGAGCCATGTCCTCTCCGGCAGCTTCTGCCAGCGTCAAAGTTACCGGGAAGAGCTTACAAGCTACTACAGCTACAAGTGCAGAGAATAAGTTGCCTAACATATAAAGAGCAACAATGAAGCCCATGTTTGTTTTCTGTCCTTCACCCATGTGTGCCAGGGCGCTCATTACAAGGAAGAATACCAGGAGTGGGGCAATTGCCTTCAATGCACCAACAAATAAATCTCCAAGAAGAGCAATTACAGTTACTTTTGGAATGACCAGCCCGAGAATGATACCAATGATAAGACCACACAGGATTCTTAATACAAGACTGATGCTGTTCCATTTTTGAATTACATTTTTCATGTTTCGTTTCGCAGATAAACCTCAGGGGGATATCCGCTTTCCTCTCTTTCTCTATAGATTTTGTTCCCCGATATATTGATATATTTTTATAGAAGCAAACAGAAAAAAATGACCTCTTTCCGTACAAATATACCAATAGTAACAAATTAATTATATATAAAAATATTGAATTTGTAAATAAGTATTTTGTAAAATATGCCATAAAAGGCGGCGGAGAGTGTGAAGAAAATGTCAAATTATACAAAAATAATATTATAAAGCCATTGTACATGTCTGTAAGGAGTGATATAATTATTACGACAATGAATCATCGTCCGGGGAGACGATAGAAACAGGAGGTCTAATAAAGTGAGCGAAAAAAATGATGGAATGATGTGGGCGCTTGTGAAGGAGAAGCCAGAGGAAGGATTATGGATGAAGCGTGTTCCGATTCCTGAAGTAGGACCCAATGACGTAAAGATTAAGATCCATAAAACGGCTATCTGCGGGACGGATGTACATATTTATCAGTGGAATGACTGGGCACAGCATACGATTCCAGTAGGCCTTACCGCGGGGCATGAATATGTCGGAGAAGTTGTAGAGGTAGGAGCAGGTGTGGAAGGCTTCAATATAGGAGATCTTGTATCCGGTGAGGGTCATATTACATGCGGCAAGTGCAGAAACTGTCTGGAAGGCCACAAGGAGAACTGTAAAGATGCAAAGGGCGTCGGCGTTAACAGGAACGGAGCATTTGCAGAATACCTTGTAATTCCTTCTTCTAATGTATGGCCGTGTAATCCTAATATTCCAGAGGAGATGTATGCCATTTTTGATCCGTTTGGAAATGCAACACATACTGCTCTTTCTTATGATATGCTCGGCGAGGATGTGCTGGTGGCAGGTGCAGGCCCGATTGGGATTATGGCAGCTGCAATTGCAAAGTTTTCCGGGGCAAGACATGTTGTGATTACCGATTTTAATCAGTACCGCCTGGATCTGGCGCTGAAGCTCGGAGCAACAAGAGCCGTGAATCTTGCAAATGAGAAACTTCCGGATGTTATGAAGGAGATCGGAATGACAGAGGGATTTGACGTAGGACTTGAGATGTCCGGATCCCAGGCAGGTCTTCATGACATGATCCATAATATGAAGCACGGCGGAAATATTGCACTTCTCGGACTTCAGAGGACAGATGCCACTGTAGACCTTGAGACAGTGATCTTTAATGGATTGAACCTCCGCGGTATCTATGGACGGAAAGTATGGGATACCTGGTATAAGATGTCTACTATGCTTCAGGCTGGTTTAGATATTTCAGAGATTATTACACATCATTTCGATATCAAGGATTACGAGAAGGGCTTTGACGCTATGATCTCCGGTGAATCCGGAAAAGTAATTCTTGACTGGGCACATGTTAATGATTAGGATGATGTCTGACAAATAGCACAGAATAGTTATTTGTTAAATATGAACAGGCAGTGTATCATTGCCGGGGATATTTAATAATGCAGGGCGGCGGTTGTTATGACCGCCGAACCTTATGGAAAGGATGATTAAAAATGGGACGTAAAAATGATATTTTAGACATTTACACGAAGGAAGTAGAAGGAATTAAAGAGGCGGGCCTGTTTAAAGGGGAAGCGCCATTTGTTTCTCCTCAGGGCGCAAGAGTTAAAATGGAGGACGGAAGAGAACTTCTATGTATGTGTGCAAATAATTACCTTGGACTTGGAGATAATCCGCGTCTGATCGAGGCGGCTAAGAAGACTTATGATGATAAAGGGTATGGAGTTGCTTCTGTACGTTTTATCTGCGGAACCCAGGATATTCACAAGAAGCTGGAGAAGACAATTTCAGATTTCCTTGGGACAGATGATACGATCCTTTATTCTTCCTGTTTTGATGCAAATGGAGGATTATTTGAGACGATCCTGACCGCTGACGACGCTGTGATCAGCGACGAACTGAACCATGCTTCCATCATTGACGGTGTGCGGCTCTGTAAGGCAAAACGTTTCCGTTATAAAAATAATGATATGGAAGACCTGGAGGCAAAATTAAAAGAGGCTGATGAAGCAGGAGCAAGGATCAAACTGATTGCGACTGACGGAGTATTTTCCATGGACGGAATCATTTGTAACCTGAAGGGTGTATGTGACCTGGCAGATCAGTATAATGCACTCGTTATGGTAGATGACAGCCATGCGGTGGGCTTTGTAGGAAAGACAGGCCGCGGAACACCGGAGCACTGCGGTGTAGAAGGCCGTGTGGACATTATCACCGGTACGCTTGGAAAAGCACTTGGAGGAGCATCCGGCGGATATACTTCCGGACGGAAAGAGATCATTGATCTTCTCCGCCAGAGAAGCCGTCCGTATCTGTTCTCCAACTCACTTGCCCCGGCAATTGCAGGAGCAAGTATTGAACTGTTCAGTATGCTGGATGAAAGCACAGAACTCCGTGATCATTTGGAGGAGGTAACCGCTTATTACCGCAAGTTATTGGTTGATAATGGCTTTGATGTTATCCCGGGGACACATCCATGTGTACCGGTTATGCTCTATGATGAGAAGACGGCAGCAGAATTTGCGAAGAGGATGATGGAGAAGGGTGTGTATGTAGTGGCATTCTCCTATCCGGTAGTTCCGAAGGGAAAGGCAAGGATCCGTACGCAGGTATGTGCAAGCCATACAAAAGAAGATATTGACTTTATCGTGAAGTGCTTTAAAGAAGTAAGAGAAGAAATGAAATAAGTGTAAAATGTGTAAAATGGGGACGTAGTAAAGTTGAACTTTACTACGTCCCAAATTAACCGTTGTGGTGTACCTAAATTGAAAAAGGGGTGTCCCAAACTGAAGAATACTCTGTACCTAAGTGAAAGGAAGGGACAAGTTGCCAACAAGAAGACGGCGAGAGAGTAAAACAGAATTATATCATATTATTGTAAAAGGTATTAATAGAGAAAGAATTTTTAATCAGCAGCGTGAAAAAATTTATTTTAAACGAATTATTCTAAAACATCTGGATGTTATTAATGTAGAAATCTATTGTTATTGTATTATGTCTAATCATGCCCACTTTATTATCCGGGCGGAAATCCACGATTTATCACGTTTTATGGCGTTTGTTTTATCTGAATATGCGTCATATTATAATTTTAAGCATCACAGGAATGGTCATGTTTTTCAGAACCGATTCACTAGCGAATGTATTGAAGACGAAAGATATTTCTGGTCTTGTTTAAGGTATATACATTTGAATCCGGTTAAAGCAGGAATGATTAAAATGCCGGTCAGATACAGATATAGCAGTATGGGTGAATATGCAGCAGAAAAAGCGGGCTTGATTCACCAAAAAGCGATTTTATTTTATAAAAATTCCTTTCAGGACTTTCAACAATTTCAAGAATTTCACAAAAGCAGGGAAGAGCTTGTCTTTCAGGATATATCTGATGAGATGGCACTTCAACAGTCGGAGGCTGCATTGGTTTTAGCAGAAGATGTTTTTAAAGAAAAGAAGCTTGCATTATTAATACAAGTTTTTGAAGAAAAAGGTATACGTCAAGAATATATTCAAAGAGTAAAGCAAAGGCTAAAAATATCAAATAAAAAGGCCAGAGAATTGTGTGAGCTAACTATGAACAAATTACAGAATGAATAAAGGTACAGAGTATTTGTCAAAAAGGTACACCCCTTTTTCAATTTAGGTACACCTAAGATGTTAAATGGGGACGTAGTAAAATTAAAAAATACTACGTCCCCAACATATGTTATAATAACACCGAAAGGAGACAAGCATCATGACTAAACAAAATGTATGGAACACTTATTCTAACCTCCGGCAGCAGGAGCTGGAAGCAGTAAACGAAAAATACAAATCCTGCCTTGATTCAGGCAAGACGGAGCGGGAGTGTGTCAGACACACCGTGACTCTGTTGCAAAAAGAAGGTTACAGACCCTTGGAGGAGTGGACAGCTTCAGGAAATGCACTGCATCCGGGGGACAAAGTATATGCGGTCTGCATGGATAAAAGCATTGCGGCTTTCCAAATCGGAAGCCGGCCTCTGGAGGAGGGCATGAACATCCTGGGGGCGCATATCGACTCCCCAAGGATTGATGTAAAGCAGAACCCATTGTATGAGAGTGAAGAATTTGCCTACCTGGATACCCATTATTACGGGGGAATCAAGAAATATCAGTGGGTAACGATCCCTCTGGCGCTCCACGGCGTGGTGGCAAAAAAGGAGGGGACAGTTGTGGAGGTAAGTATAGGGGAGCGGGAAGAGGATCCCGTATTTGTGATTACGGATCTGCTGGTGCACCTTGCGGCTAAACAGATGGAAAAGAAAGCAAACGCAGTGATTGAGGGGGAGAAGCTTGATCTTTTATTTGCCAGTCGTCCTATAGATCAGGATAAGACTTTGGAAAAAGAAGAAAAAGAGACGGTAAAGGCAAATGTATTGGAAATTCTGAAGAAGTATTACAACATGGAAGAAGAGGATTTTGTATCTGCGGAACTGGAGATTGTGCCCGCCGGGAGGGCGCGTGACTGCGGAATTGACCGGAGCATGATCCTAGCCTATGGACAGGACGACCGCGTATGTGCATTTACTTCTCTTTTTGCTATGCTTGATGTGGAACATGTGGAACGCACCGCGTGCTGTATTCTTGTGGATAAGGAGGAGATCGGAAGTGTGGGTGCTACGGGAATGCATTCACGGTTTTTTGAAAATGTTGTCGCAGAGTTGATCGCTCTTTCAGGGGGCGAATCGGAGTTAAAGGTAAGACGTGCCCTTCAGAATTCCCGAATGCTTTCTTCTGATGTAAGCGCCGCGTATGATCCCATGTTTGCAGAAGCGTTTGAAAAAAGAAGTTCTGCATTTTTTGCAAAGGGACTGGTATTTAATAAATTTACCGGAGCACGGGGGAAGAACGGCTCGAACGATGCAAATGCTGAATATCTTGCAAAGATCCGGAATGCCATGGACCAACAGCAGGTGGCGTATCAGTTTGCGGAACTGGGCAAGGTTGACGCAGGCGGCGGCGGAACCATTGCCTATATTATGGCTAATTATGGAATGGAAGTTATTGACAGCGGAGTGGCAGTTCTGAGTATGCACGCTCCCTGGGAAGTGGTGAGTAAAGCAGATGTGTACGAGGCTTACCGTGGATATAAGGCATTTTTGACAGAAATGTAGAAATGTTTTGCTGCGTGCAGGTTTTACCAAAAGTTATGGAGCAACTCTTGACGAATACTGGTAAAAACAGTAAAATATTATGTGCGACTTAGAAAATTTAGTTTAGGAGGTCATTAGGACATGGCAAAATGGGTTTATATGTTCACCGAAGGTGACGCGAGCATGAGAAATACCCTTGGCGGAAAAGGTGCAAACCTTGCTGAGATGACAAAGTTAGGTCTTCCGGTGCCACAGGGATTCACAATCACAACAGACGCCTGCACGCAGTACTATGAGGACGGCAGGAAGATTAACGATGAGATCATGGAGCAGATCATGGACGCGATCGTTAAGATGGAAGAAGTAACAGGTAAAAAATTCGGAGACAATGAGAACCCGCTTCTCGTATCTGTACGTTCAGGGGCAAGAGCTTCTATGCCGGGTATGATGGATACGATCCTGAACCTTGGTTTAAATGAGGAAGTAGTAGAAGTAGTTGCCAAGAAGACAGGAAACGAGAGATGGGCTCGTGACTGCTACAGAAGATTTATCCAGATGTATTCTGACGTAGTTATGGAAGTTGGCAAGAAATACTTTGAAGAGTTAATTGATAAAATGAAAGCCGAAAGAGGCGTTACACAGGACGTTGACCTTACGGCAGCAGACCTTAAGGAACTGGCTGACCAGTTCAAGGCTGAGTATAAGGAGAAGATTGGTGCGGATTTCCCGGATGATCCGAAGGAACAGCTGATGGGAGCGATCAAGGCTGTATTCCGTTCCTGGGACAACCCGCGTGCAAACGTATATCGCCGTGACAATGATATTCCATATTCATGGGGAACTGCTGTTAACGTACAGGAGATGGCATTTGGTAACTGGTCTGACGAGTCCGGTACCGGTGTTGCATTTACCCGTGATCCTGCAACAGGCGAGAAAAAGCTTATGGGCGAGTTCCTGATGAACGCACAGGGCGAGGACGTAGTTGCAGGTGTTCGTACACCTCAGCCGATTTCTGCACTGGCCGATGTTATGCCGGAAGTATTTGAGCAGTTTACAAAGGTTTGCGATACACTTGAGAATCACTACAGAGACATGCAGGATATGGAGTTTACGATCCAGGACAGAAAACTGTTCATGTTACAGACACGTAACGGTAAGAGAACAGCACAGGCTGCCCTTAAGATTGCATGTGACCTTGTAGATGAGGGCATGAGAACAGAGGAAGAGGCAGTTGCAATGATTGATCCTCGTAACCTTGATACACTTCTTCATCCACAGTTTGACGCTGCCGCACTTAAGGCTGCTACACCGATGGGAAGAGGACTCGGAGCATCTCCGGGAGCTGCATGCGGTAAGGTAGTATTCACGGCAGAAGATGCTGTAGAGTGGGCTGCAAGAGGAGAGAAGGTTGTTCTTGTACGTCTTGAGACATCACCAGAAGATATTACAGGTATGAAGTCTTCTCAGGGAATCCTGACCGTCCGCGGCGGTATGACATCCCATGCAGCTGTTGTAGCGCGTGGAATGGGTACATGCTGTGTATCCGGATGCGGTGACATTGCTATGGATGAAGAAAATAAGAAATTCACACTTGGCGGAAAAGAATTCCACGAGGGAGATGCAATCTCTATTGATGGTACAACAGGTAACATTTATGATGGAATCATTCCGACTGTAGATGCTCAGATTGCAGGTGAGTTCGGAAGAATCATGGCATGGGCAGACAAGTTCAGAGTATTAAAGGTTCGTACTAATGCAGATACACCGGCAGATGCTAAAAAGGCACGTGAGCTTGGCGCAGAGGGTATCGGTCTTTGCCGTACAGAGCATATGTTCTTTGAGGAAGACAGGATTGCTGCATTCCGTGAGATGATCTGTGCAGATACTGTAGAGGAAAGAGAGGCAGCTCTTGATAAGATCCTGCCGTACCAGCAGGGAGACTTTGAGGCATTGTATGAGGCGCTGGAAGGTAATCCGGTTACGATTCGTTTCCTCGACCCACCGCTCCATGAGTTCGTTCCGACTGAGGAGGAAGATATCAAGAAACTTGCAGAGGCTCAGGGCAAATCTGTAGAAGTGATCAAGACGATTATCGACTCTCTTCATGAGTTCAACCCGATGATGGGCCATCGTGGATGCCGTCTTGCAGTTACTTATCCTGAGATTGCAAAGATGCAGACAAAGGCTGTGATCCGTGCAGCTATCAATGTACAGAAGGCTCATGCTGACTGGACAGTGAAGCCGGAGATTATGATTCCGTTGATCGGCGATGTTGCAGAGTTAAAATATGTTAAGAAGTTTGTTGTTGAGACTGCAGATGCTGAGATTGCAGCAGCAGGCTCTGATCTGAAATACGAAGTTGGTACAATGATCGAGATCCCGAGAGCAGCTCTTACTGCTGATGAGATTGCAAAAGAGGCTGATTTCTTCTGTTTCGGTACAAACGACCTGACACAGATGGCATTTGGTTTCTCCCGTGATGATGCTGGAAAATTCCTGGATGCTTACTATGATGCTAAGATCTTTGAGAATGATCCGTTTGCAAAGCTTGATCAGACAGGCGTAGGAAAATTGATGGATATGACCATTAAATTAGGCAAACCGGTAAATCCGGAGCTGCACATCGGTATCTGTGGAGAGCACGGCGGAGATCCAAGTTCTGTAGAGTTCTGCCATAAGATCGGGCTTGACTATGTGTCCTGCTCACCATTCCGCGTTCCGATCGCAAGACTGGCAGCAGCACAGGCGGCTATTAACAGTAAGTAATGCATCAGTTTGATTATTTGTAAGAATTAATAAAGAGAAATCCCCTGTTACTTTATACATAAGTAGCAGGGGATTTTTTTGGTGTGACTGGAGGCGCTGTGTTACTAATGGATGACAGTTCTTAATCCTTCCTGGCAGTGGGAAGGATGTAGCCAAAGCGAAAGGTATCCTTTCATGGCAATGACCATGATTAACGTGAGGGAAATTAACGAATGGTTAGTCTCCTGCTCGATTTAACTTGTAAGTTTATTTTACACATTCACATAATTCTTTGACAAATTCTAGAGATATCAATATAATGAAAAAATAATGTGCAAATGAGGTGTACCAATGTTACGAGTAGCAATATGTGACGATGAAAAAATACTGATGGAGATAGAAGAAATTGCCGGAAGATTTTTCAGGTTGAATTGTATTGATAATAAAATTACCATTTATCAGTCTAGTGAAAACTTGCAGTACGATCTGCAGGACAGGATAGTTTACGACCTGTTTCTTTTGGACATTGAGATGCCGGGAATACACGGGATGGAGCTTGCTAAAGAAATCTGTAAAAGGATACCTTCTGCAAAAATTATTTTCATAACATCCCACCCGGAATATGCAATTACCGCTTATGAGTATTCGGTGTTTCGTTATATTCAAAAAACAATGCTCCATGAAAAATTGTTTTTAGCATTGGAGGATTACTACAAGCTATATGCTTTAGAGAAGAAAGAATACTACATGATAGAGATTAAAAACTATTTGGAAAAGATTCCTTATAGAAGTATCTTTTACATATTAAAAAGGGGTAAGTATTCCGTTATGTATCTGGAAGGAGAAAGAACGGTATCAGTCCGTAAACCACTGAAACAAGTTTTTGAGGAGTTAGGTCAGGAATATTTTTATTTTGCAGATAGAGGCTGTATTATCAATCTGGCAAATGTGGTTGGTATGGACACAGGGAAAATACTATTTCCGGAACAGCAGAATGTCACGATCAATAAAACAAACTGGATAGAATTTAAGGAAAGCCTGCTGTCGTTTTGGGGGAAACAGATATGACAGGAGTGTTTATTTTCATAGAATGGCTGGCTAGTGTCAATGAGATGTTATGCGGTCTTGTGTGGACGCAGGCGATTATGGAAAAACAGTTTGACAAAAAGCATCATAGGTTATTTTTGGTGATGATTGCAGGGTTAATTGCGGCAGGAATTATTTTGCTGAATTTATTCGACCTCCGGGCTAATTATATAACCAGTCTATATGTGATTTTTGCTTTACTATTAGGAAATTGCATTCTTTATAAGGGGAAAGTAATTGAACTTTTTATGATAACAATAGGATATACTGCCCTATTGCTGAGTATGAGCGCGCTTTTAGTTAGAACTACAATCTGGATAGGCATACCAATGGACTGGACATCTACATTTGGGTTAGAGAGAGTTGGTGTAATTTCAGCAGCGGAATGTTCGGTGCTGGGTACTACAGGGATAACGTATGCTGCTATAAAAAGGATTAGGCGTAGTATTCCGATTTGGGGAACTTTTGCAACTTCTATCATTTGTGTATGTATTGGAAGTCTGGGATACTGTTATTTATTTTTGCATAGCGGAGTAATAGACAGAGCTAAATTAAATGGGTTTCAACTTACCATGGGAATTATGTTGATTTTTGCAATGATGGTTCTCTACCTCTGGCTGCAGATGCGGAAGGAAAAGAAGGAAAAAGCCTATACAATTCAACAGAACACCATCCTGGAAAAGAATTATGTAGCCGCAAAAGAATCTTATGAAACCAATGCAAAACTGTATCACGATATGAACAATCATTTTTTATTGTTGCAAAGCTACTTAAAGGAAAATAGGGTGGAGGAAGCAGAAGCCTATTTGAAAAAGTTGAGTGGAGGTGGAATGAAATATGACTATGAGCGTTATACAGGAATTGAGGCGATCGACTATATTTTAAGTCAGAAACAGGAGAAAGCGGAGAATAACCGTATCCACATGAAAATTCATGGAGAATATCCGAAGGACTGTAAGATTGATCCGGTAGACCTCTGCACGATCCTTACAAACCTTTTAGATAATGCTGTCGAGGCCTGTATGAAACAGCCGGAAGGAGAACCGCGGGAAATACAAGTGACGATCAGGAGGCTTCACCAGTTTATCATTATTAAAATTGCGAACAGCAGCATAGTTTCACCGGATATTCGGAATGGGAAATTACACACTTCTAAGAAAGATAGAAACCTTCACGGATGGGGAATGAGAAGTGTGTTGTCTGCAGTAGAAAAATATCAGGGGACGGTACAGTATGAGTATCGTGAGAAAATATTTACAGTAAGCGCAATGCTTTTTTATCAATAAAACAGGTCAGGGACAGTTACCCTTTGTTTCGAGGACAGTTGAGGTAACTGTCCTTTTTTTGTGTAAACTAAGGGCAGAAAGGAGAGTGAATATGTGGAAAATAGCAGGAGCAGTTCTGATATTGGTGTTATTAGCGATAGTGGCGTTAATTGTCCATTTTATCAAAAAGTAAAAAAAAGATATTCAGGAGGTAACGATGGAACTTAAGATTGCAAATCTTACAAAAGAATTTGGACACTTTACGGCAGTAGACCATCTGAACATCACCATGACAAGCGGTGTGTATGGTCTGCTGGGTGTAAATGGTGCGGGAAAAACAACACTTATGCGTATGCTTTGTACGTTGCTTCGTCCTACAAGTGGAAAGATTACCTGCAATGGGCGTGATATTTTAAAAATGGACGGAAAATACAGAGAAATTTTAGGGTATCTTCCGCAGGATTTCGGATATTATCCGGATTTCACGGTAGAAAATTATCTGCTGTATATTGCATCTATCAAAGGGATTCGCCCGGCGGTGGCTAAAAAGAGAGTCAAGGAACTGATTACAGGAGTAGGACTTCAAAAGGCGGCAAAAAAGAAAATGAAACAGTTATCAGGAGGTATGTTACGGAGAGCAGGAATTGCACAGGCAATGCTGAATGATCCGAAAATACTGATATTGGATGAGCCGACAGCAGGACTTGATCCAAACGAACGTATCCGGTTCCGAAACCTGCTCAGTGAATTGGCTGAAAATCGGCTGGTGCTCTTGTCAACGCACATTGTCTCAGATGTTGAGTACATTGCGAATGAAATATTGCTGATGAAAGAGGGAAAAATCCTTCACAACGGTACCGCGGCTGAATTGCTGGAAACGATGGAAGAGGGTGTTTGGAAGTGCTATGTAAATAAAAGCGAAGTGGAAAAGTACATGAGGAAATATAAGATCTCTAACATGAAGTCAGAAGCTCACGATGTGGAACTTCGGATTATCTCGGCGAAAAAACCAATGAGGGACGCAGAACTTGTGGAGGCAAATCTGGAAGATTTATTCTTATACTATTTTGGAGAAAAGGCAGGTGACAGCAATGTTGAATTTTGAGATTAGAAAAATTCTTGTGAAGCCGGTAAATAAGATTGTACTTCTTATTCTTACGGCAGCCTTGTTAGCGGGCAGTTTTCTTACTCTTAGGGATGTAACGTATACGACAGAAGACGGAGAAGTGTTCCGGGGGATTTCTGCTGCAAAAGAATTGAAGTCCGCAAAAAATGAGTGGAAAGGCGAGTTGACTGAGGACGTATTAAGGCAGGTAATAGAAGAAAACCAAAAGATTTTGGCGGAAACACCTGACCTTGATGAAGCATCTGTGAAGCAGCAGGGACTTCGGGATATACATGAGATATTAAATAACGGATTTGCCGGATTTGATGAGTGGGATTATTATCGCGCGGACAGTTTATCGCCGGAGGAAGCGGCAGGAATTTATCAGATAAGAGTAGATAGTCTGAAAGAATATCTTTCCAGAGAGGAGGTAAAGGATAGTTTTTCGGAAAAAGAAAAAGAGTTCCTGATCAGCCAGTGGGAGAACCTCAAGACACCTTTTTATTACGAATATGCGGAAGGCTGGAAAGCACTTTTAGATTCGCAGTATCTTCCAACCTTGCTCACATTATTAGCTGTGATTCTTGGGGCGCTCGTGGCAGGAATTTTCTCTGACGAGTATTCATGGAAAGCGGATTCTATTTTTTTCTCAAGCAAACTTGGGAGAAATAAGGCGGTATTGTCAAAAATCGGCGCCGGATTTTTGATTACAACAGTCTTATATTGGGCATCTATATTCCTCTTCACGGTAATCATATTAGGAGCACTAGGCTTTGGAGGCGCAAATTGCCCGGTACAGCTTGGAGAAAGCAACTGGATGAGTATTTATAATTGGACTTACCTGCAAAAATATTTCTTTGTAACGACAGGCGGTTATATCGGAAGTATGTTTATTACACTTTTGACAATGACGATATCGGCAGTTACACGTTCCACGGTAATTGCAGTGGTAATTCCTTTTGCATTATCCTGTGTGCCGATGTTTTTGGGAAGAATCACACTTTTGACTCGTATAGTATCCTTTTTCCCGGATATGCTGCTGAGGATATGCACATATCATGACGAATTTCTTATGTGTGAGATCGGAGGAAAAGTAATGGGAGTCTTTACGTTCCTGATACCGTTATATGTAGTGCTTTGCTTTGTAATTGTTCCAGTCTTGTATTTGGTATATAAAAAGGCAGAAGTGAAATAAATGAAAAGATATAAAAAGAGAAGATCCCGGAAAAAATGGTTGCTCATATTTCTCGTATTGATGTTCTTGGTAATTTTTGTTTTTAAAAATGGTGCTGATTTTATTACGCAGATAGAAAATCCCATGGTAGATACTTTGGGGATTGGAACAAATCAGGCAGACACATTTATTGAGTGGAATCTGATCTTGGTAAATAGCAATCATCGTATCCCGAACGATTATGAAGTGGATTTAACAGAGTTGTCAAACGGTCAGAAGGTGGATTCCAGAATATACCCGGAATTGCAGCGAATGTTTGATGCGGCAAGGGCAGATGGGTTACAGTTGTTTGTTCGGGAAGGTTATCGAACTTCCGAAGAACAGCAGCAAATTTTGGACAAAAAGATAGCGGCTTTTGAAAATGAAGGCAATTCAAGAAAAGAAGCGGAGAAGTTGGCAAAAGAATGGGTATCAATTCCGGGAACAAGTGAACATGAGCTTGGTTTGAGTGTGGACATAAATGCAGATACGTCTGTATCTTCCAGAGATTCTGTTTACACATGGCTTGCAGAGAATGCTCACAGATATGGTTTTATTAAGCGGTATCCTTCCGATAAAACAGGAATTACGGGGATTAGTAATGAACCGTGGCATTATCGGTATGTTGGAAGAGAAGCAGCAGAAAAGATGAAAGAGAGAGGTGTGTGTTTGGAGGAATATATTGAAGAAATGGGAAATTTATGATAAATTCTTCCGGTACAGATACGAAAACAGGAAATAGTTAAATATTCCACACGGCAGTCTGGTTTAAATGAATCAGGCTGCCTTTCTAGTGCGCCTGTCGGAGCACGTCATCAGGGGCTGCGTCAGGTATTTTCCGTTACAGAGACATCTTTCTGAACGAAACAGAACGCGGGCTATGACTTCGGGGGGATGAAACACATTACGGCACAATGCTGATTACTACGGAATCTCTCTCATTCCGCTATAATTTCACAAAGTAATGCTTTAGTTTTTAAAATGTGCTATATTTTTTGTTGACCTAATGTACGTTTTATAGGTTATCCTATCATAGTAAAAGAGTTTGGAATGTATTCAGCAATATAAGACGCAGAAATGACAGAGCTATCAACCGAAGCATTAAGATAAGTGTAAGTGAAAAAACAATAGTTAAAGTTTACAAAAATCCCGTAAATTCCACGATTTGTTATGTAAATGTAAAGTCAGATTGATAGAGTGCAAATGAGGTTTTTGATATGATTGAGTCACAAAATCAAAGGAGGAACACACATGGAATTTTCAGAAAAACTTATAACGTTACGCAAAGGCAGAGATTTGACGCAAGAACAATTAGCCGAGCAGTTAAATGTTTCAAGACAGTCTATCTCAAAATGGGAAAGCGGGCAAGTTATACCCGAAGTGGAAAAGATTGTTGAATTGAGCAAGGTATTTAATGTAACACTGGATTATCTGTTGAAACCGTCAGAAATAGATGAGTTATCAGTTAAGACATATATGCTGGAACAGCAACAAAAGCACCTGTTAAACAGGGAGCAAACACGCACAAAAATTTTAAAAAATATTTTATATTCAGTTGTAGTTTATTTAGCCTAGATTATTCACGGCACAGCCGTGAAAGTGTCTGAAAGCCACATAGTTGCTGT
>CAJTRM010000022.1 GCA_910578865.1 uncultured Dorea sp.
AGCCCCCTCCTATTTTCATTATAGGCTGTGATAACCCTTCATGATTCGTTGACAAATATTATAAAGATATGGAAAAATATATCGACCGCAGCTGTGGAGAAGCACATATGATCACCCACGAGGATCCTGCATATCAGATCTTTACCAAATACGGTTTTACCTGGGGCGGAGACTGGAACAGTTCCAAAGATTATCAGCACTTTGAGAAGAAGTAGCCAGGAGCCGCCCCGGGTTCTTGTTTTATTCAGATTTTTTATTCTGTCCGGATGTACTGGACGCTGTACGGCGGCAGGAGAAGCTGGCCCTGAAGGGCTACAGTCTGTCCTGTCGTCAGATCTGTACCTGTTCCCTGCAGTTCATGATGGCAGGCAGTGTATGGTTCGCCTGCAGCGTTGACAGCAACAATCATACGTTCCTTTTCTGAGCAGCGCTCAAATACCAGCTGATGGTTCTGGATGACAATATTTTTGTAAGAGCCGTTGCACAGGGCGTCACTGGCCTTTCTGATCTGAATTAACTGTTTTATATACTCGGTGAGTTCATTCGGCTTTGGCCTTTCAAAGCATGGCCTCAGCGCATAGTCATTGTTCGGCGCTTTTTCGCCTGGTTCCCCCCACTCGCTTCCATAATACAGGCACGGTACGCCAGGCATACCGAGGAGGAGACCATAGGCAAGCGGAATATGTTCCTTGTTTGTCAGGATGCTTGCAAGCCTTGTTACGTCGTGGTTATCTGCGAATGTCATCAGATGCTTTCCACGGTAAATGCACCACTGATCCGCGCCGAACTGCCGGTGCAGAGAATGTGCGATCTCAAAGAGATTCATGGAATTAAAGCTGGAGTAAAGTCCCTTATAGCACTCATAGTTGGTACAGCTGTGAAGCATGTCGTCATTGACGATCAGGTTGTAGTCTCCGAACAGAACCTCCCCGATCAAAGCGAAATCTTCTTTCAATTCCTGTACATATCGGCGCAGCCGTCTCATAAAATTGTGATCCAGGCTGTAGGCTACATCCAGGCGCAGGCCGTCAATATCAAAAGCCTCTACCCAGAACTTTACACATTCCAGAAGATAATCTACGACCGCCGGATTTTGCAGGTTCAGTTTGACCAGCTCAAAATGCCCCTCCCATCCTTCGTACCAAAAACCATCATTGTAGCAGCTGTTGCCGTCAAAGCTGATGTGGAACCAGTCTTTATACGGAGAATCCCATTTTTTTTCAAGGACATCCTTAAAGGCCCAGAATCCACGGCCTACATGATTGAAAACGCCGTCCAAAACGATTCTGACCCCATTTTCATGGAGAGCTCTGCAAACATCTGCAAAGTCTTCGTTTGTGCCAAGTCTGCAGTCAATGGATTTAAAATCCCTGGTATCGTAGCCATGGTTATCGGACTCGAAGATGGGGTTTAAAAGGATGGAGGTAACTCCAAGCGTTCCTAGATATTCAGACCAGTCGATCAATTTGCGGATGCGGGGGACACAAATGCCGTCATTATGCACAGGTGCGCCGCAGAATCCAATTGGATATATTTGGTAAAAAACACCGCTGTATGCCCACATAAATAAACCTCTCTTTACTTAATATTTGGCTGGTTTGTAAAAACTGCCAATAATATTATAGCAAAATTGTAGACATTTTACAAAGGTTTTGGTTGATATGTGTCCTGTTATCTTCTATAATAATAAATGGATATTATATTCCTAATAAAGGATGAAAACAGGAGGAAAAGAGAGATGAAAAAAATTGTAAGTATGATTCTTGTTTGTGTTTTGGCCATGAGCCTTATGGCCTGTGGAGGCAAAGAGGTAGAAGATGCTTCCGTATGTTCAATTGAGCAGAATGGAGTCAAGATTACAATGGCATTCGATGTAAAGGGCGATAAGATCGTAAAGATTAAACAGAGTTCTACAATCAATATCGAAGGGTATTCAGAGGAGGATGTAGAATTGCTTCAGGCTACTATCGACGAGGCAGCGTCAGCGTATAAGGATATTGAAGGCGTTGAGTATTCTATTGATCAGAAGGATGCACAGATTGTTGAGAATATTAATATCAATGTAGGTAATAAAGATACTTTAAAGGAAGTAGTAAGTGCAGGGCTTCTTCCGGTAGATGATAAAAACGTTACAAAATTATCACTGAAAGCAACTACAGAGGCGCTTGAGTCTTCTGGCTGGACAGTAGAAAGCAAATAAACAGAGTCATAAAAAATGCACCGGATTAGGATTCCCGGTGCATTTCTTTTTTCAAAAAAAGTAAAAACCATATAAGTAATAAGATGCCTTTAAAAATACTGGAGATCGTAATACTCCACCAGATGCCGTTGAGACCAAGGGCAGTACGGATCAGAAGCAGTGCCAGCGGTATCCGTACCGTGGTGAAAAGTATACTGATAACCGAAGGAGGAATCGTCCTTCCGTATCCGGAAAATGCCCCTGCGGTAGTAATCTCCACACTCATAAAAAGCTGAGAGACTCCGAGGATCATCAGATAATCGATCCCCAAGGGGAGTATTTCGGCCTCCGTGATAAAGATACGGAAGATAGGAGCGGGGCAGCAGATTAAAAGGAAAGTGCAGACAACGCCCCAGATGAGGACGATTCCCATGGCACATCTGTATCCACTTTTGATTCGGGTTTTGTTGCCGGCACCGTGGTTCTGAGCGATAAAAGAATTGACGGCGGCGGCAAAACCGTCGGCGGTCATCCATGATATGGATTCAATCTGTGAACCGACTTTCTGAACGGCGACTGCTGCATCCCCATAGTTTGCCACAAACCTTGCGATGACCATGGATATTCCGGTAAATAAAAGGCTCTGTATGGAAGTCGGAAGTCCGATCCGTATGATGGCGGATGCGTATTTAAAATTCAGTTTACCGGCAATTTTCACATGACGGAAAACCAGTTGATCTTTAGAAGAAAAATATAAAAACATGAGAGTGACGATTGCCTGTGCCAGTACGGTAGCGACAGCGGCTCCCAGGATATGAAGTTCCGGGAAAGGCCCGATCCCAAAGATCAACAAAGGATCCAGCACGATATTAACAAGGAGTCCGGCGGTGGTAGCAAGGAAGGCGGCACGGCTGTTGCCGATGGCTGTAAAAATTCCTGTGAATGTCTGGTTCAGGAAGGAAAATACTACGAGTCCGCAGGTGACCTTTAGATAGATTTCAGCATCCTCGATAACCCCTGGGCTGTTCAGGTTGAAAAAACCGATCAGAGGAGATGAAAAGAAGATGCATATGATGCCGAATAGTATTCCGAGAGCCACAGTCAACTGCAGGGCCGTGGAAGTGTATTTGGATGCTTCTTCCTGATGCCCGCTCCCAAGAGCATAGCCTGCATTTACCTGTCCGCCCATTTTAGAAAGAGTGGCAAATCCATTGGACAGCCACATATACATGCCTGCCGCCCCCACAGAGGCAACGGCATTGCTCCCGATCCGGCCGATCCATATCATATCTGTTAAGTTGTATGCCATCTGGATCAGTGAGGTTGCCATGATCGGAAGCGCAAGCTTTGTCAGGGAAGAGAGCACTGGTCCGTGAAGTAGATCTACGTTTTTCTGCATATTGTTATCCTCCGGTAAAACTGTAAACGAACTGTGGGTATTATATCATAATCAGTGTAGAAAAAACAGCCGGTTTGTGGGAAAAAGTGGAGAAAAATGGTTGACACGCACGGTGCGGTATAATATAATGATAAAGTATGACGAAAGGAGAAACAGTAAGGAGCCAAAGCCCCGGAGCCTTGCTGGTTTCGATATATCTACTATGAAAAGTTAATGATTCACAGGAGGGAAACCAATGAAAACTTATATGGCTAATCCAGATAAGATTGAAAGAAAATGGTATGTAGTTGATGCTGCGGGATGTACACTTGGACGTTTATCCTCAGAAGTGGCTAAGGTTTTAAGAGGTAAAAATAAGCCGGAATTTACACCGCATGTAGATACAGGAGATTATGTAATTGTTGTAAATGCTGAAAAGGTTAAAGTAACAGGCAAGAAGATGGATCAGAAGATTTATTATAACCACTCTGATTATGTAGGAGGTATGAGAGAGACTACATTAAAAGAGATGATGAACAAGAAGCCTGAAAAAGTGATTGAGCTTGCTGTAAAAGGAATGCTTCCAAAAGGACCTTTGGGAAGAGCAATGATCAAAAAACTTCATGTATATGCTGGACCGGAGCACAAGCAGGCAGCTCAGAAGCCAGTAGAACTGAAATTTTAAGGAAAGGTTGAAAGGAGGATATTACAGTGGCTAAAGCAAAATTCTACGGAACAGGAAGAAGAAAAAAATCAATCGCAAGAGTATATTTAGTACCGGGTACAGGTAATATTACAATTAATAAAAGAGATATTGACGAATATCTTGGCCTTGAGACATTAAAGGTTGTAGTTCGTCAGCCATTGGTAGCTACAGAGACAGAAGGTAAATTCGATGTGATCGTTAACGTAAAAGGCGGCGGCTATACAGGACAGGCCGGAGCAATCCGCCATGGTATTGCAAGAGCGCTTCTTGAGGCTGATGCTGACTACAGGCCGATTCTTAAGAAGGCAGGATATTTAACTCGTGACCCACGTATGAAAGAGCGTAAGAAGTACGGCCTCAAGGCTGCACGTCGCGCTCCTCAGTTCAGCAAGAGATAATCTTCGGAACTCGGATTTACGTTCAAATCCTTGTTTTACAAGGGTTTGTGGAGTTGTCAGATGTGGTGAAAAGCGGTGGAATTTACTCAGTTCGCAACGCATTTGCAACACGTTTGCAACAAAAATATCTAAAAAATATAGGACACTTTTCGGTGATAGGCACTGGAGAGTGTCCTTTTTGTTATGCAGATTTTGTATCGGCAGTTACGCTGTCCTCATTTTCTAAGGTTTTGTTGATTGCGTCTACAAGAATCTGCATATCTAAGTGAGTATAAACTTTTTCTGTCAGAGTCATAGCACCGGAGTGCCCCACAATTTTCTTGATGGTTGTATCCTGAACACCAGCTTCCGATAACATGGAAATACAGGTATGTCGGGTACAATGTGGTGTACGGTCAATTCCAATCTGTTCCACAAGAGGAGTCCAATAGCTGTCATAGTAATTGCGATAAAGAAATCTTTTGCCATCCTCTGTATGAAGAAGATATTCGCAATCAGGACAAGAATTATACCAGTCTTTATAGTAAGGCAGGAGCTTATCAGCAATCGGAACTTTTCGGATTCCGTTTTCTGTTTTGCTGTCAATTACATCAAAATACTGTTCTTCCAAATGCACATTTTCTTTCTTCAAATCAAGAAATTCAGAGATACGTGTGCCATTATAGAGCAGCATGAGGATAATCTGATAATATTTATCTTCTTTCATTGTCCAGACTTTTGCAACTTCTTCTTTTGTGAATTTTGTACGTGTATGCTTGTTTGGATTGCGGTCTTTGTACTGGGCGATCTCAACAAAAGTAGAATAATCTTTGTTGCAGATGTCATTCTTTAATGCAAATTCATATAACTGGTTAAACAGGATTTTGATTTTCTTCAATGTGGGAAAATTCTTTCCGCAGGTGTCAATAACCTGTTGTAAGTCTGCCAGTTTTAAATCCTTAAAAACTCGATTGTAAAGAATGCCACAGGTTTTGTAAGATGCCTTGTATCCTTTGATATTGCTTTCGGATACCGTAGGAAATTTTTTCTTAGACCATTCCTCATACACATCCTCAAAAGTCATTTTGGCTGCCTTCGTATCATAAGGATTCCGGTTATAATCAGCCAGCATTTGTAACCCCTCAGTTTTTGTGGCGGCATATCCAATAATGATATATTCATTTACTTTCTTTTCTTTGACTGGATCAATGCGATAGCCTGTGGTTTTACGAACCATCCAAGGTTTTCTTCTTTTTCCAGATAGTTTTACTACACTTCCGTAGCCGTTCGGTAATTTCATATTCTAAAAATCCTCCTTAAAAATTAGGACTCTTTCTTACCGTACCGCTCGTTCATAATTTTTTGAAATCTTTGGATTCGTTCTTCGTTTGAGATTTCTTCTGTTTCTTTTTCGGTCAGTTTTGCATTTGCGTAATAAGCAAGTGTTTTATCCTGCCACTTCTGATAAGATTCAAGACTTGTCTGATAGTCCTTGACTTCATTTCTTTTATCCTTAAATTCTTCCAAGAATAGACAGAGATCCTGATTTAACTCCGTAGAAACATCTTTGCCATTAAAAGTAATAGCACATTCCCATCCATCATAATGTGGCGGGCGTTTGACTTCGATATTGAAGCCAAGCTCCTTTATCTTATCTAACTGAAATAAGAAATTCATAATATCAGAAAGATTTTCTAAAGGTTTTCTCTCAGTATCATACCCTATAAGATATGTGGATTCGCAGTCTAAAACTTTTGCGATTTCATTGAGCATAGCAATGGAAACTTCGATTTCTCCGCTTTCATATTTTTGGATTGTGCGAAGCGATTTCCCTAACAAATTTGCAAGCTCTGTTTGGTTGATACCTTTTTCTTTTCGAGCAGTACGGATTCTAAGTCCGATTTGATTGTTATGTAACTTCTCATTACTCATCATTATTCACCTCACGCTTATCATATCATAGAAAAATACGAATTGCAAGTACATATTTATATAAAATAGTATTGACATATGCAGAATAAGTGCATATAATGGAAATGCGAATTAAAAGTGCATATTAAAAAAGAAAGGAGAAATAAAATGAAGATAAACGTATTTAAAATGCAGATTTTGATGGGAGAAAGAGGATTAACAATTAAGAAATTGGCAGAGTTAAGTGGAGTGTCAAGGCAGACGATTTCCTGCATTATATCAGGAAAGAGCTGTACACCGCAGGTGGCATATAAAATTGCTACAGCTTTAGATCAAGAACTTAGTCAGATTGTAAAGGAGGATGTGGAAAATGGATAAAAGATTATATGTAGAATTGCCGCCATTTACGGGAAGAAATGTGCCGATTACGGAAATTGCAAAAGCAATCGGAAAAGATGCTCATTACGTTCGTATCGGAATACAGCAGGGAATTTTGAAATTTGGAGTGGCAATGAAGATGGGCGATTCCAATGAATTCAGTTATTACTGTTCTGATCGTAAAGTATGGGAAGAAACTGGATATTTCAATGGAGAGGTAAAAAAGCAGGGAAAAGAAAAAGCCCTTGCGTAACACAAGGACAACTTCTCAGAGCTTTTGATAACTCTATCTCGCAAATTCAGTATATCAAAGGCTCTGAGAGAACACAACGAAAATTTTAAAGGAGTCGAATTGAATATTTTTCAAGTAGTAAAAGAAAACGTAACTGCAAGGCAGGCAGCCGAACAGTACGGATTGAGAATAAGTAGAAATGGGATGATCTGTTGCCCCTTTCATGATGACAGGCATCCCAGTATGAAAGTAGACAAAGGATTTTGTTGTTTTGCCTGTGGTGCGAAAGGGGATGTGATCACGTTTGTGGCAGATTTCTTTCATCTTGCACCATTGGAAGCAGCAAAGAAACTGGCAGAAGATTTTCAGATACCTATTTTTACAGATAACGCAAAGAAAAGGAATGCCAGTAAGAAAAAAGAAAAACCGAAAAGAACATTGTACCAGACCGAAAAGAAATTTGAAGAATGGGAACGGGAAAGTATCCGCATTTTATCGGATTATCTTCATTTGTTGGAAGAATGGAAAATAAGATATGCACCAAAAACACCAGAGGAAGAATGGAAAGCAGAATTTATAGAAGCCTGTCAGCAGATAGAAAAGATAAATTACTATCTGGATTTACTGGTGTTTGGAGAGTTACAGGACAGAATTGAATTTTTACTAGATAGTGGGAAGAATGTGAAAAGAATTGAAGAACGAATGGAAGAATATAGACGAAACAACAAGGAATAGACTGGAAGAAGCATTGAATCAGAGAGAAATGAACTTTAAAGAGTACTCTCAGGAATGGTTTGAGGATGGGCAGATTGATGAGGTAGCATTTTGTGAAAATTTCCTGCAAAGAATGCCATTGAAATGTATCAACGGTATCTTTTTCAGCTATGATGGAATGCTGCCAGATAGCGAAGTGGAAAAAGAAATTTACAGAATGGTAAAGCCGGTTCTTACGAAAGGGATTTCCAAGAAAGTAAAACAGCTTTCGGAGGTTCTAAAACTGGAAGCTTATTCGGAGGAACTTCCGGTGCAGATGGATCGCATCCATGTGAATAATGGAACTTATTTTTTGAATGGAGATTTTACAGAAAATAAGGAGTTTTGCCTGAACCGCTTGCCTGTAAATTATGAAATGAAAGAAGTAAAGCCGGAACGGTGGCTGAAATTTCTTTCAGAACTGTTGGAGGAAGATGATATTCCTACCTTGCAGGAATATATGGGATATTGCTTAATCCCATCAAACAAGGCACAGAAGTTATTGATTATCTTAGGAAAAGGCGGGGAGGGAAAATCCCGTATTGGTCTGGTCATGAGAAAAATTCTCGGAACGAATATGAATGTAAACAATATTCAAAAGGTAGAGCACAACCGTTTTGCAAGGGCAGATTTGGAATATCGGCTTTTGATGGTGGATGACGATATGAAACTGGAAGCATTGAAAGACACCAACTACATTAAAACCATAGTCACTTTGGAGGATAAGATGGATTTGGAAAGGAAGTCAAAACAGAGCGTACAGGGGAATTTATATGTCAGATTTCTCTGCTTTGGAAACGGAAGTCTGAGTGCTTTACATGACCGTTCCTATGGATTTTATCGCAGACAGATTATCCTTACGGTCAAAGATGTGCCGCCAGACAGAGTAGATGATCCCTATCTGATTGAGAAACTGCAAAGAGAAGCAGACGATATTTTCCTTTGGTGTCTGGAGGGATTGAAACGCTTACTGAAAAATAAATATCGCTTTACCATCAGCGAACGTGCAAAGAAAAATCTACACGAAGCTATGGAATCCGGGAATAACATTATCGCTTTTATGCAGTCATCCGGGTATATCCGGTTGGAAGAAAATACAACAGCGACTTCTAAGAATCTTTATCAAGCATACTGCCGCTGGTGTGAAGATAATACGGAAAAGCCTATGAGTGCAAAAAGTTTTTCGGGGTACTTAAAAGAAAATGAAAAGAAGTATCACATTCATTATTCTACGAATATTCCCTCAGACAATGGGAAAAATGCCAGAGGATTTCAGGGGGTTCATACGCAGATACGCATAGATAACTATCGTTGATACGGATGAAAAACAGATAAAAAAGAATTTCCCAAAGAAGCGTATAAGCGTATATCTTCAGGAAAATCAAGGGATTACAGGTTTCTGAAAAGTATGGAAGATACGTTTATACGCTTATACGTGTAATTTTTGAATTTATTTTATTTTTAGCAGAAGGGAGTGTTGGAGATGTTTAAGCAGCTCGGATACGGGCAGATCAAAAGGGCGGATACGCCCATAAATGGAATCGCAAGTCTGAGTAATAATCAGATTATGTAATACAAAAACAGCCCTCGGCGATTGAGAGCGAAATATACCCATCGCACAAACCTACGGTTTATACTCTGTGTATTTCGCTCTGCGAGGCTTATGCCGGATACGGCAATCAGTTCGTAAACAGGTGCCTATGCACCTACTCACAATAAAATCGACGAGAGCTGGGAAAGGAGGATGCTTATAGGCAGACATTCATTTATCAGACAAAGCAAGCTGTCCGATGTGGCAGGGCGTATTGATTATATCTCCAATCCTAAAAGACAGGAATATCTCTATGCGACCTATCAGACAGAAGGGGCAACACCGGAGTTTTGGAAAAATCTTGCAAGAGAAAACCAGTTGGATTTTAAGACAAGTGGTTCGGCAGGGAAATGTATTGAAGGGCGAGAGTTCATCATAGCACTTCCCGAAAGTTTTGTTCAGTACAGGGCAGATGATGTGGTAAGGCTTTTTACGGAGAGTTTTCATAAAAGATATGGTGTGGAGTGTAGTGCTGCCCTTCATCACAACAAGGCAAAGACGAATTATCATATTCATCTGGTATTCAGTGAACGGAAAATGTTGGAACAGCCCGAAGTAAAGATTGCTACCCGAAATATGTTTTATGATGAGCAGGGAAAGCATAGACGTACAAAGAAAGAGGTTTTAGACGAGCAGGGAAATATCCGAGCCGGGTGCAGCATTATCCCCAAAGGGGAAATTTATGAAAGCCATATCTTCACAAAAAAGGATGAATGGTTTAAGAACAAAGCCTTTACCAAAGAAGTCAAGGAACTGTTTACCGATACGATCAACCGATATGTAAAAGAGGAATCAGAAAAACTATCCGTATTCCAACAGGGCGGTGTATATTTGGCAACGAAGAAAATCGGAAAGAATAATCCGAAGGCAGGGGAGATAAAGGCGGACAATGCGGCAAGGCAGGAATGGAATCGGACAGTTGATGTGGCATTAGTCGAGGGTGTTCCCGAAGAAGATATTTTGAAGATAAAGCAGGAAAAAATCACGGACAAAACGCTGCAATCTATCAGGACACACGGTTGGCTGCCGGATATGTTCCGTCAGATTATCCGAGGTGCAAAAGACTTTTTACAGGAAGTGATTTTCAAATTTAAGCTACCGCCGAAACCTGTACCAAAGATTGATTTGCAGGAATGGAAAGATATGCAGAAGCTCATGTATGAATTGCAGAGACAGTCAATAGAGATAAAACGCACACAGCAGGATATTTCTTCTTTGAAAAAGCAACTGTCAGAGTTACGAGGACTATTTAAAGGCAAAGAGCGAAAATCTCTGGAGGGGCGAATTGAACTGTTAGAGGATTTGGAAAAGCGTCTGCACAAGAGTTTGGAACAGATAGTAAAGAGGGAAGGCTATCCCAATGTGCAAGCCTTTCAGAAGGTTTATAACAAAGCAGAAGCACTAATTATGGAATACAATGAAGAACTGCGGGCATGGAAAAATCAGACGGGGCAGAAGAAAGAAAATACGTTAGAACAACCGAAAAAAGCAAGCGTACTGGAAAAGCTGCACCGCTATCAGCAGGAAGGCAGACAGCAGTCGAAACGGTCAGTTAAGAAAAAATCTATGGATAGAGAACGATAAGAAAGGTGGAACAGACAATGAAGAAAACAATATTTGAAGAAATGGGCGGAACTTATATCAGACAAGGGGATTATCTTATCCCCTGTCTTACCTTGCCGGAGGAGGAAGAGCAGAGATTTATCGGCGTATGGGGACAAAGACATTTACATTATCTAAAGAGTATCACAAGGGTGTATATTTGAATCTGCTTACAAGTGGAAGGTTGAATGATTATTTGGCGGATATAGAAGAACAGGCTCAGGAACGGTTTGAAAGGATTGTAGAGCAGATGAAACAGGCACAGGGGATCACGGAACAGTTAAAGGTAGATGATACCTTAGAGTGGATTGGGAGAATGAATAATATACAAGCATGTGCGAGGGAGATTGTGGATAAGGAGATGATTTATCAATAATGGAAATAAAATGAAGGAGAAAAGGCGGCAGTTTAGAAAGGCTATCGCCTTTTAGGAATTGTTGTTTATTTGTTGTTTTTTATAAGCTATACTATAAGGAAAAGATAACATTAGAGTCAGAGGTGGAATTTATGAACTATAAAATTTTAATGGTTGATGATGATAGAGAATTGCTAAAAATGCTGAATCAATACTTTACATTGAAAAATTATACAGTGATTATTGCAGAAAATGGCATAGAAGCAATGGAAAAGATAAGTGCAAATCCCGATATTATTTTATTGGATGTAAATATGCCGGGAATGGATGGAATTGAAGTGTGCAGAAAAATCAGAGATACGGTTTCATGCCCGATTATTTTTTTGACGGCAAAGGTAGAGGAACAGGATCGAGTTATGGGATTGCTGTCCGGCGGTGATGATTATGTTTTAAAACCATTTAGTTTGAAAGAATTAGACGCCCGAATTATTGCCCACTTGAAACGTGAGGAACGTTTACACAGGAAAACAGAACAGCGATTTTATGGAGATTTGATTATTGATTATACTTGTAAGAATGTGCGAATTAAAGGACAAGCGATAGATTTTACAAAATCAGAATATAACATTATTGAATTTCTGTCTATGAACCCTGAAATTGTGTTTGATAAAGAACGTATTTATGAAAAGATTAGTGGATATGACGCAGAAGGCGATAGTCGAGCGGTGACAGAACTGATCCGCAGAATCCGTAAAAAAATCAATCAATATACGCAGCATGAATATATTGAAACAGTATGGGGGATGGGATATAAATGGACAAAATAAAAAATCTTTCGCTGAGAAAAACCATTGTTTTGTATATGATAGTTAGCTTAATAATCAGTTTTTTTCTTTCTGCATTGATTATACGAACAGCAACCACAATACAAAATAACATTTGGTGGAAATATGTAGATCAAGAGAAGTATTTTGAAATGGCTGAAGGTGACGGAAGGGAGTATTTAACAGACGTTCCGAGACCGAATTCATATGAAATGGAAAACTTTGATTATCATGTATCTGAGATATGTGATTTTCTTCAGACGTTTCCAGCACTTATCGTGTCTGTGATAGGCAATATCATAGCGGTGTTTCTTTTTTATAAGCATAAATTGAAATATCCCATTGAAGAACTAGAACTGGCGTCACAACAAGTTGGTCAAAATAATTTGGATTTTCATATTACCTATGAAAATAAAGATGAAATGGGAAGCTTGTGCAAAGAATTTGAACGAATGAGAAAACAGCTTGCAGAGAATAATCGCCAGTTATGGAAAATGCTTGAGGAAGAGAAGGCTTTGCGGGCTGCGATTGCACATGATATCCGTTCTCCGTTATCTGTATTGGAGGGCTATCAGGAAATGCTTTCAGAATATCTTCCAAAGAAAGAGATAGATATAGCTCAGGCACTGGAAATGATAGGCGAGAGCAGAAAGCAGATTGAACGAATGGACGTGTTTGTAGAAACAATGCGAAAAATGAGCAGTTTAGATGCAAGGGAGTTGGTGGCAGAAGAAATTACAAGTAAGCAGTTAGAAATAGATATACGGGCAGAGCTGAATGTGTTTGAGAAAAAATTTGGAAAGCGATGCGAATTAGAATGTTTGGAAACAGCAGAAAAATTTTCAGGAGATAAGGAAGTGATTTTAGAGGTTATAGAAAACCTTTTGTCAAATGCCTTTCGTTATGCCAAGACAAAAGTGGAAATGGAAGCTCTCCTTACTTGCTCTAAATTACAAATCAGAGTAAAGGATGATGGAGTGGGATTTAGAATAGACAAGCAAAAGGCAACAGAACTTTTTTATCAGCAAAATATGAAAGACAGTTTGAAACATTCAGGAATGGGTATGTATATCAGCAGAATGTATTGTGAAAAACATAATGGAAAGTTATTATTAGAAAATCAAGAACATGGTGGAGCCATAATAACAGCAGTATTTCATCGGATTGCATGAGCAGTCCGATTTTTTTATGTTGTTGTCTTTTTGTTGTGATATGCAGTTTATGATATTTATAACAAGGAAAGGAGGCAAAACTATGATTGCTATTTTTAAAAGAGAGATTAAAAATTATCTAAAGCGACCGTTATTTTGGGTGGGGATTGTGCTTGTGATTTATGGTGTGTTTAGTGCAACAAGTCCCTATCTGACCACACATTATCTTACAACGGGGGAGGAAATCATCAATGATCAGTCCAACACTTCGGTTGAAGGAGAAGTGTATGAGGGGTATATTCCAGCTGACACAGAAAAGCATCGGGAACTATGGCATGAAAAAGTAAAAATAAAATTGACAGATGTGTTTGAAGTATCGGATATAGAAGCACAGACAGTAATTGAAAAGCTAGAAAACATGAATTTGAAAGAAGCCTATGCGTACCTGGAACAGGAATATGACTGGTACGGGGCAAGATATTTGTACGAGGACAGTACGTATTATAAGGGAACGGCAGAAGAAATCAACGCATATCTAGATGAAAAATTGGAAGATAAGACATTTTCTTTTTATTACGCAAGAAAATTTGCTGATTTTGCAGGGCTGTATATGGTATTTTTTGCAACTATTATGTTGGCGGTTTTATTTTTACAAGATACAAAAAAGCATACTTATGAACTGCTGCACACAAAGCCCGTGACTACCGGGAAGTATGTACTGGGAAAAGTGAGTGCAGGATTTACAATTTGTTTGCTTGTGCTGGCTATTTTGAATATACTGTTTTGGATATTGTGCCGCATCTATACAAAGGATAGTGGATTTGAAGTGCAGTTATGGGATTTTGTGGTTTCTACGGTACTTTATATACTGCCTAATATGCTGATGATTGTGAGTATATATACATTGATTTCACTTATATTTAAAAATCCACTTCCGGGTGTGCCACTTTTAATTCTTTATATGGTGTATTCCAACATGGGGGGAAGAAATGCGGAAGGTGTTTATGGATATTGGGGCAGACCTTTGGCAATCATGGTTCGATTTCCCGGGCAGCTTTTTGATACGACACCGCCGCCAATGGTACTCTTAAATCAGAGTTTTCTTATTTTAGCATCTGTAGTAATTATTTTATTTTCGATACAGCTTTGGAAGAGGAGGCGGATGTAAATGAAGAAGGAAATGAAGATTGTCCTGCCGTTTTATAAGATTGCTTATGCAGTATCTTTTGTTGTGATTTTAAGCTTGATACGTGGGGTTGTATTCACAAATGAAATAGGACTTTCCGTTGAGGGACCTTTTGCAATATTGACTGTTGTTTTTTGTGCAGATACTTATGTGCAGGAAATTACAAGCAAACGTTCCGAAGTCCACAGACTGTATCGGATAAAAAAGAGAATTCATTCCATCATGCAGCGAATGATGATACAGGAAGTTTTCTTGTTGCTGCTTGCTGTTCTCGGATACGGGCTATTTTTTGTGTTTCAGAAACCAGTTACGCATCCAGTAACAGAAAGTGAAATGCTTCAATTTATTGCCTATTTTTTGGCGATTGTAGTAACCATTTTCTTTTGGGGAATATTGGCTAATACATTGTCTATGCTTTTTCGCAATATGTGGATGGGGATTGGAAGTTGTCTTTTGATATGGGTAGCAACAAATTCCACAGGAGGAGATAAACTTTTTGGGGCATGGAATCTATTTTCCTATGCTTTTAGAGATATAGAAAATACTGATGATATTACATGGCTGTATGGGAAAGCCTTGTGTATTTGTATAGGATTCATTTTATTTATAGCATTGCCGAAGATAGTTAGAAAGAGAGGATAAGTTTATGAGTATTCATATTGAGGATTTAAAGGTAAGATTTAAGAATGGTGTAACAGCAATCGATCATGCAGATTTAGATATACCTAATGGAATATTTGGACTGTTGGGAGAAAATGGAGCAGGAAAGACAACTTTAATGAGAGTATTAACTACTGTATTGAAACCAGTTAGCGGTACAGTCACATTGGATGGGATTTTATATAGTGAAGGAAATTATGAAAAAATTCAGAGGAAAATAGGTTATCTACCACAGGAAATAGAACTTTACCCCAATTTGACTGTTCAGGAGTGTTTGGAGTATATGGGTGATCTAGCAGGTGTCCCGAAAGCGGAATGTAAAAAACGAATAGAATATTATTTGAAAAAGACCAGTCTTATAGAACATCGGAAGAAGAAAATGAAACAGTTATCAGGCGGGATGAAAAGACGAGTTGGATTGGTGCAGGCACTTTTGAATGAACCAGAATTTTTGATTGTAGATGAACCAACTACTGGCTTAGATCCAGAAGAACGTATTCGTATTCGTAATTTATTGGTAGACTTTTCTGAAAATAGAACGGTTTTGTTTTCAACTCATGTTGTAGAGGATTTGGCTGCTACCTGTAATCAACTTGCAATTATGCACAAAGGCAGCTTTTTATATGCGGGTTCTATGAAGAATTTAGCGGAAGAAGCACAGGGGAAAATCTGGATTTGCAAAGTACCTGATGAGAGAAAAGCAAGAGAAGTGGAACAGAAATATCGTATTACATCAAAACAGTACGTTGAGGGTGGATTACAGTTAAGAGTGATTTCTGAAATACAGCCAGAATTGGAGTGTATGTCAGTTCCTGCAACGTTGGAAGATGCTTATATTTATGTGACGAATCAATACGAGTAGAGAGTTTTCATATTAAAATATAAAATGGGAATAAAATTGTGAGAGAAGATTAAAGAAGGAGATACATGTTTTGTGCCATCTCCTTCCTTTATAATTCCGAGGTGTGATGAGGAGTAATGAGAAGCCCTGCGTTTGTAACGTGTTTGCAACACCATATTCCAAGAATCCAGTAAAATCAAGTGTTTCCAGTTACCCAAACGTTAATTTCAGTTCGGTAAGAGATAATTCAAGAGAATATTGCAAAAGAGAGACATTCCCCGGAAACAGCGCGTTTCCGGGGTTTTCTTATACTCTGAATTTCCTATGAAACAGTACAAAATCACACAAAATTTTCACGGTAACTAACACGTAACTGACAAATAAGAAAATCTTTTCCTTGTGTCGTGTGCACGACAATGTTATGATGCAAAAAACAGGAAAAGAGGTGGTATCAGTGAACCGGACGGAGAATAAAAACCAACACGCAAAAGAGCATTACGGCCGGATAAATTTCAAAATACCAATAGGGGAAAAAGAAAGAATACGGGCAGCAGCATTCGCAATCGGGATGTCGGTCAACGAATATCTCTATGCACTGATATGTGATGACCTTGCATCCGGGGAAAGTAAGTTCGGGAAGAAAAAGCAGGGATTCAATGAGGAGCAGCGTCGCATGTTGGAAAAGTGGCAAGTTCCGAAAAAATATTATGATATGATTGAGGATATGTCCTATTCAAAGGAGGAGGGATATTTCATATATCTCAAGGATGGATTCACAAATGATGTGACTGGCAGCAGGAGCATCCGTTCTGAAAAGACTTCCGAGGTTCGGCGGGTAATTGGAAAGACACATAAAAAATAAAAGATTGTAGAACATAAGAAAATATGATAAAATACGACATGACAACCGTGTTGCAGGGTGGGCTGACCTCTCATTTTTATAGAATGGGGGTGATGCCTATGAAAAATCATTTTGATTTTAAGGACATTATGACCTTTGGTCTGTTCCTTTTGGCGTTGCTTACATTCGTTTTTACGTTTTGTAAGTAGGTCTACATAGAAAAACCACCCCAAAACTTTGACCGAGTGCAAGGGTGGATTTTTCTATCTTTATTCATTTGGTCAACCCACCTTGGGGGCGGTTGTCTTTTTGTATTTATAATATACCATAAGAGGGGAGAGAGTTCAAGGGTAAAATCGTTTGTGGGATAGTGTGAGGCGATATGAGATAATGTGAGAACATACAACAGGCAGGCTTGAACCTACCTGTTGTCATATCTTGTTGATTGCGTCGCTTAGTTCCTCAATTTCAAAGTGGTATATATAACCTCCGTCGCACTCTGCCCTTTATGATCGACAATTTTTTTGATGGCCTTATCATCGACACCTGCGACGATCAGTATTGAAATGCAGGTGTGCCGGGTGCAGTGTGGCGTGTGGTCGATGTTTAGAACCTCAACCAAAGAAGACCAGTACGAATCATAATAATTACGGTATATGAAATGTCCGCCGTCCGGGGTGCAGAGGAGATATTCACATTTGCTATGTTCATATCAGTATTCAAAAAATAGGAGAACCTTGTCAGCAATCGGAACAACACGGATTCCGGCTGCGGTTTTCGCCTAGACGATATTGAAATAGCGTTCCTCAAGGTTGTGTTCTTTCTTTAGGTCGAGCAGTTCCGAGATACGGCATCCGGAATATATCAACATGAGGATGTAAATATCTGAAAAAGTAAGGAGGACGAAATCATGTTATACTATTTAGGCAAGGGAACGGAGTTCAAGAAAGAGGAGTGCAAAGAATACAAGATATTAAAAAATGTACTGGCAGCAGCGAAAGACGAGGTTCTCACCGTATGGGATGAAAACGGAGTGGTCGTCGGTGGCTTGGCTGACAATGAAGATGGTGAGGACGATTGACGACCTCTATCTCTCCGGACTGTCTGAACACGTTCAGTTTGAACAGTTGTAAAATCCGGAAAAAGTATTACAAAAATCATGATTCCGATGTATAATAAAACAATAGCGGAGCATATGAGACTTTTCCGGTAATAAACAGGTAATAAACAAATGCCTTGAAAATGCCGGAAAATAAGGGTTTGAAACTATGCAAGAGATAAGCAGAACAATTATACAAATGCAAAAATATGGACTCCGCAGGTTATTCTGCGGAGTTTTTTCTTAACTTTTCAGGAGATTAGGGGTATAATAAAGTTAATGTAATACGAACTATGGAGGTGCTGTTATGTGTGATGTTAGAAAGTATGAAAAAATTTATGAAGATATACAAAAACTGCAGCCGGAAGACACTTTACAGCTTGTACTGGAGGCTGAAACAGAAGAACAGAGGAATTTTTATGAAATGGTTGGTGATTTTCTTCTGCAAAAGAAGCAGAGACAGGTAATCGGAAGGAATCTTTTTTAGTGAAAAAATATATTTTGATAGCAGGAGTCAATGGGTCAGGCAAATCTACTTTATATCAGTCATTACAAAGTCTGCACGACATACCGAGAGTGAATACAGATGAAATATTGAAAGAATTTGGTGATTGGAGAAATAGGACTGACATTATGACTGCGGGAAAAATGGCGGTAAAGAAAATTGCCGGGTATTTTGATGAGGGCATTACATTTAATCAGGAGACTACATTATGTGGGAAGTCCATTTTAAGCAATATAGCAAAAGCAAAGAAAAGAGGATACTTTATCGAACTGCATTATATCGGGGTTGAGAATGCAGATATTGCAAAAGAAAGAGTAGCTATGCGTATAAAACAGGGCGGTCATGGTATTGCGGGGCAGGATATAGAAAGAAGATTTTTTGAGACATTTGATAATTTGAAAAAGGCTTTGCCGGAAAGCAATCTGGCAGTATTCTATGATAACACAATAGAATTTCGCAGGTTTGCAATATATAAGAACGGAAATCCGGTCAGGGTTTCGTATAATGTGCCGAAGTGGTATGAAAAATTTGTGGTAGATATGGAGTAAAAATCTTATAAAAATCATCGTGTGATTTTATAAATCATTATAGGTAACTGACACATAACTTACAAATGCATAAATAATGATGAAAAATCGGGATTCTAAGTTCAGCAGGAGATAAGCAGAACAATTATACAAATGCAAGAATATGGACACCGCAGGTTTTCCTGTGGAGTTTTTATCTTAACTTTTCAGGAGATTAGGGGTATAATAAATTTAATGTAATACGAACTACTTCAGAAATTAAAAACAGAAGATCGAGATTACATTTTCAGGGGTATAGATAATATTTTGTCAGAAATCCATATAAACAAAATTTGGGAGATGATTTGGAAAAGGTGGTGTTATTTTGAGCAGAAACGCAATCAAGAGAGAAATACTTCGTGTAAATGAGATGCTTCATATGATGTTGGCAGAATTGCCGGATAAGATAGAACGATACCGGTTTCTTGATATATCGGGCATGCACAGAAAAGAGCAGGGGAGAACACTGAAAAGAGAGCATAAGAGGAGTGTTTGGATACCGCTGGTGTTAACACTGATTTCCGTCGGAACATTTTGCGGCGCTATGATCGGTGGCTACTATGACCGGACCGGATCTTTTGCAGGAACGACAGCCTGGATTATTCTGATGGTTGTTCTGATGGTTTATATCGTATTAGAACTGTTATTTATGCTTGGAAGCGGAAGCTGGATTTTGCAGAGGACTCTGAATCCAGAAGGCACTTTATAGCTTGTAACTGTGGAGGCGAAAACAGAAAATGAAAGTGCAGAAAGTTATTAAAATCATCATATCCCCGGCAAAGAAAATGAATATAAATACGGATACACTGGAGGTGAAAGCGCTTCCGGTGTATTTGTGTGAAGCGCAGTATTTGTGGGATTACCTGAAAGGGCTAAGTTATGAAGAATTGAAGACACTGTGGCAATGCAATGACAAAATTGCCCGGCTTAATTACAGCCGGCTGAGAGATATCAAGCTTACGTCGGGGCTTACGCCTGCGCTTCTTGCATATGAAGGTCTGCAGTATCAGTATATGGCGCCTGCGGTGCTTGAGGATCTGCAATGGGAATATGTGCAGAAGCATGTGTGTATCCTGTCTGGCCTGTATGGTGTAGTACATCCTCTTGACGGTGTGGTTCCGTACCGCCTGGAGATGCAGACCAGGCTGAAACTCCCTGGAGAAGGAAACCTCTATCAATACTGGGGACAAAAGATCTACAGGGAGGTTGCCGGGGATGCAGCTGCAATTTTGAACCTTGCGTCTAAGGAATACAGCAAATGTATTGAAAAAGAGCTTGATGGGAGTATCCGGTATATTACCTGTGTATTCGGGGAGTATAAAGGAAATAAGGTGATTGAAAAGGGGACATATGCAAAGATGGCACGGGGCGGGATGGTGCGTTTTATGGCCGAAAGGAAGATCGAAGATCCGGAAGAGGTAAAAAAGTTTTCTGGTCTCGGGTACCGATTTTGCGAGGAAGAATCTGAAGAAAACCGATTTGTATTTATCAAAGGGTAAGATATCCCGGGTGCGGATGACAGACACGCGGACTGCAGAGTATAAAGCTTTTATAAAAGGGAGGATGCCGGGTCACCGCTTTCGCAGTGCCCGGCATGTATTATGAAAAAGTTTATTCAAAATAGTATTTTACTACTAGATAACGTCGTCTTTTCTTTTGATGTTATTAGTATACGAAATAGCTATGAAGAAAAAATGATGTTTAGATGAAAGATTTTTAAAAGAAAAATGAACAAATTATGAACTGGAAAATCATGGAATACAATATTAATTCAGATAAAAAGGGGCATTGTTTCAGCCCCTTTTTCTTTTGCCTAGCGTGCGGCAAGACCAGTGAGTACAGATTTTACATGGTCAATTTCCTGCTGGGATGCTTTGGCGGCAGGAACATAATAGCTTTTTTCCCGTGCGACCTGGTAAAGCTTTTCCTGGGACATCTCGCACTGATTGCGGATCTGTTTCAGGCACTGTTTCAACTCTTTGTTTTCTGTCTGTGAGATCATTTCGCCATATCTTACAAGTTCTCCGTTGACGCCGGCTAAAGCGTCAGATACCATTGTTTTGTCGTCTAACATAATTTTTCCTCCTATAAGAATTTCATTAAATCCTGTTTGTTTTTCATTGCACTGTCTGCGGCATCCTGGAAGAGTTTTTTTACCTCCGGATCTTTTGCCTGTGTTGCATAATCAGACATTTTACAATGCTCTGTGTCATATCCTCCGATGAGGTGACGCAGATTCTGCAGATCTAATACAGATATTTCGGACATGTGATTTTCCTCCTTCATCTCTTTTATTCCTGTTTAGTATGTGCAGAAATCCGGAAAGTATGTTGCCGGAATTTATATAGACTTATATAATTGAAATGTTTTTTGCCTGTTCTGATTTTTTGATAAAATGCAAAAAAAGATTTTGCATTGTAATATCCTGTCCCAACATGCATTCCGGATGCCATTGTACGCCGAGCACAAAGGGGTGGGCGGAGGATTCTACTGCTTCGATAATACCGTCGGAAGCGATGGCTGTTGTATTTAGATTTTTCCCCAAATTTTTAATGCACTGGTGATGAAAACTATTTACATCTAAGTTCTTTCCACAAAATTTATATAGTATGCTATTTTCTGAAAGGGTGATTTTATGACAAATGTCGGAGCGGTCGCAGGATAATTGCATATGATTTAGAGAACATCTTGGACGCATGGAAATATCCTGATAGATGGTTCCTCCAAGGGCAAGGTTCAAAACCTGCATCCCACGGCATATTCCGAGCAGAGGGAGTCCGGAGTGCAGGATTTGCCGCATAAGATTCAGATGAAAAGCGTCCGTTTTCTGATCTGTTTTTCCACGACTTGTCAAAAGTTCCTCTCCAAATAGCAAAGGAGTGATATCATCTCCGCCGCAAAAGAGGAAGCCATTGCAGAAATTAACATAGCTTGCTATGTTATTGTAGGTGCAAGTATAAGGGATGATTACCGGAATTCCACCGGAGATATCAATTGCTTCGACATAAGGGGCAGACACAAACATTTTCTGATCCATAAAGCCACAATATACAATGCCGATTATGGGTTTCATAATAATTCCTTTCCGAAAAATATTTTAATTTTAAGCTGCGCGCCTATTGAACATTAACAGTTCAGCAAATATACTATATAAAAACGTATGAATTGAGGTATAAAAATATGAAGCTGATAGATATGCACTGTGATACATTATGGAAGCTTATGGATCTGGATCAAAGAGGCGACCTGAAAGAAAGCGGCTGCAGTGTTACGATACCAGGTATGATACAGGCAGGGACGATTGCCCAGTTTTTTGCCTGTTTTACTTATTTTGAAGATTACAGGGAAAAGGGGGGATATGAAGACGCTTACCGGCATGTTCTTGAGATGATAGATTTTTTTGATATGCAGATGAAAAAGTTTCCCGGTGAGATTGCCCATGCGTGTTCAAAAGAGGATATGAAAAAGCATGAGGAGGAAGGAAGAATATCTGCGTTTCTTTCCGTGGAAGAAGGGGGAGTTGTCTGTGGGCAGATGGACCGAATAAATGAATTGTACAGGAGAGGTGTGAGGCTGTTAACGCCCGTATGGAACTATGAGAACTGTTTCGGACATCCCAACAGCAGAGACCGCAATGTGATGGAAAAAGGCTTGAAGCCATTTGGGACAGAGGCAGTAGAATATATGGGAGAGAAGGGGATGATCCTGGATGTTTCCCATGCATCGGACGGAACGTTTAGGGATATCCTTGCACATGCAAAAGGCCCGGTGGTAGCATCCCATTCTAACTGCCGCGCACTGTGCAGCCATCCAAGAAACCTGACCGATGAGATGATTCGTGCGCTGGCAGAAAAGGGAGGCGTTGCAGGGCTGAACCTGTACGGGTATTTTCTGTCTGAAACCGGTGAGTCCAGGATTGAGGGTATGGCAGAGCATATTGTACATATGCTCCGTATCGGCGGAAGTGAATTTCCTGCGATCGGAACAGATTTTGACGGTTTTGACGGTATAGAGGTTCTGGAGATCCCGGGAATACATGAGATGGGAAGGTTGTGGGATGCCCTCGGGAAAAAGGGAATCCCACAATCCCAGATTGACAAAATCCAGTATAAAAACGCGGCTAGGATTATAAGCTGAAAAAGTCTTTTACTTGTTCCAGAATGATATCCATAAGCCTTGTCCGGGCTTCTATGCTTGCCCAGGCTACATGTGGTGTGATCAGCAGCCGGCTGTCATCCGTAAAGTTTCTCAGAGGATTGTCCGGGCTCATGGGCTCTGTGCTCAGTACATCAAGGCCGGCAGCCTGTATTTCGTGGCAGTTCAGGGCATCTGCAAGATCTTTTTCAACAACGATGGGGCCGCGGCCAAGGTTTAAAAAGATACAGCTGTTTTTCATTTTCCGGAATGCAGATGTGCCGATCAGGTTTTCGGTGTGGCTGTTCAGAGGCGCATGCACGGAGATGATATCTGAGCTTTTCAGGAGAGTGTCAAGATCCACCTGACAGTAGCCGTCCTGGGGAGCGCTTCCGGACGGAGAGGTGTAGATGATATGGGCGCCGAAGGCAGAGGCAATGTCTGCTACCCGCCTGCCGATATTGCCGAGACCGATAATTCCCCAGGTCTTACCCTTTAATTCACAGAATGTTTTTTCAAAATGTGTGAAGATTGTGTCATTGGTATAATGGTCATTTTTCACATAGTCATCGTAATACCTCAGGTGCTCCAGCAGGTAAAACAGCATGGCGAATGTATGCTGTGCCACGGACTCTGTGGAATAACCGGCAACATTTCTCCATGCGATGCGGCGGCATTTTAAATAGTCTTTGTCCAGATTGTTGGTTCCGGTAGCAGTGACACATACCAGTTTTAGCTTAGAAGCGCGTCCGATCGTGCTTTCGTTGACCTGTATTTTATTTACGATTATAACATCCGCATCCTGAACCCGCTCAGGGATCTCAGAGGATATGGAAAAGGGATATTTTATCACCGTCCCCAGTTTGTCGAAACCGGACAGGTCGATGTCATCGCCGATTGTCTTGGCGTCAAGAAACACAATTTTCATGAAAGATGTACCTCCTTTTCATCTATTATAGTAAAAAGAGGAAAGGCAGGCAATGCCTTATTTCCTCATATTTCCACGGATTTAAGAATACTTTAAGAATAGTTTAAGTTGTCAGTCCCTGTCGCAATATAGTATAATTAGTTCCAATCAGGAGGACAGAATATATGACGCAGAGGAGAAGACGTATCTATTCGAGACGAAGACAGCAAGTGCGGAGGCAAATATTTTTGTTGATAATGGGGGCGTTCCTGCTGGTAGTCGTTGTAAATATGCTTTTAACTAAATATTCGGATGTCAAAGGTTCGGTCAGGGAGGCCTCGGTCATCACAGGGCAGGGGCAGAAGCCAAAGGATACAGAAAATACGGAATCCCCGGAATCCCTGCAGAATCGGCTTGAGCGTGTCAGAAGTGAGGCACGGGCAAATGGATATCCGGAGTCAGTGATTTCTTTGCTGGATAAAAATCCGGAAACTGTAGATTTTGTGGAAGGTTATGGGGAGGGAATCAGTTCTTCTGCGGCAGATACTGTTGGAGAAAGTATCACAAAGGGAGAGATTCCGCTGCTTTTGCAGTGGGATAAGCGTTGGGGTTATGCGCCTTACGGGACAAGTATCGTTGCAGTCAGCGGCTGCGGGCCGACCTGTATGGCTATGATTATATCAGGTCTGACGGGGGATGATTCTGTTACGCCTGCAAAGATGGCAGATTATGGGACCCAGAATCATTATGTAGATGAAGAGAATAATACATACTGGAAGTTTATGCGGGAGGTTTCAGGCAACTGGGGAATTTCATGTGCTGAAGCAATGCTGGATGAAGAGCGGGTGGCGGCGGAGCTGAATGCAGGGCATCCGATCGTCTGCAGTGTCGGGCCGGGGGATTTTACACAGAACGGCCACTTTATCGTTCTCACGGCTTATGCGGACGGTAAAGTAAAGGTGAATGATCCGTTCAGCAGGACAAACAGTGAAAAGGAATGGGTCTTTGCAGATATAAAAGGACAGATTAAGTCAATGTGGGTATATTCGCTTGCGTCATAAAATAGACGGGAGGACGAATAGACCTGCCGGAAGCAGGCATACTATGTTTAAGGACAGAGAAAAGCTTAAAATACTCTGCCGGACAGGAGTATGTGCACATGAAAGAAATAAAGACAGATCTTTTTCCGAGTAATCTGTATGCTGCCAGAGAGCAGGCAGCCAGGAGGGAAGAGGATAAGAAAAAGGATTCTCCAGGATTGACGGAGCCGCTTCCGGAGTCCCAGCGCCCGAGAAAAGACGGTCCGGGAGGGGAATAAAAGCAGGCGAGTGTATCATTGACCATGAAAGATGGATGATGATACACTCGCTTTTTTGTATATAGGAACGAGTGTTTGATATGACTGCATTTGTCATTAAAAGGCGAGGAGAGAAACTGTCTCAGCGAAGAAATATATACATTACAAAGACAGTATGGTAAATTATTATATATCCCTCATGAGAAACAGGGAGGAATGGAGGCAGTTGAATGAGGATAAAAAGGAAAATGATGTTATATCTGGCGCTTTTTGCTGTGTCGGCAGCTGTTGCTCAGGGATGCAGCAGTCAGAAAGAGAGTGGAAACACTGCAAAAGAAGAGAAGAAGACAGAGGAAATCCCTGAGGAGAAGAGCGGAACGCCGACGGATGAAGCGGGTGACATGATGGCCGCCCCGTCTGTTTCGGGTGCACTTCGCGTAGAAGGGGCAAGGCTTACAGGGAGTAACGGAGAACCTGTACAGCTTAAAGGGGTCAGCACGCACGGGCTTGCATGGTTTCCGGATTATGTAAACGAGGAATGCTTTCGCCAGCTTCATGAAGAGTGGAAGGCAAATGTGATCCGTCTTGCCATGTATACGGCAGAGTCAGGCGGTTATTGCAGCGACGGGGACAGAGAATTTCTGAAGCAGCTGATTCGTGACGGCGTCGCGTATGCAAAATCTCAAGATATGTATGTGATCATAGACTGGCACATCCTGTCGGATTCAGACCCTAATATGCACAAGGACGAGGCAAAAGATTTTTTTTCAGAGATGTCGTCAGAATATGCAGGAGAGTGTCATGTATTATACGAAATCTGTAATGAACCAAACGGGGAGACAAGCTGGGGAGATATCAAGTCCTACGCAGAAGAGGTGATAGGTGTTATCCGATCCAACGATGAGGATGCCGTTATTCTTGTGGGAACACCTAACTGGTCGCAGTATGTAGACCAGGCAGCTGCTGATCCGATCACGGGGTATGACAATCTGATGTATACGCTTCACTTTTATGCGGCAACCCATACAGATGATCTCAGAGAAAAGCTTTCTCGGGCAGTGGAGGACGGTCTTCCGGTGTTTGTATCTGAATATGGGATCTGTGATGCCAGCGGAAACGGTGCTGTTGACGAGGAACAGGCTGATCGGTGGGCAGCGCTGCTTGATCGTTATGGAATCAGTTATGTAGCATGGAATCTGTCGAATAAGGACGAGTCCTCGGCATTATTTAACAGTTCCTGCAGTAAGGTGAGCGGTTTCGTACCGGAAGATCTGAGCGAATCCGGACGATGGGTCTGTCATATGCTGACACAGACAGGCAAAGAGGAGCCGATAGAGGGAACGGAAGGTACGATGTAAAGAAGGCGTTCCGAAATCATTGACATGAAAATGCAGAGAAGAGTATAATGTCAATAGGAATAATATGTCAGTATCATCAGCAAAAAGGCAGAATGGAGTTTGAGGATGAAGATAAGGCAGAAAAGCAGGGGCAATAAGGAAAAGGGCTTTACCCTGCTGCTTTCTATTATATTAGTTTTTTGCATTTTGGGGGGCATTGTGTTCTCCGTATCTAAGAAAATATCAAAAGAAATGTCCGCATCGGCCATTCAGAATCTGAATGAAAGCCTGGATTTGATCAAATGTACTATGGAGGCCGTTCTGAAAAATGAAGCCGAGTTTCAGAAGCTGATGGCACAGGAGGTGGCCGCAGCAGATGATCCGGAGAAATATGTCCTCTCCTATGAGAAAAATCAGACGATGGTTAAGGTGTCATTGATTTTATCAGGAGAAACAGAAGGGGTCTCCAATAATGGTGAAGTGTTTACAGAAGAAGATCTTGACTTTTCAGCCGGAGGAACGGTGGAAGACCTGCCTGTTTCCAAGTCTTATGTGAATTATATGGGCACATGGTCTTATTCCATGAAATGTCCTGTTATGAAGGATAATCGGGAGATTGGAACTCTATATGTGGAGTATGTCTATGATTCATTTGACCGGTCTCTTCCGGATGGTTTTTATAATAAAAAGGCAATGCTCTATGTCATGGATTCAGAGAGTCAGAGGTTTGTGCTGAAACCGAAAGGGATGGGAAAGCGGAGTGCAGGGCATCTGAATCTGGATGATTTTTATCGTGCAAATAAAATTGAGGATAAAGGATTGAGGGGAGAGGTATCGAAGTGCCTGGAGAGCGGAAACGATATTTTGTTCTATCATGATATTCAGGAAAAAGACGCTCTGAACTATATGTGGGCGGTGAATGACGGAACCATTTTCCTGGTCGGTTATGTGCCGATTGAAGCAATCCAGCAGGAAGGAAGGACCGTTAACCAGAGTATACTGATTGTTGTCGCAGTTATGCTGACTGCATTTTTCATATGCTGTATTTTGTATTTTATGAACCAGAGACAGCAAAATAAAGTCAGAAAAGAACGGGAGGCAGAACGGGAGATACAGAACAGACAGCTTGCGGAGGCACTGCAGGCGGCGCAGATAGCAAGTAATTCCAAGACAACGTTCCTCTCCAATATGTCCCATGATATCCGTACGCCTATGAACGCAGTGCTCGGATTTACAGCGCTGCTTGCCAAGGATGCAGATAATACAGACAAAGTCAGGGAGTATACGAAAAAGATTATGGCGTCCGGCCAGCATCTGCTCAGCCTGATTAATGACATTTTGGATGTTTCTAAGATTGAGAGCGGAAAGGTAGTGCTCACGTTTGAGGAGTTTACTTTAAATGACCTGGTATCTTCTGTAGATGCAATTATCCGTCCGATGGCAAAAGGAAAGAATCAGGCTTTCCATGTTGAAGTGACGGGGATTAAGCATGAATATTTGATGGGGGATGAGACAAGAGTTAACCAGATTCTGATCAACCTGCTTTCAAATGCAGTGAAATATACGCAGGAGGAAGGAAATATCTGGTTCCGGATCATAGGACTGAAACAGAGATCTTCTCAGTATGAACACATCCGCATTGAGGTGGAGGATGACGGATACGGGATGACGCCGGAGTATTTGGAAACTATTTTTGATGCATTTACCAGGGCGGAAAACAGTACGACGAATAAAGTGCAGGGTACAGGCCTTGGAATGGCCATTACGAAAAATATTGTAGAGCTGATGGGCGGAACGATAGAAGTTTCCAGTGAGGTGGATAAAGGAAGCCTTTTTGGAGTAGAACTGGAATTCCGTATACCGGAGGGGCGTGCAGATAAGCTGTTCTGGAAAAAAATGGGAATTACACGGATTCTTGCAGTAGATGGAGATAAAGATGTATGCAATGACATCCAGACACTTATGAAAGATACAGAAGTGCAGACAGACATAGCCTTTTGTGTGGAAGACGCCATGGAGCTGTTGTGGAAAGGAAATGTGGGAGAAAGATATCAGGCGATTCTCCTTGACTGGAATGTGGTGAATACGGACGGAATCGGTATTATGGAAAAAATAAGGGAAATTACACCAGTAGCTGTGCCGATTTTGTTTATGACGGAATATGATGAAGAAGGAATGGAAGAAGTACTCCGGATGGCAAATACAGAGGTTCTTACCAAACCGTTTTTTGTATCTGCCTTTAAAGAAAAGATTTCAGAGCTGCAGGAAGAGGAAGGAGAATGCAGGTCGGAATCCGTAGAGAGAAACAATCTGGAAGGGCTGTATTTCCTGGCTGCAGAGGATAACGAGATCAATGCGGAGATTCTGTCAGAGATTCTGGATATCGAAGGGGCAGGCTGTGAAATAGTCGGGAACGGCCGGCTGGCTCTGGAACGCTTCATGGAGACAGAAGAGGGCAGATTCGATGCCATTTTGATGGATGTCCAGATGCCTGTTATGAATGGTTATGATGCTACAAGGGCAATCAGGCAGTTGGAACGGAGTGATGCAAGAAAAATACCGATTATAGCTATGACAGCAAACGCGTTTGCAGAAGATGAAAAGGAGGCGCTGGATGCGGGGATGGATGTTCATATGGCAAAGCCGATTGATATTGAATTGCTGAAGAGGGTTATAAGGCAGCAGGTAAAGGAAAGGAATTAAGAAATGGGCAGAATAAATATCAGGAAAATAGCGGCAGCCTGTCTGACATCGGCTTTTGTAGTTTCGATGGCAGCATGTGGAGGTGCGAAGGATTCCGATCAGGTTATGGTTCAGTCGGAAAAGGATGAGAAGAGGGTTGTAAATCTGTTCAGTCCGATGGAGAAGACGGATCCGGATGCCGAGAATACAGCAAGGAACGCCGCGGATCTGACTGTTATGATGGCGGAGGAGGAGCTGGGTGTCAGCTTGGCGTACAGAACATATACAGCGCAGGATCATAAGGATAAAACATATGACGACGTCACTCTGGATCGGGCGCGTAATAATATGGATGACATGTATCTGCTGAATCCGGATACGATTATGGCGCTGGGGGCAGAGGGGAAGCTAATGGATCTGTCGGGACTTGAGAACGCGAAAAATCTGAGGGATATCATAAAAGTTGCTAATGTCGTGGATGGGAAGCTGGTGGCTATTCCGCAGGAAGTTGTAGCTTATGGCTTGTTCATCAATAAGGACATGTTTGACGAATATAAACTGGATCTGCCGGAGACGCCGGAGGAATTTCTGGAGTGCTGCAGTGTTTTTAAGGAAAATGGGATTGAGACTCCGATTGGAGCAAATCGTTGGTGGCTGGAGAATTTTGTTCTTGCCCAGGCTTTTGCCGACCTGTATAACGGAGGAAATACAGAGGAGGAAATAGCGGCGTTAAACAGCGGGGAGAAAAAGTACAGTGATTATATGCGCCCGGGATTTGAATTTCTTCAGGAATTGATCGACCGTGGGTATGTAGATGCAGAAAAGGCTCTTGTCAGTGAGGCTATTGAAGGGGAAGGAGAAGATTTTCTGGCACAGAAGACACCTATTGTAATGGCGTACTGGGGAGCAGCAAATTCCGAGACGGCGTATGGAAAGACGAATTTTAATATGCTGGTCATCGGATTCCCGAGCAGCCGCGGCCAGATGCCGGTGATGCCGATGACAGGTTTTGGTATCGGGGCAAATGCAGAGCACGCGGAGGATGCCATGCGTACGCTGGATGTCCTGATTTCTGATGAGGCTCTTCAGGTCTATGCAGATACTAATAAGGTCATCTCTCCGTCCAAAAATGTGAAGGTGGATTGCGTACCGGCGCTGAAGCCGCTGAACGACAGAATTGAGGAAAATGTCTATGTCATTGGCTCAAATGCGGGAATGAAGGTAGAGCAGTGGGGGAATACCTGCCTGATCGTGCGGGATCTGCTGGGCGGTGCTACCGTAGATGAATGTATGGCGAAATTCGATCAATTGCAGGAGGAAGCATTAAGTAAATAAAAATATTTCGGTTAGAGAAACTCCCTCTCATCAGTCAGCTGGTGGTGGGGAGTTTTATGTTAAAAATGATTTATCAGACCTGTTTTTAAGATCTTATCGTGATTTGGGGAAGTAAAAAGGCAATGTCAAAGACTTTTGACAGACAAATAGAATATATTCATATACAATAAAGGAGAAGATTCAAGATGAATATTGGATTACGAATCAAAAAATTCAGAGAACAACAAAAGATTTCTCAAGAAGAACTGGCTCTTAAAATATTTGTTTCCAGACAGACAATCTCAAACTGGGAAACAAATAAAAGTTGTCCTGATGTTAAAAGTTTAATAATGCTATCCAATATCTTCAATGTATCTTTAGATAGTTTTATAAAAGAAGATGTGAAGGAGATGAGAGATATTGTCGAAAAAGAAACAATTAAAAAGTTTAATGTGATGAGTTTCATTTTCCTGGCTGAACTGATAATTATAGCTATAAGCGCTTATCCTTTAGCCAGTATTGACGGGGACATTGGAATTGTCATTTGGCTGTGCCTGCTTGCTGTAACATTATATACAACAAGTAAGATTGAAAGATTAAAAAAGAATCATAATATTCAAACGTACAAAGAAATTCTGGCGTTTATAGATGGAAAACCATTAACTTATGATGAAACGCAGCAGGAAATAGGAAAAAGAAACTATCAAAAAATTATATTTGCATTTTTAGCAGGCGCAATCGCACTTATTGTAAATATAATTGTAATTTTTATTTGCCGGCATTTATTTAATTAAAAGGAGGAACAAGTATGGAATTTTGGATTGTGATGATACTTTTTATAGTGATGGGTGGAAGTTGTTCATTAACAGGTACCTGGTGGGATAGAAAGAAGAAAAAATAGGAAAAGAGATTGGAAAACAAATGTGAGGCCGCTCTGACCATCTGAAGATTGCAGATAGTCAGAGCGGCTCTTATAATGAGGAAAGGTGTGAAATACAAGCTGAAAGGGCGTAAAAATTCATTTTTCGGGAAAAAATTATCTGAAATAATTAGCACTCAATACTTGATAATGGAAGTCGATTTTTGTCCTGTCTTGTGTATCCCGAAAGTGGCTATTTTACAGGCTTTCTGGGGCATCAGTCATTTTGTCTGGTATTGTAAAGCAGTATCAGATTTGTTGTAAATGTCGTAAATTTGTGGTCAAAAAATGATGAGAAATGGAGAGTGCTAATAAAATGAGCGCAGACTGCGAAGCAGCTGCGTTCATGAGCAAGTAGCGAAAGCGGATTGCGAATGTCCTATTTATATAACGTATACAAATGTAAATGGATATCTGATCCCGAAGCTCACCTATAAATCCGGTGAGCAGATGGAGCAACTTGGCAAGTATGGTTTTCTTCGCAGAGATTATCTGAAGAACCATCGAAATGCAACTTATCAGGTGATGCTTCTGCAGGACACCATTGGAGAGCATCTTCTGGAAGTAGATAAGGCAGCCAGAGAACGGGAAGAAGTGATCCTGAAGCAGTTGGAAGAAAAAGAACCACTGCCGGATAAAAAAGCAGATCAGATGGCATGGATAAGAGCTGCTAATCAACACAAAGCGATTGCGGAAGAGATTATTTTAAAGGAACTGATCTATGTTTAACAAAGTTGAAGTTTGTAACTGAGGATTGAACAGGTAATTGGACAGATTAAAAATTTATTGAAAAAAGAATAAAATGTTTAGAGAAGGCGTGAGTGATAGAGATATTACTTACGCTTTTTCTTTTGAACTGGAGGATGGGAGCATGGCACAGATTTTTCGTGTAGAGAGAACTAAGAATTTTACGGTAATGAGTAATCATCATTTCAAGAATAAGAATTTGACATTGAAAGCGAAAGGTCTATTATCGCTGATGTTAAGTTTTCCAGATGACTGGAATTACAATATGCAAGGACTGGCAACATTGAGCAGAGATGGGATTGATTCTGTTCGTTCTGCAATTAAGGAATTAGAGCATCATGGATATGTGGAACGTCATAGATTGCGTAATGAATATGGCTTTTATGGAGATACCGAATATATTATCTGGGAAGTTCCATTAGGAGAAGAAAATGATTAAGTGGAGAAGAGAAGTGCCTAAGAGCGGATAGTCCAATTTGGGACAATCAGGTCATAGGAAATTTCTATCTCCGGACATCAGAAAATAGGAAAACCAGATATGGTAAATCCCTTTTTGTCATGTCACGAATTTGATATTTTGAGTTCTTATTTTGTATATTAATGTGTTCTGATTTGATATTCTTTTATCACAGTAAAGATAGAATTGCAGATAGTAGGAATGGCTGCAATTTGTTTATAATAAGTGTGATAGGAGAATGTGAAGTATGAAATATGGTTTTTTTGACGAATCGAAAAAAGAATATGTGATCACAAGACCGGATACACCGGCACCTTGGGTGAACTATCTTGGATCTCCAGAATATGGAGCAATTATTTCTAATAATGCAGGTGGATATAGCTTTGCAAAATCAGGAGCGAACGGAAGAATTTTAAGATATATCTTCAATCAGTTTGACCAGCCGGGAAGATATATCTACTTAAGAGATCAGGAGAGTGAAGATTATTGGTCAGCTTCCTGGCAGCCGGTAGGAAAAGATCTGAATTCTTATAAGAGCGAATGTCATCATGGTACAGCATACACAAAGATGATGGCTGATTATAGCGAGATCCATTCAGAAGTAAGATACTATGTTCCGCTGGAACAGTCTTATGAAGTGTGGAATCTTGCAGTGACAAATACCTCGGATCGCATGCGCAAGATCAATGTAACAGGCTATGCAGAATTTACAAACAACAGCAATTACGAGCAGGATCAGGTAAATCTTCAGTACTCTCAGTTCATTACAAGAACAGTGTTCCGTGGAAACCGTGTGCGGCAGATGATCCATGCCAATCTGGATCAGCTGGAAGATGGAAAAGATGTGGATGACAAGATCGTTGTTGACCGTTTCTTCGGACTTGCAGGTGCAAAGGTTGATTCCTGGTGTGGAAGCAGGGAAGGTTTCCTTGGAAGATATCATGGATACAACAATCCGGTCGGAGTGGAAGATGGTATTTTAAATTGTGAAGGAAATTATAATGAAAATGGATGTGGAGCATTAGCTACAATCCTGACTTTATATCCGGGAGAGACAAAAGAAATAGCATTTCTTGTTGGTATGAAAGAAGATGTTGATGCAGAAACAATCGTGTCTCGTTATGAGGATTGTGAAACAATCTGCCGAAATGAACTGGAAGAATTAATCCAGTACTGGCATGGACATCTGTCCCATTTCCAGGTGAAGACACCAAGCGAAGAATTTAATATAATGATCAATACATGGAATGCATATAACTGCTTTATGACATTTATCTGGTCACGTGCTGCATCCTTTACATATTGTGGACTGAGAAATGGATACGGTTATCGTGACACAGTACAGGATATCCAGGGTGTGATCCATCTGGCACCGGAGATGGCAGTAGAGAAGATCCGCTTCATGCTTTCTGCACAAGTAAATAATGGTGGAGGGCTTCCACTTGTAAAATTCACACACAATCCGGGACATGAGGATACACCGGATGATGCTTCTTATGTGCAGGAGACAGGACACCCGGCTTATCGTGCAGATGATGCGCTGTGGCTGTTCCCGACAGTATACAAATACATTTCCGAGACGGGAAATCTGGAATTTATCGATGAAGTGATTCCGTTTGCAAATAAAGAAGAAGGTACCGTGTACGAGCATTTGAAACGTGCAGTAGATTTCTCCATGAATCATCTTGGAAAGCATGGTATGCCGGCAGGCCTTTATGCTGACTGGAATGACTGCTTAAGACTCGGAAAAGATGGAGAGTCAACCTTCGTTGCATTACAGTTCTACTATGCAATGACAATTTTGAAGGAATTTGCTGAGTATAAGAAAGACACAGAATATCTGAATTATCTGGAGGAAAGTCAGAAGAAGCTGGAAAAACTGATCCAGGATCTCTGTTGGAACGAAGACCGCTTTATCCGTGGCTTCACAGAGGATGGTGAAGTGATCGGACAGCGCACAGATCCGGAGGCAAATATGTGGCTGAACCCACAGAGCTGGTCTGTGATCAGTGGGCTTGCAAATGAAGCGCAGGCAGATCTTGCACTTCAGAATGTATATGACAAACTGAATACAGAATATGGTGCAATCCTGATGGATCCTCCGTATCATGCACATGCATTTGACGGTGCACTGGCTGTGATCTACAATGCCGGAACAAAGGAAAATGCAGGAATTTTCTCACAGTCTCAGGGATGGATCATTCTTGCAGAGGCGCTTCGTGGACACGGAGAGAGAGCATTTAACTATTTTATTGAAAATGCACCGGCTGCACAGAATAATCGTGCAGAGATCAGAAGACTTGAACCATACTGCTATGGACAGTTTACAGAAGGAAAACACAGCCCGAACTTCGGCCGTTCTCATGTACACTGGCTGACAGGAACAGCATCTACGGTTATGGTGGGATGTGTAGAAGGAATTCTCGGAATGCGGCCAGACTTCTATGGACTGAAGATTGCTCCGTCAGTACCGAAAGAGTGGGAGGAATTTGAAATCGAAAAAGATTTCAGAGGTTCACATTTACATATCGTTGTGAAAAATCCGGGGCATGCAGAGTCAGGATGTGAAAAACTTTTCGTAAATGGAGAACAAATGAAAGATAATTATATTCCACAGGAGAAGTTAACAAAGACAACAGAGGTAGAATTATTCCTTTCTTAATGAAATGACGAGGGACTGGACATGAGAAAAATCAATTTTACAGATAAAAACGGAACATTTACGATTACAAATCCGGAAAATTATAGTGGACTTTACTTACCACTGGCAGGAGAAGAAGGTCTGAAATCCAGTATTACACCAACTTTGGGGGGAGATAGTAAAACGGACCAGAATCATTTCCTTCTCGAACCTGTCAGCATTGAAAACCTTCACAATAACCGTGGCACCAGAAATTTCTGGTGTCGGGTAGAAGGAAAAGGCTACTGGTCAGCATGTGGAGTTTCAGCGGAGCAGGAATTTGATAAATATACAGACAGACAGGATGAAAGCACTCTGGAAGCAGGAATGATGTGGCAGAAGTTGACAAGAACTTCAAAAAAATATGATCTTCAGTCAGAAATCACATCCTTTGTTTCTATTGATGGCACAACAGAGATCCAGCTGATCAAGATTACAAATCTTTCGGAAGAAGAACAGGAAGTAACACCGATCGTTGCCATTCCGGTTTATGGAAGAAGCGCAGATAATATCCGCGACCACAGACATGTTACATCACTTCTTCACAGAATCGACACGAAAGAATGTGGCGTAGAAGTTACACCGGTATTATCCTTTGATGAGCGTGGACATCAGAAAAATGATACGACTTATTTTGTATATGGTTTTACAGCAGAAGGAAATGCCCCGAAGGAGTTTTATCCGACTGTTGAAAGCTTTATTGGAGAGGGAGGTTCTTTCCTGATTCCGGAAGCAGTACGTGTAGAAAAAACGGGATGTACCGCAGGCTGCCATCTGGAGGGGAAAGAGGCTGTTGGGGCATTCAGGTTTGAACGCAGAAAATTAAAAGCAAATGAATCAATAGAGTATGTTGTTCTTGCCGGAGCAACGGGAGAAAAGGCTTCCATTTCAAAAATCTGTACTTTATTTGGTACGAAGGAGCAAGCGGAAAACGAGCTTGCCAAAGTGAAAAAGTATTGGACAGAAAAAGTAAATGTAGAGTTTGAAACCGGTGATGAAGCTACAGACAATTATCTGAAGTGGATTTGCTTCCAGCCAATTTTAAGAAGAATTTATGGATGTTCCTTCCTTCCATATCACGATTATGGAAAAGGAGGAAGAGGCTGGAGAGATCTCTGGCAGGATTGCCTTGCACTTCTGATTATGAATCCCTCAAACGTCCGTCAGATGATCGTGGATAATTATGGCGGAGTAAGAATTGATGGAACAAATGCGACAATCATCGGAAATAAGCAGGGTGAGTTTATTGCAGACAGAAACAATATTACACGTGTCTGGATGGATCATGCATTCTGGCCATTTGTAACGACTCGTCTGTATCTGGATCAGACAGGAGATATGGAGGTTCTGTTTGAAAAGGTTCCGTATTTTAAAGATTTGCAGTCTATGAGAGGTACTGCACATGATAAGTTTTGGAACAGCGAATATGGACAGAAGCAGAAAACAGAAAGAGACCACATTTATTTCGGAACAGTTTTGGAGCATATTCTTTTACAGAATCTGTGTGTGTTCTATGATGTAGGAGAGCATAATGAAATGCGTCTTCATGGTGCCGACTGGAATGATGCACTGGACATGGCATGGGAGAAGGGTGAAAGTGTTGCATTTACCTGTGCTTATGCCGGAAATTTGAGAAATATTGCAAAAACACTCCGTCAGTTGGAAGAAATCAGTGGAAGCAGCAAGATTGAAATTGCACATGAGATGGAAGATCTTCTTGCAGGAAGCGTGGAACTGTATGAAGATGCAGCACGTAAGCAGGCACTCCTTGCAGGATACGCAAAGAAATGTGAACATAATATCAGTGGAGACACAATTGTTGTAAGACTGGATCAACTTGCTGCTAATCTTGAGGGAAAAGCAGACTGGATGATGAAAAACATCCGTGCCAACGAATGGGTGAAGGATGGAGAAGATGGCTGGTTCAATGGCTATTATGATAACCATGGCAGAAAAGTAGAAGGCGTTATGGATGAAAGCGTGAGAATGATGCTGACCGGACAAGTATTTGCCATTATGAGTGGAACGGCAACAGAAGATCAGGTGGAATCTATCTGCAGGAGTGCAGACAAGTATCTTTATGATCAGAAAGCCGGCGGATACCGTTTGAACACAAACTTCCATGAGGAAAAATTTGATCTTGGAAGAATGTTTGGATTTGCTTATGGCGAGAAAGAGAATGGAGCAGTGTTCTCACACATGGCTGTTATGTACTCAAATGCATTGTACCAGAGAGGATTTGCAAAAGAAGGAAATAAAGTACTTCAGGCACTTTTAGATGCAGCAATGGAATTTGATAACAGTAAGATGTATCCTGGACTTCCGGAATATTTTGATAATCAGGGAAGAGGCCTCTATGCATATCTGACAGGCGCTGCAAGCTGGTATATGCTTACCATGATCACAGAAGTGTTTGGGGTGAAAGGAGATTGCGGTGACTTGAAGATCGCACCTGCACTTATGCCGGAACAGTATAATCAGGATGGAAAAGCAGTACTTAAGATGACATTTGCCGGAAGGAACTTTGAGATTATATTCTATAATAAAGAAAAGAAAGAATTTAATCAGTTGAAGATCCGGAAAGCAACCTGCGATGGAAAAGCATTAGAAATAACAGCTGAAAGGTGTACAATACTTTCAAAGAGAGAGATTCAGATGCTTTCAGTGAAAGAGACACATAAGATTGAAATTGAATTAGTATAATCGACAGATTAAAAAAAGATAAAAATACTGTCAGAAAGAGAATTGCTTTCTGACAGTATTTTTTGTGGGAAAATCTGAGAATTCTTCTGAGAAGAAATCTGATGTTACCACATGCTTTTATAGTATTTGTCCCGGTACTTCTTTGGGGTGAGCCCGGTAAAGCTCTCGAATGTCTGGATGAAGTGACTCTGTGAAGAAAAAGCAAGATAATTTGCGATATCTACAATTGATTTATCTGAGTATCGCAGCAGATGAGTTGCTTTTTCTATCTTCTGCTCACGGATATAATCGCTGACAGAGACTCCCAGATTCTGCTTGAAAATGCGTGAAAGATAATTCGTGGAAAGTTCGGTGTGGTCAGCAAGAACCTGAATCGTGATTCTTTCTTTGATGTGACTGTAAATATAATCAACACATTGCATAACGGGTTTTGATAAAATGGAACTCTTTTTCTGAAGAATCATCTTACCTGTAAAATCCTTTGCCATCTCATGGTGAAGATCTGCAACCTGACGGATCGTTGTGCAGGGATCCATCTTCAGAATATAGAAGTCGCTGAGCCTGTAAGCCTGCTCTGGTTCGAGCCCACCGTCGATACAATAACGGGTCAACATTGCAGCAGTGACAACAAAGTGGTATTTTATATTAGTAAGCGCATTACGGGACAGAACGCCCGTTCCTTCCAGGCGAATAAATTCATCTTCGGAACAGTTTTTAATGACTGCTTCCATGTTGCCGGAGCGTACAGCATTATAGAAAGAATATTCTACAGTTGGTGATCTGTGAAGCGTTTCTAATTCGCTGTTTTCGAGTTCTGCATTGTACCATTCATTAGATAAAGCCATAAAAAACCTCCTTTTTTATATTATGACACGAATTTGACATTTTGTTAAGATAAATAATATAATCGGAGGAAAAAAGATGGTATATTTAGTTCAACAACAAGAAAAGCATAGCAGAGTGCTTAGATAAAGGAGGATTTATAAATGAAAAAGAGAGTTGTTGCGATTCTTATGGCAACAGTAGTTGCTGTTGGATCACTTGCCGGATGTGGAAGCAAAGGGGGAAATGGCGGAGAGGCCAGTACAGAAGAAGGAAAGGTAATTAACATTTATTCTTGGAATGATGAGTTCCGTGAGAGACTGGAAGCTGTATATCCTGAAGTTGAGTCAACATCCAAAGATGGAACTGTTACAACATTGAAAGATGGAACAGAGATCCACTGGATCATCAATCCAAATCAGGATGGTGTTTATCAGCAGAAACTTGATGAGGCACTTATGAAACAGGCAGATGCTAATACAGATGATAAAGTAGATATCTTCCTGTCAGAGACAGACTATGTATACAAATATACAGATGCTGAAGCAGACGCTGCAATGCCACTGAAGGATCTTGGAATTGATCCGGATAAAGATCTTGCAGATCAGTACGACTTCACACGAACAACAGCATCTGATGCAGACGGAGTTCAGAGAGGATCTACGTGGCAGTGCTGCCCGGGAACAATGGTTTACCGTCGTGATATTGCAAAAGAGGTATTCGGAACAGACGATCCGACTGCTGTAGGTGAAAAAGTAAAAGACTGGGCTACTATGAAACAGACAGCAGAAGAACTGAAGCAGAAAGGATATTATGCATTTGCTTCTTATGCTGATACATTCCGTCTCTATGGAAACAACATTTCTGATTCATGGGTAAAAGATGGAGACACAAAGGTTACAGTTGATCCAATGATCATGCAGTGGATTAATGATTCAAAAGAATGGCTGGATGCAGGTTACTTAAACCCGACAGTAAAAGGTCAGTGGAATGATGACTGGAACAAAGCAATGGGAAGTCAGTCCAAAGTATTTGCATTCCTCTTCCCGGCATGGGGTATTGATTTCACACTGAAACCGAACTGGGATGGAGAAGACGGCGTATGGGCAGTAACAAACCCACCGCAGGAATACAACTGGGGAGGATCTTACATCCATGTTGCAACAGGTACAGATAATCCGGAACATGCAAAAGACATTATCCTTGCTATGACAGCAAAAAAAGATAATCTGTTAAAGATCTCCCAGGATTACTCAGACTTTACAAATACAAAATCCGGTATGCAGGAAGCAGCAAACGATGATGCTACATATGGTTCAGAATTCCTTGGCGGACAGAACCCATTCCAGTACTTTGCACCAGTTGCTGAAAACATCAAGATCGCACCACTTTCCGCTTACGATCAGGGATGTGTGGAGTTGATCCAGAACTCATTCAGCGATTACTTCCAGGGCAAAGTTGACTTTGAGAAAGCAAAATCAAACTTTGAAACAGCAATTAAAGAACGTTATCCTGACATTACAGAGGTTGTTTGGCCAGAATAATGTCTGGAATGAACAGCTACTAACGCAGGGAGCTCTGTGACAGCAGAGCCTCTGTTCTGTTAGAAGATATTGTGGAAAGGAAGAACCATTATGAAGAAAAAGAAAAAAAGTATTGATTATGGAAAATGGGGATATATATTTATTCTTCCTTTTTTCGTAACATACATTATTTTCTCATTGATACCGTTGATCGATACAGTAAGGTATAGTTTCTTTGAATATTACCGATCAGGAATTAAAGAGGTTGGACCGAATTTTATAGGAATGGCGAACTATGTGAGTCTTCTTCATTCAGATATGCTGAAATATGGAGCGAATACTTTAATTCTGTGGGTGATTGGATTTATACCTCAGATTGTGATCGCGCTGGTACTTGCAGCGTGGTTCACTGATGTCCGATTAAAGATTAGAGGGCAGCAGTTTTTCAAAGTTGTCATTTATCTTCCAAACCTGATTATGGCATCTGCATTTGCATTGTTATTCTTTACAATGTTCTCAACAAATGGACCGATTAACTCAATTCTGATGTCAATCGGAATCCTGAAAAAACCGATCGATTTCCTTGGAACTGTATTTGGAACAAGATCGTTGATCGGATTTATGAACTTCCTGATGTGGTTTGGAAATACAACTATTATGTTGATGGCAGCAATCATGGGAATCAGTCAGGACGTCTTCGAGGCATCTGACCTGGATGGATGTAACAGTATCCAGAGATTCTTCTATATTACACTGCCTTTGATCCGTCCAATTCTGGCATATACATTGATCACATCCATTATTGGCGGACTTCAGATGTTCGATGTTCCTCAGATCCTGACAAATGGACAGGGTAACCCGAACAGAACATCCATGACTCTGATCATGTTCCTGAACAGTCATCTGAAGAGCAAAAACTATGGAATGGCCGGTGCACTTTCTGTATATCTGTTTGTCGTAAGTGCAATCCTCTGTTTCTTTGTATATCGTATGACAAATGATAACGATCCGGATGGTTCTAAGAAAGCAGCTAAGAAAAGAGCAAAAGCAGAAAGGAGAAAGAGATAATGAAATCAAAAACAAAGTCAAGTCGTGGACGTAGCATACTGGCACATACCGTATTGATTCTGTTATCTTTTATGTGTCTGTTTTTCTTCTATGTATTGATTATAAATGCAACGCGTTCCCATGCAGATCTGCAGAAGGGATTCTCAGCACTGCCGGGGAAATATTTCTTTACAAATCTAAAAAATGTAGCGAATGACGGAAGTTTCCCGATGTTCCGTGGTATTTTGAACAGTTTGATCGTATCAGGGTGTTCAGCAGCATTATGTACCTATTTTTCAGCTTTGACAGCATATGGACTTTATGCTTATGATTTTAAAGCGAAAAAAGTGGCATTTACATTTATTATGGCAATCCTTGTTATGCCTACACAGGTTACAGCAATGGGATTCCTGAAATTGGTTACGAACATGGGAATGTATGATTCTCTGCTTCCATTGATCATTCCATCAATTGCATCACCGGCTGTATTTTATTTCATGTACAGTTATCTGCAGTCTTCCCTTCCGATTTCTCTTGTAGAAGCGGCAAGAATAGACGGATCCGGAGAATTTAGGACATTTAACCACATTGTTCTTCCAATCATGAAGCCGGCAATTGCAGTTCAGGCAATCTTTACTTTCATTGGTTCCTGGAACAATTACTTCGTTCCGGCTTTGATCATTCAGTCAAAGAATAAGATGACAGTCCCGATCCTGATCGCAACACTTCGTGGAGCAGACTATATGAACTTTGATATGGGTAAAATCTATATGATGATCACAGTAGCAATCGTGCCGATTATTATTATATACCTGATGTTGTCTAAATATATTATTGCAGGAGTTACTCTTGGTGGAGTAAAAGAATAATAAGAATTAAGTTGTTGGAGGAAAGCTGTCATTTAGTGGGCAGCTTTTTTCTTACAGTTGGTTTATTTAAGGAGATGTGTAAATGGAAACAAATTTGAAACATAGTGGAACAAGAAGTACAGAAGTTTGCCAGCGTGAAATAGATCATGCAGTGTTTGCGCGTGAGGCAGCAGAAGAAGGAATTGTCCTGTTGAAAAATGAAGGACTTCTTCCATTAAAAAAGGATACAAAGATTGCACTTTTGGGAATTGGGGCAGAGAAGACGATCAAAGGTGGTACTGGTTCCGGAGATGTAAATAACAGAGAAAGTGTATCTATATATGCCGGAATGAAAGAAAAAAACGCTGATATTGTAAGCGAGGAGTGGCTGAAAGATTATCACAACCGCTATGAGCAGGCGAGAACAGAGTGGAAGGAGCAGATCTTAGAAGCTGCAAAACATGTAGACAATCCATTTGATGCCTATGCTGCCAATCCATTTGCCATGCCGGATGGCCGTGCGGTGACAAATGAAGACATCAAGGATGCAGACGCCGCAGTTTATATTGTAAGCCGTATTTCCGGCGAGGGAAAGGACAGAAGAAAAAGAAAAGGGGATTATTATCTGAGTGACCAGGAAGAAAAAGATCTGTATTTCCTGAATGAGCAGAAAATCCCAACTGTATTGATCATTAATGCAGGTGGATCGGTAGAACTTGCAGACCTGTTGGCTGGAACAGAAAATATATGTGCGATCCTGAATATTTCCCAGCTTGGACAGGAAGGAGGAAATGCAGTTGCGAATGTATTGTTTGGAGAAGTGACACCGAGTGGAAAGCTGACAACAACATGGACAAAACGCTACGATGATTGTCCGGTAGCAGAGGAGTTCAGCTATTTGAACGGAAATCTTGAGACGGAAGAATATGCGGAAGGAATCTATGTTGGATACCGCTATTTTGACAGCTTTGGAATTGAACCATTATTTTCATTTGGTTATGGTCTGTCTTATACAGAATTTGACATTCGACTTTGCGGTATAAATACTGCTTCGAAAGGTGTGACAGTAACTGTTGAGGTAGAAAACACAGGAACAACATACAGCGGAAAAGAAGTTGTGCAGATTTATGCTTCTCTTCCTCAGGATGGAAGCAGAAAAGAATTCCGTCGTCTGGTCGGATATGAAAAGACAGAAGAACTGAAACCGGGAGAGAAAGAGATGCTGAATATTGTTCTTCCTGCAAAGGCGTTCGCAAGCTTTTTGGAAGAGCAGCAGGAGTGGAGAATCCAGGCAGGTGCTTATGGAATATGGATTGGAAACAGCTTGTCAGAGGCAAAACTTTCAGCGGGGGTAAAGGTATCTGCTGATGTAATGATGGAGAAAACAAAGAAACTGGAAGATCATAGTGAAGTCGTTGAAATCAAAGACTGTGCAGAAGAATTATGCAGACGCGCAGAAGAATGGACAGCACTGCTTGAGGAACTTCCGAACGTATCATTTGAACCAGAGGCAGAAGAAAAGAAAGTATGCAGATTTCCAGAAGAAACGGAGATTCCTGTAGAAGATTTGATTTCACTTCTGTATGGAAATATGTCTGAAATCAGAAGTACACTTGGAGCATCTGGAATTAAAGTGCCGGGAACAGCAGGAGAGACGAGTGAAGCACTGCTTGATCAATACGGAATCCCATCTTTGATCATGGCAGACGGACCGGCCGGAATCCGCCTGCAGCAAACTTATGAAGTAGACCGTGAGAAAGACACAGTTTATGGAACAGGTGTGCTTGGTTCACTTGAAAATGGTTATCTTGTTGGAAAAAAAGACCATGAGGGCGCAGAACGTTACTATCAGTATTGTACTGCATTTCCGGTAGGAACAGCACTTGCACAGTCCTGGAACAAAAAACTGATGGAACAGTTTGGACGGAAGGTTGCGGCAGAGATGGAAGAATTTCATATTAATCTCTGGCTTGCACCGGGATTGAATATTCACAGAAATCCGCTGTGTGGAAGAAACTTTGAATATTATTCAGAAGATCCATTTCTTGCAGGCACACTGGCAGCAGCGGTGACCAGAGGAGTTCAGAGCAGACGGGGATGTGGTGTTACAATCAAGCATTTTGCATGCAATAATCAGGAAGATAACAGAATGGGGGTTGATGCACACGTATCAGAAAGGACATTGAGAGAAATTTATCTCAGAGGTTTTGAAATTGCCGTGAAAGAGGGTGCACCAACTGCGATCATGTCTTCCTATAATCTGATCAATGGTGTGCATGCAGCAAACAGCAAGGACCTTTGTACAAGGATTGCACGTGAAGAGTGGGGATTTGACGGAGTTATAATGTCTGACTGGAATACAACAGTACCGGAGGATGGAAGCATTCCGTGGGTTTGTGTGGCAGCAGGAAATGATATTATTATGCCGGGGAATCCGGATGATGATAAAAACATTCGTGATGCGTATAAAGAAGGAAAACTTACAGAAAAGGAAATCCGTCTTTGTGCAGACAGAATCCTGAAACTGATTCGCAGATTAAGCTGATTGTGTCAATTTAGTTGTTACGAGTCGGAGCTTCTGCCACAAGGCAGGGCTGGTTTGAAAAGGAAAGAGAAATGAAAAAGAATTATATCCGTATGTGGGACTACCGGATACGAAATACTTTGGGAAACATTCATGTTGTGGATTTTAAGACATCTCACGTAAGGACGTTCTTTTCCACATTGTCAGATGAAGGACTGGCACACAGTACGATCAAAGATCTTTATGGCTTATTGAATCCCAGTTTTGAACTGGCAGTAGAAGATGGGATTATCCGTAAGAATCCGGTAACTGGAACACTAGGAGATTATGGGGCTCCGGCAAAGGAGAAAGAAGCACTGACACTGGAACAGCAGGAAAAACTTCTGAAGTTTGTGGAACAGAGTAATGTGTATAAGCCTCATCTTCCAATGATGCAGGTTATGTTTGGGGCTTGCCTGAGAGTGAGTGAGACCATCGGCTTAACCTGATCAGATGTGGATATGAAGAATCTGGAGATTCATGTAGGTGGACAGCTTGTGTATTATGAAGGTGATGAAGGATATTGTTTCCATGATTCAGAAACTAAAACGGATGCAGGAATCAGAGACATTCCTATGACACAGATGGTATATGCTGCGTTCCGTAAACAGAGAGAGCTGAACCTGATGCCTCCTAGTTCATCGCATACCCTTCGTCATACGGGATGTACCAGACTGGGTGAGAACAATGTCAATCCCAAAGTTATGCAGTATGTGATGGGGGTGCTGGATGTCCGGTGGAGATCCGTTTAGCACCGACCGTAGCGGAGCGAAGAACATTCAGATGCACAGATCACAATGAATGTCTACAATCATATTGCAGAGAAGTCTCATGTGGAGAACGAGATGTCTAAAATGAACCTGCCAGAAACCGTACCTGCTGTGGTATAAAACAGAAGCCGTTGTCGTAAAATGTGGTAAGAAAATCAGACGAATATATTTTTCCAAAGATTTGTCGTAAAAATGTGGTCAAATCAAGAAAATCGAGTGCGAAAGAGAATGTTACGCCATGCACAGCTCGGGAAAGAATTCCCTCGCTGTAGGGCTGTCGCCCTATACATTTCCATGAAAAAGCCCTCTTTATCAAGCAAGCTTGATAAAGAGGGCTTTTCACGTAAATGTGCATGGCTCGTAGCGTTCACAAATTTTTCACAAAAAATTAGCACTCAATGCTTGTTATTATGGCGTGGATTTTATCTAATTTCATAAAGTGTCGTAAGCGCCTATTTACAGGCGTTATACGGATTTTACGATTTTATCTCGTTTTATTATTATTTGTATTTTTCAAAAAATTTGGTGTCAAAATTGGTGTCAGAGAATGGTATTTGGAGAAATCTGCTATTCTTTTCAGATAGTGCTTTAATAAAAAATATCATAACGAATGGATTGGAACGCAGAGTCAGCGTTCCTTTTCTATTTTCAGACGTTCAGAAATGAGCGTCTATTTTTTTACCTAAAACGAAAGGAGAATCATAACATTATGGAAAAAATCTTGAAACGGTTACTGACAGCGATTCTTGCTATAGTGACCGTATTTACAACCTTGCCTGTCACACAGACACATGCCGCTGATTCCGTCTACACTCATTCAGACGGTCACGCAGGTACGGTTGTCAAAGTGACAGACGGTGGCTCAAAGGAATCCACTTTTGAAGAGGGGTGGTTGAAAGCTGACGGAAAGACGGCTTATTGTATCCAACTGGGCGTGGCGTTCCAATCTGGAAATAAAATACGCAAGAACGCCACGGAACGGTTGAGCGAAGCGCAGATTAATGACGTAGCTCTCAATCTGGAATACGTCAAGAAACATACGAAAAATTATTCCGCTGAACAGGCTTACCTGTTCCAACAGTGTACCGTATGGCGCAGGTTAAGCGTTCATTTAGGCTGGGGATATAAAAATACGCATGTTGCCTATAATGAAATCCCCAAAAGTGAGCAGAATGAACTCTATGCCAATGCAAAAACTTTTGCCAAAGAAAACAAAAACCGTTATGATTGCGGCGGCTATATCTACACTGGCGAGGGGCAGGACTTAGGGCAGTTCTGGGCGAATTTAGCGGTAGGAAACGGGAATTTACAGAAAAGCTCCACGAATACAGGTATCACCAGCGGAAATGACTGTTATTCTCTCTCTGGTGCGACCTATGGGGTATATTCTGACAAAGGCTGTACAAAGACTGTCGCAACTCTCACGACAAACGGAAACGGCAATACAAATACAGTGGAACTACGAGCCGGAACATACTACGTGAAAGAGACAAAAGCTCCAAAGGGATTCCAGCTTGATAAGACCGTCCATACCCTTACGGTTAAAGCTGGTGAGACTACTACCTTAAAGGTCAGTGATACGCCAAAAGTTACAAACACACAGATTGAGCTTTTCAAACTGGATATGGATACTGCAAAAGGTACGCCACAAGGTAACGCTGCCTTAGAGGGCGCAGAGTTTGTCTGGAAATATTACGATGGATATTACACCAGAGACAATCTTCCATCAACACCGGCACGCTCATGGACGACACGGACAAAAGCAGAGAAAGGCAGCGACGGCACAACCCACTATATCACACGGTTAGCGGATTCCTACAAGGTTTCCGGCGACAGTTTTTATTCGCAAAATGGAGCTATCTGTCTGCCGCTTGGCACAATCACGGTAGAAGAAAAAGCTGCTCCGAAAGGCTATCTGCTGGACGGTGCATATTTGCAGGTAAATGGTACTTCTGAACGGGTAACAGGCGTATATGCGGCACAGATAACAGAGAATGGAGAGCTTGCAACACTAAGCGGCGGCAACCGTTATTCCATATCGGACAAGGTTATCCGTGGCGGCGTGAAAATCCAGAAACGAGACCTTGAAACAAAAGAAACGAAACCACAGGGCGGCGCAACTTTCAGAGATACAGCCTTTGCCATCACTTCCCTGAATGTCAATCCCGTGCTGGTTGACGGGAAGTTATATCAGAAGAATGAAGTGGTAAAGACAATCCATACAGGGATTGACGGTATCGCCGCAACTGCCGCCGACGCACTCCCCTACGGTCATTACAGGCTTGAGGAAACAACGCCGCCGGAGGGGTATCTGATAGACGGTGCGTTTTCCCGTGAGTTTAACATTGTAAATAATGGGGAAATGGTAGATTTGACATCAGCGGAACAATCTGTTTATAACCAGATAAAGCGTGGAGATATTGAGGGCGTAAAAATCGGTTCTGGCACACATAATGTTGTCCTGCAAATTAGATGCACCAGCTCCATGCAGATTAGATGCGCCTGATTTTAGCTTTGTGTGCCACGTATTAGCAGATTGCCTGCACCAACATTGACAAGCTATTTGATCGTCATAAAGATTGAGCCAAATTAAGAGATCAGAGAAAAAGCAGCAAAAGCAGGCTGCCCTGCTTTTGCTGCTAAATCTCATTATTGTTGATTGCCTGCATGACGATTTCGGCTGTGATCATGTCACTCTTCCTGGAGTCTCCGATCAGAAGACAACTGTTGCATAGATTGTTGATGACACGCGGGGTTCCATCGGATGCATTTAGGAGGGCTTCCAGTGCAGCAT
>CAJTRM010000023.1 GCA_910578865.1 uncultured Dorea sp.
ACGGGGAGATTTTATTTTTTCAAAGTTCAAATTTCATTCTCTATAGGAATGCTTGTAGTATGACTAAATTCTGTATGCTGCGTCCAGATTCCATGGCTGCATCGCGCCGCCTTGTTCTGCCGGACGGCACATCTGTGCATAGATGTTAAGCACACCTTTTTGCTGTTTCAACGGAGGGCATACCCATTTTTCTCTTCTTACAGAGAGCTCTTCGTCAGATACAAGCAGGTTTACAAATCCGTTTGTGATATCCATTTCAATGATATCTCCATTTTCTATAAGCGCAATCACGCCTCCGTCATAAGCCTCCGGTGAAACATGCCCGATAATGGCTCCGTAATTAAATCCGGAGAATCTGGCGTCTGTGATAAGACCGACACTCTTATCAAGCCCCAGACCGATCAGGGCATCAATACTGAGCATTAGTTCCTTCATTCCCGGGGCGCCCTTGCATCCTTCATAGCGGATGACGATAATATCTCCGGGGACGATTTTTCCGGCCATAATTGCCTCATAAGCAGGCTGGTCGCCTTCAAATACTTTTGCGGCGCCTTTGATGTATTTTACCTCTTCAAATACAGCTGTCGGACGTACAATGGCTCCTGCCGGGGAGATATTTCCTCTGAGGATCTTAAGTCCGGGCTCCTTTGCAACCGGATTTTCCAGAGAATGGATAACTTTATTTTCCTTTGCAGTTACGGTATCCAGAATATCTTTCCATGTATTTCCGTACATGGTCGGCGCCCCGGTATGAAGCTTGCCTTCCAGCATTTTCATTATATTTTTAACGCCGCCGGCATAGTGGAAGTCTACAACTGTGTATGGGCCGCTTGGAATGACTGCATTGATACAGTAGATTTCCTTGGCATATTTTTCAAAATCTGCCAGGGTCAGTTCGATTCCGAGTTCATATGCATATGCCAGAATGTGAAGCACTGCGTTGGTTGAGCCGGCAACTGCCATATCAAACATGATTGCGTTTTCCAATACTTCTTTTGTAATGAGTTCCTTTGGGGTCCTTCCGGATTTTGCAAGCTCTACCATGTATTTTCCGGCTGTGCGGGCAGCGCGGAGTCTTGCATTGTCAGATGCGGGAATGGTGGAAGTTCCCGGCATGACAAGGTTCAGGACTTCGCCGAGCATCTGCATCGTGTTTGCCGTTCCCATGGACGGGCAGGCGCCGAAGGACGGACATACGCTGTCTTCCATTTCCATCAGTTCCGCCTCAGAAGCGCCGGAGAACCTGGCCGCATCCAGGTCTGCTTCTACAACCGTGTTTCCGCAGTAGTTTCCTGCCTGCATAGAGCCCCCGGTAACTACCATCGCAGGAATCTCCAGACGGCAGGCTGCCAGATAACAGCCGGCGATGATTAAGTCGCAGCTTGCCACGCAGCAGATGGCGTCAAAGTTGTGTACTCTGGATACGAACTCTATAGACATCGCTACAATGTCACGTCCGACCTGTTCATATTTCATTTCATCTGCGCCGTTGGCTACATTGCCGCATGTTGCCGGAATTCCGAATTCTACCGGGATCCCGCCGGCAGCCCATATGCCTTCCTTTACAGCCTCTGTCACCTGACGGAGGTGTGCCGTTCCCGGCGAGCCTGCCATATAGGAGTTTGGCACTCCGATGTGTGGTTTTTTGCGGATGTCTTCATCAGAATATCCGGCTGCCTTCATCATTACACGCCGATGCGCCGCCTCGGCGCCGTTCCAGTATTCTTTTCCCATTTCCCGTACCTTAGTTCCTTTCCAGTATTTTTGCTGTTTGGTAATAGCAAATTAGTATATTGTTGTTGATTTCATTTTAAGGCCGGAAATTTTATTTTCAAGAAAGCAAACTTTAAGCCCAGGCCAAAAAAAATTAATGCAGTGGTTTGGCCTTCTTTTTTGGCGGCAAGTTTAATATTTCTTTTGCCTTGCATAAAAATTCTTTTTGCAGAACAGGTATAATAGTAATCGAATTATATGATAATCATGTTATAATTTTATCAGTCTCGGAGAATGAAATGTTTGGATGAAAGTAGAAAGGAGTCCTGAAATGTCAAAATATGAAATTATTCTTGATGTCTATCGTACTTGCAGTCTTTCCGTTACAGCAGAGAAGTTTAACTATACCCAGTCTGCCGTAAGCCAGATTGTCAGAAATTATGAAAAGAAGATAGGGCTGCCTTTATTTAAAAGAACACATAATACGATCGAACCGCTCCCGAATACGGAACATATTATCTGTGAACTGCAGAAAATCTGTGATGCAGAGCAGCAGATTATCCATATCTCAGATAAGCTCAATAATCTGAAATCAGGCTTTATACGGATCGGAACGATTCAGAGTATAGCATATCACTGGCTGCCGGATATCCTGAAAGACTTTTCTGTTCAGTATCCGAATATTCAGTTTGAAATATATGTATATGGGTTTCGAGAGCTGAATGCCCTGATAGAAAATAATCGGCTGGATCTTTGTTTTACGTCTGAATATGCGGCTCCTCACCTTGAATTCTCACCCCTTGGTTCGGATGAACTGCTCCTGGCGACACCCCGGGGACACAGGCTGTCGGAAAAACTGTCTGTACCATTTTCAAGCATTGCCGGCATAAACTATATTTCCACATCGGACGGTCTGGAATTTGAGGCCGGGCAGCTGTTTAAATTTTATAATATTGAGCCGAATGTTAAATATGAATTAAATGAGGATTTTGCCGCGCTTAAGATGGTAGAGACCGGATTCGGAGTCACAATCCTCTCAAAACTGCTCTTAACAGGTGCGCCTTTCGATATATGTGTCCGCCCGTTTACGGAACATTTTACGAGGACTCTTGGTGTGGGCTGCCCGAAAACGGAGAATCTGAATCCGGCGGCAACGGTATTTTTAACTTATGCACAGAAGTGGTACGAGGCAAATAATGCCTCTTTATAAAGAGATTGATTTTCCGGGATTCTGATCTATAGCCGTATTGATGGGGTTATTTGTAAGATTTCCGGATTTCTATAATATGGAATGCATCCCGGTATATATCGTCCACGTCTTCCAGGTCGACCATAAGCCATTTCTGGCCGCTTCCTTCCTAGGTCTGCTCATATATTTCCTGCAGCCTCAGGCAGCAGTCCGGCAGGATGGAATCAAAGGGTTCTTTTTGTTTGGGGCCGATGAAATTCCTCCGTTTGATGATTATAACAGCCACCCTGGGCTTGGGGGCTGTTTCAATAGATGGATCAGCGGCGTGCATTTCTGTGCATACAGATTACATATCTGGTAAATCAGGCACTAATTGCCGGCATTTACGTGTGCGATCATTTTCCGCACATCCTGGTTTTCGTTTGTGACATTAAGATTCACATGAGGGTGTTTTCTTTTAAATACCACGAATAACTCATGTGCGAATCCCTGGCCTATATCATCAATGCCGTCAAAGTCTAATATGATTTCCTCGAAGCTTTCAAATCGGGCGCTAAGCCTTTTGGCCTGTGATCTTGACACAGGGTATCCGTCTGTAAAAATACTTTTTAAGGGGATATGTGTTTTTATAAAGCCGTTATCTACATCTGAGTACATATCAAACACCTCCTTAATATCGACCTTGCTGTTATTTGGCATAATCATAGCCACCGTAGTTCCCTTTCTATCTTTCCATACATTGAGTTCTGGGACAGAGGATATGTCCTGAATAAGATTGTAATGGGTATTGTGTGTAAAAAGTTTTCCGTCTGATGATACTCCAAAGTGTTCAATCATCCTGGAAGTGAAGAAGATACCTTCCCCGGAATGATTTTCTGAATCGGTAGTGAGTTTTCCTTTAAATAATTCGTTGACTGCATCATCTAATGTTTCATAGCCATAGAATTCCTTGATTTTTTCAAAGATACCAATGCCATTGTCGTCTATCATTATTTTTGTTGAGCAATAATTGCATATTGTGTAAATTGTTATCTCTGTGGCATTGGAGTGGTCAATGGCATTGTTCAGCATTTCCGTAAAGGCATATTGCCATATTTTGTATACATTGTCCGGAAGATTTTTTATAATTGGGTCTATAATTTCAGTGAATATTCTATCTTCTTCTAATCTGGTGCTTGTATCGTATGTTTTTATATTTTCGATTTCAGACAAAACGTATTTTCGGCCTGATTTTTTGATGATTTCCTCTGTACATAATTCATTAAGATATCTATATACAGTCGTCAATGAAACATTAAAGTTCTCGGCCGTTTTTTGTGCAATTGAGGTATCACCTATTTCTATTTTCTCTAATATATAATGTTTGATTCTATCCTTTGTACTCTTTTTTAAACTCATTTTCTCTACTTTTCCATTTTATTTTAATACATATTAACTATAACACAAAGAAAATCAATTGTACAGCCACTAAATATTGTGTGAAGAGACATGAAGGGGTAATAGGGGTATAAAAATCAGTAACATATCACAGCTTGCTCAAATGGTTGATACAAAGGATACATGCAGGTATAATATATCCTGATAGAAAATACCGGGGCACAAATGTTGGTTTGCTATAGAAGGGAAAATATCTCTCTGAGTATATTTGCATGTTCTGGATATCTGAATAAAAGAGGGAGCGGGCAATGCAGGAAAGCAGGTTATTTAAGATTGTTTACTATTTGCTTGATAAGGGGCAGACTACAGCCCCTGAACTGGCAGAAAAATTTGAAGTATCGGTCAGAACGATTTACAGGGATATAGATGCTTTGAGCGCGGCGGGGATTCCCGTTTATGCAGAGGCCGGAAGAAACGGCGGTATTCATTTGATGAAAGATTTTGTGCTGGATAAGGCTGTATTGTCGAAGGAAGAAAGGCAGGAAATCCTCACGGCGCTGCAGAGCTTAAATTCTACGCAGAATGTACGCGGCAGTCAGACATTACAAAAGCTTTCTGCATTGTTTCGTCTCGATTCGGAGGATTGGCTTGAGGTGGATTTTTCCAGATGGGGAAACCAGGGGTCTGACAATGAAAAATTTAAACTGCTGAAGTCTGCGGTTATACATTGCAAAACTGTGAAAATTTACTATGCAGGTTCCTGTGGGGCTGTAAGTGAGAGAACCGTGCAGCCGTTAAAGCTTGTTTTCAAGTCGAGGGCGTGGTATTTGAAGGCGTTTTGTACAGAGAGGCAGGATTGGCGTGTATTTAAATTAAACCGTATTTTAGACCTGGAGATTTTAAATGAAAGCTTTCAGCGCCGCAGTTTCCCGAAACCGATAGATAGTTTCGAGGGGGAATACCCTGAGATTATCCTTCGGTTTCCGGGCGAGATGGCATACCGTGTTTATGATGAGTTTGCCCCGGCAGAGATACAAAGGCAGGCAGACGGTAATCTGATTGTCTCTTCAAAAATGCCGGAGGACGCATGGCTGACAGGATTTTTACTGTCGTTTGGAACACAGGTGGAGATCATTTCGCCGGCTGAGCTGAGAGATAAAATCACCTGTCAGGCAAAATTAATTTATGAAAAAAATAAACCCTGACAAAAGATGTCAGGATATATGTGTTATCTTTAATTCGATAACAGTACCCTCAGTGTACAAGGGCGTGTATCCCTTTGTACACTAAGGGTAAACTATGATTAAAAACGGAGGTAAGTAAAATGAGTGAAAAATTTTGCCAATGCTGCGGGATGCCTATGGGAGATAACGCTGAACTGTGGGGGACAAACGCCGATGGCAGTAAACAAGAGGATTATTGTAAATATTGTTTTGAGAATGGTGCATTTACCTTTGACGGTACAATGGAAGAGATGATTGAGATCTGTGTGCCTCATATGACTGCGGCCAATCCGGAGATGAAGGAAGAGGAAGCAAGAAGAGGGATGCTTGAATGGTTCCCCACATTAAAGCGCTGGAAAAAATAAGGATGGAAGGAGACCTGTGATGCATTTTGTGGAAGCAAAAGGGATATTATCTCCCCAAAACGGAATGAATTTATATCGCGGCTGTTCTCACGGATGCATTTATTGTGACTCCAGAAGCAAGTGCTATCATATGGAACATGATTTTGAAGATATTGAAATCAAAGAAAATGCACTCAGTCTGCTGGAGTATGCCCTTAAGCATAAGCGGAAGAAATGTATGATCGGTACAGGCTCTATGACGGATCCGTATATTCCTCTGGAGCTGGAAATCGGACATGTCAGAAAGGCACTGCATCTGATCAGTAAGTATGGATTTGGGTTCACCGTTATTACGAAATCAAATCGCATTTTGAGGGATCTGGATCTTCTGCAGAAAATAAACGAGCAGACAAAATGTGTTGTGCAGATGACGCTGACTACTTATGATGAAGTATTGTGCAGAAAGATTGAACCAAATGTGAGCACGACAAAAGAGCGGTTCGAGGTGCTGAAAAGGCTTCGGGATGCGGGAATCCCTACGGTTGTATGGCTGACACCGGTTCTGCCGTTTATTAATGACACCGAGGATAATATTTCTGGTATTCTGGATATGTGCATAGAAGCAAAAGTCTACGGGATTATCTGCTTCGGGATGGGGCTGACACTCCGCGAGGGGAACAGAGAGTATTTTTATGAGCAATTGGACCGCCTCTTTCCACGGCTAAAAGAGAAATATATAAGTACATACGGAAATCAGTATGTGATTGAAAGCCCAAAGAACCGGCGGCTGATGGAATTATTTTATCAAAAATGCGACAGGAACGGAATTGTCCGTAATAATGAAAAGATATTTGAATATCTGCATACCTTTGAGGAAAAATGTGCTGCAGAACAGTTAAGCCTTTGGGAATTATAAGTGAAGCGGTATCGCATAAAATTTCAGGATTTTTTTGAAAGACAGAAGCGACGGGAAAATGTGAGATAGAATGCAAATCAGCCCGCAGGCGGAACATTCGCTTGCGGGCTGATTTTTAGCGGAGAGTGTGGGATTCGAACCCACGTGCCCAGTAAAGGACAACTGCATTTCGAGTGCAGCTCGTTATGACCACTTCGATAACTCTCCATAATCAAAGATTTTCCTCAGTCCCGGGCTGGCAAGTCGTGTCATCCGGAAGGGAAAGCCATGCGAACCTCGGAAAATCAAAGATTTTCCTCAGTCCCGGGCTGGCGCCCTATCTCAATAAGAGAAAAGGAATTTGTCTGCAAGCAGCCAATTCCTTTTTCTTATTGAGGCATGGCTTGCTGCTGACGTGAACATTATAACACAAAAGGGAAGGCTGATGCAAGTGGCATCAGCCTTCTGAGGGGGATGAAAAATCTATGTAAATTTTACGAATTGTTAGGCGAGGTCCGGCAGTCATACAATTGTTAATAGCTTTAAATTATACATCCGTCGTCCTCTTCAATTGATAACTTTATTATACAAGGGATTTGTGACATGGATGTGACTGAAACTGGAAATATTTATAAAATTTCTTAAGAAAATCAAAAGATGATATTAGATACAGGTAATAGACAGATATATAGGTGGATGAATCTGACAAATTCGGTCAATAATGTTACAAGAGAAAATGTTTTGGAACGTATTTTAAATATGCTCCGGAAGGAAAGAGGATAAGCTATGAAAACATTTGAGGAGCTTTATAAGGATTTGCTGGCCAGAAAAATATCTTTAGATGAACCGCTGCCGGAGGGTTATGATCCGTCACATCTGGATTGTCTGGTACATCCGGAGAAATATGCTCCGGTCCTTCAAGTTAAGGAGTGCGAGAAGTGTGCGTATGACCGTGCCTGCAAAAACAGCTGTGTGTTTGATGCTATCCGGGAAGGGGAAGATGGAAAGCTTTGGATAGATCCGGAATTGTGTGTGGGATGTGAGGCATGTATCAAAGCATGTAAGGATGAGCGGCTTGCTGCGAGCCGGGATGTACTTCCGGCTATGAAGGCAGTCAGGGAGGCGAAGGGAGCTGTGTACATGATGATAGCGCCGGCCTTTCTCGGTCAGTTTAGTGAGGAGGTGACGCCCGGGAAGCTGAGGACTGCCTTTAAGGCCCTCGGATTTACCGGGATGGTGGAAGTAGCGTTGTTTGCAGATATATTGACGCTGAAGGAAGCGCTGGAATTTGACGCTCACATACAGCAGGAAGGGGATTTCCAGCTGACAAGCTGCTGCTGTCCGGTGTGGATTGCGATGATCAGAAAGACATTCCATGAATTGATGCCCCACGTGCCGGGGGCAGTATCTCCGATGGTCGCCTGCGGGCGCATGGTAAAAAAGATTCATCCGGGCGCGGTTACTGTCTTTGCAGGCCCCTGCCTCGCGAAGAAAAAGGAGGCCAGGGAGGAGGACATTAAGGATGCGGTGGACTATGTGTTAACCTTTCAGGAAGTAAAGGATATATTTGAGGCGGCGGATATTCATCCGGAAGAACTTGCAGAGGCGGCAAAAGAGCATGCGTCTAAGGCGGGAAGGCTTTATGCCAGAACAGGAGGCGTCAGCCGGGCAGTAGCTGAGATGGTAGCGCAGCTTCGTCCGGATCGGAGCATTGCTGTCCGCGCACGGCATGCAAACGGGACGAAGGAATGCATGAAGATGATCAAGGACATTAAGGAAGGAAATACAGAGGCCAATTTCTATGAGGGAATGGGGTGTGTAGGCGGATGCGTCGGCGGTCCGAAGGCCATTCTGGATGTAGAAGAAGGGACAAAGAATGTGGATCAGTATGCAGAGAACTCGGCATTTCAGACGCCCCTTGAGAACCCATATGTATTGAAGCTGCTGGAAGAGCTTGGTCTTGAGACAGTGGAAGAACTACTGGAGGATACGCTCCTGACGAGAGATTTTCGGGAAGGAGTATAAGATCAGGAAGGGAACAGATTTATCAGAGACATATCGCAGAAAGCCGCGGATCCCGTGGCAGGAAGTTCTGGTTCGGCCATGGATTCCGCGGCTTTCTGCGGCAAATTTTTTACAAATTGTGTTTCCGAAATTATAAGGTTCTGATAAATCTTAAGAATGCTTCACGGCCTTCCGGTGTACATTTGTAAACCCCGGCGTCCTCAAGCACATGGGTAAATACGATTCCGACTTCTTCCTTCAGGATATCCATAATATTTTCCCGGGTAACAGAATCATACTTCGGCAAAAATTCTTCTACCCAGTCTGCATGTTTTTCTATCTTTTCATTACTTCTGATATCCTGCCCGTTGATGATATAATCTGCCAGGATCTCAAGTTCTTCCTTCAGCCTTGCAGGAAGGACGGCGAGACCCATAACCTCAATGAGACCGATGTTTTCTTTTTTAATATGATGGTACTGGGCATGTGGGTGATAGACGCCCAGTGGGTGTTCGTCGGTTGTAATATTATTCCTCAGAGCCAGGTCAAGTTCATAGACTTCTCCGACTTTTCTGGCAATCGGAGTAATGGTATTGTGGGGCTCTCCGTCTGTCTCGGCGTAGATAAAAGCATCAGCGTCTGTGTAGCCTCTCCAGTTTTTCAGTATGTGGTCGGCAAGATCGATCAACCGGGTTTCATCTGTACTCCTGATCCTGAGCACGGAGAGGGGCCATTTCACAATGCCCGCCGTCACATCCTCATATCCCGGGACAGATACTTCCTGCTCAATCGGAGCTTTTGCCATTGCAAATGTATAATTCCCTCCCTGGAAATGGTCATGGCTCAGGATAGAGCCTCCGACGATAGGAAGGTCGGCATTGGAGCCGAGGAAATAATGAGGAAACAGCTTGATAAAGTCAAATAGTTTCCGAAAAGCCGACCGGTCTATTTTCATCGGAACGTGTCGGCCGTTAAATACGATACAGTGTTCGTTATAGTATACGTATGGAGAATACTGGAATCCCCACTGACTGCCGTTGATGGTGATGGGAATGATTCTGTGGTTCTCCCTGGCAGGATGATTTGCACGGCCCGCATAGCCTTCGTTCTCCATACAGAGCTGACAACTCGGATAAGAGCTTGCCTTTGCATTTTTTGCCGCAGCAATAGCTTTTGGATCTTTTTCCGGTTTAGAAAGATTGATGGTAATGTCAATCTCTCCGTACGGAGAGCCCACCTTCCATTTCATATCCTTTTTTACCCGGTAGCGCCGGATATAGTCACTGTTCTGACTGAGTCTGTAATAATAGTCTGTGGCAGCTTCCGGGGAAATGCTGTATTTTTCCTGGAAAACCTGCTGGATCTGAGCCGGTCTCGGAAGCAGGCAGTTCATGATCTTTGTATCCAGGAGGTCACGGTATACGATGCTGTCCTCAATGATATCCCGTTTCACAGCCTCATCTAAAAGTGCCTTTAATACCGGCTCTAACTCAATATTGCCCGCCGGAATGTCAGGGTCTTCATAATTGTCCTCATGGAAAATGTCCAGGAGAAGATTGGTAGTATAGATACGCTCGCATTCGGGGGTAAGACCGGTTTGGATGCCGTATTCTACTAATTTTTTAATATTTTCGTGCAACATAATAGTCCTCCTCATATGATTTGCGTGTCGGATCATGAATGTCCGAACGCAGGCGGTCAATTGACCGAATCTATCTTAATTTGTGTGCTCCGTCTCCAATGTCCACGACATAGAATTCTGCACTGTGCCCCACTTTTTTCTGGTAGGCTTTTCCGATGGAGTCAATAAAATCGTCAATAGCTTCATTTTTAACAATGCTTACAGTACAGCCGCCGAATCCGCCGCCGGTGATCCTGGATCCGAGGACGCCGGGCATTTCCTGTGCAAGATCCACTAAAATATCAATTTCCCCACAGGACACTTCATAGTCGTTTTTCAGAGATTCGTGGGAGGCATTCATTAACTTGCCGAACAGCTCTGTCTGATTATTTTTCAGGGCTTCCACCGCGCGGATGGTACGCTGGTTCTCATACACAGCATGCTTCGCACGCTTTTGTCTTACAGGATCCTTAATCGCGTCTTTGTGTGCCTCATACTCTTCTTCCGTCAGATCCCCCAGTGTACGGATATCCGTGACGGATTGAAGTTCCTTTAGAGCAGCTTCACATTCGTTTCGTCGATCATTGTAGGCCGAATCTACCAGACTGTGTTTTACCTTGCTGTTGGTGATGACGATTCTCGCATCCGGGAGGCTGACCGGTGCATATTCGTAATTTAACGTATTAGTGTCCAGGAAGATTGCATGATCCTTTTTACCCATGGCACTTGCAAACTGATCCATAATGCCGCAGTTACATCCGTTGAAATTATTTTCAGAATCCTGCCCGATCAGGGCAATGTCTGTCATCGTAATTTGGTCGAATCCAAAGGTATCCTTCAATATCAGGCCGGTCAGCGTCTCCAGAGAGGCTGAAGAAGACAGGCCGGAACCGTTGGGGATATCTCCGAAGATCAGGATATCCAGACCGTGGGTCAGTTTGTATCCCCGTTTCTCAAAAGCCCACATGACTCCTTTTGGATAGTTTGTCCAGGAAGCAGACTTGCTTGGAACCAGATCGTCAAGGTCAGATTCGATCACTCCGAAAGAACTGAAATTCATAGAATAAAAGCGCAGCCTGCGGTCGTCCCGGTCTCTTACCACAGCATACGTACCAAGCGTCAGTGCACAGGGGAATACATGGCCTCCGTTGTAATCGGTATGTTCACCGATCAGGTTGACGCGCCCGGGTGCAAAATAAGCGCGGTATTCATCGCCGCTGCCGTATATTTCCTTAAATTTCTGAATTGATTTTTCCAGCATTTTTTCTTCTCCCTCCTACTTTTTCTTCATTTCCCTTGCGGGAAACCTCCCGTTGTTTTATGATTATAATGATAGTGAGAATATATTGATCTGGCAATAAGAATATTATAAGAAAATATAAGGATATTGAGAATATGCAGATAAATATAGAAAAAAATCAAAAAGAGATCAAAGAACACGGAAATTATGCGTTTCCGGTTTATGTATCTGTGGAAAAGATTGAGTCATATGAGCAGGGAGTGTTTTTGTGGCACTGGCATCCGGAGGTGGAACTTACCTGGATCGTGTCAGGGGAGATGGAATATCATGTGAATGATCAGAAGTATGATCTTGCGGAAGGAGAAGGGCTGTTCGGGAACAGTAATACACTGCATTCGGGATACAGGAAAGCTGACAGGGAATGTACATACCTCTCCATTACTTTCCACCCGCGTTTTCTGTATGGCTATGAGAACAGTATCCTCCAGACGAAATACATAGAATTCATTGTAGAAAATGACCAGTGGCCGTCTATGAAGCTGGAAAAGACTGTTGTATGGCATCAGGAGCTGATAAGATGGATGCAGGAAATATACGGAATCTGGAAGGAGAGGCCGGAGGATTATGAAATGCAGATCCATATCCTGCTTATGAAGATCTGGCAGAAGCTGTATCTGTATTTTACAAAGCAGCCGGAGAAGGAAAAGCCCCGCCGGGAACATATTCAAAGGCTGCGGGATATGGTATCTTACATGGAGGAAAGATACAATCAGGAAATTACTCTTGAGGATGTAGCGGCCCATGTTAATATATGCAGAAGTGAATGCTGCCGTTTTTTTAAAAAGCATATGAATATGACAATCTTTGAATACCTTATGTTTTTGCGGGTGCAGAAAAGCCTGCCTTTTCTCAAGGCAGGCGAAAGTGTCACTAAGACTGCGGGGCTGGTGGGCTTTGCAAGTCCTGCGTATTACGGGCAGATCTTTAAGCGGTATATGAAATGCACGCCCAAGGAATATCAAAAAGGAAAGATGTAAAGTATCAAACAATACCGCTATCTTTCATGATAGATTTCCGGAAGGCGGTCGAGAGCTTTTGCGGCAACAAGAAAAATGACTGCACTTCCTGCAGATTGGATTACATTTCCTACAGCAGAAGCGGCGGCAGAAGCGAAAGACCCGAAGATAAGCCCTTCTGCAAGATAATACCCTGCAATACAGATAGGGGCGGCAAGAAATGGCGCCGCAGCATTGCGGCCGGATAATGCCTTGCCGTTTTGTCTGGTGAACGGTAAAGTAATCAACATTTTAATAATGATCGTTGCAGGGGCCCACGCGGGTGCGGTCAGAAGATCTGCAAGCCCTCCGCCGATAGCAGCTGCCGCAAGAGCATAAGGGCGCGGCAGGAGCACTGCGGCAAGATAGATCAGAGCATCCCCGAAATGTACATAGCCTCCGTTTGTCCCATAAGGGATGTGGAAGATATAGGCTGTCATAAGTGTGATCATGGCTGCAAACAGGCTGGTGGCAGTCATAAGAGTTACAGGTTTTGTAGTTGCTTTCATTGTTGTATTCCTCCTCTGTCCAGAATCAGCATAGATAAATATTTTTCATAGTTCACTCCGTCATTGCGCGGAACCTGCTCTTTTGTAGAATCTGCAAGGGCGGCTTCCAGAAAATTGCCCGCCATAAGGGTGATGGACGGGATATCTTCTCCTCTTGCTATCCCGGCTGCAATGCAGGAGGCAAACAGATCTCCGGTTCCGGAATAACTTCCCCCAATATACGGAAAGGCGAGTAAACTGCTGCCTTCCCTGGAAATGCATAGATTTCCCATTTGCTTTAGCTGATGTTCATCTGTGAACTGTATGCCGGTCACAATTACGTGTGCAGGGCCCTGGCTGCACAGCTTTTGTCCCAGTTTCAGGATGGTGGAGATCTGCTTCCGGTAGTCGCCGGCCGTTGTCAATGTTTTATAAGATGTATCTGTAAGCAATGCAAGCTCGGTGAGGTTCGGCGTGACAATGTCTGCACGGAAAGCCAGTTTTTTCATTTGTTCCAAGAGGCTTGGAGTGAACATATCATAAGTTTTGCCGTCGTCTCCCAGCACCGGATCTACAAGCAGAAAAGTTTCCGGCGAATCGAAGGTGTCTATAAAATGGAAGATCTGCCGGATCTGCTCTTCGCTCGCAACAAAGCCTGTGTAGATTCCGTCAAAGGACTGGCCCATGTTCTTCCATTCCCTCCGGAAATGTTCCATTTTTTCAGTATAATCGTCACAATAATAGGCAGGATACCCGGTCTGCGCCGTCAATATGGCGGTGGGGAGCGGACAGGGCTGGACGCCCATTGCAGATATGACGGATATTGCGGCTGTCAGAGAGCATCTTCCCAAGCCTGATAAATCATTAATTACAGCAATTTTTTTTGTCATAGGTTTGATACCGTCCTTAAAGGATAAACATATAGTAACACTAAAGTGGATGTGTTAAAAAGTCCAGATAATCAATAATTAACCAGACCAGATTGAGAATTTTATTTTTGGGTGTTGACAAGCCGGGATAAGTAGGATATAATAATTTTTGCTGTGAAGGTAATAACAGCATATGTGGGCGTAGCTCAGCTGGATAGAGCGTTTGGCTACGGACCAAAAGGTCGGGAGTTCGAATCTTCTCGCCCACGTACAAGACCCTGTAAGGAAACTTACAGGGTCTTTTATTAATTTTTCCTCCTTTTATGCCGAAATATTATTATTAGGATAAAAGGATTTCGGACAAATAGAAGGAGGTGTACGTGATGAATTTTTTTACATTCCAGTCGTTAAATACATATACGAAAAATATGGAAATGCAGATGAAATGGCAGAAAAAGAAGAACACCGGCGACTTTAAGGCGGATGGGAGTACGAAGCTGGATCCGGTGAGCCGTCAGGCTGAGGAGATCAGGAAGGCCAATGCCGACGGTTCGGCCAAGATGGCAGGCCAGATTGATATGAAACTCAACAGCGGCAGAAAGCTTACTGCAGAGGAGATGGAATATCTGCAGAAGCATGATCCTCAGAAATATCAGAAGGTAAAGCAGATCGAAGCCGAACAGAAGAATTATGAGAATGAGCTTAAGAAATGTAAGACCAAAGATGAGGTACAGCGCGTAAGGATGGCGCACACCGCTTCCTCCTTGAATGCTGTAAACAGTATAAAAAATAATCCGGCAATTCCTGAAGAAAAAAAGTTTGAGCTTATTATGTATGAGCATCATAAGAATCAGGCAATTGAGGCAAGTACAGTGGAATTTGTAGAGAGCGGCAAGTATGCGAAGCTTCCGACGGAGGAGGAGCGGCTGAAGGCCGAGAAGGATCTGAAGGAAGCAAAAGAAGCGGAACTTCAGCCGGAAGAGTCGGCAGAGGATACGGAACGGACAGAAGATACAGAAGAAGCAGCAGGCGGGGAAGAAAATGCTAAAGCTGACAGCAGTATTGCCCAGAAAGTGGTGGATGCAGGTGCAGAGACGCTCCGGCGCACCGAGGCAGAGACAGCAAGACGCAAGGCAATGGCTGCTGTGGATGAGTGTGCGATGACACGCGCCGAGGCCGAAACGACGCCGGAGGCAATGAAGGTGAAGCGTGCAAAGGCGGCTGCGGCGTATCAGGCAAATCAGGGAAGTATTCCTGCAAATGCGTTGGATATAACAGTAGAATAAGTCGTAAAAGACAGTTACACGGGGCTCGTGTACAGATCTATCAGGAGCCGTAGATGTAAATGGATGAAAACCACTTGCATCTGCGGCTTTGACAGGTTTTTCAGGGAAGTATTTTAAGGAAGGGTTACAGATGAAGAAGAGTATTTATATAAAAGGATTATTTCTGGGGCTGCTTGCAGGTATTTTGTGGGGAATCACGGGTCCCCTGGGACAATATCTGTTTGATGAAAAAGGGATTGTACCGGACTGGCTGGTGCCCTGCCGGTTATTCGCGTCCGGGGGCATAATATTGATCGGCTTGTATGTGAAGAGGAAGAATGATATCTTCAGACTGTGGACGGACAGGAGAGATGCAGTTCATATGGTAATCTACAGCACAGCCGGTATGATGGCTGTCCAATACAGCTTTTTTATTGCCGTGGAGGCATCCAACGGCGGGACTGCGACTGTGCTGCAATATACCAACCCGGTGATGATCATTCTATATTTTGCACTGTTTCGGAAGGTACGTCCGTCAGGCAGGGAGGTGTTTGCTGTGCTGCTTGCGCTTGCCGGCATTTTTTTATTGTCTACAAATGGGAATATACATACACTTGTGATCACACCGAAGGGATTACTGACAGGAATTCTGTGTGCATTTTTCACTTGTCTGTATTCCATGATTCCGGGGAGACTTCTGGAAAAATATGACGCGGTACTGGTATGCGGCTGGTCTATGCTGGTAGGCGGGATTGTTCTTGCGTTGTGGAGGCAGCCGTGGAAAAATGGCATAGAAAAGGATTTTCAGGTGTGGTGGCTGTTCCTGATTCTGGTTTTTGCGGGTACGATCATCCCTTTTATATCGTCTCTGAAAGCTATTCCTCTCATCGGGCCTATGTATGCAAATGTGCTGGCCAGCGTGGAGCCTGTGGTGGCCTCCCTGATTACATTTCTGGTTCTTGGAACACAGTTCGGGAAACTTGAGATAGTGGGGTTTGTACTGATAATCACGACTATTCTTATATTGTCCTGGAAGAAGGAGGAAACATAAGAGAATTTGTGGTATACTGATAGAATATAAACGAACTTAGAAATCGGAAAGCAGATATGAAAACAGAGAGGTGCAGGATGAAAAAATATGTGATGGCGCTGGATGCGGGGACAACCAGCAACCGATGTATCTTGTTTAATGAAAAAGGAGAGATCTTAAGTCTCGCACAGAAGGAATTTACACAGTATTTCCCGAAGCCCGGATGGGTAGAACACGACGCAAAGGAGATTTGGTCCACGCAGCTTGGCGTAGCAGTGGAGGCCATGAGCAAAATCGGGGCAAATGCAGCGGATATTGCGGCAATCGGAATCACAAATCAGAGAGAGACGGTTGTTGTATGGGACAAGACGACCGGAGAACCGGTATGCCCTGCGATTGTGTGGCAGTGCAGAAGGACTGCGGAATATTGTGACAGTCTGAAGGAACGTGGATTGACCGAAATGATCCGTCAGAAGACGGGACTTCTGATAGACGCTTATTTTTCCGGCACAAAGATCAAATGGATTCTGGATCACGTGGCCGGAGTCCGTGAGAAGGCGGACAGCGGACAGCTGTTATTCGGAACAGTGGAGACGTGGCTGATCTGGAAACTGACGAAGGGAAAGGTACATGTAACGGATTATTCCAATGCTTCCCGGACGATGCTCTTTAATATTAATAAGCTGGAGTGGGATGAGGAGATCCTGGAGATTCTGGGGATTCCTGCGTCTATGCTCCCGAAGGCAATGCCGTCAAGCTGTGTATACGGAAATACAGACAGTTCCTACTTTGGCGGGGAGATACCCATTGGAGGGGCTGCGGGAGACCAGCAGTCTGCACTGTTCGGACAGACTTGCTTTTCGCCGGGAGAGGCAAAAAACACATATGGGACAGGGTGCTTCCTGCTGATGAATACCGGGGAGAAGCCGGTGTTTTCTAAGAACGGTCTGGTCACGACGATTGCCTGGGGGCTTGACGGTAAAGTGACCTATGCGCTGGAAGGTTCTATTTTTGTGGCAGGAGCGGCGGTCCAGTGGCTGAGAGACGAACTGGGGCTGATTCATGCGGCGTCAGATACTGAGTATATGGCGCAAAAGGTTAATGACTGCGGCGGCTGTTATGTGGTTCCGGCATTTACAGGCCTTGGGGCGCCCCACTGGGATCAATATGCAAGAGGAACGATCGTGGGACTTACAAGAGGGGTGAATAAGTATCACATAATACGTGCTACACTGGAATCTATTGTATACCAGGTAAATGATGTGTTAAAAGCAATGGAGGCTGATTCCGGGATTGGACTGGCTGCTTTGAAAGTAGATGGGGGCGCCAGTGCGAATAATTTTCTGGTACAGGCTCAGGCAGATATTACCGGCGCCATGGTAAAGCGTCCGAAATGTATTGAGACAACGGCAATGGGTGCGGCTTATCTTGCAGGGATTGCAGTAGGCTATTGGGCAGGCAAAGAGGATGTGGTAAAGAACTGGGCCGTTGCCAGGACATTTCAGCCGGACATTACAGAAAAAGAGCGTGAAGAAAAGGTAAAGGGCTGGGAGAAAGCAGTAAGACATGCATTTGACTGGGCAAAGGACGAGGAGGTATAGGGACATGGAAGTGGTAAAGATCCAGTGTTCTGTCTGCGAAAATCAATGTGCCATGGAGGCAGAGGTGGCAGACGATGAAGTGATGGATGTTATGGGAAACAGATGTCTGAAAGGATTCATGTATGCACAGAGGGAAGTGCTGAACCGGCTGGAGGCGCAGAAGAAAGGCGCCGCAGAAGGTGCACAAGAAAGTTTTAAGTAGACAATCCGGCGAAAATATAATAAAATACTAGTATTGATGTAAATTTTTAGATAATGAAGAAGCAACAGCAACGAAGAAGGGAGAAATTTATGAAAGGAAATGTTATTGTAGGACAGTCTGGAGGTCCTACTGCGGCAATTAATTCAAGTCTTGCAGGAGTTTACCGTACGGCGAAAGACCGTGGGGCGAAGAAAGTATATGGAATGCTTCATGGGATCCAGGGGTTATTGGAGGAAAAATATATCGACCTGTCAGATCACATTAAGACAGAACTGGATGCAGAGCTTTTAAAGAGGACGCCGGCAGCGTTTTTGGGGTCCTGCCGTTATAAGCTCCCGGAGATCCATGAGGACAGAGATCTGTATGACCGGATATTTGAGATTTTAAATAAACTTGAGATCGAAGCGTTTATCTATATCGGCGGTAATGATTCGATGGACACGATCAAGAAGCTGTCCGATTATGCGATCATTACAGGACATCCTACAAGATTTATCGGATGTCCGAAGACCATTGACAATGATCTTGCGCTGACTGACCATACTCCTGGGTACGGAAGTGCCGCAAAATATATCGGAACGTCTATGAAAGAGATTATCCGTGACAGTTTTTGTCTGGAATACAGCAAAGGGCTGGTTACGATCGTAGAGATTATGGGCCGAAATGCGGGATGGCTGACAGGTTCAGCGGCGCTTGCACAGGGAGAGGACTGTGAAGGCCCTGATATGATCTATTTACCGGAGCTTTCTTTTGACCTTGTGAAATTCCGCGATAAAGTGCAGGGGCTGCTTGAAAAGAAGACATCTGTCGTTGTAGCTATTTCTGAGGGAATTTGTACGGCAGACGGAAAATATGTATGTGAACTTGGAAACAGTGTTGATTTCGTAGATGCATTTGGACATAAACAGCTGTCAGGAACGGCTGCGTATCTTGCAAGCTATATTGCAGGAGAGATTGGATGTAAAACACGCGCTATTGAATTGAGCACATTACAGCGTGCGGCAGCTCATTCATCTTCCCGTGTGGACATTCTGGAAGCATATCAGGTAGGCGGTGCAGCAGTGAAGGCAGCAGATGAAGGAGACAGCGGCAAGATGGTTGTTCTCCAGAGATTGTCCGACGATCCGTACCAGTGCGGAACAGAGGTTAAGGATGTACACAAAATCGCCAATGATGAGAAGCTTGTTCCAAGAGAGTGGGTGAATGAAGAGGGAACCTATGTGACCGGTGAGTTCATCTCATATGTAAGACCGCTGATCCAGGGGGATGTATCTCCTGTTATGGTAGACGGTATTCCGAGACATCTGTATACTCCGAAAGAGTTAAGCCAGAGATAATCTGATATATCTATGATAATTAAGAGCGTCCGTTTTGGGCGCTCTTGCTTTTGGCGGCGGAGTTTTTGAGGAAGAAGTTTTTAAGAAAAACCTCTTGCATTTTCATCAGCAATCTTGTAATATAAATATCACTCTACTATTCTTAAGAGTCTATTATTCTGCTATTCATGGAATTCACTTTGTTTCCTGTAAAAATCATTATACTTTAGCCGTGCAGATATGAAGAGCAGTCTGCTCATATCCGCAGGGTCGAACAGAAAATTATAAGAGGTGATGTATTTGATGTCCAGAGAAGGATATGATGTATTGCGTTTGATTGAGCATAATAAAGTTTGTTATGTCAGTTCTGAGTATGTGAAGGGGAGCCCGCTTTTAAGGTGGCTGAAATATCATCCGCAGATAGCAAAGGAGACCTTATTTGTGTGGATGCATAACATGGTCAGACTGCTTGAGCAGTTTCACAAATGCCGGGGGCATCCCTGCTATCAGTATGTGAACCCTTACAGTATTATTGTGACAGAGGAGGGGACTTTGTATTTTCTTGATCTAGGGGCCGCTTCCAACGAGGAGGAATTAAAGCGGATGCAGAGGAGGACTGTAAGGGAATATTTTCTTCCTGCCAGTGAAGCCTATTACCAGAAGGCAAGCATAGCACTGGATATTTACGGTCTCGGAAGGACATTTCAATATCTTTTGTCAGAGTCGGAGCCGGAGCCGCAGCTTAACAGCAGAGAGATTATCAAACTTCAGAAAATCATTTCAAAATGTCTGAACGAACATTCCGGAAAATCATTTCAGAAAGTTTCAGAAATTCATAAATTTATCCCACAGTATAAACCTATAAAAGAAAAGAAGTCAGGAATGAGGAAACTCTTTATTCCCGTAATAGCGGCGGCCGTTATTTTCGCCGGTATTTCCGGGCGGCCTGAAGTGACAGGAAACGAGAAAAAAACAATCGGCCAAAAGTCTTTAGAATCCAATGTGAATCACAAGGGTCTTAGCGATGAGGATCAATATAAGCTGGAACTGGGTGTACTGTATTTTTTGGAGGTAAAGGACTATGAAAAAAGCAGACAGTGTTTTCAGAGTGTGGATCATTATAAATTTGCGGATGATATGGCGGTAGTCTCGGAATATCTGTCAGGCGGACACATATCGGAGGAAAAGCTGCGGGATGCCCTGGAGGATGCCAGGAAGCAGTTAACAGGTGAAGAGGAAGGAGCTTATTACCGGTGTCTCATCAGAGGATATGCATGCCTGGAATCGGAGGAGGATATGCGGGCGTTGTCAGAGCTGGGAGAAAAATATCTGAAACTTGGGATACCGGATGAGCTGCCGGAGATTGCCGGGTGTATGGCCATGGCCTACGAAAAAAACGGAGAGACGAAGTCTGCGATTGAAATGTATGAACTCCAGCTTCAGGAAGAGGAGACTGAAGCAGCCAGGATAGAGATTTACAAAAAGCTACCGGCATTGCTTTGCGGAGAACACAGATCAGAACAGGCGCAGGAGATTCTTCGCAGAGGGATTGAAGAATTTCCGGTGTCTGCAGAACTCCGGATTTTGCTTATAAAGGTACAATGCCAGGATGCCAATGTAGACAGGGGTGTTTGTATGAAGACGATAGAAGAATCCGTGAGAGCTGTCCCGGAGCTTGCGGAGAAAGAGGAGTTTCAGAAATTAATGAAGGAATGTGGTTTTGAAACGGAAGGAGAAAATGTATGGATAAAACAGTAAAAAGAATTATGCTTTTATTTTTGGTGCTGGTGCTGATCTACATACAGCAGTCAACTGTGATATATGCGCGAAATGCCGGAGAGAACGGGAGCATTGAAGCCGGGGAGGAGGATACGGAAAAATCTGACGGAAAGGAGGGATCCGCAGGGGAAGAAGGAGACGGAGGCAGTGAACCCGAAGAACCTGAGAAGCCAAAGCCAGAAATAAAGTCATTTGTGACAGAAATTTCTAAAGCGGATGGAAAAGAAGGAATATATGTGACGAAACCAGGCATTCAGATCCGGCATGTAAGTGAACGCGGAATTACAAAATACCAATTAGTTAAGGGAGAGAAGATTCTTGCAAAGGGGATTTTGGAGCAGGAAGGACAGGAGGTGTTTATTGCAGGAGAAGCCTTTGAGGAAGGGACACATCAGCTGAAAGTGTGGATGGAGGATGAGGAGGGGCAGGCGGTAAAAGAGTTTGTGCTTCAGGAGACCTTTTTGGTGGATACACAGACTCCGGAAATCCGGATAGAGGTACCGGGAGGTTCTGATGCATGGCATAAAGAATCGGTCACATTAAATGTATCTGCGATTGATGAAGTAAGCGGGGTTCAGAGACTGACATGCTACGTTAACGGACAATATGCAGGTGAAGTAAAGGGGGATAAGGGGAAATTTGCAGTGAAAGAAGCGTCACATGGAGGCAGGGGGGTGGAGGTTAAGGTCACAGCCGAAGACCGGGCAGGGAATCAGGGCAGTTATGTGAAATCTGTGTATATTGACAACAAGGCGCCCAGGACGGAGATTAAGGGGGTTGAAGATTGTATGATTACCAGTGAGCCCGTTTTTGCCCTCTATGAAGTGCATGAGGAAAATACGCTGAGTGAATGCACTGCATTTGCTGAGTGGCAGAATGTGAAGGGGGAACAATCAGTACTGCCGGTCCCGGAATGGGAGAACGCAGAAGGCGGAAAAAGGACGGTTCAGCGGCTTTCAGAGGACGGTATTTACCGGTTGAAGGTCAGTGCCGTGGATAAAGCCGGATATAAGGCCGATAAAAATATGCAGGTAATTATAGATAAAGAGAATCCAGTCATTTGCTATGTGGACCGGCTTGAGGGGAAATACATGAAAAGTTTTTGCTGGGATTATCCGGAAAGGGAGTGTGTCTCGGATTTTACTACAGTTGCAAGTGAAGTAAGGCTTGACGGAATGCTGTACCCTTTGGGGAAGAATGTGCGGGAGGAGGGCACTCATGTCCTGGAGATTCGGGCAAAAGATGCAGCCGGGAATGAGGCAGCGGCAAGAGCAGAATTTATGATTGATCATACTCCTCCGGAGATTATATTTAAACATATAGAGGAAGGAAAAGAATATGAAGAAAAACAGACGTTTAAAGTGGAACTTGGAGATCCGAAGGACACAATCGATGGAATACAGATTAACGGAGAGAAACAGAAGATTCATGCCGGAAGCAAAGCCTTTCAAAGTACGGTGCAGGAATATCAGGATTATGAGGTGAAAGTAACTGCGGTAGATAAGGCGGGAAATAGATCCGAGAAAAGTTTGATGTTTTCAGTAGTACCTAAAAAAACAATCTTACAGAAAATTGCGGATCCGGTTGTAAGAACTTTATCAAAGAGCGTCAATGTGAAAAAGCATAAAAGTGCAGATATGAATGAAAAAGAGGAGAAACTTCCCAGGGATATGAGGGTTGTAACACTGGCGACAGCTTCTGCGGCGTTGGCAGCAGGGGCTGGATATTATAGAATTAAAAGGAAAAAGCGAGTCAGTTAGCCGCCTGAAAAGATGTAGAAAGTAAAACAACCGCTCAGAAGGCACCATATAGATTAACGCATCTCCTGAGCGGTTAGAGTTTTATTTCAGAAACATATGAATCAATTTATCATTTATCTTTTTGTAAGGTTGGTAGCGCATTGGAAGATCCAGCCAGGTTTTCTTATCTACAATACTTTTATAATGTGAAAATGTCCGGAAGCCTTCTTTTCCGTGGTAAGCGCCCATTCCACTTTCACCGAATCCGCCGAATCCCATTGCGCTGGTGGCAAGATGAATAATTGTATCATTGATACATCCGCCGCCAAATCCGCAGCCTGCAATTACTTTTTTGGAGGCGGATTTATCGGAGGTGAAAATATACAATGCCAGTGGGTGGGGCATGGTATTTATCTTGCAGACAGCCTGGTCTAAGGAATCATATGTCAGAACAGGAAGTACAGGGCCGAAGATTTCCTCCTGCATCACGGCATCGTCAAAGGAAATCTGATCCATTACGGTAGGTTCAATTTTTAAGGTGTTTCTGTCTGTTTTTCCGCCATACACAACCTTTGAATCATCAATAAGTCCGGATATCCGGTCAAAATGTTTTTCATTAATGATCTTGCCGTATTTTTTGTTTGTAAGTGGAGCAGATTTAAACTGTTTCTTGATCTGCCGTTTGATTTCGTGAATTAATTTTTCTCTGATCACTGCATCGCAGTAAATGTAGTCGGGCGCCACACAGGTTTGCCCACAGTTAAGAAACTTTCCGAATACAATTCGTTTTGCCGCAAGCTTCAGGTCAGCGCTTTTTTCTACAATGCACGGACTTTTTCCTCCCAGCTCCAGAGTGACGGGAGTTAAATGTTCGGAAGCATGTTTCATAACTTCCTTTCCCACAGATTGGCTCCCCGTAAAAAAGATATAATCAAAGTGTTCCTTTAGCAGGCAGGTATTTTCTGCTCTTCCGCCGGTAATCACAGATACATAGTCTGCATCAAAGCATTCTCCTATGATTGTTTTTATGATCTGGCTGGTATAGGGGGAGTATGCACTTGGCTTTACAACAGCCGTGTTCCCGGCAGCAATAGCATCTACCAGCGGGTCGATTGTCAGAAGGAACGGATAGTTCCACGGGCTCATGATCAGCGTGACACCGTATGGAGAGGGCTTTTTAAAGCTTCTCGAACAGAATTGTGCCGGAGGGGTGCGGACGGTTTTTTCCTTTGCGAGAGAGCGGATATGCTTTAACATGTAACTGATCTCGCTGAGAACCAGTCCGGTCTCGCACATATAGCTTTCAAAAGCGCTTTTTCCCAGATCTTTGCCGATCGCATCATTGATTTCTGTCTCGTGGGCGGTAATATAAGCCTTTAATTTTTTTAAAGCGTTTATTCTCCCCTCAATCGGGAGAGTGGCGCCTGTAAAAAAGTATTTCCGTTGTGTTTCCACGATTTGTTTGATTTCTGTTTCATTCATGACGTTACCTTTACCTTTACTGCTTATTTTATGGTGAAATTATCAATTGTGCTATTTAGAATCGTTATCCACAGCATCTTCATCCATCAGCATGTAATAGAATTTTTCCAGTTGTTTTGCGTCCATGAGGACCGGTACAGGATAAAGAGGATTTGCCTCTTTGTCCGCATAATGAGAAAGCTTTGGTATGTCTTCCTCTTTAATTTCTTTTACCGTATTGCCGATTCCAAAACGTCTCTTCATCGCTTTGATTTCGTCGATAAATGCCTTTGCAGCCTGTTCGCAGGGAGTATCCTTATCTGCGATGCCTGCCGCTACTGACAGTTTGTGGAGCTTGCGGTGGATTGTCTCGCCATATTCTTCCAGAACGTGCGGAAGAAGGATGGCGTTGGCAAGCCCGTGGGGAACGTTATATTCTCCTCCCAGAGAATGAGCGACTGCATGTACGTATCCGACATAGGATTTGGTAAATGCACATCCGGCGTAATAGGAGGCGTGGAGCATGTTTCTTCTTGCGTCCACATTGGAGCCGTCTCTGTAGACGGTATCGATGTTTTCAAAAATCAGTTTTACTGCCATCAGGGCATTCTTTCTCGTTCCGTATGTGGTAGAGTTTCCGATAAATGCTTCTACTGCATGAGTCAGCGCGTCCATACCGGTAGCTGCGGTAATGAACGGAGGAAGGCTCAGTGTGATTTTGGGGTCAAGTACTGCGTACCGGGGAATGAGCGGAAAGTCATTAATTGCGTATTTGTGCCGCGTCTCGGCATCTGTTATGACTGCGGCAAGTGTGGTCTCGCTTCCCGTTCCGGCGGTGGTCGGAATAGCTATAAGAAGCGGAAGCTTTTTATGTACTTTTAAGATTCCCTTCATCTTTGCGAGAGACTGGACCGGCTTTGCAGCACGCGCCCCGGCTGCCTTAGCACAATCCATGCTGGAACCGCCGCCAAACCCGATTATGGAGTCGCAGTCATGTTCGTAATAAAGCTCCAAAGCCTCGGCAACATTTGCTGTTGTAGGATTGGCAACGGTTTTATCATAAATTGTATAAGAAAGATCATTGTCTGAAAGCGCCTTTTCAAGACGATTGGTGAGGCCTAATTTTGTGATGCCGGCATCGGTAATGATCAGCACGTTTCTGCAGTTTTGAGCTTTAATAATAGCAGGAAGCTTGCTGACACTGCCGACTACTTCCGGCGTACGGTAGGGAAGAAACGGGAGTGCTGTTTTGAATACGGTCTGAAATGTTCTGCAATAAGCTTTTTTAAATAGGTTCATGGCATGGATCCCTTTCTACGTTTCATATAATGTGGAAATTTACTTTAGCGGAGCATTGTAATGAATATATGCATTTATCTCCGGATCGGACAGGATGCGGGAAATCAGATGTTTTAGAAAATGTTGATGAATCAACATATGGCTAAAATTGAATATAGCAGTGCAGAAAGAGTTTGTCAACAACTATACAAAATGTTATAAGAAAGTAAAATTTCCCAATGCTTTTTTTGGTCTCTTCGTACAGGGGGAAGGCTTGAAAAGAAAAGTTTGCGTATTGTATAATAGGGATAGTTTGAAGATAAAAAAGAAGATAGACGAGGTTTTGTTATGGCAAAAAAGAAGAACAGAAAATCAAGAAAAAGACAGGATGTGAAAGCAGCGCCGCAGACAAAGTCAATGCAGCAGGCTGAGACCACAGCAGCAACAGGAAACGAAGAAATCTACAGAGACAGGTTCGGCCGGCATTTTGAGGAATTAAAATGGCTGTACATCGAGCTTTACGGAAATGATTCTATGTTTGCGGAGCTATGTGATAATATGGAACGTTTTTACGGCGAGAGGAAGGAGTCGTTAAAGCAGCTGGACAGTGAACGGGAGGCTATGCCTGACTGGTACAAAAAGAATGATATGCTTGGCATGATGTTTTATATTGATAATTTTGCCGGTAATATGAAAGGGGTAGAAGAGAAACTGGATTACATTGAAAAATGTAATGTTAATTACATTCATCTGATGCCGTTTCTTGATACCCCGGAAGGCCGTTCCGACGGCGGGTATGCTGTGTCTGATTTCCGCAAGGTTCAGGAGAATTTAGGAACTATGGAGGATCTGGAAAGCTTAACTTCTGCCTGCCATGAAAAAAGGATCAATGTATGTATGGATTTTGTTATGAACCATACTTCCGAAGACCATGAGTGGGCAAAAAGGGCGCGGCAGGGAGACGGAGAGTACATGAGCCGTTATTTCTTCTATGATAATTATACAATACCGGAGATGTATGAGCGCACAGTACCGCAGGTGTTTCCTACAACAGCGCCGGGCAACTTTACCTGGCTTGCTGATGTGGGGCACTATGTGATGACCTCTTTTTATCCGTATCAATGGGATCTGAATTATAAGAATCCAAGGGTGTTCAATGAGATGATGTACAATTTCCTGTTTCTTGCAAATAAAGGAATTGATATTATCCGTATTGACGCTGTTCCCTATATATGGAAGGAGCTCGGGACACAGTGCAGGAATCTTAAGCAGGTACATACCATTGTGCGTATGATGAGAATTATCAGTGAGATCGTATGTCCGAGTGTCCTGTTGCTTGGAGAAGTTGTGATGGAGCCTGAAAAGGTGGTTCCGTATTTTGGGACAGTGGAGAAGCCGGAATGTCATATGCTTTATAATGTTACAACGATGGCGACAACCTGGCACAGTGTGGCAACAAGAAATGTAAAACTGCTGAAGCAGCAGCTGGATATAGTAAGCAGCCTACCGAAGGAATATGTATTTCTCAATTATCTTCGCTGTCATGATGATATCGGATGGGGACTTGATTATGGCAGCCTGATGGGGGACGGTATTGGAGAACGGAGCCATAAAAAGTATCTGAATGATTATTTCCAGGGCTATGCAGGCGGCAGCAACAGCCGGGGCGAGTTGTACAATTCAGATCCTGTCAGTGGAGATGCCCGGTTCTGTGGTACTACGGCGTCTATGTGCGGGATTGAAAAGGCCGGGTTTGAGCAGAATAAAGAAGCAATGGAGAAGGCGATCCGTTTTGATCTGATGCTTCATGCCTATATGTTTATGCAGTCGGGAATCCCGGTGCTATACAGTGGGGATGAGATTGCACAGGTGAATGACTATACTTATAAGGAAGATCCATTGAAAGCTGAAGATTCCCGATATATCCACAGAGGCAGGATGCGTTGGGATCTGGCTGAGAATATTGAAGATGACAACACCGTGGAGGCCCGGGTTTTTAAAGGCCTTGATGCTCTTGAGAAGCTGAGAAAACGCGAGAAAGCATTTATGTCCAATGCAGATACCTGGACCATTGATACGTGGGATGAGAGCGTGCTTTGTATTGGAAGATATTATGACGGGGACAAGATTATCGGATTGTTTAACTTCAATGAATATGACCACATGGCCTGGATTAATGAAACAGACGGGGAGTATGTGGATCTGATCTCGGGGGAAAGGATGCAGCCGGTAGGAGTTAAGGTGCCCGGATACGGGTTTTATTATCTCAAAAAGGCAGATTAAAGGGTAAACAGCGCTATAGATATGCAGGTCATCCATACCTGTATGTCTATAGCGCTTTTATATGATTTCTGTATTTTTCTAAAGATCACTTTTTTCTACCCGGATCTGCAGTTCGGTAATATGCTCGTTGATATCCGATGCCTGGTGAATGTCCACCCATAAAAATTCCAGAACAGCTCCGGTAAGAGTCAGCTTATGGGCGGCGGCATAGTCCGCCAGTTTTGGGAAATAGTCTGAATGCTGGTGGGAGTCCCCATGATAGCTGATGGAGAGGTAACGGCCGGCTTCTAACGTGGAATCTCCGTTTTTGTCAATGATGAATACTCCTTCATAGTCCTGATATTTTTCCGCTGTTGCTTTGGAAAGAGGCAGCAGGGATCCTATACGGTTATTACCGATAATATAGAGATTATTTTTATCTTTATTCAGCAATTGCTTGATCAGCATATCCATTTCTTCATCTTCATGGAACGGGTGCAGGATCATATGGCATGCCCGTTTCCGGAAATCCTTTTCAACTACATTTCCAAGGGGGCGGCTTTGGGCTTCATCAAGAGTTATCAGTCGTTCGCATACATTTTCTTTTAATTGCTTCAGGGATTCTATATGTTCATTTATAACAGAGAGTTCTTCCGTAAGAAGGGCTTTGGTAGAGTCAATGCTTCGGTGGCTCATATATTTCTGTATTTTTTCCATAGGGAAATCCAGACGCCTCAGATCGCGGATGACATTCAGGCGCCACAGGTCGTCCAGTCCGTACATCCGATAGTTGTTTGCGCCCCGGCGCGGCTCTAAGAGTCCAAGTTCTTCGTAATAGCGCAGGGAGTCCGGTCCGATTTCATATAGCCGGGATATTTCTCCGATTTTATAAAATTGTTTCATGAGGGCTTCTCCTTATAGCAGATCGCATAAAAAAGATCTTATTAAATAGTTCTTGACTTTAGTATTATACCAAGGTTTAGACTGTAGGTATAGCAAAATCTGAAGATACAAAGTGAGGTTTTATTGTGAGACTTGAAGGCAGATCTTTAACCGGTGATTTTTTTAAGTTCATTATTCCGTCTATTATTGCACAGCTGGTGTTTTCTCTTTATACCATGGTGGACGGGATTTTTGTGGCAAGAGGAGTATCAGAGGTGGCTCTTACGGCGGTGAATATCTCTATGCCGTTTAGTGTAGGGTTGTTTTCCATATCCCTTTTATTTGCGGTGGGGAATTCTACGATTGTGGCAATTCTTATCGGGCAGGGGGAGCGGGAAAAGGCAAATCAGGTGTTTACCCAGAATATTGCAGTGCTCTGTGTCCTGTCTGTTTTTGTTACGATACTGGTGCTTGTGTTTCTGGAACCTTTTGCAAGATTTTTAGGTGCAACCGACAACATTTTGCCGTATGCAAAAGAATATATCGGGACTATCGCTCCGTTTGCGCTGGCATATATATTGTCCTATTCATTTGAAACATTGATCAAGACAGACGGTTATCCCAAACTCGCTACGATTTATGTAACCTGCGGCGCCTTGCTGAACTGTGTGCTGGATTACCTGATGGTGTTTGTATGGGACTGGGGAGTCAGAGGTGCGGCCCTGGCTACAGGGATTTCACAGGCTATAGTTATTGTCTTATATCTCAGGCATTTCCTTGGCCCCAAAGGTATGATCAAATTTTCAAAGTTTCAGTTTCATATGCCGACCGTGGTGAGGCAGATTAAGAACGGAATGTCCTCGGGGATTACGGAATTTTCGGGAGGAATTATTATCTTTTTCTTCAATCAGGCGATCCTCAGATATATTTCGGAGGATGCTCTGGTGAGTTATACGATCATCTCTTATGTAAATACGATCGTGGTGATGTCAATGACCGGAATTGCACAGGGAGCGCAGCCGTTGATCAGTTATTATTTCGGAAAGGGAGAGAGACAGAAGTGCAGAAGGCTGCTGAATTACGGATTGGTTTCTTCGGCTGTGTTTTCAGTTGCAGTGACTGTGGGGTGTTATATCTTTGCGTCAGGAATTGTATCTGTTTTTCTTGGAAAGGAGCAGGCGGCGCTTGCAGAATATTCTGTGAGAGTGTTTCGGATCTTTATTCTGTCCTTCCTGCTTGCAGGATATAATGTAGTGATCGGCGGTTACTTTGCATCTATTGAGAAAGCGGGGACAGCGACGGCTATCTCACTGATCCGGAGCCTTGCGGCGCTCTTGGTCTGCATGGTAATACTGATTCGGTTGTTTGGAGGGGAAGGTATCTGGTGGGCGCCGTTGGCGGCAGAAGGAGTCTGTATTGTATTTTCCGTGTTCGCCTTAAAAAAATAAGAAAACTTTTTTGTTTCTTGATGACTGTAGGATTATAGTAAAAAAGAAAAAGAGAGTAAAAGAGAGAAAAATGAGAAAAATGTAAAAAAGGTCTTGATTTTTTTGAAAAAGTTGTTATAATAATACATGTTCGCTAGAAACATTGCGGAATGGTGTAATGGTAGCACAGCAGACTCTGACTCTGTTAGTAGGGGTTCAAATCCCTTTTCCGTAGTTCCTTGGCAGGGGCGCCGGATGCTTGTTCATTTGAGTGTCCGGTCAATATTAGCGGAGTGTGGCTCAGCTTGGTAGAGCGCTACGTTCGGGACGTAGAGGTCGCGTGTTCGAATCACGTCACTCCGATTGATTGAAGAAAATACCAGAATCCTTACAAAATAAGGATTCTGGTATTTTCTTTTGAGTATTAATAGATATTCATGGCAGTGTAAAAGTCAGCATGTCCAAGCCATTTCTGGTTCTCCTCTTTTTTCGATACAACATTAAAAAAATTGCTCCATGTCAGGTGTTTTTGTACTGCCAGAGGGATGTATAAGATAAAGTTGCATTTTTACAAAATGGATGATACACTTAAGAAAACACTTTAATAAAGTATGGGTGATAAATATGAATAAGAAGAAAATAACCAATATGGAAGTAAAGAAGAAAAACAGGAATGAGGTTTTTGGCTATATCTGTAAACAGGGAACGGTATCAAACCCCGATATTTCATATAACATGAAGATCAGCCTGCCAACGGTAACACAGATTACGAAGGAGCTGATGGCGGAAGGGCTATTGGAGGAAAGGGGGGAATTGCAGTCAACCGGCGGGAGAAGGGCGAAAGCCTTATCGGCGGTTGTCAATGTCAGACTGGCGGTGGGGCTGGATATTACAAAAAACCATATCGCACTGGTGCTTACCAATATTGTGGGGGAAATCCTGAAATATGAGCGCATCCATCAGCCATATGTTTCCGGAGAGGCTTATTATCGGAAAGTAAGTGAAAGGCTGGAGCATTTTCTGGATGAAAATAATGTTGACAGGCAGAAGGTCTTAGGGGTGGGAATTTCTTTCCCGGGAATTATAAATCTGGATAAGGGGCAGATTACTTATTCCCATATATTAGGTTTAGAGGCTGTGCCTCTTGATTCAGTAAGCGCCTTTTTCCCCTATCCCTGCTTTTTCCTTAATGATGCCAATGCAGGGGCATATGCGGAGGGATTCCATGGAGACGAGACAGAACGATTTTTCTATCTTTCATTAAGCAATACTGTTGGAGGGGCAATTTTCGGCGGAAACGAGCTGACACAGGGGAATAACTTCCGGTGCGGTGAAGTCGGGCATATGACAGTCGTTATGGACGGGGAAAGCTGCTATTGCGGGAAAAGAGGATGCCTGGACGCCTACTGTGCTGCATGGCATTTATCCGATGCGGCGGATGGAAAACTGGAACAGTTTTTTAGCATGTTAGATCAGGGCGATGCAGAGGCGGCAAAGATATGGGATTCTTATACGGACTATCTGGCTATTGCAGTGAACAATATTTACATGGTCCTGGACTGTGACATTGTTTTGGGAGGATACGTAGGAAGCTGCATGGGTACGCATCTTCAGGAAGTATGGGATAAGGTCGCCGGGAGGAATACATTCGGGGAAAAAGACTCCTTTGTGAAAGTCTGCAATTATAAGGTGGCTGCGGCAGCATTAGGGGCAGCGCTGAAAGTGATAGAGACGTTTGTCAGCCAGATATAAAATGGAGATGGAACAGTGTCAAAAAGAGGTTTCAGAAATGAGGCTTCTTTTTTTATGTGCATTTTTAATAAAAGGGGAGATATGGTTTTGGAAAAAGTGACGAAAGCAGGAGATTTGCAGAAAATATCTTGACAAAATTAGTTCTCAGAACTAGTATAAAATACATAATAAAACTATTTAATAAAGTTATAATTAAAGTAATATATAAAAGGAGGGAGCAATCATGGAAGGAAAAATGAAAGTTGCGGTAATGCAGGGAGTCGGAAAGATGGGATTTGAGGAAAGAGAGATCCCGAAAACAAAAGACAATGAGGTGCTTGTCAGGCTGGAGTATGTGGGAATCTGCGGCAGCGACCTGCATTATTACGAGACAGGGGCGATCGGTGACTATGTGGTAAAGCCGCCTTTTGTGCTTGGCCATGAGCCGGGCGGAACAGTTGTGGAAGTGGGGAAGGATGTGGAGCATTTGAAAGTCGGCGACAGGGTTGCACTGGAGCCGGGTAAGACCTGCGGGCATTGTGAGTTCTGTAAAACGGGAAATTACAACCTCTGCCCGGATGTAGTCTTTTTCGCAACGCCTCCGGTAGACGGGGTATTTCAGGAATATGTGGCCCACGAAGCAGACCTTTGCTTTAAACTGCCGGATAATGTAAGCACCATGGAGGGCGCATTGATCGAGCCTCTGGCAGTGGGATTCCATGCAGCCATGCAGGGAGGCGCAAGGGCAGGACAGACAGCGGTTGTCATGGGGGCAGGCTGTATCGGCCTGGTGACAATGATGGCGTTAAAGGCAATGGGTGTTTCAAAGGTATATGTGGTAGACATCATGGAAAAACGTCTCCAGAAAGCGTTGGAGTTGGGAGCAGACGGTATCATTAACGGGGCGCAGGCAGACGCAGTGGAAGAGGTAAGGAAACTGACGGACGGGAAAGGCTGTGACCTTGCTGTGGAGACCGCCGGCACACAGATAACCACGGTGCAGACGATACATATGACGAAGAAAGGCGCGACGATCGTGCTGGTAGGTTACAGTAAGAGCGGGGAAATGACGCTACCCATGAGCCTTGCGCTGGATAAGGAACTGACGTTCAAGACGGTGTTCCGTTACCGCCATATTTATCCCATGGCGATAGAGGCCGTTGCGGCAGGCAAGGTAAACCTGAAAGGCATTGTGACGGATGTCTTCGGGATTGATGAGGCACAGAAAGCCATGGACTATAGCGTGGACAATAAAGCCGATATTGTGAAAGCGGTGATACAAATTGCCGGGCAGTCAGTGTAAATAAACAAAACCCCGGAAATTGCAGACCGGATTGTTTCCGGGGTATCTGTGTATGCATTTGAAAATGGCAGGGATGGAGGATTGTAATGGAGCATAAAAATACGGATGTAAAAGTACCATTGATCAGTAAGATTGCCTATGGCATGGGGGACGTAGGATGTAATTTCAGTTGGATGTTTGTAGGGAACTTCCTGATGATATTCTATACGGATGTTTTCGGGATAGGAATGAGCGCGGTGGCAGGACTGATGTTGTTTTCGAGATTCTGGGATGCAGTCAATGATCCTGTGATCGGCGGCCTGAGCGATAAGACGCATACAAGGTGGGGGAGATACCGCCCATGGCTTTTGATTGCAGCGCCGCTGACAGCTTTGGTATTAATGCTGACCTTCTGGGCGCATCCGGAATGGTCATCTACTGCAAAGATCATATATATGGCAGTTACTTACTGCATTCTGGTATTGGGTTATACCTGCGTCAATATTCCTTACGGAACTTTGTGCGGTGCAATGACGCAGAATATAGAAGAACGGGCGAAAATTAACACATTCCGTTCCGTCAGTGCAATGGTGGCCATCGGCATCATCAATATTATAACGGTTCCCCTGATCGCAGCGCTTGGGAATGGGAATGACAAGAGGGGATATCTTCTGATTGCGGTGATATACGGGGGGATTTTTGCCGCATGCCATATCTTCTGTTTTGCAAAGACAAAGGAAGTTGTGGAAGTGCCGGAGAAACAAAAAACGCCCCTGAAAGTACAGCTGTCTGCTGTTGCGAAAAACAGGCCGTATCTGATTGCGGTAGCAGGGCAGTTTCTGTTCGGGGTGACACTTTATGGAAGAAATGCGGATGCACTTTACTATTTTACATATGTGGAGGGGAATCAGGCATTATTCAGCACTTACTCCCTTTTTATCATTATCCCGTCTATCATCGGAGCAGCCTGTTTCCCGGTAGTGTTCAGGCTGACAAACAATAAAGGGCGCTCTGCTTCCATATTTGCGCTGCTTACGGGAATCAGTATGTTTTGTATGTACTTTTTTACGGTTGGGAGATCACCGGTTCCATTTTATCTGTTTTCATGTCTGTCACAGTTTTTCTTTTCCGGGTTTAACACAGCAATCTACGCTATCGTACCGGACTGCGTGGAGTATGGAGAATGGAAAACAGGGCTCCGTAATGACGGTTTCCAGTATGCGTTTATTTCTCTGGGAAATAAGATAGGAATGGCAATCGGGACTTCTGTGCTGGCAGCTGTTTTAGGCAGCTTCGGATATGTAGCGAACCAGCAGCAGAATCCGGCAGTACTGGCTGTGATTAAGCATTCTTTTACCACGGTTCCCGGCGTGCTGTGGATCATAACGGCGGCAGTTTTATTTTTCTACCGCCTGAATAAGAAAGCGTATAACAAGATTGTGCAGGAGATTCAGGAAGGAAAGGAGAGTGGAAAAAGTTGATTTTCTGTTGCTGTAATTCAAAAAATGGTTATAATACTTATATTTTTACATAGCTGCATTATAACATGCAGCGGAGAAGAGATGGCTGTCGTTAGCCATCTTTTTCTCTTTTTACAGGGATAATTTAGATGGGCAAGATAACCTGCCCATCTAAAATAAATTTGCTTTTAAAGATATTCTCGGTTTTCTATTTACCCTTTTAAAGATATTGCATGGAAAGGATGTCGAAATAAACTGACAAAAACAGGCGGTCGTGCTTGATAATTGTATTTACAGGTAATATAATTTCTTATAGAGGCAATACAATTTGAGGACGTATATATTGACAGAAAATACAGCTGTGAGGAGTGCAAGAATGCAGAAAATACTAATTATTGATGAAAATCAGGAAGAAACGGAACTTTTAGAAGTAGTCTTAGGAGAGGAGTATGATGTTAAGATTGTCAGTACCGCGAAGGAAGGGCTCGTCTGTGCGGAGACAGGAGAATATTCTCTGATTTTTCTTGATGCGGCTATGCGGGAGATGGAAGACTTCGGCCTTCTTAAAGAACTGCAGGGGAAGATTATGCCGTGGCATATTTCTGTAATTCTGCTTATGGATGAAGCGGAGAAGAAGAAAGAAGAAAAAGGACTTGTGTTAGGGGCGGCTGATTTTATCGTGCGGCCGGCCTATCCGTTGGTGGTGAAGGCAAAGGCGCGCACCTACATCAGTCTGTACCAGTTCCGGAGGAAAGAACAGCAGCAGTCGGCTATGACAGATTCTTTGACGGATGTGTCAAGCAGGAAGTGCTATGATCTTCTCAGTATCCGCAAATGGCAGGAAGCTGTACGATTAAATTCGCCGGTTTCTGTCTGCCTGTTTGATATTGACAAATTCAGGACATATAACGACCGCTATGGATACCCGGCGGGGGATAAGGTGCTGGCTGCTGTGGCAGAGGCGGTAGCTTCGAGATTGACCCGAAGTACAGATTTTTTTGCACGCTATGAAGGAGACAGATTTGCTGCCGTAATATTGGGCGGTGAAGGCAGTTCTGTTTTTAATCACATGAAGAATATATGCAGGAAAGTGAGAAAACTTAATATTCCTCACTGGAACTCGGATTCCGGTTTGATTACTATAAGTATCGGTGGTGTTACGGCAGTTCCGTCGATGGAAGATTCCTATGACACATATTTTAAGATTGCACAGCATATGCTGTTTGATGCTAAAAATGCAGGAAGGAACCGGATTATGTGGACAAATGAAAAGGGGGAGCAGCTCAGAGAGGAAGAAGAATGAAAAGAAACAAATCCTATATGTCTAACGAAAAAAGGCTACGCATAACGCGCAGTCTTTTTGCAATCTGGAGATTGGATGCGAACACGATTCGGGGTTTCAACTTATAATTTATAAATTGTTTGTGTTCTTTATACAATATAACGTATTTTTATCAAATGGTATATAGATTTCTAATACAAAAAAATAAAATAAATTGTGCTTGGAGCACAATTTTGATATAATTATAATATAAAAAAGTAAAAAAATAGCAAAAGCTGTAGACATTTATGAAAAGGAGTACACCTGATGGCAGTTACGTTGCAGGAATTATATGAAGAGATAGAGACAATGTATGATGTTCGTCTGGTAACGGACGGCTGTTTCCATAAAATGATCGAGTGGATGCATGTGGTAGAAAATCCGGAATTTATCAGCCTCCTTCACGGAAATGAATTGATTTTTACTGCGGGTCTGCAGTATACCTCCGAAGAATGGCTGATAAATTTTATTAAAAGACTGATCGATGCCGATGCAGGTGGTCTTGTCCTCTCTATGCACGACGGGAAAACATACCCGGACTGGGTGGTGGATTACTGTAATACGAATCGGTTTCCTCTTTTTGCTTCCGGATGGAACGCTCCGTATATGGATATCATGAGGCTTTTTGCATCGGTTCTTCTGAAAAATGAGCAGCGTGAGACAAATCTGAATACGGCGCTTAAGAATGCGATCGCGTATCCGGACAATGAAGAAGCTTATATCCATCATTTTGAGCATAATGGGTTTTACCGGAATATGGAGTACATGATTGCCGTGTTAAGCTGCAATGCATACCGAACGGAGGGCGGAAATGGGAGGCTCCAGGAGATTGCAAGGGAACTGTATTATTCGCTTGAGCATGGGATTGTAGTCGCAGAGGATGACAGGCTTTTGATTATGGTGTCGGAGCATGGCAAAGAGATTCTCAGAAAAAAGCTTGAGCAAATCTGCAGGGCGGATTCCAGGGTATATGCCGGGATCGGCACGGAGGTATCAAGGCTTCAGGAGCTTCAGGAGAGTTATGAGCATGCTATGACAGCTTACCAGCTTACAAATACCGCAATCTCTACGAATATTCTGGTATATGAAGAACTGGGGATGTACAAGATTCTGTCTGATCTGAAGCATCCTGAACTGGGAGAGCTGTTTATTCAGGAGGTGCTTGGAGCATTACTTGCATATGATCGTAAGAATGGATCTGATTACACAGAAATTCTGGAAGCCTTTTTCGACAATGACTGCAGTATCTTATATACTTCCCGGGCAATTTATTGTCATAAAAATACGTTAAATTACAAGATGAACAAGATTAAAGAAATCCTTGGCTACGATATCATGAGCAATGAGAACCGGACAAGGATCATGGTGGCTTTGTATTTTATGAAGATCCGATAGATATATGCTTTATCCTGCTTCTGTTTTTATTGCAGCGGCAGGCTGAGTATTACGGTAAAGGCGCCGTCCTTTTCCTCCACTTTTATTTCACTGCCGAGAAGTTTTGTCATTTTTTGTACATTGTTCAGGCCGATATTGTTGCTGCGGGTGCAGGAATGTTCTTGTTTTACAGCATTAGTGATAGAAATCGACAGAATTTGCTTCTTTATTTTCCCGGATACAGTAACCGGTTGTTTTTTGTCTCCATATTTTAAAATATTGGAGAAAAGGTTATTGATGATTCGTTTCAGCATAGTCTTGTCGCTTTCCATCACATGAGAGGTATCGGGCATTAAGAGATGGGGAGTAAAGCCGGCAAGCCTGATAAAATCACAGTTTTCCGTAAGACACTGTTCTATAAAGTCTGTGGAGAGCCAGGAGATTTCCGGGACTTCGTTTTCCTCGGATACAAGTGCGTATTCAAACATCCGGTCTGTCAGGTCTTTGATATCCTCTGCTTTCTTAAGGCATCTTCCGATATATTCTTCCTGAACTCCGGGGTTGCGCTTTAGGCGTAAGACCTCCAGGTATCCGGTCAGGATCGTGAGAGGGGTACGAAGATCATGGGACAATGCCGTGATCAGATCCTGATTGGCCTTGTGGCTTGCCTGTTCTTTCATGATATTTTCGTTCAGTGTAATTCTCAGGTTATTGAGCTCTCTTGCGAGAATGCCGATCTCATCATTTCCAAGATTAGGGACCGAGCGGGTCAGATCTCCGGAGGACATGGTAAGCACCTCTTTTTCCAGCACCCGGACGAATTTGATTTTCCGGTTGAAAAAGAATAAAATAATAATAAAAAACAGAAGGATGGAAATGAACAGGCATCCGGCAAGGTAAGGATAAGTAAAAAGAGTACGTTCATAATTGGTCATTATAACCATGGCAACGTCATTCCGGAATTCCAGCGGAAACATCCGTGAGTCCTCGCCTTCACCGTCGGAAAACCGGTAGCCGATATCGAAAAAGAAGCGGAAATCCTGCTGCATCATAGCAGGTGCGAATCTTCCGGCTCGGTAAAGTCCGTCGTCTCTTCCATACAGATAGATACTTGTATATTCGTTTGGCAGCTCAAGGAATGGCTCTATGGCAGCAACGCCGTCCTCATCCTCTTCTGAGTCGGGGACATCATAGTTCTTTGCAGCTTCATAGAGTTCATCCATAAAATCCATGTCATCTAATTGTGTGTAGGCATAATCTTTTCCTGTTACGGCTACAGCGATTGACCATTTGTATAACCAGAGCTTATGGAACAGGAAAAAAGAAATGCATCCTGCAAATAAGATCAGCAGTACAAGCTGTGTTCTGATTTTCATGCTTTTTATTTTCTTAATCACAGCAATACCCCTTTCCCCAAACCGTTTTGATAAGTACCGGATTTTTCGGATCTTTTTCAATTTTCAGACGAAGATTGCGGATATGGACTGTTACCGTATTGTTTGCACCATAGTAGTATGGCTCGTTCCAGACTGCTTCGTACAGGCGTATCGCAGAAAAGATCTGCCGCCGGTTTTTAATGAGTAAGAGAAGGACGGCATATTCGGTTCCTGTCAGATCGAGCAGGGCACCGTTTGCACGCACCTCTTCCTTTGATTCATCTATTTTCAGATGATGATAGGTAATGACTTCGTTACATCCGGAGGGCAGCCGGCATTCTGCCGCATCTTTTCCCTTGTAGATCTGATATCTGCGGATCAATGCCTTGCTTCGGCTGATCAGCTCATTGTAAGAAAAGGGCTTTGCCAGATAATCATCTCCGCCGCTGGAAAAACCCAGTGTTTTGTCGCTGTCTTTCGTCCGGGCGCTCAGAAATAAAACCGGCGCATTGCTGTTTTTTCGGATTTCAAGGCAGGTCTGGTAGCCGTTTAATCCCGGCATCATAATATCAAGGATAATTAAGTCGAACCCACCCTTCTGGATATAATTTAATGCAGTCTGGCCGTCTGAGGCTTCCGTTACTTCAAACCCTTCTCCTTTTAATAATACATGTATGATCTCCCGTATTTCCGGATTGTCGTCTACAACTAATATGGTTGATTTGTTCATTGTCAGTCCTGCTCCTTATGTACATTGAGGATATTATAGCAGATTTCTAAAGAAGAATTAGGGCATCTTAATAATTCTTTAGAAATAATTAGGCCTTTTCTTAAGGGTTTTGGATTAAAGTATGTAATTGTCGGGAAGATATATGATTAAGGGGATCATACTTTTCGGAAACAGCAAGGCTGTTAAAAGTACATTTGTAAAGGAGCGTGAACAGATGAAAGGATTTATCAGGAGGCTGGCAGATGAAGAAGTGATTCGATATCTGTTTTTTGGCGCATGCACGACGGGAGTGAACTTTGCGGTATTTTCATTCCTGAGGTATTGGAGGAATGTTCCTGTCAATATGGCGAATTTAGTGTCTATTGTGTCGGCGGTTATATTTGCATTTTTTGTTAACCATTTCTATGTGTTTCGGGTTGAAGAAATGAGGGGAAGAAAAATGCTGATGGAGTTTGCAGATTTTATGGGAATGCGGATAGGAACATTGTTGATTGAGTACTGGGGTGTGTGGTTTTTGTCCGGATATAAGGGATGTATAGATTGGGTGAGTAAAGGTGTGATGCAGGTTATAGTCATCCTTTTGAATTATGTTATCAGCAAATATATGGTATTCAAAGTACGACAGGTCGGAGGTGCGTCAGAATGAGTAGAATGAGTATTGTAGTTCCATGCTTCAACGAGGAAGAAGCGCTGCCGGTATACTACCGGGAAATGTGCAGGGTGATGCAGGAAATGAAGGATGTGGAGTTTGAGATTTTGTTTGTGGATGATGGATCTTCGGATCGGACGCTTGAGATTTTGAAGGGTCTGAATGAGACGGACGGGCGCTGCAGGTATCTTTCTTTTTCCAGGAATTTCGGAAAAGAGGCGGCGATCTATGCAGGGCTTCAGAATGCCGTGGGTGATTATGTGGCTACGATGGATGTGGACTTGCAGGATCCGCCGGGACTTTTGCCGGAAATGTACCGGATTCTTAAGGAAGAGGATTATGACAGTGTGGCCACAAGGCGTTCTACACGGACAGGAGAGCCAAAGATACGTTCGTTTTTGTCAGAAAGCTTTTACCGCTTCATCAACAGTATTTCCAAAACGGAAATTGTGAACGGAGCAAGAGATTATCGGCTTATGAAACGAAAAATGGTGGATGCGGTACTTGGGATGAGTGAATACAATCGATTTTCCAAGGGAATCTTTGAATGGGTAGGATTTCGGACGAAATGGCTGGAATTCCAGAACATCGGCCGTTGTGCCGGAGAGACGAAATGGTCGGTCAAGAAGCTGTTCTTCTATTCTCTTGAAGGGATTACCGGTTTTTCTGTGGCTCCGCTGTCTCTTGCGGCAGTCGTGGGGGTTGTATTTTGTATACTGGCATTTTTAATGATACTTGTGATTATTGTCAGGACAATTGTCTGGGGAGATCCGGTGTCCGGCTGGCCGTCGCTGGCGTGTATTATTTTTATGGTCAGTGGAATCCAGCTGTTCTGTACGGGGATCGTGGGCCAGTATCTGTCGAAGACATACCTTGAGACAAAACGCCGGCCGATTTTTATCTTAAAGGATTCCAGTGAGGAGGATGAAGGAGGGGTACATGGGAAGGTATCGTTATAAGGAAGGATATAGCTATTTTCTGCTGTTTCTCCTTACGGGACTTGTTTGTTATGTGTTTGTCCTGCGTTTTGGCGTGTTTGGGGCAAGGGTAGACTGGATCAGCCAGCACAGTGTGCTGCCGGACTATTTTCGGAGACAGTTCTATGATACATGGGAACTGTTCCCGGAGTTTGCGCTCAATATAGGGGGAGGGCAGAATATCTATCACTTTGCTTATTATGGATTGTACAGTCCGGTTATTCTATTATCCTATCTCCTGCCCTTTGTAAAAATGTCGGATTATATGATGGCTGCACAGTTTCTGTGCCTTGAGGCGTCTGTGATGCTGTTTTATGCATGGCTCAGGAACAGGGGATTTCACAGGGCAACAGCATTGTTTTCATCCGTTATATTTCTGCTTGCAGGCCCGATGGTGTATCATTCCTATCATCAGATTATGTTTGTCAGTTATATGCCGTTTCTTTGTCTGGGACTTTGGGGAGTGGATCGATATTTTGACGGCGGTTCCGGGGAGCAGCGCCGGGACGGGAATTTAGGAAGGGCAGGGGAGAAAAGGGCCTGTGGACTTCTGGCGGTCAGTATCGTGCTGATGATCCTGACAAGCTTTTATTATAGTATCGGAGGTATGCTGGTACTTGTGCTGTATGGGCTTCACCGGTATTTTGAGGCCTGCAGGCAGGAAGCCGGGTTTACTTTTTGCGGCTTTCTGAGGGAAGGGCTGAGATTTGCGATGCCGTTTGTCTTTGCTGTGGTAATCAGTAGTTTTTTTCTGGTTCCTACATGGATGGCGCTTGGAGGAAGGGAAGGAGACGGAGCAGATGTCAGTGTATGGAGTTTATTCGCTCCCCGGATATCGTTGGATCGTTTTTTCTACAGCCCCTATGGAATCGGGCTTACTACGCTGTGTGTCACGGCGCTTGCGGCAATGTTGTTTTTCAGGGGACTGCATGAAAAGGTTCTGGCGTTTGGATGTGTGATCGTACTGACTGTGCCGGTATTTGCATATTTACTGAACGGAGGGCTGTATATCCGTGATAAGGTGATGATTCCATTTTTGCCGTTGTTATGTTATGTATTGGCCTATTATGTAAGAAGCCTGCCGCAGACGGAGGGAATGGCGGTGTGGAAGCGGCTGCTTCCGTATCTGGTTCCTATTTTTCTTGCTTATGCTGCACGTCAGAAAGGCGATGTCGGGAAATACTGGAAGCTTGTGGCTTTGGATGGTATAGTAATGCTTTGCTGTTTCCTTTTCTTTGAGAGTCCTTTGCATAAAAAGAGATATCCGGTGCTCCTGCTGCTGCCTTCGGTGCTGTTTCTTTCTTTTTTCGGAATGGCTCTGCATACAAAGGATGGTCTTGTGGAGGAGCGGGCGTTTTATGAAAAGATCACGGATTCAGATATCGGAGAGTTGATTGCAGCGGCTGTGGAGGAAGAACATGGTTTTTACCGGACAGAGCAATTGGGAAGCGACAGAGAGAACGCGGCAAACCTGAACCGGATCTGGGATACGGGACAATATATTTCGTCGGTGTATTCTTCGGCGTATAACGCAGACTACCAGGAGTTCAGGAGGGATGCTTTTGAACTGGAGGCGCCGTTTCGCAATATTCTGATGCAGTCCGCATCGTCGAATCCGGTTTACCAGGATTTTATGGGGGTGAAGTACATTGTTTCCCAGAAGGAAGTAAAAGGGTGCGAGCTGGTGTCAGACAATGGAAAGTGGAAACTGTATGAAAATAATAATGCCCTGCCGGCAGCCTATGCGACCGACCGTATGATCGGCAGGGAAACATATGAGAAGCTGGAATTCCCCTACAATCAGCTGGCGCTGCTTGAGTATGCCGTAGAGGAGAGTACAGGCGGAGAAGACGGCGGCAGTACGGAACGGGAAATCACAGACAGGATCCGTGCAGAGTATGGGGTGACGCCGCAGGAGGTGACACTGCCGGAGAAAATATCAGCCGGGAAGAATGAGACAGTTGCTGTCAGTGTCCCCGGTGCAGCTTCGGAAGAGGAAGGATCTGCCGAGGCAGGACATCGTGTTTTATTTTTAAAGTTCCGCGTAAAGAACCGGAAGCCTTCAAAGGATCTTGCAGTCTGGGTGGAAGGAATAAGGAACAAGCTGACCGGCAGAAATCATTTTTACTATAATGACAATACTACATTTACCTATGCGGTTTTACTGGAGGAAGACCAGAAAACGATTGAGATTACATTCGGAAAAGGGGAGTATGAGATATCAGATGCAGTGTGCTGTGTTGGAAGATTGCCGGTACACAGGCAGGGACAGCTCTGCGGGTCAGAATTCTTCCTTGATAAGGCGGGGACGAAGGGGAATGTGATTGCAGGCCGGGTGGATGTTAAAAATGACGGATATTTTATCACTACGATACCGTATGATGAAAATTTTATCGTTTTGGTAGATGGAGAAAAGGCAGAGTATGAGAAAGTAAACGAAGCATTTTTAGGATGTAAAATTAAGAAAGGGGAACATGAGGTGAAAATTGTCTATCATGCGCCCGGAGCCCGGACCGGACAGATGGTATCCCTGCTGGGAATATTGGCAGTCGGGCTCCTGAGAAGGAGGAGGCGCAGGGCCGGGCTGCCAATCTAAATTGGGCTATACCTTGACAACTTTCGATTTAAAGTATATCATTGTTCCTGTAAAACTACATAGGATTGATGACAAGGGAGCTTGCACGGAAGCGGGCTGAGAGTGGGCTGATACCGCCCAGACCTATAACCTGATTTGGATAATGCCAACGTAGGGATGTGTTATGAGAGACTTAAGATCTCCTTTGTCTTCAATCGAAGATGAAGGAGGTTATTTTTATGTTTTCATTTTTTGTGACCGCAGAAGGCGGTCTGACAACTGCAGGTTACGCGGTGTGTATTGCAGCAGGGCTCATCCTGTTTTTGGCGGCTTTGATTTTTGCCGGGAAGGAATCCGAGAAAAAGGGCCTGTCGACGAAACAGCTGGTGTTCTGTGCGATGGCAATGGCACTTGCGTTTGTGACGTCCTATATGAAAATATTCAGGATGCCCTGGGGAGGAAGCATTACTCTGTGCAGCATGCTTTTTATAGTGCTGATCGCTAACTGGTATGGAGTAAAGGCAGGGATTTCCGTAGGACTTGCCTACAGCATTCTTCAATTTATCCAGGAGCCTTATGTATTGTCATTCTTCCAGGTGTGCTGTGACTATTTTCTGGCATTTGCTGCACTTGGCGCCGCCGGTTTTTTTGCAAAAAGTTCACATGGACTGGTGAAAGGGTATATTGCGGCGGTTATCGCAAGAGGAGCCTTTCATGCGCTCGGCGGTTACCTCTACTGGATGGACTATATGCCGGATAATTTTCCGCAGTCTCTGAAGAGCATCTATCCCATTGCATATAACTACAGCTACTTGCTGGCGGAAGCACTGATCACGGTGATCGTTATATCAATTCCGGCCGTTGCAAGAGCACTGGAACAGGTGAAAAAGACAGCTGTTTCATAAGACAGAAAGGGCAGAAAATAATTGTGAGATTGATGTACAGGTCATTCCATGGGATACATATGAAGAGAAATATATGACAGGAATTAATGCGGGGGAAGGACCGGATGTGGGATACATGTATGTAGAGATGTTCCCGACTTACATTGATTCCGGCGCCGTTGCAGATATGGCGGATTACCTGACAGATGAAGATTATGAGACCTATCTTTATCTTGAAAAGGGCCAGATGATGGGAGGCCAGTATGGATTCCCGTTTGTGACTGGTAATCCGTTTATCATGTACTACAACAAAGATATTTTAGACAGTCTTGGAGAGACTGCTCCTGAGACATGGGAGAACTTCAGGAGGATCTGTGAGAAAGCAACAAAAGATACAGACGGGGACGGAGAGATTGACCAGTATGGCTATGCAGCCGGATTCAACAATGGGGATATGAGCCCTCTCTACCTTTTGAATTCTTATTATTACAGCGTGTTGTGGCAGAGTGGAAGCGATATTTATAACGATGACCTGAAAACGGTACGCTTTAATGACGAGGCCGGTGTGGAGGCGGTGGAATTCTTAAAGAGCCTGACTCCATATATGCCGAAAGACTATATGTCACTGGCGGCAACGGATGCATTTTCCAATGTATTCGGCGGCGGCAAGGCAGTATTTGCATGTGCGCGTGCAATGCAGGCACAGACAGAATCTTTCAAGGAGACTTATCCGGATCTGAACTGGGATTATGTAACGTCTCTGAAGAATAAGCAGTACGGAACATTCGGCGCTGCGGATTCCCTGACTTTAATGTCGGCGTGTGAGGACAAAGAACTGGCTATGAAGCTGATTAAATATATGACAGGTACAGAAGTAATGACAGAGTATCACGGAGAGCATTACGGGGCACCGATGACAGCAGACGAGCCATATCAGGGAGATGAGAAACTGGAAAGGACTCTGACGGAAGACAGAGATAAATGGCGTCCTCTTCAGGCAGGCCCATGCGGTTCTGACATTCTGCTGAATCTGGTTTCCCAGCTTCAGGCTGTAATGAGCGGGGATGCAGAAGCTAAGGAAGCGCTGGATGAGGCGGCAGATTATTCTAATGATCTGCTGGAGGAATACTGGGCAGATAAAGAGTAAACGTAAACGATAGGGATGCCTGCAGATATGCAGGCATCCTTTTGCAGTTAAGGAGTGCGGACAAATGAGAAAGAAAAAACAGCAGGTGTTTGCTGCATATGGCTATATCGCACCGATCGCGCTTATATTGATCGTGTTTCTCGGTGTTTCTGTGACCATGTCAATCATACTCAGTTTTACAAAATATAATATTTTAACTCCGCCGCAGTTCAACGGACTGGATAATTACACCAGGATGCTGACGGATAAAAAATTTATGAAAGCACTGATCAATACGCTGAAGATCATGATTTATGTGGTGCCGCTTCAGACAGTTACGGCCATCGGGGTCGGTGTATTGATTGCCGCCAGAAAGAATACCTGGCTTGGAAAGCTTGCGAACATCGTCATATTCATACCTGTGCTTTCCTCCAACGCGGTTGTCGGGACGATCTGGAAGGCTATTCTAAACGGACATGTGGGAGTGGTAGAAAAGATTTTCGCTGTTTTCGGTATTGACTGCTCCATGCTTTTAGGCGATGCGGCGACAGCGCTGCTTACAGTGGCAATGGTGTCTGTGTGGAAGAATATGGGGTATTATGCGGTGCTGTATATTTCGGCGCTGATGAGTATTCCGGACAGCTATTATGAGGCGGCTAAGGTGGACGGCGCCGGAAGGTGGGCCCGCTTCCGCTACATCACCCTTCCGATGCTTAAGCCTACAACGATAATGACTATATTTTTGGGGATTACGACATCACTGCAGTGTTTTGATATTATATACAATCTGACCGGCGGAGGGCCGGCGATGGGGACGACTACACTGGTATTTTACGCTTATGACCTTTGTTATAAATCGGCCCGTGCAGGTTATGCCATGTCAGTATCGAACATGCTGTTTGTTTTGATCCTGATTACCGCAGTTGCACAGAGAAAATTAATGAAACGTGAAGTTTCAGAGATATAAGGAGGAGCAAAGCTATGAAACAGGCAGAAAAACATATTGGCAGTGTACTTTTGCTCATGATTATTGCGGTGAGTGTCTTTCCTTTTATTTATATGATCGTGATGTCCTTTAAGAATACTTTAAGTGCATATGATTTCAATCTGAATAATCTAACCATAGAAAATTATGTAAAGATACTGCATACTGCCGAGTTTGAAAGGTATTTTTTTAATAGTGTGTTTGTGGCTCTGGCCGGGGTTTTGCTGGCGGTTCTGGTCAGCTGCCTGGCCGGGTATGCATTTGCGAAGATTGAGTTTCCGGGAAGTGATATGATCTTTTTCATCTTTATCATGACATTGATCGTTCCTTCGGAAGTCATTATTGTCCCGCTGTATCTGACGATCAAAAACCTGGGCTGGCTGAATACCTACCAGGCGCTGATCTTGCCCCTTCCGACAGCACTCGGGACATTTATCATGCGGCAGGCCATCTTAGGTGTTCCCAACGAGCTGATCGATGCCGCAAAAATAGAAGGCTGCTCTAATACAAAAATCTTATGGAAAGTAATTATGCCATTGGTAAGGCCCGCTATTTTGACTTTGTCAATCTTTACATTTGTAGGGGCATGGAATAATTTCCTGTGGCCGCTTATTGTAAGTACGAAAACAGAGATGAAGACACTGCCGTTGATTCTGAGTACGACCAAGACGCAATTTGAGCCGAATGTGGGACTCACAATGGCATGTGCTGCGGTGAATTTCCTGCCGCCGTTCACCTTCTACATTTTTTTGCAGAGTAAGTTTAAAGAAGGCGTTGTTTTAAGTGGTATAAAAGGATAGAAGACTATGAGAATTGAAATATGTATGCAGGATGCCATGACACCGGCAGAGAGGAGCAAAGCGCTGGCAGAAGGGAAAGAGGTGGACCGCGTTCCGTGCCTTCCCTGCATGGGAGAATTTAAATGTCAGATCAGCGGAGTTTCTGTCAGAGAAATGTGGCATGATGCACAGAAGATGGCAGATACGGAAATTGCATCCTATAATCGTTTCGGACATGAGCAGCTGCTGATCGGGCCGAATTCTTACGGGATAGCGGAAATGCTGGGCGCCCATGTGGTTTACCCCGGGCGTCAGCTTCCATATATTGAAAAACCGTATCTTGATGATTTAGGAAAACTAGATGAGATGGAACCGGAAGATCTGGGAAAGCATCCCCGTATTCAAGTGTTTTTAAAGGCAGCGGCCATCCTGGAGAAGGAGGCCCTTAGGATCGTTCCTGTGTCGGCAAGCGCAGGCGGGCCGCTTACGATAGCGGCTTATCTTCGCGGGGCAGAGCGGCTTCTGCGGGATTGCAGGAAGAATCCGGAGGCAGTACATCGTTTGCTCCGCATCATTACAGACAGTGAAAAAAGCAGTATTAAAGCAATGGCAGAGTTTGGGTTTGGGACAGCGTTTGCAGATCCGGTAGCTAATCCGGAGCTGATCGGCCCGAAGTATTATGAAGAGTTTGCGTTCCCGTACATGAAAGAATTGACAGACTATGCATATAAAGTCAGCGGGAAGAAACCGTTTCTGCATATGTGCGGGAAGACATATTCGATCTGGAAATATTTCCGGAGATATCAGTTAAATGCCATTAGCATTGATAATATCATTGATCTGGAAAGAGCTAGGGATGAGCTGTCGGATGCAGTGCCGGTTGCAGGCAATGTACCTCCGGTGGATGTTGTTATGAACGGCAACAGAGAGGAGATCTTTGAATCGGTGAGACAGTGTATGAGCGCAGGCAGGCAGATGAAGTCCGGCTATATACTGGCAACGGGGTGTGAAGTTCCGTATGGGACGGAGCCGGAGAAGGTGGACTGGTTTATGGAGGCCGGCAGGATGTACGGAAAGAAAATAAAATAGTAACAGTTCAGTCTACGCCATTCGCAAAACCGCACTTACGTGCTTTTCGCTGCTTTGCAACTCTTTT
>CAJTRM010000024.1 GCA_910578865.1 uncultured Dorea sp.
CAAGCACAAGTCTGCCCCGTGCCTTTATCCATAAAGCAGAATGAAGGAATGTCAGGGCACAGACCCAGCGAGAACTGATAGGGTAAGTATATGGATATACATCGGCAGAACATTATTTACCAGTAACTACATCCATTTATGGATGATGATATATAAATTTAAAAATATATCGGGAGATATATTGACAAATTTCAAATATTGAGATAGGAGGAATAAGTACGTGGAATTAGCCATTACAGTTTTTTTATTCATAGCCGGAGTTATATTTGTAGTAAAAGGCGGTGATTATTTCGTGGATGCCGCTTCATGGATCGCCGAAGTCAGCGGGATTCCCAAGCTGATCATCGGGGCTACCATTGTCAGCGTCGCAACTACACTGCCTGAGATGCTCGTCTCCGTTATGGCCGCCACACAGGGGAAAGTAGATATGTCCATCGGCAACGCCATCGGAAGCGTAACTGCCAATATCGGTCTGATCATGGCCATTGCCCTGATCTCTATGCCGGGGATAATACGGCGCGGGGACTATCTTCTCAAATCCGTCCTCATGCTGGCCGCTTCCGCTATTACTGTTGCCTGCGGATTCCTGGGGGAAGTAAATCTGATGTTTTCTTTTGTACTGCTTGCTATTTTTCTCATGTTCCTCTGGGAAAACATCTCAGCCGCAAAACAGACGCTGACATTAAAGGCAAGTGAACAAAAAGACAGCGCCCTTACCGATAAGAACACTGTCATCATCAATACTATTAAATTTTTCGTCGGTGCCGTCGGTATTGTATGGGGCGCTGACCTTCTTGTAGACAACGGCAGTGAGCTTGCCCGGCTGGTGGGAGTGTCCGAGCGGATCATCGGCGTTACCCTCGTAGCTGTCGGCACATCATTGCCTGAACTGATCACAACGGTCACAGCCATTGCCAAGAAGCAGTCTGCCCTTTCTGTAGGAAACATTCTGGGCGCCAATATTATGGATCTGACACTTATCATGCCTCTCAGCGCCCTGATATCCGGACAGTCACTCCCTATATCCGCAGCGTCGGCAAGGATTGACCTGCCCGCATGTCTCATTGTCGGGCTGATCGCCATCGTACCTGCGATGACCCGTTCAAAATTCAGCCGCTGGCAGGGCTTCTGCCTGTTAACTGTGTATACTGCCTATGTAATATGCACCTGTGTCATTTAATAAAACACTTCATATAACATGGTCAGCAACGGCATCGTAACAATACAGAAAATCACGGACATCACATTGATCACGCTGGCGTATTTCACATCTTTATTATGGATCTGTGCCAGCTGCGTGATCATGGCGGCCGCCGTTGCCAGCAGTACGATCATCAGTATATATTCTGCGTCCTCATGGATTCCCATCCGTCCAAGACATCCGAGGCAAACAGCCGCAATCACCGGATAAAAGATCAGCCTGATAAAGCAGATCAGATACGGCCTCTTCTGGGTAAATACCCATCCAAGATTCACTTTCCCGATCACCATACCGATCACCAGCATACTTGCCGGGCTGATCATATTGCCGAAGCTGCTGACTCCCACACCGATCACCGAAGGCAGGCGGATCCCCATAGCAAAAAGCAGGATACCGATCACCATGGCTATAATATTCGGGTTCAGCAGAATTTCTTTATAATTACTCTCGCTGCCCTGATTGAGCATCCTGATCCCGTGCGTCCAGATAAGGACCGTCTGCACAACGATAAATGCTGTCGTATAAAAAACCCATTCGCTACCCAACACTGCCCCTACAAGGGGAATGATCAGATATCCGCAGTTGGAATAGATAATCGACGCCTTCTCAATGGCGTTGAAATGCAGGACTCTGTCTAACAGAGCGGTGGTCCCGATCATAAAAATATGAACCAGAACAGAGATCACAAAGGCCAAAAGCAGGCCGTTCACTTTATCCTGCGTCATCTCAATCTGAAAAGAATCTATGATCACACAGGGGGAACAGATATAAACTACTACATTCGAGAGTACCTTACTGTCAGATTCCCGGAACAGCCCGATCTTTACCACCACATAGCCAACCGCCATCGTGAAGAACATTGCCGCAATCTGCTCAGCCAGCAGTATACTTAATTCCATTATTCTTCATCCTCGTCCGTCTTCCCGGAAAATTCCAGAGACATTACCGTATTGGACTTCTCTCCTTCTTTATATTCCATGGTAATCTCCTGACCGGCCTCACATCTTACTACATCTATAAAATCTACAACAGATATATCAAAGATATCCTCCGAGCCTTCCACCATCAGATAGTAATGAGAGGTACCATCGATCACCGCCTGTGCAACCTTCGTAATTTTTCCGGTCACACTCAGGATTTCTCGTTCATCCTTTTCTGCCTCTTTCACACCGCTGCTCAAAAGCAGTTCCAGATAATTTTCCTCACACTGGCTGACACTGTCGCCGATTGCAACGATCTGGTATTTCTGCACATTTACCATCGCATATTTTTTCACCAGCCCCGCATCGTCTTTCAGAGCTATAAAATATGTTGGCTCGCTGGAAATGTTCAAAAGCAGCGGAAACGTTGCCTTATATTTCAGGTTCTGTACCTGCCCTTCGGCAGATGACATGGCCGAAGCCTCTGTGGCTCCCTCAACTTTGTAATATTTGGTTTCCATAGTACGCTGATTAGAAAGAACAAACCCGACGTTCGACTGGTCTCCATTCACAGAGGTAACGCCGGTGTACATCCATACATCATCATCCAGCGCAAGATAATTGTATCCGTCCGTAGTCTCCAGACAATCCTTCTGACTCAGGACACTGTTGAAAAATCCGTGCTTCAGTGTTCCGTAATAATCAAACAGCTGTACCAGAAGATCTGCGGAATATGCCCTGTCCACCCATTCCGGCACTTTTTCAATATCATACGTCTTTGTGTCCCCTGTAACAGCATTACAGAGCACTACCTTTCCAACGGTCTCACCGCCGAAAAGACCGATATTATATTTCTTAACAGGCGCGATCCAGTACGGCGTGCCGTTATCGTCAATCTCAAAACTTAACTCACCATAGATAAATGTCGGGTGGGCAAAGCGGAGATGCCGGTAGATATTACGGTTCAAATGGTCGCTGGTCGTATATTTCATGCCCTCCTCAAGCTTCACGAGCTCCGTCGTCTGTGTCGCCATATTCAGCCGTATATATGCCGGAATGCCGTTTTTCTGATTTGTAAACCATTTGATAAGATTGGCATATTTAAGCGGAGATACCCGTACCGGGTTATCCTTGTAATTGATCTGGCTGTAAATATTATCGACCTCAAACTGAGAAACCATATCCACCATGCTTCCCATCTTACGGTCACCCAGAATCTCCGCTGTATCCTTGTCAAGAAGCGGGATCTTATCAAAGGATAATTCCTCTACATCCTCTGTAAATTCACCTTCCTGAACTTCCATAAGCTTCTGGTATTTCTTTGCGTTAATAATCGGTGAGGACAGCAGACTGCCCACCAGATAAACAGCACCGAAGCACAGAAGGACTGTAAGCAGAATCCGCAGGCCTTTATCTTGTTTAAACTCCCTCCGGTCAATCTTCTTTCTCGCCGCATAGACTGCAATGACGATAACTACCGCCGCCATAATAAAAAACCACGTCTCCGACGAATGGATATTAAATGCCGGGAGCGCCATATAATAATACAGCCCTGCTGCCAGAATCACAATAAGTGCCACCAGGAATTTACTCTTCTTTTTCATATTATCCTCCATTTCCTGCTTTACCTTTAACTAAAATTTGCGTCTCCATGCCGATGCAGTAAACAACATCAGAAACGGGAAGATCTCCAGACGCCCTGCAAGCATGTCAAAGCAGAACACCAGCTTGGACAGCGGTGAAAAATCTGCAAAGCTTCCCGTGGGCCCTACCGCACCGATCCCTGGACCGATATTGTTAAGCGTAGCCATTACCGCACTGAACGTTGTTGCAAAATCAAAATTGTCAACTGCGATAAGCAGCACCGATATCCCGGCGATCCCGGCATAGGCCATCAGATAGATGAATACGCTTCTTATAACATCATTTCCCATTTTTTTGCCGTTAATCCAGATCAGGTTCACTGATTTGGGATGCACCATCTGCTTAATCTCCCGTTTGATGCTCTTAACCGCGATCATAAACCGAGAAACCTTAATCCCTCCGCCTGTGGACGAAGCACATGCTCCTATGACCATCAGTGCGATCAAAATACACTGGGACAGCATAGGCCACAGATTGTAATCAGCAGTGGCATATCCCGTCGTCGTAATGATCGTCCCCACCTGGAAGACAGCGTACCGAAATGCATGCAGGAAACCAGAATACTGAGAATGGATATTCCACGTAATCATTATCGTTGCCGCTGCTATCATCCCAAAATATATCTTTAGTTCCTCGTTCTTCCACACAGACTTGAACTCACCAAGGAGCAACAGAAAATAAAGGTTAAAATTGACCCCGAACAAGATCATGAACAGAGACACCACTCCATCTATATATGCACTCTGAAAATGTCCGATACTGTCTGTATAATTTGAAAAGCCGCCGGTTCCAGCTGTTCCGAAGGCATGGATCAGACTGTCAAACGGGCTCAATCCGCCCAGGAGCAAAAGAACTACTTCTATAATTGTAAGTCCAAGATACATGCCGTACAAAATCCTTGCCGTAGACATCGTCTTGGGCACCAGCTTGTCCTTTTCCGGTCCCGGCACCTCTGCACGTATCAGATGCATACTGTTTTTCTTGTCCAGCGATGTCAGCACCATTACGAATACCAGCACTCCCATACCACCGATCCAGTGAGTAAAGCTCCTCCAGAAATGCATACACTGCGGCAGAATCTCAACATCAGACAAGATCGTAGATCCCGTCGTCGTAAAGCCGGAAACAGTTTCAAAAAAGGCATCCAGATAGCTTGGTATAAACCCGGACAGACGAAACGGAAGTGCACCGAACAAAGACCACAAAATCCACGCGCAGGCAACGACGATCATGCCTTCCTTCCCATATATCGTAGAATTCTCAGGCTTTTTCCGCCCCCAGATCACAAAAATCAACAGCAACGTTATGGAAGGAATCAGAAAATACACGGCATATTTTTCCTGGTATATTACGCCCACAAGTGCAGGCAATAACAGAAGAAGTGCTTCTACCCCCAACATTTTAGCCAGGATGTAACGTATCATCTTCGTATTCATAAATCTATGGCTCCTATACAAGTATCTCGCTCAGATGGTCTATCACATGATTCTTAGTAACAACAATAACACTGTCCCCTACTTCCATATGGGTATCTCCATTAGGGATAATTACTTTCCGCCTGCGCCCAACACAGGCTATCAGCGTGTTCTTCTTCGTCGGCAGATCCTTTAACGGAATATTGGTAAACTCACATTCTTTATTAATGATAAATTCCTGTGCCTCAACAATCCCATTGACCAGCCTGTACATGGACTCTACATTCGCACTGCTGTGAGAATTCTTCCTTGCTTTTACATACCTGAGAATAGCATCCGCCGTGGCACGTTTGGCAGATACAATGCTGTCAATGCCGAGACTCTCTACCATCTGAACCCTGGTATCCTCATTCACCTTGGCAATGATCTTCTCCACGCCCTGGGCTTTGGCGAACAATGCCAGAATAATATTCTCCTCATCCATACCGGTCAGGGAAACAAGGGCGTCCACCTCGTTGATCCCCTCCTCAAGCAAAAGATCGTGGTCTGTGGCGTCCCCATGGATAACGGTTGCCTTGGGGAGAAGCTCACAGAGCGCCTCGCACCTTTCCTGCTTCTGCTCGATAATTTTCACCTGCATTCCTACCTGAAGAAGCTGTCCGGCCAGATAAAAGCACAGATGCCCGCCTCCGCAGATCAGAACCTTTTTCACCTTCGTGCTCTTACGTCCCAGCGACTTAAAAAATATCTTCAGATTCTGATGAGAAGCCGCTATATGCATCTTATCCCCGCTGCGAAGCACAAAACTTCCGTCCGGGATGAACACTTCACCGTCCCGTTTCACCGCACAGACCAGTACCTGGATCTGAAACTTCTTATAAATCTCCGCCAGTGAAAGCCCCACCAGAGGGTTCCCCTCCTGAAGCGGATACTCCACCAGTTCCACTCTTCCCTTCATAAAGGTCTCGACCTTGCTGGTCTCAGGGAACAGCAGGATTCTTGCAATCTCATTGGCCGCTGTGAGTTCCGGATTGACTGCCATGCTAAGATGCAGTTCCTCCTTCAGCAGGTCAATCTGCCTGTAATAGATCGGATTACGGACTCTTGCAATCGTGTGCTTTGCCCCGAGACGTTTTGCCAGAAGGCAGCTCAGCATATTCGACTCATCCGTGGATGCACACGCGATCACGAGATCCGCGTGAGCCACATCCGCCTGCTTCTGTACCTCTGCATCCGCCCCGTTTCCTGTAATACAGAAAATGTCCAGTTCGTTGAGGGAGGCCTTTAATTTTCCTTCATTCTGATCAATCAATACAACATCATAATTTTCATCTGCTAATTGTGCCGTCAGCTTATGGCCGACTTTTCCATCGCCTATAATAACTATCTTCATCTCATATTCCTCATCTGCATTGAATCTTCTGTGGCGGATGTACCTCGCATCCGTCCTTGTCATAACAATCCCGATTATAGCACTTTTATATAAAGAAAAAAAGCCCTTACAGGGCTTTTCTTCTTAATACTTCTTAATATTCTCTGATTATACTATTCCTCTGCCGCCCTCTTTGCGATCTCTGCTTCCTGGACGTCAGACGGAGCCTGCTCGTAGCGGGCAAATTCGTAAGAATAGGTTCCCCTGCCGCCTGTCATAGAACGGAGTGTAGTACAATAGCCGAACATACCGGTCATCGGAACATCAGCCACAATCTCCTGATAGCCTCCCGTGATCGGGTTCATGCCCAGCACACGGCCGCGGCGTTTATTCAAGTCTCCCATGACATCACCGGTGTAATCATCAGGCACAACGACTTTAACAGATGCGATCGGCTCCAGAAGAACCGGAGAAGCCTCCATAATACCCTTCTTAAATGCCTGGATCGTCGCAGTCTTGAATGCCATCTCGGAAGAATCTACCGGATGATAAGACCCGTCATACAGCACAGCCTTCACACCGACTACCGGGTATCCCGCCAGAGGTCCTTTGAGAACTGATTCCTGAAGCCCTTTTTCTACTGCCGGGAAATAATTCTTCGGAACAGAACCGCCGACTACCTCTTCCTCGAAGACATAAGGCGTCTCCATATCCCCGGAGGACTCAAACCGCATCTTCACATGGCCGTACTGTCCATGGCCGCCGGACTGCTTCTTATATTTCGTATCTACATCTGAATTCTTGCGGATCGTCTCACGGAAAGCTACCTTCGGAGTCTCAAGGAGGATCTCGCATTTATATCTTGCGGCCAGCTTGCTTGCCGTAATCTCCAGATGCTGGTCTCCCATACCGTAGATCAGCGTCTGACGGTTCTCACTGTCATTTACCATCTTCAGAGTGACATCCTCAGTCATCATCTTCTGCAGAGCCTGGGATACCTTATCCTCATCACCTTTATTCTTAACGGTATACTTCATATATGTATATGGCTTTGAGAACTCTGTCTTACCGAACAACAGCGGCGCAGACTTGGAAGAAAGAGTATCCCCTGTCTTCGCATCGGACTTTGCGATGGCTCCGATGTCACCTGCAAACAATTCGCTTACTTCCACCGGCTTATTGCCGACCATGGTATAGATTTTCCCAAGCTTGGCCTCTGTGTCTGTATCTGCATTGTAAAGGACATCGTCTCCCTTCAGCACGCCGGAACATACCTTGATAAAGGAATATTTCCCGATGAACGGGTCTACCATCGTCTTAAACACATATGCAGATTTTGTCTTCGCAAAATCATAATCTGCCGCATAAATCTCATTGGTCTTCCGGTTAATTCCCGCGCATTCCCTGAAATCCGGGCTCGGGAAGAACCTTACGATATCGGACAGAAGGTTGGCAACGCCCTGCGCCTGGATATTGGAGCCCATTGCAACCGGAACGATACTTCCGGACATAACCTCGGTCCTCATAGCAGAACGGATCTCCTCCACCGAGAATTCATCACCCTCAAAATAGCGCTCCATAAATTCCTCGCTTGTCTCGGCAACAGCCTCTAACAGCTTTTCACGGTACATCTCAAGGTTTGGCTTACAGTACTCAGGAATCTCGCACTCTTCTCTCTCGCCGGTTCCGGTATAACGTCTTCCGGCATTTTTGATAATATTTACGTAACCTACCAGCTTTTCGTTCTCACGGATCGGCTGGAAATGCGGCGCGATCACTTTGCCGTACCTTTCCGTCAGATCCTGTACTACCTGGCGGAAGCTTGCATCGTCCACATCCATCTCTGTCACATATACCATACGCGGCAGGTTATATTTGTCGCACAGCTCCCATGCCTTCTCTGTCCCGACCTCTACGCCTGCTTTTCCGGACACAACGATGACTGCTGCATCTGCCGCACTTACCGCTTCCTCTACTTCACCTACGAAGTCAAAGTATCCTGGTGTATCCAGTACATTGATCTTTGCCTTCTCCCACTCGATAGGCACTAACGCCGTACTGATCGAAAACTGCCTTTTTTGTTCCTCTTTATCAAAATCACTGATCGTATTGCTGTCTGAAACCCTTCCCATACGACTGATTGCTCCTGATACATAGGACATAGCTTCCACAAGGCTTGTCTTGCCGCTTCCTCCATGTCCTAAAAGAACAATGTTCCTAATTTCATCCGTCCTGTAAACTTTCATATTCTGTGGCCTCCTTGCTTAGTAAAATCTCATGTGTATATTGTACTAAAAAATATCAGATATTACAACTCATTTATGCAGCATTTACAGATTATGGGCAAAAAGAGTTGCAAAGCAACGAAAAGCACGTAAGTGCGGTTTTGCGAATGACGTAGGCTGAACCGTTACGATTTGACAAATATACCGGAAAAAGAATATAATCTGAAGCAGATTATTCAGGCAAAAAAACAGACAGACAATAAAGCTGACAGAGAATTTTAAAGAAGGGTTCTGCGGATCAGATCTGCGATGAGGATTCATCCGGAAAGGCATCTGCCTTATGCAGAAATTCAGGTATATCGTCTATGAGCGTTAAAATCATCTATCCGGCCAAAAGCCTGCGGGGAGAACTGGAAGTCCCGGGGGACAAATCCATCTCCCACCGGGCTGTCATGCTTGGCTCTATCGCACAGGGAACTACAGAGATCACACATTTCCTTCCGGGCGCCGATTGCCTGTCCACGATCGGCTGTTTCCGCAGCATGGGGATCCGGATCGAGGAAGAACCCGGCCGGATCCTGGTACACGGGAACGGACTCTGCGGACTTTCCGAGCCGAAAGGCATCCTTTTGGCAGGCAACAGCGGAACCACTGCCAGACTTTTATCCGGAATTCTGGCAGGGCAGGCCTTTTCATCCTCTTTATCCGGAGACGAATCTCTGAACTCCCGGCCTATGGGGAGGGTGATAACACCCCTTTGCAGTATGGGTGCACAGATCCTGAGCATCCGCGGCAACCAGTGCGCCCCTCTTCGCATTATGCCTGCAAAGCTTCACGGCATTACCTGCCGGCTGCCGGTTGCCTCCGCACAGGTCAAATCCGCCGTTCTTCTAGCCGGCCTGTACGGAGACAGCGAGACCTCTGTCACCGAACCTGCCCCCTCAAGAAACCATACAGAATTAATGCTGAAAAGCTTCGGGGCAGACCTTTGCTCCTCTCACAATACAGACCACAGCGTAACCGTCCGCATCAAACCCTGCCGGGAACTTAACGCCAGGAAAATATGCGTTCCCGGTGACATCTCCTCTGCCGCTTATTTTATTGCCGCCGGGCTTCTGGTGAAGGATTCAGAGCTTTTCATCAAACAGGTAGGAATCAATCCCACCCGGTCAGGATTTCTTAACATATGCCGCGCCATGGGGGCAGATATTACTCTGTCCGGACGGTCCTCGGAGAACGGAGAAGACCGTGCAGATCTTCTGGTCAGAACGAGCAGCCTCAAGGGGACCGTCATTGAAGGTTCCATAATTCCGTCCTTAATTGACGAGCTGCCCATTCTTGCCGTCCTGGCAGCATATGCACAGGGCACCACTGTCATCCGGGATGCCGCTGAATTGAAAGTAAAAGAAAGCAACCGCATTGACGCTGTCACGGCAAACCTCAGGGCAATGGGCGCAAATGTCACCCCCACGGAGGACGGGATGGTCATTGAAGGGGGCCGCCCTCTTACCGGGACACACATCCGCACATTCCTGGACCACCGCATTGCCATGTCCTTCGCAGTGGCCGGCCTTGCCGCCGCAGGCAAGACCATCTTACACGACAGCCAGTGCGTAGATATCTCCTACCCTGCCTTCTTCACCGACCTGGAAAAGGTTCTCACTAAAACAGATGTTTATTAGCAGCATAGATCTCTTTGAACCTCTGGAATTCTTCCTCATAGATCCTGACATTTTCTGCCACTGGCTCTGTCACTTCACGGTTCAGGTGTACCATGGCCCCGCACGCCTCCTTGTAATCACGGAAATAGCCGCTTCCCACCGCCGCAGTCATGGCAGCGCCGATACTGGCCTGTTCCCTGCCCTGATTCGTATAGATCGGGCAATCATACATATCTGCCTGAATCTGGCGGAACAGACGGCTCCTGGCTCCGCCTCCGGCCGCAATAATACGGTCTCCGGTAATCCCCAGGGACCGGAAGATTGCATAAGATTCCTTCATGCTGTAGACGATCCCTTCCATGGTACTCCGGATCAGATGTTCCTTTTGATGCCTGAGAGTCATGCCAAGATACACAGCCTTCGCATCCGGATCATTGTGAGGTGTACGTTCCCCGTTCAGATAAGGGAGGAACAGAAGCCCTTCACTTCCCGCCGGCGCCTGTTCCGCCCGGGCCGTCATGGCGTCAAAGCTCTCTGCACCCAGAATACTGTTTTTCAGCCATTTTAATGCAACGCCTCCGCTCAAATGCGCTCCCATAATGCTCCAGAGCCCTTCACCGCCATGGCACCATGTATTTGTACGCAGCGCAGGGTCGTACAGCGGTTCTTCCAGCGCACACGTTAAATGGCAGGCTGTGCCTATGGTAGAGGCCATCAGCCCGCTTCTGATCATACCGTTTCCAAGTTCCATCATCAGGGAATCTCCCCCGCCGTACGCCACAAACGTACCTTCCCTGAGCCCGGTAAGCTCAGCGCATTCCCGGGTTACCTCTCCGGCCTTTTCATATGCTTCATGGTTTTCCACCAATATTTCACCGGGAATGTTCAATTCACGAAGCATCTCACAGGCCCAGGTACGGTTCTTCATATCCCACATGCCGGTTCCGCTTCCGTCCGACGCATCCGTACCCCATTCCCCGCAGATCCGGTATCGGATGTAATCCTTGGGGCACATAATCTTATGGATCCTTTCATACTTCTGCGGCTCATGCTCTCTGACCCACAGAAGTGACGGCAGCATAAATCCGGTACTCAAACGGTTACAGAATACACGGCTTACCTTCTCCCGGGACACCTGTCCATAGATGTCTTCAATCTGTCCTGCACTTCGCTGGTCTGCCCAGATAATCGCATTTCTGATTGGGTTTCCGCTTCTGTCTGTCATCACCAGCCCATGCATCTGTCCGGAAAAACCGATTCCCAGGATTCCTTCACGGATAGTCTCATGGACGTCCAGCATCTTCCCGATTGCCCGGACCGTTGCCTGCCACAGCTGTTCCATATCCTGCTCTGCCTGATTCAGGCCGGGCTTGCGGATGTCATATTCACACTGGCCTTCCGCCAGAGTCCTGCCCGCCGGGTCTACCGCCACGGCCCTCACACTTGACGTCCCCAGGTCAATTCCCACAAAACACTCCATTTCAAATTCCTCCTCTTTATCTTCCTATCCTGCCGCCCTCTACGGACCAAACAGGTCATTGTATTTCTCAGACAATCAACACCTCATAAAACCGTCTTTGTGGCTATAATATCTACCCCCGTATCCGCCACATCTTCCACGATTACATCCCCAGCGTACACCGGTGTCTTTACCTGTATATCTTTCAGTTCCCTCATGCATGCAAAAATTCTGTCCTTTGGAATCTCCTTCTGTGTCCGCACAGACAGGACCTCCCCTGTCTTCCCGGAGATCTTTACCGTGGTAGTCACCGTTCTGGCCGGACGGAGGACCTCTTTTCTTGCATAGCTGTCTCCGCGCCCGCAAGTATTGCCTGCAACCTTTATGCTCCCGTCTTCTGCGATGCTGACCTCAAGAGCACATCCCATCGGGCAGCCGATACATATCAGTTCTCTTTTCTCCATGTGCGTCTACCTCTCTTCTACCTTTACTGTGATCTTGTGCAGGGACGGAGCGCCCTTTAGTCTGTCCCTGGTAATGCGGATCTCTTCCATCTCCCCGGGAGCCGCCACCAGACGCTTTTTCTTTAAAATCATCTCTTCGTCAAACAGCACATTGATGCAGCAGTTTTTATAGACCCGGTCCACGCGGAAACGTACGGTCAATGTCTCATCCATGCGCTCCGTGCAAATGCTTCCCGGCACCGTATACCGGACTCCCGGGCCTGCTTCAATCCGGATTGTCCGCTTCTTTACAGAATTTCCTCTTCCCCGCGCTGAATTCCTGATATATTCTGCTGCATGTCTGCCCGCCAGCGCCGCCTCCTCTGATACGAAATCCACCAGATCATGCACATGCAGCACATTGCCGCAGGCAAACACTCCTTCTGCACTTGTCTCAAAACTTTCGTCCACCTCAGGACCGGAAGTAACTTCATTCAGTAATACTCCCATCCCACGGGATAATTCATTTTCCGGGATCAGTCCCACGGAAAGCAAAAGTGTATCGCAGCTGTAATCCTCTTCCGTGCCGGGAATCGGCCTCCCCTTTTCATCCACCTGTGCCAGCGTAACGCCTTCCACCCGGTCCTTCCCTTGAATGTCTACTACTGTATGGCTTAGTTTCAGCGGAATCCCGTAGTCCTGAAGACACTGTACAATATTACGTTTCAATCCGCCGGAGTAGGGCATCAATTCCGCCACGGCCTTTACCACAGCCCCCTCCAGTGTCATCCGTCTGGCCATAATAAGCCCGATATCCCCGGAGCCCAGGATCACCACCTCCCGTCCCGGGAGATATCCTTCCATATTTACCAGACGCTGTGCCGTCCCTGCCGTGAAGATACCTGCCGGACGGTACCCCGGAAGATTCAGGGCTCCCCTGGGGCGCTCCCTGCATCCCATTGCCAGTATGACAGCCTTTGCCCGGATCCGGAACAGCCCGTCCTCCCGGTTCAGAGCCGTCACTGTCTTTTCCGGGCTGATATCCATAACCATGGTATTCAGCTTATATTCTATGTGCAGGTCTTCTGCCTGTCTGATAAACCTTGCCGCATACTCCGGCCCCGTCAGTTCCTCTTGAAATGTATGAAGGCCGAAACCATTGTGAATACACTGGTTTAAAATACCTCCAAGCTCCCGGTCTCTCTCAAGGATCAGAACGTCCTCAATCCCATGCTGCCTTGCGGATATGGCAGCTGCAAGGCCCGCCGGGCCTCCCCCGATAATAACGATCTCACAGTCCCGCATAGTTCTCCTCCTCTTACAGCATGTCCTTATTAATTCCGACGGCCACTTCTGAGCCTTTTCCTGCTTTCGTCACCTCTTCCACAGAGACTTCAAGTTCTCTGGAAAGAATCTCCAGCACCCGGGGAGAACAGAAACCGGACTGGCATCGTCCCATCCCGGCGCGCGTTCTCCGCTTTACACCGTCCAGAGACCTTGCTCCCAGCGGGCGCCGGACGGCATCCAGGATCTCACCCTCCGTTATCATCTCACAGCGGCAGACGATCGTCCCGTAAGCCGGCTGCTCTTTGATCAGCTGATTCCTTCTGTCCATGCTTAATGTATCTGGATTCAGGATTCCTTTTCGCTTCGATATAAAATGCTCTTTTTCTTCCGGCTTTAGCTTTTCCTTCAATATCCCGGCCACCAGTTCTCCCACCGCCGGACAGCTGGCAAGCCCCGGAGACTCGATGCCTGCACAGTCAATAAATCCTTCTGCATCCTCTGCCTCTCCGATGATAAATTCATGGCCGTCCTCATGGGGTCTCAGGCCTGCAAAAGAAGTAATCACCTGACGGATAGGAAGATCCTTTACACTCCTTCCGGCCTTTGCAAGCACTTCAGAGAGTCCCTCCCTGGTAGTGCATGTCCCTTCCTTATCTTCAATATCAACAGCATTGGGCCCGATCAACAGGTTCCCGTGAATCGTCGGCGCCACCAGCACTCCTTTTCCGTAAGCCCCCGGCAGTGAAAATATGGTCCTTTCCACATGCCGCCCTGCACATTTGTCCAGCAGACAGTACTCTCCTCTCCTGGCGGTAATATGTATCTTATTCCGGCTGACCATATTGTGGAAACGATCTGCATACACTCCCGCCGCATTGACGACACACCTTGCCCGGATCTCTTCCCGGTCTGTCCCAAGAAGGAAACCATCTGTAAGCTTCTCTATCCTCTGGACCTCCGTGCGGAACCGAAATTCAACGCCGTTTACAGATGCATTTTCTGCCAGCGCTATATTCAGCTGAAACGGACAGACGATTCCTGCACTGGGTGCATAAAGCGCCGCATGCACATCGTCTGTGACATTCGGTTCCATCCGGAGCACCTCATCTCTGTTTAAAATCTCAAGCCCTCTCACTCCGTTTTCCAGCCCCTGCTGATACAATTGTTTCAGCCTGGGAAAATCCTCCTCTGAAAGACAGAGCACCAGAGAACCGTTTCTTTTCCAGGGGAAATCCAGTTCCTTTGACAGCTGTTCCATCATCTCGTTGCCGCGCACATTGAGCCTGGCCATCCGTGTGCCCGGTTTTGCATCATACCCTGCATGGACAATCGCGCTGTTGGCCTTTGACGTCCCGCAGCACACATCCTCTTCCTTTTCAAGCACACACACCTTCAGCCGGAAGCGGGACAGTTCCCTTGCAACTGCCGCCCCGGTCACACCTCCCCCAATAATCGCAACATCGTACATTATAAAATTTCCTCCTTCATCTTCATGGTTTTCTCTTAAAACTCACGGCATCTCCCGTTCTCCGGGGACAATCAGGCCGCACGCGATCTTCTCTCCCGAATCCCCGGAGGGCTGTGTGCGGAAATCATCCGGCATACTGTGGATGACAATGGTTCTGCCCACTACATCCTCAGGGAAAAATCTGGTGGTATACACTGACATCCAGGCAGAGCCATGATCTGCCAAAAACGGCGGCAGATCTCCCGCATGCTTCGGATGAGATACCTGCCCCGGATTGTAGTGGCCTCCCGTGTCTGCAAACGGGTCCTCGCCGTTCCCGGTACACGAACTCCCTTCATGGATGTGGAACCCGAAGAATCCAGAATTTTCATCCTTTATCTTTCCGGGGAGCCCCGTCACCTCAACTACCAGAACCGTCCCTCCATGAACATCGTAAAAATCTGCTTTTCCTTTAATGTCCGGATATGTTTCACTCCCTTTGATGATTGCACGGGCAGCCGGAATTTCTTTTAGTTTTTCCATTTTATTATCAGCCTCCTTTTTGCAATCATATGTCAAAAACAGTAAAATATGTACTTTTCAGATTATCCGATTTTTCCTTCGTCCATATACCCTGCAAGTTCTTTTGCGTAGTAGGTTAGATAACACTGCGCCCCTGCCCGATATGCGGCGGCGGCAGTTTCACATACAATCTGTTCCTCATTGATCCATCCATTCCCCGCAGCTGCCTTTATCATCGCGTACTCGCCGCTTACACTGTACGCCGCCACCGGAAGGCTGGTCTCCTGTTTCACTCTTGTGATCATATCCAGATACGCAAGAGCCGGTTTCACCATAATAATATCCGCGCCTTCCTCTTCATCCAGCTTTACCTCACGGATTCCCTCTCTGCTGTTGTGATAGTCCATCTGATAGCTTTTACGGTCTCCGAAAGCCGGAGCCGAATCCGCCGCGTCCCGAAACGGTGCATAGAAGCCGGAGGCGTATTTTACCGCGTAAGACATAATCGGCACATTACTATAGCCCTCCATATCCAAAGTACTGCGGATGGCGGCCACCCTCCCGTCCATCATATCAGACGGAGCCACCATATCTGCCCCTGCCCGGACATGTGACAGGGCAGTCTTCGCAAGTACATCCAGTGTAGCGTCGTTATCCACCTCATGCCCGCACAGCATTCCACAATGTCCGTGGGACGTATACTCGCACAGACACACATCCGTAATAAAATAAAGCTCCGGGAACCGGCTCTTTGCCTCCCTGAGCGCCCGCTGAATAATACCGTCCTCTGCGTACGCCTGGCTTGCCTGTTCATCCTTGCCTGCCGGAATTCCAAAAAGCATGACAGAACCCACTCCCGCCCGGCTCACATTTTCAAGTTCATAAAACATCTGGTCCACGCTATACCGGTACTGGCCGACCATTGACGGAATCTCTTCCCGGATTCCTTCTCCGTCTTTTACAAACATCGGATAGATCAGCGAAGACTTATCCATCCTCGTCTCCCGCACCATCTTCCGCAATCCTTCACATCCTCTTAATCTTCTGGGTCTCTTTCTCATCTTCTTTGATCCTTTCTGTCAATTCTACTAAGCTGTCTATCGTTGCCTTTTCTGCCACATAACACTGCATGCCGTACTGCCTTGCACGCTCCTGTGTCTGCCTCCCGATGCAGGCCGCCTTTACCTTTTTGTAATCAATCCCCCCGGTGACCGCCGCAAATCCGTCTACCGTCGATGCACTGGTAAATACGACACAGTCAATCCTGCCTCCTGCAAATTCCTCTTTTAAATCTATGCTCTGACACTCCCGGTACACGGTCTCATAAATGGGCAGATCCTCCACATATGCCCCTGCGCCTTCCAGCATAGGCACCAGCATCTGGTTGCCCTTCGCCGCCCTGGGGATCAGGATTTTCTTCCCCCGAATCCCCTGCCTGATCAGAGCCTCTGCAAGAGCCTCTCCTTCATACACCTCCGGCATCAGGTCTGCCAGGATTCCTCTCTCCCTCAGAGCCTTTCTCGTCCCCTCGCCGATCACTGCCAGATGAACTCCGGACAGCCTACGGACATCCACATCATTTTCAGCCATCTCCTCAAAAAAGATACGCACTCCGACCTGGCTGGTAAACACGATCCAGCTGTAATCCTCCAATTGCTCCAGCGCCCTCCGGATTCCCGGCTGCTGCATGTACGGTACCGTGGCGATTGCCGGAACCTCCAAAACCTCTGCTCCTTTTCTTCTCAGCCGGTCTGCAGTCTCCGACACATGCTCCCTGGGTCTTGTCACCAGAATCCGCATCCCGGAAAGAGGAAGCTCTTCATACCAGGAAAGCCGGCCGCACAGCCTGCACACCTCTCCCACAATAATAATCGCCGGGGGCTCGATTCCTGCCTGCTTTGCCTCCCGCTCAATCTCTTTTAACGGGGCAGCTGCCTTTCTCTGCCTTGCCGTCGTCCCCTCCTGAAGAACTGCCGCAGGCATATCGGGAGACATCCCGGCCTCTAAAAGGCCTGCCTGGATATCCTCCAGAGCCGTCACTCCCATCAAAAATACCAGTGTCCCCTTTAATTGAGCCAGCGCATGATAGTCCAGGCCGGTTTCTCCTCCCTTCTTTCGATGCGCGGTAATGATATGTACTGAAGAAGCATACTCTCTGTGTGTTACCGGAATCCCCTGGTATGCAGGTACGGCAAGCGAAGAAGTAACTCCCGGGACAACTTCGTAAGGGATTCCCCTGTCCCTCAATACCTGAAGCTCTTCTCCTCCTCTTCCGAACAGAAACGGATCCCCGCCTTTCAGACGGACCACCGACTGCCCTTTTTCTGCCTCCTCTACAAGGATCTGGTTGATCCGTTCCTGTGCGACAGGATGATGCCCGGCTTCCTTTCCTACATTGATCATCCGTCCGTGCTCCCCGATCACTGTCAAAAGTGAGCGTCCGACCAGATGGTCGTACACGATCACATCCGCATCCCGGAGCACCTGCAGCCCTTTCAGCGTCAATAACCCTATATCTCCGGGGCCTGCGCCCACCAGCCATACTTTACCGCATGTCCGTCTGTTCTCGTCCATATTCTGCCTCCAGTTCTTTTGCAAGGGCAATCCCGATCTGCTCTGCATCCTCTATCCTTCCCTTGCTTGCTCCAATCTTATAGGTTCCCTCTTCTTCTATATAATACAGCCCTCTCAGCAGAAGCTCTCCTTCCGCTGCCTGACCGTATGCGGCAACCGGAGAAGAACAGCCTCCGTCAAGATATCTCACAAACGCCCTCTCTCCTCTGGCAATATAACCTGCTTCCGTATTCACATACCCTTTCAGGAATCCATAGTCCGCGCCGCCTCTCCCCTGAAGGGCCAGTATCCCCTGCCCGGCTGCCGGAAGGATCTCATCCACAGAAAAATAACGGCAGATCCTGTGACGAAGCCCCAGCCGGATCAACCCGGCGGCCGCCAGGATCAGCGCGTCATACTCTCCCCGGTCCAGTTTCTCAAGCCTCGTCTGTACATTGCCGCGGATACTTTGAAACTGCGCCTCCGGGTATAATTTCTCTCCCTGTATCCGTCTCCGGAAGGAAGAACAGCCGATCACTCCCCGGCCGTTCCACTCCTTTACCCCGGCCGGCAGCACCAGCACGTCTCTGACATCCTCTCTTTTAGAATAGCCGATGACCGGAATCCTCTCCGACTCCTCCATGGGCATATCCTTCAGGCTGTGCACCGCGAGGTCGATCCGCCCGTCAAGAAGTGCAAGATCCAGTTCCTTGACAAACAGTCCCTTCCCGCCGATCTTGTCCAGCGTCACATCCAGCCTCCGGTCCCCGGTGGTCTCCATAGTGATCAGTTCCGGTCTCAGCCGGGGATGATTCTCTTTGATATATTCCACCACCTGCATCGTCTGTATCACAGCCAGGCGGCTTTCTCTGCTTCCGATCCGTATAATTTCTTCCATCTTACACTCCCTCATCCAGTCTTTCCAGTACCTTTGCCACTTCCTCTCTTGCCTGCCGCGCCATTTTATGGTTCATGCCGCTTGCCGTAAGCGCAGCCACCAGGCTCCCCTGCACTGCAACTGCCGGAAAATAAAAATCGCACAGCTCTTTTCTGTGAACAGCATTCACCAGAATACCTTTCGCCCGGCATGCCCTTACAACCTCCTCGTTGCAGTCCGGACATCCCGTCGCGGCAAGGACAAGAAACGCCCCTTCCAGATATTCCTCACGGTAAGTATCGGCAACCCACCGGATTCTTCCCCCGGCTGCCAGGCGCTGTAATTCTTCCGTCACATCCGGCGCTATCACCTCAATATTTTCACAAAATAAAAGAAGGGTGTCTACTCTTCTTGACGCAATAGCCCCGCCGCCGATGACAACGGTCTTCTTTCCCGACAGGTCTATAAATAATGGAAAATGTGGTTTTTTCATAATCTGCGATCCTTTTTGTATCTTTTACTTTTCTGCCTGAATATCCTGCGGAGTTTCGCCAGATATAATGTGGTCAGCACACCAGAGCGTGTTTGAAGCATCTCAGGAAAAGCAATTTCCAAACACGTTCCAGCATCATAATATCATAATCCATCCAAAATGCAAAGCATTTGACAGCCGGCTTCCCGCCATTGTATAATATTGGAAGATTGAATGCAGCGAGGTGCCTGCAATGTGCAGGGTAACAGACAAGCTGGGTCAAATGCCCACACGGTCGCGCCGCTGTAGAGGAAGAGTGATGCCTCAGATTGCCACTGGGAAACCGGGAAGGCGGGGCATTGTGATGACGCCTGAGTCAGAAGACCTACCCGCTGTATACGGTTCACACGTGGTTACGCAAGATGGCCAGGTGTATTTTTTGCGTATGCAGATATAAAACAGCACTGTTTATACCCTGTAACTGCCTGTCGGGGCAGCAAGTACGCATTTACAAAATCAATCAAAGGAGGAGTTATATTATGACTCAGAAACAGAAAAAACTTGTTGTCGGGATTTTTATCCCATCCCTTGCCTTTGGAATTGCGCCCATAGCCTGTGCTATGCACATCATGGAAGGCTACCTTGCCCCCCGGTACTGCATTGCCTGGGGTGTTCTCTGCCTGCCATTTGCCGTGGCAGGCTTTCTGAAAATCCAGAAAATCTTAAATGAAAACCACAGAGCCGTCACTCTGCTGGCAATGTCCGGCGCTTTTATTTTCGTAATCTCATCCCTGAAGATCCCATCCGTTACCGGAAGCTGCTCCCATATGACCGGAACCGGTCTCGGAGCAATCCTGTTCGGCCCCTGCTCCGTAAGCGTTCTGGGAATTATCGTCCTTATTTTTCAGGCTATCCTTCTGGCCCACGGAGGGCTCACAACTCTGGGAGCCAATACCTTTTCCATGGCTGTCGCAGGGCCGTTTGTCACCTATGGCATCTACTGCCTGTTGAGAAAACTTAAAGTGAATTCCCTGGTAAATGTATTTCTTGCTGCTGCCATCGGCGACCTGTTCACCTATTGTGTCACCAGCCTTCAGCTGGCAATTGCCTATCCCTCCGAGACCGGGGGCATAGCAGCGTCCGCCGCAAAATTTCTTGGCGTATTTGCCCCGACACAAATTCCTCTGGCAGTCATAGAGGGACTTTTGACAGCAGCTATCGTGATCTGCCTGAAATCCTTTGCCAAATCGGAGCTTACGTCCATCGGTTTTTTCAAAAAGGAGGTGTAGAATATGGAAAAGAAACAGAAAATCACATTTGCCTCGCTGATTCTCGCAGCCATCCTGATTGCCGCCATACCATTATTCGCACTGAAGGACGCTGAGTTTGGCGGCTCCGACGATGCAGGAAGCGTGATGATAGAGGAGATCCACGGGGAGTACACACCCTGGTTTACACCGTTACTGGAAACCTTAACCGGCGGAGAACTCCCCGGAGAAGTGGAAAGCCTGATCTTCTGTGTACAGACCGGAATCGGCACAGGTATCCTGGCATTTTGCATGGGGCGCCTCTATGAACGGAATAAAAGAAATAAGGAATAAAAAATTCATGATTATCATTGATAAACTATGTTACCAGTCAAGGCTGCGCTATGCAAATGCAGCAGAAAAATTCACATTTGCAGCGCTGACCCTGATTATATGCATTGTCAGCCGGTCATTTACCATCTCGGCCCTGGTGCTGATCATCATGGGGATTCTCACCGTAAAAGTCGGAGGAGTCCCCGGCGCCTGTTATGTAAGGGCCATGCTGGTACCTGCCGCATTCCTCATTCTGAGCACGCTGGCTGTTATGGTCAATCTGTCGAAAACTCCTCTGGATGCTTTTGCTCTTCCGGCAGGCTCTTATTACATTACCAGCAGCATCTCCGGTATTCTGGCAGGATTACGTCTTATGCTCACTGCCCTGTCCAGTGTATCCTGCCTGTACTTTCTGTCCATGAATACCCCGGTCACAGACATCCTTGAGGTTATGAAACGCCTCCATGTCCCCCGGATCCTCCTGGAGCTTATGCTGCTCACCTACCGGTTTATCTTTTTAATGCTGAGTCTTTCCTCAGCTATAACTACGGCGCAGAATTCAAGGCTCGGCAACAAAGACCTAAAGACCTCACGCACATCCTTCTCCCGCATGCTAAGCTCTGTGCTGATACTGTCCCTGAAGCACTCCAACGCTCTTTATGACGCTATGGAGTCACGCTGCTATGCCGGAGTGATCCGGACACTGCCCCTTCATCATCCGGCCAGACGATCTGAAATTCTCGCCATTGCAGGATGCGATTTTTTCCTGATTGCCATATCCATCTATATTAAGCTCTGGAGGTAATGCCATGTCCCGCACAATCTTAAAAGCCGATAACATCTGCTACACCTATGACGGGGAGCATACTCCCGCCCTGGACCACCTGTCTCTGGATATCAAAACCGGCCGGAAAATTGCCTGTATGGGCTCCAACGGTTCCGGAAAATCCACCTTCTTCCTCTGCTGCAACGGGATCCGCCGTCCGGATACCGGAACATTGTTTTACAGAGGAAAGCCGTTTGATTACTCAAAAAAAGGGCTTCTCAACCTTCGGAGAAAGGTAGGCATCGTATTCCAGGAGCCGGATCACCAGATCTTCTGTGCCGACGTTCAGCAGGAGATTTCCTTCGGCGTCATGAACCTAGGCTGCACAGAGGCAGAAGCAAGGCGGAAGGTTACACAGGTGATGGATAAGCTGGAGATCACCCCATTCGCCCATAAGCCCACCCACGCGCTCAGCGGAGGGCAGAAAAAGCAGGTAGCCATTGCCGATATCCTTGTCATGGAGCCGGAACTGATCATCCTGGACGAACCTACTGCAGCGCTGGATCCGCTCCACACTCAGGTTGTACACAATCTGATCGATCAGATGCTCCAGGCAGATACTACCGTAATGCTGGCTACCCATGATGTAGAATACGCATACGCGTGGGCCGATGATATCCTTTTATTTCATAAAGGAAGGATTCTTGCCCAGGGAACCCCGGAAGAGATATTTATGCGGACAGACCTGCTTCAGACAGTCAACTTAAAACAACCGGCAGTCCTCTCACTTTTTTTACAGCTGACACAAGACAACATCCTGCCTCCAAACCTGCCTTTTCCCAAAACAATGGAAGACCTGGCCGTGTATCTGAAACGCCTGAAAAGCAAACACCCATGAAAATAAACCAAAATAAGGAGATATCTGCATGAATCAAAAAAACAAAACCGGAATTCTCACAGTAAGTTTCGGCACCTGCCACCAAAAAACCCGGGCAGCCACCATAGATGCCATTGAAGCGCAGATCGCCGGGGACTATCCACAAGCCCACGTTTACCGTGCATGGACCAGCCACATCATCCGAAAGAAGCTGGCACAGGTTACCGGGGAACAGATTCCGTCGGTTACCGAAGCAATCGAACACATACTGCGCGACGGTGTGACCCACCTTTTCATTCAGCCTACTCATGTGATCAACGGCATCGAAAATGACCGGATGAAAGAGGATGTTTTCAAATACCGGGAACATTTTCACTGCATTTCTTTTGGCAGCCCTCTGATCTCCTCCACAGAGGATATGAGGCATGTTGTCCGCACTCTGGGGGATGCCTTCTGTATGGAGCCGGACGAGGCTCTCCTGTTGATGGGGCATGGAAGTGAACATCCCTCCAACACGGTCTATGCCGCTCTGGATTATATGTTCAAAGAGATGGGGTATCCCCGAGTCTATGTAGGGACTGTGGAGGCCTATCCGTCTCTCCCGGTGATCTTAAGGCAGCTTGCGGGACAAAAGATCTCACGTCTCCACCTGGCGCCCCTTATGATCGTTGCCGGAGACCACGCTGCCAATGACATGGCCGGGGATGAAGAGGATTCCTGGGCAAATATATGCAAAAAGGCAGGATACGAAGTAACCTGCCATCTGAAAGGCCTGGGCGAATACCCACAAATACAGCAGCTGTTTTCACAGCATATAGAGCAGAGCATTACAGATGCAGGCGGCAATATTACTCCCGCCTTTTCTTCCCTCCGCCACAATGTATGAAGTGTCCGTTAACGACATCAGAAGCTCTTTGGACTGCACGACATTCACAAACCCTACAGGGACGCCGATCACAAGCTTCGGAAAAAGCCTCCCCTCCCGGATCATCCTGCACAGGTAGATCAGGGCCGTGGGGGCATTTCCTATGGCAAAGATAAGCGCTTCCTCAAGACCGGCCGCTTTCTCCATACTGGCCGCTGCTCTTGTGGTTCCGTGTTTCTTGGCCGCCTCTGCCACATCCTCGTCCGACATAAAACAATACACCCGGCCGCCATATTTCTGCAGGCATTTTTTATTGATACCGGAAGCTCCCATTCTGGTGTCAGTCACAATGGACGCTCCGTTTTTTATAGCCTCCAGCGCCTGTTCTACAGCTCCCCCGGAAAATTTCAGATTCCCTGCATAATCAAAATCAGCGCTGGTGTGAATACAACGTTTGATAATGGGCGCCTCTTTCTCCGGCAGTACGATTCCTTTCTGCCGAAGCTCTTCTGTAATAATCTCAAAGCTTCGCTTCTCGATCTCCTCCGGCAGTACCTGTTCCATCTTCATTTCCATACGTCTTATACCCCCTTATCCAGAATCTCATATATTTTTTCCATATTCAGATGCTCACGGAGCCCCTCAGCCAGCAAATCATACTGAGATTCTTTAAATACCTTCAGATCAGCAGTTTTTCCGCTGTCCACCGATACCCCTTTCTTCTGCGCCAGCGCCTGTACAACTGCATTTGCCACCTCTTCCCGGTCAAAGATACCGTGGACATAGGTTCCATAAACATTTCCCCGAAAGCATCCGTCCGGCATCCGGTCTTCGTTTCCCCTGCCCTGTGTTTCATCTGACAGTTCACTCATAGCCGGCCCCTTCAGTTCGGTCTTTCCCATATGGATTTCGTATCCGTCAAATGTAAGCCCGCAAAGCCCGGACAAAACACCGGCCACCTCCAGGAACTGCCCGGACACCCGGGTTCTCCGCTTTTCCGGGGCAAACTCTGTGGATACCGGAAGGAGGCCCATTCCATTCATATATCCACCCTCCTCTACCTGTTTCCCGTCCTTCAAAGTCCTGCCGAGCATCTGATAGCCCCCGCAGATCCCCCAGATCACCGTCCCCTTTGCCGCTTCCTTTAAGATGGACGCCTCCAGGCCGTTTTGCCTCATCCACAGAAGATCAGACATGGTATTTTTGGTACCCGGCAGGATAATCATGTCCGGAGCTTTCAAATCCCTCACGCAGTCTACATACCTTACCGAAACCCCTTCCATATGTTCAAGAAGGAGAAAATCTGTAAAATTAGAAATCCTGGGCATCCGTATCACAACAATATCAACGGCACCTCTCTTTTCACTCTTCAAAAACCGCTCCGTCAGACTGTCCTCATCCTCAATCTCTACCTGCATATACGGAGCCACGCCCACCACCGGAAGGCCGCATCTTTCCTCCAGCATAGCGACACCCGGCCGGAGGATGCTTTTATCTCCGCGGAATTTGTTGATGATCAGCCCCTTTACCAGCTCTTTCTCCTCTTCCTCAAGAAGCATCAGTGTGCCAAGAAGCTGTGCAAACACGCCGCCCCGGTCGATATCCCCTACAAGGAGCACCGGAGAGCCCGCCATTTTCGCCATCCCCATATTGACAAGATCATCCTGCTTAAGGTTGATCTCCGCCGGGCTTCCGGCGCCCTCTATGACAATGATGTCGAACCTTTCCCGAAGGCTTCGGAAGGCCCGTTCAACCTCCGGAATCAGCTGTTTCTTATAGGCAAAATACTCTCTGGCGCTCATATGTCCCAGTACTTCCCCGTTGACGATCACCTGCGACCCAGTGTCATTGGTGGGCTTCAGCAAAATGGGGTTCATGGCTGCCTCAGGCAGGATGCCTGCCGCTTCCGCCTGAACTACCTGGGCGCGTCCCATCTCCAGGCCCTCAGCGGTAATATAAGAATTCAGCGCCATATTCTGCGCCTTAAAGGGAGCAACCCGATAGCCGTCCTGCCGGAAGATCCTGCACAGCCCCGCACAGATCAGGCTTTTCCCAGCATTGGACATCGTGCCCTGTATCATAATTGTTTTAGCCATTGCACCAACCTCTCATTCTCCTGTCTGCTCCGGACCGCAATCCGGTAATATCCGGACGAAAGTCCCCGGTAGTTTCCGCAGTCGCGAATCAGATACCCTGCTTTCAGGGCCTGATCATACAACCCCGGAGAGCCTTTAAAAAACACATAATTTGCTCTTGACTCATAAGTCTCATATCCAAGACCGTCAAGCTCCCGGATCAGATATTCCCGCCCCTCTTTTACAAACGCTCTGGTGGCCTCCAGATAGTCCCTGTAATCTTCAAGGGCCGCCGTCCCAGCCTCCTGGGCGGGAACAGATACGTTCCATGGCTGCATACAGGAAGCCATATCCCGGAGCAGGGATGCATTTGCGCTGACGGCATATCCAAGCCGGAGGCCCGGCATGCAGAAAATCTTTGTAAATGCTTTGATGACCAGAAGCTCCGGATATTCTCCCCGGTATTTCTGCATCTCATACCGCTGCGGCTCCTCCAGAAATTCAATAAAGCACTCATCCAGCACCAGTATCGTTCCGTGCTCCTTACATTTTTGCAGGACTTTCCCAAGCAGCTCCTTTTCCGTCACCACGCCGGTAGGATTGTTCGGGTTGCACAAAAAGAACATATCAAACCCGGCATCCAGCTCCTCCAGCAGATCCTCCTGCACTGCAAAGCCGTCCCGGGCCTTCAGTTCATAGTACCGGATGTCCGGGCATACGAGACGAAGTGCATTCTCATATTCCGCGAAGGTAGGCGCCGGCAGAAGCGCCCGCTTTGGCTTTACGGCCAGCACTGCCGTGAAAAAAAGCTCTGCCGCCCCATTTCCGCACAGGATTTCCGAAGCATCCACACCTTCAAAGCTGCTGATCGCATTCCGAAGCCCCTCGCACTGCACGTCCGGATAATGAACCATCCGCACCGCGCTGTCCCTGACTGCCCTCACCACAGCCTCCTGCGGTCCCAGGGGATTGCTGTTCACAGAAAAATCTGCCGCTATCGTATGTCTGTAAATATCTCCTCCGTGAATCTGTTCTCTCACTTTTTACCCCTTTCTTATCCTTAACGGTCTAATACCTGCAGCACCTGCCTCCTGAGAGTATCCGTCTATTCTACAGAAATATCCGGATAAACAGCCCCTTCGCCCCAAGCAGCAGGACAAGAGAGCATACCGCCGCCGCATACAAAAGTCGGTGTGCCCTTCGGATATCCACCGGCTCAATCTCCCTTACAGGATCCCCGATCGTGGGCTTGTGATACAATGTGCCGAAATACCATGCGTCCCCTGCAAGTTCCACCCCGAGAGCACCCGCCATCACCGACTCTGTCTGGGCAGCATTGGGGCTTTTATGTTTTTTCCGGTCACGCAGGTAGATTCTGCAGGCATTTTTTGCATCCATCCCGGTCACGGCGCTTCCAAGGATCATACAGCCTGCCGACAGACGAGCCGGAAGATAATTGACGGCATCGTCAAGCCGCGCCGCCGCCGTTCCGAAATACCAATAGCGTTCGTTCTGATAGCCCACCATAGAATCCATCGTATTCACAGCTTTATAGGCGAACCCCAGAACCGCGCCCCCAAGCGCCATATAAAACATCGGCGCCGTCACCCCGTCCGAGGTATTCTCTGCAATCGTCTCTACCGCTGCCTTTGTAACCCCTTCCTCTGTCAGGTCCCTGGTATCTCTCCCGACGATCATAGATACCGCTTTCCTTGCATCTTCAAGGCTTCCTTTCTCCAACGCCCGGTATACCTTGTCACTCTCTGTCTTTAAAGATCTGACTGCCAGAATCTGATAGCACATAAAACTCTCCACTGTCATCCCAAGCCAAAAACTCCATCGGTAGGATGCCCACAGGATCAAGGCCGGAACTGCCACTCCTGCCCCGAGGACAATCAGCACCAACACCGCTCCGCCTGCCCGCTCGCCTCCCGGAGTCTTAAAAAAGCATTTTCTTATAATTCGCTCGGATCCTGTGATCAGGTGCCCGATCAGCCGCACCGGATGGTAGAGCCATCCGGGATCCCCCAGCATCAGATCCAGCACAAAACCAATCACCGGAGGCAGCATCATTTGTAAGATTGAATTCATATCCTTCCCCGTTTCCAACCTGAAAATCATAATATCCGCCCGAAGGCTTCGCATATCGCTCCATAATACTCATAATCGTCCCGCCATGTACGATCAGGGCGGCACATCCGATCTTCCCCCGGCGGCACATTTCCATAACTCTGGAAAATCCCCCAAGGCACCGTCCGGAAAATTCCTCCCGGCTTTCCCCGCCCGGAAACGGCAGCGTACCGCCGCTGTCTATCCACGCCTGATACTCCGGCATGCCGGACAGTTCTTCATAATTCCGATTCTCGAATTTTCCGAAATCACACTCTGCCAGTTCCTCCACCACTACATAAGTTTGCTCCGGATAAATCAGTTCTGCCGTCTGAACACAGCGTTTCATAGGACTTACAAATACTGCCTCCGCCTCCGGATATGTTCTGGAGCGAAGCAGTTCCATTCCTTCCTTACACAACCCTTCATCCGTACGCCCGATATAACGCCGTTCCAGATTCCCGGCCGTGAGAGAATGGCGGATCAGATACAGCCTCATCCTTTGATCACCGTCCCTGCCCCGCAGACCACCCGGTATACCTGACTGGCGTAAGACGCGATCCTTGTACACACCCGCCCGGTCACCTCCCGGTACTCCCGGTCGAAGGCGTCCGCCGGGACGATCCCATACCCGATCTCGTCCGTCACCATAACCATATCCGGATTCTCCCGATAGATCAGATCCGCCAGTTGAAGAAGTTCCTCCTCTGTCTTTCCCTCCTTCATACGCATTTCAATATATGAATGGAAATGATGGATCCCGCCGCAGGACAGCAGCTCCTGCTCAGAGCATGTCCGGCCGTCTGCCCAGGATGTTTTCGGAAAAAGGCTGGCGGCATAATTCAGTTTTCCCTGATAAGCGCCTCCTGTCACCAAGATCATATGAATTCTCCTTTCCGTTTTCCAGACAACTCTTCCCGCATTTCTAAATACCTCACTTCAAAAAAGCATCACGCCTTCACACAACCGCCGCCGTCGCCACAACCGCAGCAGCCGCCACAGCCAGTTCACACACCTGCAGGAAATACCCCGCAAGATCCCCGGTCACCCCGCCGAATTTCGTCCGCGACATCCGGTAGTAATATCCGAACACCCCTCCGGCCGCCAGCAGACAGATAAGCCCGGCAAGTCCTCCGGCTGTCAGCATCGCCGCGCCGATCCCTCCGAGATAAATAAAAAGCACGGCAAGCACTGTCCTCTTCCTGGCCCCCCGGGAAAACGAGGCTGCAAGCCCTTGTTTCCTTGCCTGGGGAAAACAGAGCACCGATATGCCGCTTAAGGTCCGGGACAACAGAAATCCCAGACACACAAGCTTGACGCTCCTACCGGTCAGGGAAGCATAAACCCCCAGGTACATCAGGAAATACACCCCGCAGGACAGAACTGCAAAGGCGCCGGTATGGGGATCCTTCAGAATCTCCAGACGTCTCTCTGCCGGCTGCCAGGAGCTCAAGGCATCCTGCGTATCCAGAAACCCGTCCATATGGATCCCTCCGCTGATTGCCACCGGCAGGATCAAGAGGAGCACTGTAAAAAACAGCGGATCCAGGGCTGCCCCCTGCCTGCCTGCTAAAAGCTTCCACTGATATACTGCCCACGTTGCCATTCCGATAACTGCTCCGACCCACGGAAAAAAACACATAGCATACGACGTATTTTCTTCTGTCCATTCACTGGCCGGCATCGGAATCCTGCTGTACATGGAAAATGCAATTTTAAAACTGTTCCACAATTTTTTCATCGTTCTTGATCTCCACCGGAATACCATACACAACTTCTGTCACCCTCTGTGCCATCCCGCAAAGCCTCTGGTTCAGTCCTCCCAAAAGCATCCGGTACGCCTCTGTCCCGGCCGAATACCTGCACAGATCCGAACACACCTCGTTGGTCACGATCACAAGACACTCTGTGTGACGCTTTAAATGCCGGATCCCTTCCAGAATTTTCTCCGTGGTATCCTGTATTCCCTTCTGCGTCCCGTCTCTCCCGAAAAACTCATTGGCCGCCAGATTAGACACACACTCCAAAAGGATGCCGCCGTTTGGCAGGATCTCAAGAGCCTCCAGGTCTCTTTGGCACTCCCGGGTAACAAATCCCTTTCCTGCCCGCAGCGCCTGATGTCTTGCAATCCTTCGCTTTCCTTCTTCTCCATAAGGCTCCATCGTCGCTACATAGATGCAGCCTCCGCTTTTTTTGCGGGCAAGCAGCCAATCCTCCGCGTAAGCAGATTTCCCACTGCCGCTTCCCCCGGTGATCAGATGTATCATACGAACCTACATTCCTCCAGATTCCGGTAATCCTTATAATCCTCAATCTGATGTTGGGTAAACGTGCCCATCCTCTCATACACCGCACACGCCATATCAAGAACCGGAAGGAATGCGACAGCTCCCGTACCCTCGCCGAGACACATGCCAAGATCAAGCCCCGGCTGCAGCTTTAAAGCCTCCATCACTCTTCTCGTCCCCGGCTCTTTGGATGTGTGGGATGCAAGAAGATATTCTCTGACAAGTGGGCACATACGGACAGAAAGAAGTGCCGCCACAGCCGATATAAATCCGTCTACCACAACGGGGATCCGAAAGCAGGCACCACCCAGATAAACCCCCAGAAGCCCTGCCAGGTCAAGCCCCCCCACCTTAGAAACCACATCCATCGGATCCGCAGGATCCGGCCGGTTTCTTTCAACGGCCGCCTGCACTGCCTGAATTTTCCGTTCAAGACCGGCGGCATCAAGCCCTGCGCCGCACCCTGTCAGCTCTTCAGCGCCCCGTGACAACAGCACACATGCCACGGCGCTGCTGGTGGTCGTATTGCCGATCCCCATCTCTCCGGTACACAAGATCTGGTATCCTTCTTCCTTCCGTTCCCTCACAATATCGATTCCTTCCAGCACTGCCTGAAGCGCTTCTTCCCTAGACATGGCCGGGCCTTTTACGATATTTCCGGTCCCCCGGCGGATCTTGCGGCCGGGCACCTTCGTATCCACCGCCATTCCGATATCTACAGGAAACAGCCTGACTCCGGCTTTTTCACACATAATGGCCGCACTTGTATCCCCGGTCAGGAAATTCTCCGCCACAATCGCCGTCACTTCCTGCCCTGTCTGTGTGACGCCTTCCTCCACCACTCCGTTGTCCGCACACATCACGATCAACCCTCTCTTATCAAGCCGTACCCCAGCATCTCCGGTAATACCCGCAATCTGTACAACAGCATCCTCCAGGCTTCCCAGGCTGTAAAGAGGCTTGGCAATGGAATTCCACCTCTGCCTGGCCGCCTCCATGGCCGGACGGTCCAGCGGTCTTATGCCTTCCATCCATTCTTTTAGCTTTCTCTCTGACATCTGTCTCTCCTTTGCCTTTCCTTCCTGCACGCTTCAAGAAATCCTTCCGCCACCTCCATCGCTCCCCGGTAGCAGATATGCGGATATCCTGCAAGCAGCGTATCAGTACTGACCATACAGTCCCAGCTGCACTCTGACAATGGCTTCCTCGCACAAAACTCATCCCCGCACGCAGAAGACTCATAATAGTGAAATTCATGTGCCGGGATCTCTCCGGCTTTCCGGCCAAACACACTCCCGCCTGACAGCGTCACATATCCAAAACGCTTCAGAGAAGGCGTATAGAAGCTTTTTCCTTCCAGAGCCCCGGCCATAGGATAGCATGCCCCTGTCTGATCCTCCATACTTTCCTGAAGATACATGAATCCGCCGCACTCCGCCATACAGGGAAGACCGCCTTTCACCGCATTGCGGATCTCTCTTTGCATGTCACGGTTCTCGCTTAAAGCTCCGGCATACAGCTCCGGATATCCGCCATAGAGCAAGAGCCCGTCGATATCCTCCGGCAAATGCCCGTCTCTCAGCGGTGAAAACGGAACCAGACAGGCCCCCTTCTCCTTAAGGATCCTCAGATTGTCTTCATACATAAAACAGAATGCCTCATCCCGTGCAAGAGCCACCCGAAGAGAAACCGGCTCCTTCCGTTCTGTCTCTGCCCCCTTCTTAAAACGCTCTGATCCTTCTGCACTCTCTGCCGCATTTTTTACATGCTCCGACTCCTCTGCACGCTCCGCCAGCCGCAAAAGTCCGTCAAGATCCACGGTCTGCTCCATCTGCCTGCCCAGATCCTCAAGGATCCGCCGGGATCCTTCCTCCGCATAAGGCAGCCTTAAGCCCAGATAACGGCTTTTCAAAGTACATTCTTCCATATGAGGCACAAACCCATAGACCTTTACCGGAAGCTGTTCCTCAAGCAGCGTTTTCATACGCCCGTAGAGCGCGGGGGAGATGCGGTTCAGGATCACACCTTTAATATGGCTGTTCTCCCGGTACTCCAGCATTCCCCGGATCCATGCCGCTATGGAAACACTGGCGCCCCTGCAGTCCACCACCAGCACTGCCGGAACCCCGATACTGTCCGCCACCTCATAAGTGCTCGCCTTCACAGATACTCCTGCAAGGCCGTCATAGTAGCCCATAACACCTTCCACCACAGCCAGATCTGCGGTTCTGCTATATGTGGAAAAAATATCCTTTACCCCCCTGCGGCTGCACAGAAAGGTATCCAGGTTAAAACTCTCACATCCCAGCACCTCCCTGTGGAACATAGGGTCAATATAATCCGGACCACATTTAAAGGCAGCTACGCGAAGCCCTTTGTTCTGCCATGCCTTCATAAGTCCGCAGGCAACCATTGTTTTACCCGCCCCGCTTGACATCGCTGCAATCAATATCCCCGGCACCTGCATCCTTCTCATTCCTTTCTTCCTGCAAATGTAAAGCTGATCACATACACCGGATTCTGTCCGGTCATCATATGATACCCCCCTATGGACCATGACTTTGCTGCAGACAGCTGCATGATTTCTTCATCTTCAGTGTCCTGTCCGTCCAGATACTCCATCACATCCTTAAGGGTCTCCAGCGTAATTGCATTCACCACTACTCTGGCAGAAGGATTTTTGGCCCTTGCCAGGTCAAGGATCTCCTTAAGATGTCCCCTGCTGCCCCCTATAAACACACCGTCCGCAGCCGGAAGCCCCGGAAGGACCTCTGTTGCCTCTCCCTCCACGATATGGACGTTATCCGCCTTCAGCCGGCGGCTGTTCTCCTCAATCAGCCTGACGGCCTCTTTTTTGACCTCGACGGCATACACCTGCCCCAGATCTGCCAGAAGCGCCGCCTCCACAGACACAGAGCCGGTGCCGGCCCCCACATCATAGATGACAGAATCTCTTCGGATCCGCAGCTTTGACAGGCTGACGCTTCGGACCTCCGCTTTTGTCATCGGCACATTCCCCCGCAAAAACCAATCGTCCGGGATTCCGGATAACGGCAGCTGCTGCCCGTCCGGATGTTCTACCGAAAAAACAGCCAGATCTCCTCCGTCATAGGTCTCAAACTCCCTGGCAGTCCCCCGGAGGATCTGTTCATTTTCATAGGACAGATGACTTCCGATACACACTTTGAGATTACCATAGCCGTATAATGTAAGCTTTTCCATGGCTCTTTGCACCCCTGCGGCGTTGTCTGTGAGCACCAGCACCCTGCGGTTTCTCTGTACTGCCTGGATCAGATTCCCTTCTCTGCCGTGCAGACTTAAAAGAGCGGCGTCCTCCCAGGACACACCAAGCCTGGAACAAAAGTAAGCCACCGAAGAAATCCCGGGTATCATCTCCGTCTCTATGTGCGGCTCCTTCTCAAGCAGATCCCGGAGTTTTTTGGCGCCGCTGAAATATCCGGTGTCTCCGGACAGGACGACTACCACCTTCTCATACTCCGGATGCATGTTAATACAGGAAACAATCTCTGTCGGACGCACAGCAGTAACTACCTTCTTCCCCTCATTGTTCACTGCCTCTGTCATCCGCTTCCCGCCGATGATAAGCCCGGCCTCCCGGCAGGCCTCATGCGCCCGGCCGGTGAGCCACCCTTCGGCCCCCGGTCCCATTCCTACAAGAGAAACCTTACGGACATCTGTGAACCCTGTCTCTTTTTGCAGGAACCGGCACATCTCATGCAGGGAGAGGCCTTCCTCCTGTTCCGGCCTTGCGATCACTACAGTAGTTACTCCGGACAGCCTTGCCGCCTCACATTTTTCAAAATATCCTCCGGCCTCCCCGGATTCCTTAGTCACAAGATAAGAAATCTGATATTCCCTGAGCACAGCAGCGTTCAGTTCCGTCGAAAAAGGCCCCTGCATACAGATCAGGTGGCGCCCGGAGATACCCAGGGCTTCACATTTATCAAAGGACTCTTTCACAGACAGCACCCTGGCATAGACCCGCTCCTTATAATCCGGAATCTCTGTATACGCCTCAAGTTCTTTGCTCCCGGTAGTGACAAGAATGTTCCCTCTTGTTCCTTTTAAATATTCCACAGCCTCCCGGACATTCTCCACACAGATGCCATCCTTCACTTCCTTTGCCTCTCTTGTAAGCCGCAGATATGGAACCTGAGATTTCCTGCAGGCTTCTTTCAGGTTCTCTGTCACCTCCCCGGCATGAGGGTGGGTCGCATCCACTACATACCGGGGGCCGTATTCCTCAAGAAAACTCAGCATCTGAAAGCTGTCCATCCGGTGACAGGATACCGTAATATTTTCTGTCTGCGGCAGCAGGCTCTCTCCGTAGGCTGTTGCCACACACACATGGACGGACACCTTCCTTCCGGCCAGATATTCTGCCAGTTTCCGTCCTTCTGTTGTTCCTGCAAAAATCAAGATCTTATCTTTCTCCATAATGATATCCTCTCGGCGTCACCATCTTTCTGCCTATCTGTTTCGTCTCCCGGTTCCCTACAAAGACGGTGGTAAACATATCTGTCTGTGTATCCTTAAGCTGCGCCAGAGACAGCAGCTCAAAGGTTTGTCCTTCCCGCGCAATATTTTTTACGATGCCGCATACGGTATCTGCCGGCTTATATTCCAGCAGAATCTCACACGCCCGCTTCAGATAGGCGCTCCTTTTTCTGCTGGACGGATTATAAAGGCTCACCGCAAAGTCACCCTCCGCGGCTGCCCGCAGGCGCCGCTCGATCGTCTCCCACGGAGTCAGCAGGTCACTTAAGCTGATGAGGCAGCAGTCGTGCCCTAGCGGCGCTCCCAGCAAAGCGCCTCCGGCAATCGCCGCCGTAACACCGGGGACGATCTCAATCTCTGTCCCCGGAAACTCCTCTCCGACTTCATACATCAGGCCTGCCATTCCATAGATGCCTGCGTCCCCGCTGCATACCATCGCTGTCTTTTTGCCCCGGCAGGCTGACTCATAAGCCATCCGGCACCGGGCCTCCTCCTGCCTCATAGGTGTTGTCACATATTCCTTCCCCGGAAACTGCTCTCTCAAAAGGTCAATGTAGACGGTATAACCTACAATGACCTCACACTCCTTTAACACCCGCACGGCGCGCACCGTCATTTCCTCATAGGAGCCCGGCCCCATACCTACTACCCATATTTTATTCAAATATAACCCTCCAATCTGCCACTGCTGCTGCCGCCGTAACACCGTCACGGGCCTGCTTCCCGGCAATCAGCCTGCCGCCGCTTGCCAGCACTGCACTGCGCTCACATACATTATCCACTCCGACGGATCTGGCTACAAATTCCGAGGAAGAGAATATTCCCTCCGCCTGTTTTAATTCCCCGGCGCTGTATACCTGAAACTCAAGCCCCTCCTGGCGGCAATACGTAAGAAGTCCTTCCTCTCCGGCCTTCAGATCAATGCTTGCCACCGCTGCAACGGCGCTTTCTGAGATTCCGTTCTGACAGAGCAAATGCTTTGCCGCCTCCCGGATCTTCGATACTTCCGTTCCCTTCCGGCATCCCATCCCCAGAACCACCTTCCGGGGAACCAGGTACAGGGCGTCCTTCCACCGGGAATAACGGTGTACGCCTACAAGGATATCCGGGGAATTCTTAAGTTCGCAGACAGTGCATATCTTTACTTCCGGAGGGATTTCCCCTTCTACTGTGCAATCCTCTTCCGCTGCCAGTAAGATCTCCTCCCCTGCCAGAAGCCTGGCCGATATGCTTTTCGCCTTTTTCAGATCCTCCATATGCAGCTGGTTTTTCACTGCAAACACATCCACCGCCCACTTCTCGTTCAGATCTGTGGCAGTCGTGATGACCGGATCTGCCATGAGGTATCTGCCGAGAAACACTGCCAACTCATTGGCGCCGCCCATATGACCGGAAAGGATGGGAATACAATGCTTCCCCAATTCATCCATTACAAGCACGGCCGGATCCTCCGCCTTGGAACGCAGATAAGGCGCAATTGCCCGCACCGCAATGGATGCGGCTCCTACAAAAATCAACACATCCTGCACCGCGAAATTCCGCCCGGTCCATTCTGACAGCGGCTCTTCGATGGAATGAGCCAACGCACGGCATTTTACCGCGCGCTGCACCTCGTACCCTCTCTCGGCCAGCACGGCCTCCACCCGGGCAGAAAGTAAAAATCCTTTTTGAGAAAAACTGATAATGGCACCTTTCATCTACTCTTCCCTCTTATGGGATCCCTCTCGATATCCTGTGGTAAATTCCGGGTCATACAGTCTGGAACGTTCATATCCGGTCTGCGCGGCCACATCCCCCACTATAATGAGCGCCGTCCTGCTGACCCCATGCTCCTTCGCCGTCTCCACAAGAGTGCCTACCGTACAGATCCATGCCTTTTCTTCCGGCCAGGTCGCTTTGTATACGACTGCCGCCGGCGTATCCTTATGATAGCCTCCCTGCATCAGCTGCTCCGTCAATGCTTCCAGTAGCCCTGCACTGAGGAACAATACCATCGTTGTCCCATGTTCTGCGAAGGAAGCAATGCTCTCCTTTTCCGGGACACAGGTCCGCCCCTCCATCCTGGTAATTACCACACTTTGTGAGATCCCCGGAAGTGTATACTCCATATTCAGCGCCGACGCCGCCCCGCAAAAGGAACTGACCCCGGGACAGGAATCATAGGAAATCCCCTTCTCCTCCAGCCGGTCCATCTGTTCTCTGACGGCCCCGTAAAGACACGGATCCCCTGTATGCAGGCGCACAATCATACTGCCGCTGCGTTCTCCTGCCTCCATCACTTCCAGTACCTCCTCCAGCGCCATATGCGCACTGTTGTAGATCCTGCATCCCTCTTTTGCGTCTTCCAAAAGCTGCGGGTTCACCAGAGAACCTGCATAAATAATAATGTCTGCCTCCTGCAGAAGGCGAAGCCCCCGGACCGTGATCAGATCCCGGGCTCCCGGACCTGCACCTACAAAATGTATCATCTGGCTCCTCCCTCCCCTTTGACAAACAGAAGTGTATAATACCCGGCCTCATCGGGAATCTGACCGATCCCCTCATAGACCCGCTCTGATTCCATCCCGCAGTTCTCTACCATGACCACTGTATCCTGTCCGGCGCTTAGGGCTTTCTTCACCTTTGACAGCTGTTTCCCGGCCTTCATCAGGATCTTCGTACCGGGAAGCTCTAGCGCCTCCTGAACCTGATAAGAAGCGGGAACAATATGTATCTGTTCCGCTTTCTTCGCTATCTCTGTATTCAACCTGGCCGCCGCTGCACAAAAGGACGGCACACCGCTGACGATCTCTGTCTCATAGCCAAGCTCTGCTGCTCTGTGGTGAAGATAAATATAGGTAGAATAAACGGTAGGATCCCCCAATGTCAGGAAAGCCACACTCTTTCCCTGATCCAGCTGCTCCCTCAGAAGCTTTATGCCCTCTTCATGGCTTTTCTCCAGCTCGTCCTCATCTTTTGTCATGGGCATATGGATGCCCAGAAGCTTTTTCTGCCCCATGTCTTTACAGGCTTCCGCCGCGATCCGGTATGCCACCGTCTCCCGGGGACGCCTTCCCGGAACCGCAATGACGTCACTTTCCCCGATCACTCTCAGCGCCTTCAGCGTCAGTAGTTCCGGATCTCCCGGGCCGACTCCTACCCCATATAATTTTCCTGCCATCGTTGATCTCCCTTTCTCTCTAAAAGCTTCCGGCACATCGGCCGGCCTGTCTCACTTCTTATCAGACCGGTATCTATCCATAAATGCATCTGCACCGCTGCTCTTCCCTAAGATTCCGTATACATTGGAAAACATAAGAATCTCTGCCGCCATCCGGCCCTGCACCCGGTAAGACAGGTATTTCTCCGCCTGTTTCATAACCTGCCCCATAATCTGCACCCGCTCCTCTTCTGTACATATTCCAAACGCATCATCGGTCGTGCTGCATTCCAGCAGCATACGCGCCCTCGTTCCGTCGATCCCTGCCCGAAGCGCTGCGGCTGCCAGAAGCTCCATCCGGCAGTCTGCCTGGCCGGAGTGTGTATTCATAATCCCTCCTGCCACTTTAATGAGCTTTCCGATATGCCCTGCCAGAAGCATTCCCCGGCAGCCCTTTTCTACTGCCATATCCAGCGTCTGCCCGACATAATTGCTGCATTTGACCGCCTCATCCTCCCGGATCCCGTACTCCTTTCTCAGAAACTCCAGTCCGTAGTTTCCCGGCGTCACCACAAGATACTCTCTGCCTTCTGCAAGCTTTACCTGCAGTTCCAGACTAATGGTCTCAATCAGCGCCTGCTCACTCATAGGTTCCACGATACCGCTGGTCCCGAGGATGGACAGCCCCCCTTCAATCCCAAGTCTTGGGTTGAAGGTCTTAGAAGCCAGCTCTTTTCCGCCGGGAATGGAAATTTCCACCAGAATACCTCCAAAATACCCGGCCTCCCCGCAGGCCTCCTCCACTTCTCTCCGGATCATCTGCCTTGGCACACGGTTAATTGCCGCACTCCCTACGGGCTGGGAGAGACCTGATTTGGTGACCCTTCCGACCCCTTCCCCGCCTTCAATAGTAATCTGCCCGTCCTCTGCCCGCTCTACCCGGCTGTACACCAGCACGCCGTCCGTAACGTCGGGGTCATCCCCACTATCCTTCTTCACTGCACAGGATGCCCACTGAGGCAGATTTCCCCGGCCTCTTAATCTGCATGGCCCCGCTTTTAACTCCCTGACAGCAAGAGTGAGCCTCTTCCCTCCAGGGAGTTCTACCTTTACCTTCTCTGTTCTCTCTCCGGTCATCAGCGTCCTCATAGCCGCTCTGGTAGCCGCCTGTGCACATGTACCCGTCGTATATCCGCAGGCAAGTGGCTTCTTTCCCATGTCCCTACCTCTTTCGTTTTCTATCTTATCTATTTTATCTGTTTCTCAGAGGCATGTCAATTCCTGTCCTGTTCTTTAAAAGCCTTTCTCAGACCCCGATCCCCTTCTGCGCCGGTCCGTCTGCAAGCTCTCCCCCACTGTGAAATCTGGAGCCATGGCACGGACACTCCCAGGTGCACTCATCGGGATTCCAGGACAGTTTACAGCCAAGATGAGGGCACTTAACAGACACTTCAAAGGGTCTGCCTTCAGCCTCTCCTGTCACTGTCCTCTTCACCGACAGCAGCTGTTTTGCAAGATTCCCTGCAGTAACGCCTCCGTTTACCGCAAATTCCTTTACCGCCATCCTGCTGATCTTCCTCCGGGGAGAAAAAATATCCGCCTCCTTCATCTCTTTTCCTTCCAGGGCAGCAGTCAGGATCCCGGCGCCCGCCATGGCAGACGTCATGCCCCACTTTCCAAATCCTGTTGCTGCATACCAGTCGTCCGCCTTCTTGTCAAACGGCCCGATATACGGAATCCCATCCAGTGTCATACAATCCTGCGCCGACCAGTATGCGGCCTCCCGGCACTTTGGCCACAGCTTCCCGGCCTCGTCCCGGAGCATCTGATACTTTCCTCCCTGACGGTTGTCCCCTGTCCGGTGGCTCCCGCCGCCCAGGAGAAGGAACTCTCCCTCCTGCCGGAAGGAATATCCGTCCCGGTCAATCCCGAGATAACACCCGCGAAGCTCCATGGCATTTTCAAGTGCAATCACATAGCTCCGTTCTTGATACATTCTTGCAAAATAATAGCCCGGAACATTTACAAAGGGAAAATGACAGGCAAATATTACCTTGCCTGCCGAAACTATTCCGTTTCTTGTAATTACAAAATTGTTTCCCGGACTGTGATGCTCCACTTTCAGGACCGGTGTCTCCTCATAAATCTCCGCCTCCTTTGCAATTTCACTCAAAAATTTCAGCGGGTGAAATCTTGCCTGATCCCGAAACTCTAAAATTCCCTTCACCGAAAAAGGGAGCTCACATTCTGTCTTAAATTCCGCATGGATCCCCACTTTCTTCGCTGCCTCCGCTTCCTTCTGAAGAGGCTCTGCCTCCATACAGGAGTATAGGTTTGCAGGACATTTCACAAAATCACAGGAAATTTCTTTTTCTGCAATAATTCTCTCATATTCCCGGATTGCCCACTCATTCAGTGCCGCATAATGTCTGGCCATTTCTTCTCCGTAAGACCGTATCAAACGACCGTAGATCAGATGATGCTGAGAAGTAATCTTTGCAGTGGTCCCCTTCGTCTGTCCTCCGCAGATCCGGTCCGCCTCCAGGATGACCGCCCGGATTCCCTTCTCTTTCAGTAAATATGCCGTCAGCAATCCCGTAATCCCCGCACCGAGAATTACTACATCGGATTTCAGATCCCTGTGAAGGGGGCTCCTCTTCTGAAAGGACACATCTTTTAACCATATAGATTCCATCCTGATTTCTCCTTCTGTCACACATGATTTTTAAATTAAGTATCCCCCGCCGGATCAAAAATATAACACTTCTGTCCGCTGCCGCGCAAAGAAAGCGCCGCACTGTTAAAGCACGACGCCTTCTCTCCGAATTATATCAACTATTTTTCCATAACACTGCCGCAGGCACGGTTACCGGTACTTGCGGATAATCTCTTCCATCCTGTCAAACTGCTGCTCCATCTCAGCCACCAGCTTAAACTGCGTCCTGGCCCGCACAAGGTTATGCTCCGGATACTCTGTCTTAAAATACGTGTCACCCTGCAGATAGTCCGTCAGAAAACGGATCCCGCACTCCAGAGTAATGATCCTGGCTCCCCATGCAAGGCTCTGAACCTCCGCCTCTGTAAGAACATCTTTCGTCTCTTCCAGATATCCTTTTACATACATCTCATACAGTTCCAGGTCAAAGTGCATCAGATCCAGGTTCTTCTCATCTTCCGCGGCTGTGGCTGCCCCGAATCTGATGGAATCCCCGAAATCATTGGCTGCCAGTCCCGGCATGATCGTATCCAGGTCGATGATACAGATCCCCTTTCCGGTCGTCTCATCAAATAGGATGTTGTTAAGCTTCGTATCATTATGCGTGACACGCAGAGGCAGCCCGCCGGCCTCCTGCTGCTTAACCAGCACACCGCAGTCCCTTTCTCTCGCCTGCACAAACGCAATCTCTTTCTTGCAGGAAAATGCCCGGTCCTTCAGGTCACGCCTTACCGCAACCTGAAATGCCTTGAACCGCTTGACCGTATGATGGAAATCCGGAATCGTTTCATGCAACTTCTCTGCCGGATACTCACCCAGCTGCTTCAGGAAATGCCCGAAGCTGCTGCCTGACTGGTAAAATTGTTCCGGCTTCTCCACCTGTTGATAACACACAGAATCCGGGATAAAATTGTAGCATCTCCACGGTTCGCCTTCTGCATCTTCAAAATAATTACACCCTGTTTTTGTCTTAATATAGGACAGTGTCTCCCTGTCCGGATCCCCGCCTTCCGCACGGATGACTCCGCGCAGATATTCCGTAATACCGAAAATATTCTCCATAACCCCTGCCGGATCCTTGAACACATTACTATTCACCCGCTGAAGGACATATGTGAGCTCATCTTTTTCCTCTCCCGGCATATATACTGCATATGTCTCATTAATATGCCCTGCGCCGAAAGGCTTCACATAACTGCACTTCGGTCCGAACCCAAACGCATAGACCGCATCCTCCAGATTATGGTCGTTCACGCCGTCAATCTTTTTGTGCGTAGAAAAAATCACTTCTCCGGCTTCCACTTTTACTCCCGATGCAATGGTACAGTTGGACTTCACTACACTGCCAAGCCCGATGTGTACACCGCTGCCGAGATATGAATCATGATCCACGACTGCCCCGCTGTTGACAAGCACTGCATGTTCCATCACGGTTCCCCGGTTCACTACCGCCCGCTGCAGGATAAAGCAGCCTCTTCCCACTGCCGCATCCTGGCTGACGATTGCAGAAGGATGAACCAGAGCCGGAACCTGATACCCTGCCTCCATCAGCTTCTCTGTCCAGAGCAGGCGCATATTATTATCTCCAAAGGCAGCCACCGCAGAATCATAGGACTTCAGAAATTCTCCGTAGTCACAGCATTTTCCAATGACATCCTTCTCTTTCTTGGCGTCATCCAGAAACGCAATATCATCATAGCCCAGCTGCAGGGCGGTCTCCTCAACCATACGGCCCATACCGCCTGCCCCCAATATCAACAATTTTCTCATTTTAACCTCAAAAGAATCCTGAACAGCAGAATTCCTTTCTCTCCTTTCTTTGCATTCGGAAGTCATCTCTGTCTCTGTCAAATACCTGTTTTAAATTCTACTAAATATAGTGGAATTGGTCAATGGATAAAAAAAGGTATTATAAAAGGAGCCGTACCAGCGTTCCCGGCCCCTTCCATGATTGCATGAATCTATAAAGAGCCGGAAATGCAAATGGACAGCCATCTGCACTTCCGGCTCTGACATCTTCGGCAATGATTTATCAGCAGTTCGCCCGGTACGCCTCATCGGCGCTGTACACGTCAAATCCGGTGCCCTTAAGGATATCAATGACTCTCGCCGGGTCATCGCTCTTGAGCACTGCCGCCGCGTCCTGCCCGTTGGCAAACGCATACATGTACTCTATATTGACTTCTCCCTCCACAATCTGGTGCATGGCCTTGCTCAGAGACCCCGTCGCATGCGGGACACGCAAAGCTACCACATCGGTGAGCATCGAAGTGATCCCGGCCTCTTTAAGCGCCGCACGGCCCTTATGAGGATCAGACACGATCATACGGAGCATTCCGTAATCAGACGTGTCGGCAAGACTCAACGCCACGATATTAACATCATTTTCTGACAATACTTTTAAGACCTCCTCAAGACGGCCTTCCCTGTTCTCCAAAAAAACTGATAACTGTTGAATTGTATTACTGATACCCATGTTCTGCCTCCTTACATATCCCTGTTGTCGATCACGCGCTTTGCTTTGCCTTCACTTCTCTGGATGGTCTTAGGCTCTACCAGCTTCACCCTTACGGATACGCCCAGCGCCTGCTTGAGCACTGCGCCCACCTTATTCTTAAGGCTGTCCAGTTTCCGGATCTCGTCAGAGAAATATTTTTCATCCACCTCTACCATGACAGTCAGCACGTCAAGGTTATTTTCACGGTCTACGATGAGCATATAGTGAGGAGCTACGCCGCCGCCCATAGAGAGAAGCGCTGTCTCAACCTGAGTCGGGAATACATTGACGCCGCGGATGACCTTCATGTCATCGGTACGTCCGGTAAACTTCTGAATCCTCGGCAAGGTCCTTCCACATTCACATACAGTATGGTCAATACTGGTCAGATCCTTGGTGCGGTAACGGATCAGGGGCATTCCCTCTTTTGCGAGTGTCGTAAACACCAGCTCTCCCGTCTCACCGTCCGCACATACGGACTGATCTGCCGGGTTCAGCACCTCCGGGTAGAAATAATCTTCATACACATGCAGCCCTTTATGGTGGATACAATCCATCGCAACACCCGGACCTGTAATCTCACACAATCCATAGATATCAAAGGTATTGATATGTAATATACTCTCAATTTTCTTACGCATCTCGTCTGTCCACGGCTCGGCGCCGTTAATGCTTGCCTTGATCTTAAGACGTTCCACAATTCCCGCCTCCTGCGCTGCCTCTGCCAGATACAGCGCATAGGAAGGTGTACATGCAAATGCAGTGGCTCCGAAATCCTCCATACACATCAGCTGGCGCTTTGTGTTGCCGGAGGACATAGGGATTGCCATTGCCCCCAGAGCCTGCGCCCCGAAATCCAACCCCAACCCTCCCGTGAAGAGTCCGTACCCATAACAGATATGGATGAGGTCTGAAGAGTCAAGCCCGGCCATGGTAAGCGCCCTTGCCACACATTCCCCCCACACATCCACATCTTTCTGCGTGTAGGATGCCAGCGTAAGCTTCCCTGTCGTCCCGGATGTTCCCTGAACTCTCGCGATCTTCTCCCTTGGCACTGCAAGAAGACCGAACGGATAATTGTCTCTCAAGTCTTCTTTTGTCGTAAACGGAAGTTTCCCGATATCCTCGATTCCCTTAATGTCCCCGGGCAGTACCCCAATCTCATCCATTTTCTTCCGGTAAAACTGTACATTTTCATATACGTTTTTCACCTGCTTTACAAGACGCTCACTCTGAAGCTCACGCATCTCGTCTCTGCTCATACACTCAATCTTCGGGTCTCTGATTTTTTCTTTCCAGTCTGCTAATGCTATTCCTGCCATTGTCTTTAACGCTCCTTTTTGATTCCTTTTAAGTCTGTTTCAGCTGCCTCTGGCCTGTATTTGGAAGCTACAGGTCAGACTCCTCTACAATCTTTACATTTGCTCCTTTCAGAATCTGAGCTGCTTTCTTATAATCATCCGTGTTAAATACCATAACCGGCGCCTTTTCCTCGCGGATCACAAATGAATAGATGTAGTTAATGTTCAACTCACCTTCGGCAAGTATTGCCAACATCTGATTGAGATTGCCCTTTTTATCTTCCAATTCGACACCCATAACCTCATGGATGCTCACGACATATCCCCGCTCAGTCAAATACCCCTTCGCCTCTGCTGGCTTATCGACGACGAGACGAAGGATCCCAAACTCCGGTGTATCAAAGGTCGCAACGGCCCGGATATTGACATGTACTTCTGTAAGCAGGGATGTAATCTCCATAAGGCTGCCCGGCCTGTTCTCCACGAATACTGATAGTTGCCTGATCATATCACACCTCCGTTATGAAGTGACTTTTGTCAAGAGGTAATTTTTGAAAATTATAAACT
>CAJTRM010000025.1 GCA_910578865.1 uncultured Dorea sp.
TTTAAAAATATATCGGGAGATATATTGACAAATTTCAAATATTGAGATAGGAGGATGGAGCAATGACGAAAGGCCGTGTGTTTTTCAGAGTAATCGTAGGCGGATATCTGGCGTATCTCGGATTCGGGCTGGTTCGGGATTCTTTTGCGGACAAGCCGGATCACTACATGTTTTATATAGGAATTGGAGCAGTATTTATTCTGATCGGGCTGTGGTGGTTTTTAAAGGCGGCCGGCGCTATTATGAGGCATGATTATGTGGAGCCGGGAGATGTTGATGCAGAGGATGAGGCGGTTGGCGCTGATGATGTTGATGCAGAGGATGGGGCCGGTGCAGGCGAGTCTTCTATAGAAGAGAGCCCGGCAGCAGACGCGGCAGAATCAGCAGACAAGGAAGAGACGGAGCCGGCCGGAAAAGATTCTGTAATAGAAGAGGATTAATCGGAGCAGACTATACCACAAAATATAATAAATGGAAAGAGGGATTGCCTATGCGAGTTGGAATGGGATATGATGTCCACAGATTAGTGGAAGAGAGGGATCTGATCCTGGGAGGCGTGAGGATTCCTTATGAGAAGGGTCTTCTGGGGCATTCAGACGCAGATGTGCTCCTGCATGCCATTATGGACGCGCTTCTCGGGGCGGCCGCCCTTGGGGATATCGGAACACATTTTCCCGATACAGATCCGGCGTACAAGGGGGCATCCAGCGTGAAGCTTCTGGAGCGTGTGGGAGAACTGATCGAGGACCGGCTGTATGTGATCAGCAACATAGACGCCACGATCATTGCGCAGAGGCCGAAGATGGCGCCTTATATCGGGCAGATGAGGGAAAACGTGGCCGAAGCGCTTCACCTTAAGATTGATCAGGTCAATATCAAGGCTACCACGGAAGAAGGGCTTGGCTTTACCGGAACGGGAGAAGGTATCTCGGCTCAGGCAGTTGCATCCCTTGAGACTATTGCAAATTACAGCTATGAGGTGGATCCGGAGAGAGGCCGCCGGTGTGCCGGGTGCGGCGGATGTCTGCATGCCCGGGAGGAGCAGGGGGGCGTGCTATGAGGATCCGCAGGCTTGAGACAGAAGAACACGGAAAGACAAGAGCTCTGTATGAAGAAATCTTCACGGAAGACAGTAAAGCCTTTGTGGACTATTATTATGCAGAAAAGACAAAGGACAACCAGATCTATGTGCTGGAGGAGGACGGGGCCGCCCGCACGATGCTGCATCTGAACCCGTATACGCTTATGGTGAACGGTCATAAAAAGCAGGTGCACTATATTGTGGCAGTGGCTACCCAGGAGGCGTACCGCAAGCGGGGATATATGGCGGCAGTTCTGAAAAAGGCTCTGCGGGATATGTATGCGGCGGGGGAGAGTTTTACTTTTCTGATGCCGGCGGCAGAAGGGATCTATCTGCCCCATGATTTCCGTACGGTATATGAGCAGGAACGGCGGTACTATAAAGCAGGGCAGGAGACTGCGGGATATGTCCCGGCGGCGGAAGGTGACTGTGCCGATCTTGCGGAAGCGGCAAATGCGTACCTGACCCGGAAGTATCAGGTGTTTGCCCTGAGGGACAGCGCCTATTATGAACGTCTTCTCAAGGAATACGAAAGCGGAGGCGGGAAGCTGATGATCCGCCGGGAGGACGCGGCAGTTACGGGATGTCTTCCGGCTGTGCCGGAGGAAGAGACGGAGGAAGAGAACCCTAAGATCATGATAAGGATCGTGGACGTCCGCAGGATGCTGATGTCTGTAAGCTTGAAAAGCCTGATGGCAGTGTGCTTCCGGATCGTTGATCCGATCATTGAAGAGAACAACCTCTGTGTGGTAGCTACAGGGACTGAATTTTCAGGAGTGATGCTGATGGAGGGAAAAGTGGGAAACAGTGAGGGAACCCTTACGATTGCCGCACTGACAAGCCTTCTGTTCGGCGCAAAGAGTGTAGAAAAGATCTGCGGGGAAGAAGGCGTTGTCATGTCGGACCGGATGAAGGAGGAGCTAAGAAAGATCACCCCCCTCTCCCGGATTTATTTAAATGAGATTGTCTGAGGCGGCAGTAAAATCAAACAGACTGCAGCACACGCAGTAGTTTTTCGTTGTGTTCCGGCAGCATAATACAGAAACGGATATATTCTCCGGCTAATGATTCAAAGGATGAGCAGTCCCGGATCATTAGCCGTTCTTTGATTGCTTTTTCAAATACATCAAAGGAGGTGACGCCGTCTTTCTGAATACGGACAATAATAAAATTGGCATAGGGTTCATAGGCTTTCAGCCCCGGAATCTCACGGATCTTCCGGAACATCATTTCCCGTTCGCGGGAAATTAAGGCACGGGTATTTTCAATGTAGGCAGTATCGGCAAGCATCAGCTGTCCGGCAAAGTCTGCGATGCTGCTTAAGCTCCACGGGTTCTGGTGCAGGGCAAGGGTCTTAAGGAATTCCTGATTGGACGTAATACCGTAGCCGAAGCGGAGTCCCGGTGCAGCGAAGAATTTGGAGACACCGCGGATGACCATGAGGTTGTCATAACGCGCCGCCAGAGGGACGGCTGTGACAGCTGAGATGTCAGGTGCAAATTCCACATAGGTCTCGTCCACCATAACGAAGATTCCGCGTTCTCGGCATTCACTTATGATCGTCTCAAGATCTGAGGCCAAAATGGCGGAGGATGTGGGATTGTTAGGATTACAGAGAATGACAAGTTCTGTATCCTCTGTAAAAGACCGGATAAAATCCCGGACATCAAGCGTGAAATCCTGAGATTCTTTCAGACTGTAATCCTCCATGACCCCGCCGGAAAGAGACAGCTCCCTTGCATATTCTGAGTAGGTAGGGCCCAGGATGAGCGCTTTTTTAGGCGCCCGCTGGGAGATCAGGCTCGAGATCAGCTCGGTAGAGCCGTTTCCCACCACAATGTGAGAAGGATCTGCACTGCAGTAGCGGCTGATGGCCTGCCTGAGTTCCGTATAATTACGGTCCGGGTATCTGGTCACTACGTCAAGGTTTTGGGAAAGCCGTTCCCTGACTGCTGCAGAGAGCCCGAGAGGATTGACATTGGCGCTGAAGCAGGTGATCTCTTCCTTGGGAATGTGGTAATATTCTTCGATTTTTTCTAGGTCGCTTCCGTGAAATTCCGGTTTCTTATTCATGATTTTGTGTCCTCCTTTGCATCCTGTCCGGCGTAACTGTTGAGACGATGTAACAGTTCAGTCTACGCCATTCGCAAAACCGCACTTACGTGCTTTTCGTTGCTTTGCAACTCTTTTTGCTCATAATCAGGCGCTCCGCTCATAGCCGGTATAACGTGTGAATCATGCAAGCATGATTCACACGTTATACCGGCTATGGCTGAACTGTTACAGACAATTGTGTATTTTTCGCATTCCGGCATTGCCTTTATCATTCAAACAATGTTATAATCTATTATAGTATGTTTTTTTGAAAAAGCAACGAAAGATGCAGGTGTCAGACTTGAAAAATAAGATTCAGAAATTTTCCAAAGGAAACTTCAGGCTTATTAAGCCGGACGTGGTATTCGAGGAAACGAATCTGGTGCTGATTATTGGCGAGGGGGAAGTATACCAGGGGAGTTTCTTAGTAAAGAGCAATAATGAGAGTAAGGTGAGGGGTATTGTGTACTCTTCGTCTTTTCGTGTCCGTTTCCGGAGCCAGGGATTCGAGGGGCTTGCATCAAGGGTGGAATTTACCTATGACGGAAGAGGGCTGAAGCCGGGGTATGTGGAACAGGGAGAATTCACTGTCGTCTGTACGGGCGGGGAGTATCCTCTTTCTTTCACAGCAATCATTGAAAAACCTTATGTAATGACAACCTATGGGAAGATACAGAGCACGGACGACTTCCGTAAGCTGGCGATCAAGGATTTTTCGGAGGCGGCAAGGCTGTTTCGTTCCAGAGAATTTTATGAGATCCTGAAGTATGAAAATGAAAGGATTTTCTACCTGTATGACAATATGAGAAAATGGTCTTTGGGAGACCAGGCCATGGAGGAATTTCTGGTGGGTATTAAGCAGAAGGAATGTATATTCCTGACGCTGCCCGGAGAAGGGATGCTCTTTGAGGATATCCTTGAGCCCAACAAAGGGACCATCTCTCTTGTGAAGAACACATGGGGCTATATGCCCATCCATATAGAGACAGAAGGCCGGTTTTTAAAGGCTGTAAAATCGGACATTTCGACAGAAGATTTTATCGGAAACAGCTATGAGGTAGAATATCTGGTCCGTCCAGAGTATCTGCACGGAGGCCGGAATTACGGAGTTATCCGTTTCATCACTCCTTATGAGACGCTGACCTATGAGGTTGAAGTGCTTCAGAATCTGACTTATGATGAGAACCATCATGTGCCGGAGCTTTTATTTGCCCAGACGCTGAAAGAGTACGTCGGCTATATCGGCGGCAGGATCGAACTGGATGCCTGGGTGGAGAGTGCAACGGAAAAGGTGGCGGCCATTCGTAAGATTGATGCGCTGAGCGAGACTTATCAGCTCTTCCAGGCGCACATTTATATTATCGGGAAGAAAAATGAAGAGGCAAAATGGATTCTGGAAAATTATAATTATAACCGTTTTGCCATAGGGAAGGATCCGGTCACCAACTGCTATTATCAGTTCCTGACTGCGCTGATCCGCGGAAAAGGGAACCATACAGAGCGGATGCTGGACGACATCGGAAAGACATATATGCGGCATCAGGATTCCTGGATGCTGCTGGACATGCTCCTGCATCTGGATCCGAGATACCGCAATCCATATAAAAAGCTGGAGGTGCTGGAGCAGCAGTTTGAGTTCGGCGCCCATGAGGTGCTGTTTTATCTGGAGGCATATCTGTGCTATCAGGAGAAGCCTACGTTACTGAAGAAGCTGGGGCGGTTTGAACTGCAGATTCTTAATTTTGCCACGAAATACCGTCTGATGAGCAAAGAACTGGCACTCTATGTGGCGAATTTTGCAAGTCAGCAGAAGTCCTACACGGAACCTTTATACCGCATTCTTGACCGGATCTATAAGATATACAGTGAACCTATGATCCTGAATACCATCTGTACGCTTCTGATCAAAGGGAATAAGACCCAGAAGAGATTTTTCCAGTGGTATCAGCGTGCGGTAGATGCAGAGCTTAAGATTGCACAGCTTTATGAATATTATATGATCACCCTGGACGAGGAAAGTATGAAAGGTGCACTTCCGAGATCCATCTTCCTTTATTTTATGCATGGAAATTCTCTGGACTACCGGAAGGTTGCCTTTTTGTATGCGAACCTTCTGACCTATGAGATCGGCGGGGAGGATATGTATCTGGGATACCGGGAGCAGATGTTCTCATTTACGATGGAGCAGCTGCTGAAACGGCGCATTACAGAGTCTCTGCGTATCCTTTACAAGAGATTCTGCATAGAGAGCGAGATGACACCGGAGCATATGGAGGCAATGAGGGATATCTGTTATTCATATTCGATCTCTACAAGAGTTCCGAATATGAAGTGTGTCCTTGTGATCGAAAAAGACGGTGAGCTGGGACAGAGAGTTCCGTATTCGTCGGAGGAACCGACGATCATCCGATTGTATGACAAGGAGTCCAGGATTGTATGGGAGTCTACGGAAGGACGTTATTATACGGATTCGATTCCCTATGAGACAAAGAGGCTGTTCTATGAGTCCAGATTTCTGGATATGTGTAAGAAATATGGGGTATCTCTCGGGAAATGGAAGGATGCGGATGAAAAGGAAGAGCCGACGTTTGAGAATCTTCAGGTGAAGGGGATTAATTATTATGACGAGCAGGATGTCTTCCGGCTCTGCAGCAGAAGAATCCGGGAGGAAAATTATGTAGAGGATCCGTTTCTTACGTACCTCTGTTTTGAACTGTTCAGGCGGCAGCAGTATGACAAGGTTACGCTGATGTATCTGGCTACCTATTATTGCGGCGGGACCCAGAATATGAAAGCTCTGTGGAAGGTGCTGACGGATTACGGAGTACCTTCGTATAAGATCAGCGAGCGGATCATAACACAGATGCTGTTCTCTGAAAGCATGTTTGAGGAGGAACAGATCTTCCGGGATTATTATGTGGCTGATAATGTGTATTTCCGTCTGAAGCAGGCATACCTGGCCTATGTATCAAGAAGCTATGTGGTGGACGGGCGTGAGCTGGAGCACTGTGTGTTTGAGATCATAGCCAATGAGTGTGAGAAAAAGGAAGATCTTCCGGATATCTGCAGGATTGCGCTGTTAAAATATTTTTCAGACCGGGATTATCCCGCAGACATGGTTCCGGTGCTGCATCAGGTTTTGCGGGAAATGTGCGAGAAGCAGATCGTGTTTCCGTTTTATCTGAAATATAAGGCGGCGTGGCTGAAGGAATCTCAGATCTATGACCAGGTCATGATCTCCCACAAGGCGCCGCCGGGAAGTAAGGTTACATTGTTCTATAAGATCAAGAGCGCCGGCAGGGAAGTGCTTGGGTATAAGACGGAGGCTATGATACCGACGTATGAGAATATTTATGTGAAGCAGTTTGTCCTGTTCGCAGACGAAGAAATGCAGTATTATTTTCAGGAGACTATCGGAAAAGAGGTCATTACAACAGAAAAGATGACGCTTAGGAGCCATCATAAAGGGAAAGAAGGAAAATACGGCAGGATGAATGCCATGATGCGTATGTCTCCGGCCAGAAGGAAAAAGGCCATGATTGAGTATGACGAGGAAGAGATGATGGCAGAGCAGATGTTTAAAGTGTACTAAAACAGGAGGAGAGGGGAAAAATAATGAGGAAAGGCAGTATTTTGGGCTATGATCTGAATGAAAAAAACTGTCAGATCAGCTATTATGACGAGAGAAAAGACGAGCCGGAAACCTTGAAATTTGCGGCAGGTCATTATCAGATCCCCCTCATGCTCGGTTATCTCAAGGATCGGTGGGTATATGGAAGAGAGGCCAAGTATCTGGAAGAACAGAACCCCTCTCTTGTGATACAGGACCTGTTCGGGAAGGCTATGCGGCGTGAAAAAGTCCGTGTAGGTGCAAGGCTGCGGGATGCTGTGTGGCTTCTGGCCAAATTCATCAGCCTGACGCTGACAGATTATGATGACATCCAGTGCATTACATTCTCAACACCGGTAACGAATGTAGACGTGACTAAGATGCTCAAGGGAATCGGGACCTACCTGGGAGTGGACAAAGAAAATATTTATGTTCAGGATTACAGGGAGAGCTTCTGCCAGTATATGTTTTATCAGCCCAAGGAACTGTGGCAGTATGAATCGGCTCTGTTTTTCTGTGACGGACAGGTGATCAAGGCATATATGCTCCGCAAACTGAAGGCGGCAAACGGAGTAAATGATGAAATGTTTGTGACTGTCGATGAGGTGGCCAGCGCGCACATACAGGAACTGGAGGCGATCTATCCGTTTGTCAATCCGGACATGGAGCAGGTGAGGGATGCGGATGAATCTTTTAAAACCTTTATCCAGAGTGTATTTGAAAAAAAGGTAGTCTCTTCAGTATATCTGACAGGAGAAGGCTTTGAGCAGAAATGGTACCCCAATTCCCAGAAGGTATTGTGCAACGGAAGACGGGCATTTAGCGGCAACAATCTCTACAGCAAGGGCGCATGCTATACTTCTCTGAGAAAATACCGAAATTATGGGGACGGACCGATTTATCTGGATGAAAGCAGGATGACGGAACGGATTTCCCTGCGTATGCGCGTGGGCGGAAAAGAGTGCTGGTATCCGGTTGTGTCCTGGGGAACGCGCTGGTATGAGGCAGACGGGCAGTGGGAAGTCCTTCTTGAGGATACGTCTGATATAGAGATCCATGTGGATACGCTGGTTGGAGATGAGATGCAGGTTGAGACGGTGTCCCTTGAGGGGCTTACAGAGAGAAAAGATTATTCTCTGCGCCTGCAGATCGAGGTGATGTTCCTGGATGAGAGGACCTGCAGGATGATCTTCAAGGATGTGGGATTCGGGGAATTCTTTGCGGCTACGGATTTTCAGGTTGAGAAGGAGATATATTTAGGAGGGATCAATGGGCAGTTTAATTCTATGTCATAAAAAACGTGCCAAACAGCCCTATGTCATTACAAGGGTCCATATCAGAATCTATACGATAGAAGAACTGTGCTATTATATCTGCAACAATCTCTATCTGCTGGACTATACGCTGATGAATCAGCAGCTGTGTGAGTGGATCGCGGAGGAACTGCAGATGAAAAGGCTGGCAGAAGAACTTCTGGATGAGATGGGGAAGAATTGTACGGTGGAACAGTTTGTCCTGCTTATTTTACAGGGCTCTCATATCTATGCCCACTCAGAGATCAGCAAGATCGAGGGGCTTCTGGAGAGACTGCAGAGCCAGAACAGTGTGGAAAAGGCGAAATACAAAGCAGACAGCCTGCTTCAGAGTAAAGAGTATGCAGCGGCAATTCTGGTCTACCAGTCAATGATACATGAGGAGTGGGATAATTCTGTGCCGAAATCTTTCTATGGAAAGGTGTACGGGTGTCTGGGAACGGCCTATGGGAGGCTGTTTTTGTATGCAGAGGCTGCTGCTGCCTATAAGGAGGGGTATGCCCTCTGTGAGGATACGGACATGCTGAAGGCTTATCTGTATTGCTGCTACAGATATATGAAGCCGGCGGCTTATGTAAAGATGCTGTCGGGCAATTCCATGTATCTGAGCATGGATTCTCTTCTGAAGGAGGATCTGAAAAATACACATGCACATGCGAACCTGGATATTGAGGAGACGCAGCTTGAAGTGTGGAAAAATGAATACCGCAGGAGCGGTAAAAGCTGAGATACGGGACAGGAGATACGAAAAAAATAAATATGCCGGGATTGACAAGAGCAGAGGGATGTGGTAATATAACAGGGCAGTTTAGCGTGGTAAAGCAGTCAATTGGTAGCACAAAGAAGCGGACGGCGCACAAACTGTTACAGACGACAGGAGGAAAGAGATTATGAAAAAGAGACTGGCATTACTACTGGCCCTCACACTGATGGCAGCGGCAGTTTTATCCGGATGCGGAAGTAAGGAAAAAAAAGCTGACAATAAAGAAAAAGAGTATGCAGAGAAAAAATCCGGAGATACATTTACCGTCGGATTTGATCAGGATTTCCCGCCGATGGGATTTGTCGGGGACGACGGGGAGTATACAGGGTTTGACCTGGAACTGGCGGCTGAGGTCTGCAAAAGGCTTGAACTTGAATTTGTACCGAAGCCGATCGCATGGGATGCCAAGGATGCAGAGCTTGGCTCCGGCGGAATAGACTGTATCTGGAACGGCTTTACCATGAACGGAAGAGAAGACGATTATACCTGGACAGATGCGTATCTGAATAATCAGCAGGTATTTGTAGTGAAGGCAGATGCTGGGATTGAGTCTGAAAAGGATCTGGAAGGCAAGGTTGTGGACGTACAGACAGATTCATCTGCACAGGCTGCGCTGGAGGAACAGCCGGAGCTTGTGGGAACATTTGCGGATCTTGAGGTAGTGGCGGACTATAATACGGGATTTATGAATCTGGAGTCCGGTGCTGTGGATGCGGTGGCGATGGATATTGTTGTGGCATCTTATCAGATTGAGAAGCGGGGAGCTGATTTCAAGATCCTGGATTACGAGATTGCCGCAGAGGAGTACGGCGTAGGCTTTGCGAAAGGAAATGAAGCAGTGCGCGATCAGATACAGGATACATTGAAGGAGATGGCAGAGGACGGGACTCTGGCAGAGATTTCCGCAAGATGGTTCGGGGAAGATATTACAACAATCGGAAAATAAATAATTTCTGAACAGGAAACGGGTTGTCGTAAAAAGGGGCTGCGGCTTTTGCGACAGCCTTTTTTTCGGAGATACGTTTTCTTAAGAGAGGAGAAATACATATGGCAGTTTCAGTCATGTTAAGTAAATTAGGTGAAGGTATGATGGTGTCACTGATGATATTTGCAGTGACCCTGGTGTTTTCGCTGCCCCTGGGGCTTCTGGTATCCTTTGGGCGCATGGCGAAAAATCCGGTGATCCGTACGGTGTTTAAGATCTATATTTCCATCATGCGGGGAACCCCGCTGATGCTCCAGCTGATGGTCATTAACTTCGGGCCGTATTATCTGCTTGGCATCCCGAATACGCCGTCCTGGAAGAATACGGCGGTGGCAGTGGGATTTGTGCTGAACTATGCGGCATATTTTGCGGAGATCTATCGGGGAGGCATCGAATCGATGCCGAAAGGGCAGTACGAGGCGGCGCATATTTTGGGTTACAGTCGTTCGCAGACATTTCTGAGGATTATCCTGCCTCAGGTGATCAAGACGATCCTTCCGTCGGTTACCAATGAGACGATCACCCTGGTAAAGGATACGTCTCTTGCATTTACCATCGGAATCCTGGAGATGTTTACGATATCAAAGGCATTGGCATCTTCCCAGGTGACCATGCTTCCTTATGTTTTTGCAGGGATATTTTATTATGTATTTAATTTTGTTGTGGCCTTTCTTATGGAATGCCTGGAAAAGAAACTGAATTACTACAGGTAGGAGGATATCATGAGTTTACTGGAAATGAAGCATATTAAGAAAAGTTTCGGCGAGGTAGAGGTGCTTAAGGATATTTCCCTCAAGATAGAAAAAGGGGAGGTGCTGGGGATTATCGGACCGTCCGGTTCCGGCAAATCTACACTTCTTCGCTGCGCAACCGGCCTGGAGACGCAGGATTTTGGTGAGATCCATTATGAAGGGACGTTCGGTCTGGTGTTTCAGAATTTTAACCTGTTTCCTCATTTTTCTGTGATGAAAAATATTACAGACGCTCCGCTGCGTGTGCAGAAACGGAAGAAAGAGGAGGTTTATCAGGAGGCAAGGGAGCTTCTTGGTAAAATGGGCCTTGAGGACAAGGAGGATGCTTATCCTTATCAGCTTTCCGGCGGCCAGCAGCAGCGGGTGTCGATCGCCAGAGCCCTTGCCATGAAGCCGGATATCCTGTTTTTTGACGAGCCTACGTCTGCGCTTGACCCGGAGCTTACCGGCGAGATCTTAAAGGTCATTAAGGACCTGGCGGCAGAGCATATGACCATGGTGATCGTTACCCATGAGATGAGTTTTGCGGCAAATGTATCGGATCAGATCATCTTTATGGAGCAGGGAGTTATCGAGGTACAGGGCACGCCGGAGGAGGTGTTCGGTTCCGGACATGAGAGGATGAAGGAATTCCTCGGGAAATTGGCAAGTCCTGTGTAACATGATTGCTTTTCCATTCAGGTTGTATTATACTTAGACATGCACGGGACGCCTTTCGGGCGTTTCCGGTATCAGGACAGAAACAAATTTAAATCAGGAACAGGAATGGAGCAGGAGAAGAGTATTATGACAAACGACAGATATCAAAGTCCGCTTTCAGAGCGTTATGCAAGCCGGGAAATGCAGTATATCTTTTCGCCGGATAAAAAGTTCCGTACGTGGAGAAAACTCTGGATTGCACTGGCGGAGACAGAGAAGGAGCTGGGGCTTCCGATCACACAGGAGCAGATTGATGAATTGAAAGAACACATGGACGACATAAACTATGAAGTGGCAAAGGAGCGGGAGAAGCTGGTACGCCACGATGTCATGTCTCATGTATATGCCTACGGACAGCAGTGCCCGAAAGCGAAGGGGATCATTCATCTGGGCGCTACGTCCTGTTATGTCGGGGACAATACAGATATGATCCTGATGTCCGAGGCTCTTGAGCTTGTAGAGAAAAAGCTTGTAAATGTAATTGCCGCCCTTGCAGAGTTTGCAGGGGAGCACAAGGATCTTCCGACCCTTGCATTCACCCACTTTCAGCCGGCGCAGCCCACTACTGTAGGGAAGCGTGCGACGCTGTGGATGCAGGAATTCTGTATGGACCTTGAGGATCTTAAATATGTAAAGAAAAGCCTTAAGCTTCTCGGTTCTAAGGGGACTACGGGCACGCAGGCAAGCTTTCTGGAACTTTTTGAGGGCGACCAGGAGAAGATTGACAGGATTGACCCGATGATTGCAGAAAAGATGGGATTTGAGGCATGCTATCCGGTGTCCGGGCAGACGTATTCCCGCAAGGTGGATACAAGAGTGCTGAACGTGCTGGCGGGAATTGCGGCGAGCGCGCATAAGATGTCCAATGACATCCGTCTGCTGCAGCACCTGAAGGAGGTTGAGGAGCCGTTTGAGAAAAATCAGATCGGTTCTTCTGCGATGGCTTATAAGAGGAACCCGATGCGGAGTGAGAGGATTGCGTCCCTGTCCAGATATGTAATGGCAGACGCCCTGAATCCTGCGGTAACCTCCGCGGCCCAGTGGTTTGAGAGAACGTTGGATGATTCTGCCAATAAGAGGCTGAGCGTGCCGGAGGGCTTCCTTGCCACAGACGGTATCCTGGATCTCTGCCTGAATGTGGCGGACGGCCTGGTAGTATACCCGAAGGTGATTGAAAAGCGTCTGATGTCCGAGCTTCCGTTTATGGCAACAGAGAATATTATGATGGATGCCGTAAAGGCCGGCGGGGACAGGCAGGAGCTCCACGAGAGGATCCGGGAACTGTCCATGGAGGCTGGGCGCAATGTAAAGGAAAAGGGGCTGGATAATAATCTCCTTGAGCTGATCGCGGCAGATCCGGCATTTGGGTTAAGTCTTGATAAACTCAAAGAATCTATGGATCCGTCAAAATATGTAGGACGTGCTCCTCAGCAGGTGGAGACCTATTTAAGAGAGGTTATCCGTCCGCTTCTTAGTGAGCATGAGGAGATGCTGGGCGTTAAAGCTGAGATCAATGTATAAGGATTATTGATAAAAAAATAGCAAAATAACCAAAAATTTGTCAATCTTAATAAAATGTTAAGAAACGAGAACGGCGGAAATGCGTGATTTATCGCTGTTCTCGTTTTTGATTTTCTGCTTTTGTCGACAGGAAATTTGTGGAAAATTAATAAAAAAACTATAAAAACTTGATAAATATTGCATAAAAATTGGCAAAATGTTATTATAGATAATGTGAATGAAAGGATTCATAATATCTATAGAAAAAGGGGGAACACGATGGAAAAAGTATTAAATGATGTTTTTTCGACATTAGGAAGCTATCTGTCAAACTACATTCTGATTGCAGCCCTTCTGGGCGGCGGTATCTGGTTTACAGTAAGGCTTGGTTTCATTCAGGTGAAAGGTTTCGGAGAGGGAATGAGAAGGACCTTCGGCGGAATGTTCAAGAAAGGTGACAAGAGTGAAGCGGGAGCTGACGGAATGTCATCATTTCAGGCGCTTGCAACAGCAATTGCAGCGCAGGTAGGTACCGGAAATATTGCCGGAGCAGCGACGGCGCTTGCAGTAGGAGGTCCCGGAGCGATCTTCTGGATGTGGATCGCTGCTTTCCTTGGAATGGCTACCATTTATGCCGAGGCAATTATGGCACAGAAATACAAAAAAGTCGGAGACGACGGGGAAGTGACAGGAGGACCTGTTTATTATATCCGTGCAGCTTTCTCCGGCGGCTTTGGAAAAGTGCTGGCAGGAATTTTTGCAATTCTGATCACGCTGGCCCTCGGCTTTATGGGAAATGCAGTACAGTCTAATTCTATTGCAGCAGCCTTTAATACAGCATTCGGTATGCCGCAGTGGATCATGGGAGCTATTCTTGCAGTGCTTGCGCTGTTTGTATTCCTTGGCGGTACCGGACGTATTGCAAAGATTACGGAGCTGATCGTTCCGGTTATGGCAGCATTTTATATTCTGGGATCCCTGGTTGTGATCATCTACAACTTTAAAGAGATTCCGTATGCGTTCCAGGCAATCGTTGTGGGTGCGTTCGCACCATCTTCTATTGTCGGAGGTGCAGCCGGTGCAACGGTTAAGCTTGCCCTGACCAAGGGTGTTGCTCGCGGGCTTTTCTCCAATGAAGCAGGTATGGGTTCTACACCTCACGCACATGCGGTTGCTAAGGTAAAACATCCGGTAGAGCAGGGGTATGTTGCAATGATCGGTGTGTTCATCGATACTTTTGTAATCCTGAACCTGACGGCACTGGTAATCATTACAACACATGCGATCCCGACAGGGAAGACAGGGGCAGAGCTGAGCCAGTATGCATTCTCTACCTTGTATGGAAAGGGAGGAGACGTCTTCATTGCAATCTGTATGTTCTTCTTCGCATTCTCTACGATCCTCGGATGGTATTTCTTCGGGCAGGCCAATATCAAATACTTATTCGGGGCAAAAGCAGTGAAGGTTTATTCTGTGATCGTTGCCGTATGTGTATTCCTTGGTTCGCTGGCTGAGGTAGAACTTGTATGGACCATGCAGGATTGTTTCAATTCTCTGATGGTACTGCCGAATATTCTGGCATTGTTTGCACTCAGCGGTACAATCAAGAAAGTGCATGATGATTACTTCAAAAACTTCAAAAAGAAGAGTGAGTAATCTTGCATAAAAAATGACAATTAAGCTTGTGCAAATGCACCAAATTAGTTATAATCTTTATAATCGGTTGAAAATGAATTAACAATCGGTTATTATAGAGACAGGCAATATTACATATTGAGATTGCCTATAACAGAAAGTAAATAGTGGGGTTGAAATTTCTCAAGAGAGAGCTTTGTTTTTAAAAGCCGCCGAAGAGGCAAGCCGGATATATGATGGTGAACATAGAGAACGGTGAAACTTTCAGGCAAAAGGACGGGGAAACGTACCACATTCTGAATCTTGTGCTGTATGATAAGGCTTACTTGAAGATATGTTTGTTATCCGGGCAAATTATTATCAGGGCAAAAGACAGGAAGGACGGCTTGTGCACATGATTGTGTTTAAGGCGTCCTTTTTTTACACCAAATTTTCTATAGCCTGGAGAGGGAGGGTGATTCCGGTGGGGCAGAGGAACTACATAGTTATTACCAATAATCCGCTGGTTTCAGATAAGCTTCATGAGATCCGCGAAGTGATATATAAGGAAGCTTCCTATGAGGGACTCTTAGCTGAAGTCAGAGACAGAATACACGAAGGGCATGTACTTTTGACGCACCCGTTATCCGGCAGCGTCAAGCCCAATGAGACACCATACAAATCTGTATTGATATCATCGGGAAAGGGGGAGATAGACGAGAGGTCCCTTTCGATTATTGAAAGTGCAATACAGGCATGCCGGAAGTTTGAGGATAAGACCGGCAGGTACAGCGCCGGAGTGCTAGAGGACTTTCAGTTGATCGACTGGACTTTGCTGGAGAGCGGGCTGGCATCGGCAGATGCGTGGTAAGTCACGGGAGAGGTTGTAAAGCATTGCAGCTAAACAATAAATAATAATTCTTTTGAAGGAGGGAACCACAAGTGAGATTAGAAATGGGACATATTTACATTAAGGACATCCAGTTTGCTTCTGAGTCAAAGATTGAAGACGGTATCCTTTATGTATCTGAGGAGGCTGTTAAGGCAGTAGCTCTTGAGGATGAGAAGATTAAGAGTGCATCGTTCGACATTGCAAAACCGGGAGAATCTGTAAGGATCACGCCGGTTAAGGATGTAATCGAACCACGTGTGAAAGTAGAAGGAAGAGGCGGGATCTTCCCGGGTGTGATCGCGAAGGTTGACACTGTCGGAGAAGGAAAGACCTATGCATTAAAGGGAATGGCAGTCGTTACGGCAGGAAAGATCGTAGGCTTCCAGGAAGGTATCATTGATATGACAGGCCCCGGAGCAGACTATACACCATTTTCACAGACACTGAATCTTGTTATGGTATGTGAGCCGGTGGATGACATCAAGCAGCATGACTATGAGAAGGCAGTTCGTTTCGCAGGCTTCAGAGTTGCGGCGTATATTGGGGAATTAGCACGCAATCTGACACCGGATGAGACAAAAGTATACGAGACCTGTACGATCAAAGAAGGTATGGAGAAATATCCGGATCTTCCGAGAGTTGCTTATGTACAGATGCTTCAGAGCCAGGGGCTTCTGCATGATACATATGTGTACGGCGTAGACGCAAAGAAGATCGTTCCGACGATCTTAAGCCCGACAGAGATCATGGACGGCGCAATCGTATCCGGTAACTGTGTATCCGCATGCGATAAGAACCCGACTTATGTACACCTGAACAATCCGGTTGTACACGATATGTTTGAGCAGCACGGAAAGACGATCAATTTCGTATGCCAGATCATTACCAACGAGAATGTATACCTTGCAGATAAGATGCGTTCCTCTGACTGGACAGCAAAGATCTGTAAGATGCTTGACCTTGACGGCGTGATTGTTTCCCAGGAAGGTTTCGGTAACCCGGATACAGACCTTATTATGAACTGTAAGAAGATTGAAGCAGAGGGTGTTAAGACTGTTATCATCACAGATGAGTATGCAGGGCGTGACGGTAAATCCCAGTCACTTGCAGATGCAGATGCAGCAGCAGATGCAGTTGTAACAGGCGGTAATGCAAACCAGGTAATTATTCTGCCGAAACTTGATAAAGTAATTGGAACTCTGGACTATGTGACCAAGATTGCAGGAGCAAGCGAAGAGACACTCCGCGCAGACGGATCTCTGGAAGTTGAGCTTCAGGTACTTACCGGCGCAACAAACGAAACAGGTTTCAATAAGCTGAGTGCAAGATAAGGAAGGGAGGATAAAGCATAATGGCTAAATTAAAAGTTGTTCATTATATCAATCAGTTCTTCGCACAGATCGGCGGAGAAGAAAAAGCAGACTATCCGGTAGAGCTTCGTGTCGGCGAGGTTGTAGGACCGGGTATGGCACTGACGACAAATTTCAAAGACGATGCAGAGATCATTGCAACCATCATCTGCGGTGACTCATATTTCAACGAGAACCTTGAGAAAGCAAAAGCAGAGATCCTTGCTATGGTGAAGGAGCAGGCTCCGGATGTATTTATCGCAGGTCCGGCATTTAACGCAGGACGTTACGGTGTGGCATGCGGAACGATCGCAGCAGCAGTTCAGGAAGAGCTCGGCATTCCGTCCCTGACCGGTATGTATGTAGAGAACCCGGGTGCAGATATGTTCAAGAACCAGGTATACATGATCTCCACCAAGAACAGTGCGGCAGGTATGAGAGATGCTGTTACCAAGATGGCTCCTCTGGCTGTAAAACTCGGAAAAGGCGAGGCGATCGGTGCTTCTGCAGAGGAAGGTTATATGCCGAACGGTGTCCGTGTAAACTTCTTTGAGAAGGAAAGAGGATCTCAGAGGGCTGTTAAGATGCTTCTTAAGAAGCTGGCAGGCAAGCCGTTCGTTACAGAGTTCCCGATGCCTGATTTCGACAGAGTTGATCCGAACCCGGCAGTGAAAGATCTTGCACATGCTAAGATCGCGCTTGTTACTTCCGGCGGTATCGTTCCGAAGGGAAATCCGGACCACATTGAGAGCTCCAGTGCATCTCACTACGGCGAGTACGATATTGCAGGCGTTATGGATCTGACAGAAGAGACATACGAGACTGCACACGGCGGATATGATCCGGTATATGCAAACGAAGATTCTGACCGTGTTCTTCCGGTAGACGTACTTCGCGATATGGAAAAAGAAGGAATCATCGGTGAGTTACATCACTTATTCTATACAACAACAGGAAACGGTACAGCTGTAGCTTCCTCCAAGGCATTTGCCGCAGAGTTCTCAGCAAAATTAAAGGCAGACGGTGTAGACGCAGTTATCCTCACCTCTACCTGAGGTACCTGTACACGTTGCGGTGCAACGATGGTAAAAGAAGTAGAAAGAGCAGGAATCCCTGTAGTACATGTATGTACAGTAACACCGATCTCCATGACGGTTGGTGCAAACAGAATCGTTCCGGCTATTGCTATTCCGCATCCTCTTGGTAATCCGGCTCTGGATAAAGCAGAGGAAAAAGAACTTCGCCGCAGGATCGTTGAGAAGGCCCTCAACGCTTTGGCAACAGAAGTTGACGGACAGACTATTTTCGAGTAGAGATGAGCAGGGCACCGGGTCGGGTATTGCCGGATCCGGTGCGGCAGATGTTTACTTTAGAAAGAAAAGGAGATGTAACAGACATGGATAAGATTTATGATGTTGTGATCCTGGGAGCAGGTCCTGCAGGTCTGGCCGCAGGGTTGTATGCAGGAAGGAGCCGTCTCTCCGTACTGATCATTGAGAAAGGTCAGGACGGCGGACAGATCGCGATCACAGATGAGATCGAGAACTATCCGGGACAGATCGTTGAGGGCGAGTCCGGACCGTCCCTGATCGCAAGGATGACAGAGCAGGCTAAGAAATTCGGCGCAGAGCGCGTATCCGACACCATTACAGAAGTATCTCTCGACGGAGACGTGAAGGTGTTAAAGAGCGCAAAGGGCGAGTACAAGGGCAAAAATGTAATCATTGCTACCGGCGCGCATGCAAGACCGATCGGCTGCGTGGGCGAGGCAGAGTTCACAGGCAAGGGTGTATCCTACTGTGCTACCTGTGATGCAAACTTCTTCGAGGATTTTGAAGTATACGTTGTGGGCGGCGGAGATTCTGCTGTCGAGGAAGCAATGTACCTTACAAAATTCGCAAGAAAAGTAACCATTATCCACAGACGTAACGAGCTGCGTGCCGCAAAATCCATTCAGGAGAAGGCATTCAAGAATCCGAAGATTGAGTTTATGTGGGATTCTGTCGTAGAGGAAGTAGGCGGAGACGATATTCTTCAGTGGATGAAGGTAAAGAACGTAAAAACCGGTGAAGTTACAACGGTAGAGGCCGATGAAGACGACGGAATGTTCGGTGTGTTCGGATTTATCGGAACGATTCCGAACTCTAAAGTCTTTGAGGGAATCATCGATATGGATGAACGTGGATACATCAAGACAGATGACGACATGCACACCAATATCCCGGGCGTATATGCCGCAGGAGATGTCCGCATCAAGAGTTTAAGACAGGTAGTAACCGCAGCCGCTGACGGCGCCATCGCCGCAGTCCAGGTAGAAAGAAGTATGTCTGATTATTTCTAAAACCTGTTTAGCACAGCGCAGGATGCGAAAAATCAGCTGCGTCGTGCTCGCACGTAAGCAGATGATTTTTCGCGGTGCGTATGAGAAATGCATGCGTATGGTAAACAAAATAATCAAGGAGGATGATTCCAATGTTAGATTTAGATAAGAACACATTTGAAGCTGAAGTATTAAAAGCAGAAGGCTATGTATTTGTTGATTTTTACGGCGACGGCTGCGTACCTTGCCAGGCTCTGATGCCGAAGGTACATGCATTTGCTGATACATACGGGGATAAACTGAAATTTACATCCCTGAATACCACAAAGGCACGCCGTCTTGCAATTGCACAGAAGGTTCTCGGGCTTCCTGTAATGGCGATCTACAAGGATGGAGAAAAAGTAGAAGAGCTTGTAAAGGATGACTGTACCGAAGAGTCTATTGAGGCGATGATTAAGAAATACATCTAATCCGGATGGTTTCTAAATCATAGATAACAATTTTATATTGTATGATACAAGAAAGGAGAAAGTATAATTATGGCTATTTTAGAAGGCAAAAAAGCAATAATTATCGGAGACCGTGATGGAATTCCGGGACCGGCTATCGCTGAGTGTGTTCAGACTGCCGGTGCAGAGATCGTATTTTCATCAACGGAATGTTTTGTCTGAACGAGCGCAGGCGCAATGGATCTGGAAAACCAGAAGAGAGTAAAAGAATTCGCTGAGGAGTATGGCGCAGAGAACCTTGTAGTAGTTCTCGGTGCAGCTGAGGGCGAGGCTGCAGGTCTTGCAGCTGAGACTGTAACCTTAGGCGATCCTACTTTCGCAGGTCCATTGACAGGGGTCCAGCTTGGACTCGCGGTATATCACGTATGTGAACCTGAGATTAAAGAAGAGTTTGACGAGGCAGTTTATGATGAGCAGGTTAGTATGATGGAGATGGTTCTTGATATTGACGACATCGTATCAGAGATGGAGGCTATCAGGGAGCAGGTATAATCTGATCATACGGTAGAAGCAGGGGCAGACCCAATGTGTTCCCGCATAGGGGGCTGCCCCTCTTTTGTTATCTTTTTGGCATCCGGCCCGTGCCTTCAAACAGTGGGTGATGCCGGCCAATAATCGAAAGAAAGGTGGAAAAGCCAATGAACAGCGTAATTAAAGGTGCCAGCTATGTGCTTGCACATACACCGCAGATGGTGGTATATAATGGAACAACCCAGACGACAGAAAGGATCGTGAATCCGGAGTCTGAATATTTAAAGGAACTGGAAGGACATCTTCGCTCTTATGAGGAATGTGTGAACTACTGGCCGAACCAGGTATATATCGGAAATGCTACACCGGATGACCTTGCAGAAGTAGAGTTCCCATACTATGACAAAGTAAAGGATGGGGCTGAGAGATATGGAAAATACGGTGAGATCATGCCGGAGGAGGAGTTTATTCTTCTGGTTCAGGCCTGTGACCAGTTTGAGGTCGTAATGCTTGACAAAGAATTCGTAAGCGCTCACAAAGATGCGTTTGCCGGTGATCCGATCATCACAGAGGATATTGTGGCAAGAGTGCAGGAAGGTACAGAACTTTCTGCCATTGAGGCTGCAGTAAATGACGAGCATGCAGAAGGACTGTATGTTGCAGGTAAGCTGGTAGGATGTGTGAAGCGCGCACATGATATTGATGTGAACCTGTCCGCACACGTTATGCATGAGAACCTGATGAGCAAGGCTTCCAGCGTGCTGGCACTGTTATATGGTGTAAAGAATGCAGGCATTGAAAAGGATGACGTGGAATATGTCATCGACTGTGCGGAGGAGGCCTGCGGTGATATGAACCAGCGCGGCGGCGGCAACTTTGCGAAGGCAGCTGCAGAGATTGCGGCACTCAACCATGCTACAGGTTCTGATTCCCGCGGATTCTGTGCAGGACCGTCCCACGCACTGATCGAGGCAGCAGCCCTGGTAAAATCCGGCGCATACAAATGCGTGGCAGTGACAGCCGGCGGATGTACGGCAAAGCTCGGAATGAACGGAAAGGATCACGTAAAGAAGGGACTTCCGATCTTAGAGGACTGTCTTGCAGGCTTCTGTGTGATCATTGCAGAGAACGACGGAGAGAATCCGGAAATCAACCTGGATATTCTCGGACGTCACACGGTAGGTACCGGAAGTGCTCCGCAGAACGTAATCGGCAGCCTTGTAGCAGATCCGCTTGAGCGCGCAGGCATGAAGATCACAGATATTGACAAATTTTCACCGGAGATGCAGAATCCGGATATTACGAAACCGGCAGGAGCAGGTGACGTACCGCTTGCCAACTACAAGATGATCGGTGCGATGGCAGTTAAGAAGGGTGAGATCGACCGTGCAGGCCTTGCATCCTTTGCAAAGACTTATGGTCTTACAGGCTGGGCTCCGACACAGGGACATATCCCGTCAGGCGTACCGTATATCGGATTTGCAAGAGAAGACATTCTTGCAGGGAAGATTAAGAACGCAATGATCGTAGGAAAGGGAAGTCTGTTCCTTGGACGTATGACCAACCTGTTCGACGGAGTATCTTTTGTCATCCAGGCAAATACAAAAGCAGAAGCAGAGGCAGCTGCAGGCGTATCTGAGGAAGAGGTAAAAGGATTGATCGCAAAAGCTATGAAGGATTTCGCTGCTTCCCTGATAGCAGAGTAAGGGGGGTGGCGACAATGGCAAATAATATTGAGAGAATGATTGCCGATACCTTTATGGAGATGGCACAGGGCCTTGAGACCGGAAGTTTCGGGAAAAGGCCGAAGGTTGCGCTCACAGGTATGGGCAGCGAGCATGGAGAGGAAAACTCTATGGCAGCTGCAGTGGCGGCTGCAAAAGACGGAATCGATGTTTACTACATCGGTACGTTAGAGGCAGAAGGTGTTACGACTATCAAGGTGGCAAATGATGAGGAAGGCCATGACAAGATGGAAGAAATGCTGGCCAATAAAGAGGTGGATGCAGCAGTTACCATGCATTTCCCGTTCCCGATCGGCGTGTCTACCGTAGGACGCTGTGTGACACCGGCGCAGGGAAAAGAGATGTATATTGCAAACACGACGGGAACTTCCAGTACAGACCGTATTGAGGGTATGATCAAGAATGCGATCTACGGGATCATTGCTGCAAAGGCGTGCGGCAACGGAGCGCCTACAGTAGGTATCCTCAATGTGGACGGTGCAAGGCAGACAGAGAAGGCATTAAAGCAGCTGAAGGATCAGGGCTATGATATTGCATTCGCAGAGTCCGGAAGGGCAGACGGCGGCTGTGTGATGAGAGGAAATGATGTCCTTCAGGCATCACCGGATATCATGGTGACAGATTCGCTTACGGGCAACATTCTTGTAAAGATGCTGTCTTCTGCAAATACCGGGGGAAGCTTTGAGGCAACCGGTTACGGCTATGGCCCGGGAATCGGCGAAGGGTATGAGCAGTTAGTCATGATCGTGTCCAGAGCCAGCGGGGCGCCGGTGATTGCCAATGCGATCCGCTATGCGGCCCAGCTCGTAAAGGGTAAAGTCTTTGAGGTGGCAAAGAAAGAATTTGAGGCAGCAAAAAAGGCCGGGTTAGGAGAGATCTTAAACGGCGTGAAGGCAGCTTCCAAACCTGCAGCTGCAGCAGAGGAAGTAAAAGAGCCTCCGAAGGAGATCGTAACTGCTCAGATTCCGGGAATTGAGGTTATGGATCTGGAGGATGCGGTAAAGGTTCTCTGGAAGCTTAATATCTATGCTGAAAGCGGAATGGGATGTACCGGTCCGATCATCCGTGTGTCGGATGCAAATCTTGCAAAGGCAGAGGAAGAGCTTAAAAAAGCAGGCTATATTAATTAGTTTTTGACGAAAAAAGCTGAAAAGTGGCGTTCTGTTTTGTTACAGGATGCCACTTTCTTTTGCTTTTGCAGCATTTTATAATAATTGCAGTGAGGTGGAAAAATATGGAAATAGTTTCAACATATGAGGGAATTGAAATGGATATCCATATTCACATTCCCTTAAGGAAGCTGGTCACCGGCATTTGTCTTGTGGTATTTTTGGCGTTTCTTTATTTCAGTGCGAGGACTCAGATCGGCCGGATATCAGAAGAGGACATACGGCAGGAGGTCATATTTGGACAGACAAGAGGGACGGAGACCATGGAGATGATTACCAGAGACGGAAGCAGGAAATTCTTTCTGCTGCTGGGAAAACTTCAGTGTGTGCCGCAGATTCCGGATGTCCCTGTGTCAAAACCGCACAGAGCCGATCCGGAGATCATAACGAGAGTGGAGAGGGTGCCGAGTCCGGCAATCCCCGGCACTTCAGTCGGCCTGGGTGAAATTAAGAATCCGTCTGTTGATCATACGGAAATAACGGATACAGAAGTCCCGGATGCAGGATCAGATACAGGGACAGATACAGAGAATCCGCCTGCGCCTGTGCCGTTGAACTGGAAAGTGACGCTTTACGGTAACGGAGGGAAACCAGAGGAGGCAGAGCATGTTTTTGAGACAGAGGCATTTTCTCTGGAAGGATGCGAAGAACCGAGAAGGCTTGGAAAGTTGTTTGACGGATGGTATGAGGATGCTGCATGTACCGTTCCCTTTACCGGAGTTACGGGTGAGGGCGGTGAACTTAAACTGTATGCCGGCTGGAGAGAGTTTGAAGGCTTTACTGCCAATGATGAAGGACTGCTGACCGGATGTACCAGTCTGGCGCCCCTTGTAACGGACGGCTTATTGGTACTGCCTCTTTACGATACGTGTACAGGGATTGCTGCAAATGCATTTGACGGGGCGGACGTAGAGATTACGGACATTTACATTCCTGCAAATATCCACAGGATCGAACCGGGAGTATTCGACTGTCTTCTGAGTCTTGTGTATATTGAAGCGGCGCCCGGCAATCCGTATTATTACAGTGAAGAGGGAATCTTGTATAACTGGAACGGCACGGTTGCAGCAGAGCCGAAGGGATAGGCCGGCCTGCATTTTTCGGCCTGTATTTTTTGAAATACATACTATAATTTTTGTATACCTGGTGTTATAATGGATGGTATTAAATATGCAGGGAGCCGTCTATGAATATTCAACAGGTAACGGAGAATAAAAGAACATATATGGATATCCTTCTGCTGGCCGACCCGCAGGAGGATATGATCGAGAGGTATCTGGATCAGAGCGATCTGTTTGTGCTGAGTGAGGAAGGCGTAATAAAGACAGTCTGTGCCGTACAGATGTTGAAGGATCGCAGATGTGAGATTAAGAATATAGCGACCGTAGAGGAAGAACAGGGAAAAGGATACGGCAGGAATATGATACATTATGTATGTGAGCATTACAGTGACCGCTGCGACATGATGTATGTGGGAACGGGAAACAGCAGAAAAACTCTGGAGTTTTATGAAAAATGCGGTTTCGTTAATTCTCATATTCTTGCCGGTTTTTTTACGGACAATTATGCCGAACCGATCTACGAAGACGGGGTGCAGCTTGTGGATATGGTCTACCTGAAGAAGAAGCTGGAATCCGAGATTGATGTAAAAAAGGTAGTGAACCTGGCTCTGGAGGCCGGCCGGATCCTGTTGAAAAACGGTGGGGAGATCTTCAGGGTGGAGGAGACCATCACCCGCATCTGCAATAGGTTCCATGTGGATCAGGTGGATACTTTTATGCTGAGCCACGGGATATTTGTCAGTGTACAGAATAAAGAGGAGGAGTTCTATACAAGAGTCAAGCATGTTCCGTTGTCGGGGACTCACCTTGGGATCGTCACGGAAGTAAATGCGCTCTCCCGCGAGATTTCTGCGGGGAAGGTATCTATAGACGCGGCGATGGAGAGGCTGAGGGAGATTGACAGGATTCCGCCGAAGCGGGCGTATTTTCAGGTGCTTGGAGCTGGGACCGGAAGCGGATGCTTCGGCTATCTTTTGGGCGCCACAATCAAGGAAAGTATGGTGGCATTTTGTATCGGGTGTCTGTTATATATCTGGATACTTGCGGCAAAACGCCATAATATGTCGAAGATTATCATCAATATTGCGGGCGGGGTCATCATCACGGCCCTTGCCGCCGCAGTCAAGCATCTTCCGGTTATGGGGTATCTCAGGATGGAGGGCATGATCATCGGCTCCATTATGCCCCTGGTCCCGGGAATGGCCTTTGTCAATGCCATCCGGGAGATTGCAGACAGTGATTTCCTGTCAGGGACTGTCCGGATGATCGATGCATTGCTTGTATTTGTTTATATTGCCATCGGGGTGGGGGTTACCCTCAGTATTTATAATAATCTGTTTGGAGGGCTGTCGATATGATGAGAGAGATTATCGCAAATGTTTTGTGCCCGTTTATAGGTACTGTAGGTTTTGCGGTCTTGTATAATGTCCCGAAACGGTATTTTATCAGTTGTGGGATGACCGGGATGGCAGGATGGCTGGTCTATCTCTTTGTCGCAAAATTTACGATCCTGTCGTCGGCGGTAGCCTCTTTTTTCGGAACTGTTGTAGTAGTTTTGATTTCCAGGATGCTTACGGTGCGGTTGAAATGTCCGGTCACTGTTTTTCTGGTTTCCGGCATATTTCCACTTGTGCCGGGGGCCGGAGTGTATTATACTGCATATTATCTGGTAATGGAGCAGCTTAACCTGGCAGCCGAAAGAGGGCTTGAGGCGATCAAGATCGCCTTTGGCATCGTGCTCGGCATTGCCGTAGTGCTTGCAGTCCCAAGGGAATTTTTCCAGCCGGGCTACTGGAGGCAGAGGAAGTACAGGATCCGGAGACAAGAAAAAAGAAAATGATATTAGAACCAGGAGAATGATTATGAGTAAAGTAAGAACAAGATTTGCACCGAGCCCTACGGGGAGGATGCATGTAGGAAATTTGAGGACGGCGCTGTATGCGTATCTGATCGCAAAGCATGAGGGCGGAGATTTTATGCTCCGGATCGAGGACACAGACCAGGAACGTTTTGTGGAAGGAGCGCTTGAGATCATCTACCGAACGCTTGCCAGGACAGGCCTCGTACATGACGAAGGCCCGGACAAGGACGGAGGGGCAGGCCCTTATGTGCAGAGTGAGAGAAATGCATCGGGGCTGTATTTGGAGTACGCGAAGAAGTTGATCGACCAGGGGGATGCCTATTATTGCTTCTGTGACAAGGAACGTCTGGAGTCGTTGAAAAGCAAGGTGTCCGGGGAGGAGAGTGCAGAGATCGTCGTATATGACAAGCACTGTCTGGGGCTTGGCAAAGAGGAGGTCCAGGCAAATCTGGACGCAGGAAAGCCGTATGTTATCCGTTTTAATATGCCGACCGAAGGGACGACTACATTCCGGGATGATATTTACGGAGATATTACGGTTCCCAATGAGGAACTGGAAGATTTGATCCTGATCAAATCCGACGGATATCCGACTTACAATTTTGCAAATGTGATTGACGACCATCTGATGGGGATTACGCATGTAGTGCGCGGCAATGAGTATTTATCTTCAGCGCCAAAATATAACAAGATCTACGAGGCGTTCGGCTGGGAGATTCCGACGTATGTGCACTGTCCGCTGATCACGGACGAAAATCACAAGAAGCTCAGCAAGAGATGCGGACATTCCTCCTATGAGGATCTGATCGACCAGGGCTTTTTGACAGAGGCTGTAGTAAACTATGTGGCATTGCTTGGCTGGTGCCCGTCAGGGAACCAGGAGATCTACTCCCTGGAGGAGCTGATCCGGGAATTTGATTACCGTCATATGAGCAAGTCCCCGGCCGTGTTTGATATTGTAAAGCTGAAGTGGATGAACGGTGAGTATTTTAAGGCTATGGATGAGGAGACTTTCTTTGAGATGGCAAGGCCGTATCTGGAAGCAGTGGTCACAAAGGATTATGATCTGAGGAAGATTGCCCGCCTTGTAAGGACCCGTATTGAAGTATTCCCGGATATCAGGGAACAGATTGACTTTTTCCAGGAGCTTGGAGCATATGATACGTCTCTGTACTGCCACAAGAAGATGAAGACAGATGAGGAGAAGTCTCTGGGTGTATTAAAAGATGTACTTCCGCTGCTGGAAGAGCAGGAGGATTTCAGCAATGACGCGCTGTTTGCCGTTCTTAAGAAATATGTGGATGAAAAAGGCTATAAGACCGGTTTTGTAATGTGGCCGGTAAGGACGGCCGTGTCCGGAAAGCAGAATACGCCCGGCGGCGCGACAGAGATTATGGAAATCCTGGGGAAAGAAGAATCTCTTGAGCGTATCCGCAGAGGAATTGAATTATTAAGCCAGTAAGGGGTATCTATGAGTTTAAACAGTGCTCAGAAAGAAGCAGTTGCACACTATCAGGGGCCATGTATGGTCCTTGCCGGTCCCGGTTCCGGGAAAACTCTCACGATTGCAAAAAGAATTGAATATCTGCTGAAAGTGTATAAGGTAAGGCCAGAAGAGATTCTGGTCATTACCTTTACAAAGTATGCGGCTTCGGAAATGAGACGGCGCTTTGATAAGGTGATGGGCGGACATGCACTTCCGGTGACGTTCGGGACCTTTCACGGCATCTATTACGGGATCCTGAAATGGGCTTACGGGCTTACGTCGGCGAACCTTCTGTCTGAGAAGGAACGGAAGCTTTTGCTCAGGCAGGCTTCGGAGAGGATCCCGGAGGAAGGAGAGGAGATTCTGTTCCGGGACGAGGATTCGCTTCAAAAGCTCTCGGAGGAAATTGCAAATGTCAAGAATAACCGGATGAAGATTGAGGAGTACGAGTCGGGGCGTTACGGAACCGGCCGGTTCCGGCAGGTCTATCAAAACTATGAGGACTCCAAAAAGAAACTGAATAAGCTGGATTTTGAGGATATGCTTACCTGGTGCTGCAGGTTGTTTGAAGACCGGCCGGATATTCTGGAAAAATGGCAGCATCGTTTCCGGTATTTTCTTGTGGATGAATTTCAGGATATCAACCAGGCTCAGTACGATGTGCTCCGTATGCTGGCGGCATCTTCACGGAATTTGTTTGTTGTCGGGGACGATGACCAGTCCGTGTATGGCTTCCGGGGAGCAAGGCCGGGGATCATGCAGGAATTTATGAAGGATTATCAAGAGGCCGGGCAGATCGTGCTGGACGTGAATTACCGCTCCGGCGCCCATATTGTCCGTGGGGCGCTCCGTGTGATTGAAAATAACAGAAACCGCTATCCGAAAGCAATCCGTGCCTACAAAGGATCCGGGCAGGAGATCCATGTGCAGGAGGTCAGAGATCCTTTTGAGGAAAGCAGGTATATTACAGAACAGATCAAAGAGTGCCTGGAGTCCGGGATTTCCCCGGGGGAGATCGCGGTGCTGTACCGCACCTGCCCGGATGCGGGAGTTCTGGCTGAGGCATTGATGGAGTATCAGATCCCGTTTCAGATGAAGGAACGGATGAATAACCTGTACGAGCATTTTATCGGCGTTGATATAGAAAGTTATTTCCGGCTGTCTCAGGGAAGGCCCGAAAGAAAGCATTTTCTTCAGGTGGCAAACAGGCCGAACCGCTATATCGGAAGAGACAGCATGGACAGCAGAACGGTCAGTTATGAGAGCCTTCGTAATTTTTACTGTGATAAAAAATGGATGCTGGACCGAATCGATCAGCTGGAATGGGATATGAAGATGATCTGCGGCAAAACACCTTATGCGGCAATTGAGTATATACGGAAAAGTATCGGATATAATGAATTCTTAAAAGAATATGCAGATTACCGGGGGATGGAGCAGGAAGATTTGTTCCCGGTCCTGGACGAGATTCAGGAACGGTCCAGAGGGATTCAGACCATCAGGGACTGGTTCCTGCATGTAGAGGAGTACAAAGACCTGATTTTAAGACAGAGCGGACAGGAGACTTACGGACAGGGAGTTTCTCTGCTTACGATGCACGGCGCCAAGGGGCTTGAATATGATACGGTGTTCATTCCCGGGGCAAACGAGGGTGTGACTCCATACAAAAAAGCGGTTATGGAAGAGGAGACAGAGGAAGAGAGGCGTCTGTTTTATGTGGCTATGACAAGGGCAAAACGTCAGCTTACGATCAGTTATGTGAAAGAAAAAAACGGAAAGGATATGCAGCCTTCCCGTTTTGTAAATGAGTTGCTGAAAAATCTATGATTCTTCAAACTCTTGTTCGTCCAGCCACTCGTCGAAACCGTCGGCAGCCATCTCGTACTCTTCATCGTCTTCGATATTGGCAAGTGTCGGTTCGCCGTCTTCTTCACTGTAACGATAGAGGTAAACGTCTCCGTCTTCATTTTCTCCGTCTTCGTTCAGCGGAAGAAGGGCTATATATTCCCGGTCATTCACGGTATAAGTAGTTAAAACGTCGCACTCTACCACTTCATCATTGTCTAAAGTCAGAGTTACAGTGACAGTTTCTTCTTCCGGGTTCCTATTCTGTTCGCTCATGTACTCGCTCTCCTTTTATGTTTAAGATATCTTAACTGTACCAAAGGAGTCTTTAAAAAGCAAGGATGTAGTAGCCAAAAATGTAAAAATGTTGTAAAATAACACTGTGCAGTGTCTTTTCCCTGACGGAGAGAAGACGGTGTACCAGGGAGGAAGGTATTATGTTGAAAAGAAGGGTATTTGTGGTCGTATCTGTTTTACTGGTTTTCGTTCTGGGGCTGACATCCTGCAAAAAAAATGTAGGATCTCCCGAGGATAACGCGGTTGTGGAAGAGCCGGAGGAGGATCAGCAGGAAGAGATACAGGAGGAGATCCTTGTAGGATTTACGGCCATTGATATGGAGAATCCTTATTTTATCACGCTGGAAAGTGCAATTAGAGGGACACTGGAGGAGGCAGGATATCAGATGATCACCAGAGATCCCGGTACGGATCCGAAGCTTCAGGAGACACAGATCCAGGAGATGATAGATGCAGGGATTGATGTCATTATCATTAGCCCGGTAGACTGGGAAAAGATTACGCCTTCTCTGGAAAAGCTGAAGGAGGCGGACGTTAAGATCGTCAATGTGGACACGCAGGTGAGGGAGATGGATTACGTGGACGCCTATATAGGATCCGATAACCATAATGCCGGCTTTATCTGCGGAGAAGGACTTATTGAAAAGTGTCCGGACGGCGGAAAGATTGCAATTCTTGAGTGTCCGACTCAGAATTCCATCAATGACCGCATTACCGGGTTTGAGGAAGCAATTGCCCGGGCCGAGAATGGATTTGAGGTTGTGGAGAGAGTTGACACCGGCGGAGAATTTGAAAAAGCGCTGGAGGCTTCACAGCGGATCCTGGAGGAGTATCCGGATATCTGTGCAATTATGTGCGGTAACGACCAGCTTGCCGTCGGAGCCAAAACGGCTGCTAATGTGGCCGGGCTTACAGATGTGGTGATCTATGGCGTGGACGGTTCGCCGGATATAAAAAAGGAACTGAAGAAGGCAGAGAACCAGATTGCAGGGACTGCAGCGCAGTCGCCCATCAATATGGGCAAGCAGGCTGCAGTGACGGTAATGAATATCTTAAAGGGCGAGGATTACGAAAAAGAGGTGTACGAAGAGGTCTTTATGATAAACAAAGACAATGTAGATATGTATGGAACTGATGGATGGCAGTAGGAACAGAGAGGATAAGGCATGAAAAAAATACAGGGGCAGCCGTTGCCGTTAGGAGTTACAGTAACTGAAGACCGGATTAATTTTTCTGTAGTAGTTTCGGGTGAAAAGAAGTGCAGGCTTCTGTTGTACCGGGAAAAAGAGGGCGGTCCTTGTATCACTTTCGATATGGAGGAGTCGTTGGGAGATGTGCGTTACCTTGCGCTTACGGATCTTGACGGCGCAGAGTATGAATATAATTATGAGATTGACGGAGAAGTTGTAGTGGATCCTTACGCGAAAGCCCTTGCAGGGCATCTTGAGTGGGGAGAGGAACGGGATGTCAGCCTGCATGAAGTAAGAGGGGCTGTGTGCGGTGAGGAATACGACTGGGAAGGGGATACGCCGGTGTGTCTTCCGTTCCATGAGGTGGTTGCCTACAGCCTGCATGTCAGGGGATTTACCCGGGATTCTCATTCAAAGGTACATGCAAAGGGGACCTTTGAGGGTGTTGTTGAAAAGCTGCCGTATCTGAAAGAGCTTGGGATTAACCAGATCCACTGCATGCCGGTGTATGAGTTTGAGGAGTGCGGACTTCGCCGGAACTACTGGGGATACGGACACGGATATTATTTCGCGCCTAAGAGCGCCTATTCTGTATGCGGAGACGGAGTAAGGGCGCTGAAGGATATGGTGAAGATGTGCCACAAAGAAGGAATAGAAGTAGTGCTTGAGATGCCGTTTGAGCCTTCTGTCCCTGCTCTGACTGTGGTGGAATGCCTGCGGTATTATCGCATTGAATATCATATTGACGGATTTATCCTGAATCCGTGTGCGGACGCTACGAAAGCCGCCTTGCAGGATCCGGTGCTGAAGGGAACAAAGATGCTGGTACACCGGATGGATTTTCAGAGCGTCATGCGGCGCTTTCTGAAAGGTGATGAAGGAATGGTCGATGGAGTGATCTATTGGCTGAAGCATCTTTCCCGGGAGGAAGGGGCTTTTAATTATATTGCATCCCACAATGGGTTTACCCTGAACGATCTTGTGTCCTATGACGGGAAACATAACGAGGCTAACGGGGAGAATAATCAGGACGGCTCTGATTATAATTACAGCTGGAATTGCGGAGCAGAAGGCCCGAGCCGTAAAAAGGCAGTGATGGATCTGAGGAGAAGGCAGATCAGAAATGCATTCTTTTTGGTGCTGCTGGCGCAGGGAATGCCCTGTATCCTGGCAGGGGATGAGTTTGGCAACTCTCAGAAGGGAAATAACAATGTCTATTGTCAGGATAATCCCATCGGATGGCTGAACTGGAGAGGGCTTAAAGGTCATGAAGACCAGTATGAATTCGTGAAAGGGCTGATCCGGCTCCGCAGGGAATATGGAGTGTTTCATCCGGAGAGAGAGATGTGCGGGGCAGATATGATCAGCTGCGGAGTGCCGGATGTGTCCTACCACGGCGAAAGTGCATGGCGCACGCCGTCGGAGATATCAAGCAGGCAGCTGGGGGTATATTACAGCGGGGCGGCTCTTAAGGAGGCAGACTGCTTTGTCATCTACAATATGCACTGGCTGGTTCATACATTTGCCCTTCCGGCCCTTTCAAAGGGAAAGAACTGGTATATGCTGGCGTCTACGGATGACGGAATTCTTGAGAAGCCGGTGTGCATGAAAGATAAAAAGGCGCTGGAGATTGCCCCCAGGACGGTAGTGGTGCTGACAGGAAGAAGAGGACGGCAGGGATGAATTCTTTTCAACTGAAATGGATCGCAGTCCTTACTATGGCCATTGACCATACAGGGGCGGTGTTATTTCCGGAAAATGTGGTGCTCAGGTGTATTGGCAGGATTGCTTTTCCGATCTTCTGTTTCCTTTTAGTGGAAGGGGTTTTCTATACACGGAATGTGTATAAGTATATGGGAAGACTGGCACTGTTTGCCCTGCTATCAGAGGTTCCTTTTGACCTGGCCTTATATGGAGTCCCTTTAGAGCTGCGGCATCAAAATGTATTTTTTACACTTCTTTGCGGCGTGGCTATGATCTGTTTCCTGGAAAGGTACCGCGACTGGTATATCAGAGGTCTCGTTATTGTGGCTTTTGTATGGGCTGCGGAGGCAATGATGTCAGATTATGGGAGTTCAGGGATTTTGCTCATCCTGATCTATTATGTGTCTCGGGATTGCAGGAAAGCCGGGATTGCAGCGGGAGTGGGGTGGAACCTTCTGCTTTTCCGGGGAATTCAGCGGTGGGGAGCAGCGGCGTCTGTGCCCATTGCACTGTATAACGGAAAAAAGGGGACTGGGATGAAGTATTTCTTCTATGTGTTTTATCCGGCCCATTTGCTGTTGTTGTATGGAATTAAGAAATGTCTGGGTTAGCAGGTTCCGCCTGATTATGAGCAAAAAGAGGTGCAAAGCAACGAAAAGCACGTAAGTGCGGTTTTGCGAATGGCGCAGGCTGAACTGTTACAATAGAATCAAGGAAGTTTAAACGGAGTGTTGAGTATGCAGATTTTAGGACATTTACGCACGATTAATCATCATAAGATGCTTGTTATGAAGCATTGCTTTAAGGTAGGCTTATATAAGCAGGGGCTGCTTCATGATCTGTCCAAGTATTCCCCGACGGAATTTCTTGTGGGCTGCAGATACTATCAGGGAAACAGGAGCCCCAATAATGCGGAACGTGAGGCAACCGGCTATTCCAGGGCCTGGCTCCATCACAAAGGGCGCAATAAGCATCATTATGAATATTGGATTGATTACAGCGTAGACCCGAAGGAAGGTATTGTCGGACAGAAGATGCCGGTGAAGTATGTGATCGAGATGTTCATGGACCGGGTGGCAGCCTCGAAGACCTATAAGGGAGATGCGTATACGGATCAGTATCCGTTGAGGTATTATGAGAGGGGGACAAAGAAGCTTGGAAAGATGGTTCATCCGGATACGTCCAGGCTGTTACATAAGCTGCTTAAGATGCTGGCGGATCAGGGGGAGGAAGAGACCTTCCGCTATATCAGAGAGAGGATTAAAAAACTGAGACCGGGGCTACTGACATTTTTCGGAAATTTTATTGATAAATTCAAAAAAAGTTGTTGACATTTTTAGGCCTATATAGTAATATATCTTCTGGACGGTTTGATCGTCACCTGCGGAAGTGTCGGAACTGGCAGACGAGCAAGACTAAGGATCTTGTAGCTTTCGGGCTGTGTGGGTTCAAGTCCCATCTTCCGCATTCGGTAAGGAGCCTTGATTTTCAAGGCTCCTTGTATTTTCAGAGAGTTTTTCCTATGAACAGAGAAAGGCTCTTTTTTTATTTTGACTTCAATGGTGATATTAATGAGTTATGGGGAGTAGTTGTTGTAGAGACTTAGAAGAATCAAAGAATGGAATGAGTGCTTATATATGCAAAATAAAATAGAAATTTAAATATTGATTGTATTCTTTGCAGGAGTTGTATAAAATAAATAATAGAAAGTGTGGCAAAAGTAACCCGATAAAAATAAATGCGGGAGGAAATAACTTTGAAAATATATTTAGATAACTGTTGTTTTAATAGGCCTTATGACGATCAGTCGCAATTGCGGATATCTTTGGAGTCACAGGCAAAATTGCAGATACAAAAGGAGATATTACAAGGAAAGCATGAATTGGTTTGGTCTTTCATATTAGAGTATGAAAATGAACAAAATCCTTTTGATATTCGTAAGATGGCTATTAGAGATTGGAAAAATGTAACAAAGCAGTCAGTAACTTTGAATGAAACAATTGCTAATTTTGCAAAAAAACTTTTAGAAAAAGGAATTAAAAATAAAGATGCTTTGCATATTTCGTGTGCAGTATATGCAGGGTGTGATGTTTTCTTTACAACAGATAAAAAGCTGCTTCGTACGCCAATAGCAGAGATAAAAACGATGAATCCGCTGGACTATATCTGAAAGGAGGAGAAATATGAGTGTTAGAATAAGAGATAAAAATGACGCTGTTATTCGTAGGGAGGGTATGAGTTTATTACTTGAAAATATGGGAAAGATAGATGCAGAGCGTTTTATTTCCCTTATAATCAGGGAGCCTTTTGATTATACAGAGTGGCAGACAAATTTGTTTGAAGAACTGTCTTTGGAAGAATTAGGAGAAAAAGCGATGGAGTTCTATAATTCTCATAATGGAAATTAAGGATGCGTATACTTTTTAAACTGTAAACAAAGTCCCGGCAAATGCCGGGCTTTTCTATATTTGTGACCTTTTTTTCGATGACAAAAAATGTCCGGAGGAGATAAAAAATACTACTGAAAATACATCCCGGGAAGTATGGAATTCAGGATGCTGCTTTGCTACAATAGCGTCAGCCGGATGAGGCAAAAATAAAAATGGAGGTATGAGATATGTATATTGTTTCTGTTTTGGCAGTAATCGTTGTAAGCTGGTATTTGGCGGATGCACAGGGTGTGGGGGATATAGTGTGGATTGCGGATCCTGAGACGGTTATCGTGATGGCGCTGTTTGTTTTTACGATATTGCTGGGGGCTGGATTTTTAAAGGACTTTAATAATGCTTTCCGCTTAGGGCTATGGAAAGGCCGGGGCGGCGAGTCGGTTAATGAACTGAAACGTGCCATAGAGGCAGTGTGCCTGGTCAAAAAGATTCTTGCCGCGGCGGGGGCGTTTTTACTGTTTTTTGAACTGACACAGATTCTGATGACTCTGGATTTCTCTGGGTTGCCGGTAGGCATGGGATATATGCTGTCTACAGGGCTTAGGGCGCCTGTCTGCGCATCTGCGGTGATACTCATGCTGCTGCCGATGGAGAGCGTACTGAAGATGAAATTGTGGAATATTCAGGAAAACCGGAACCTGCGGGAGAAATCTGAAGATCAGGAAAGCCCGGATGTACAGAGGGAGTAACCAGTTATGAAAAAACAATGGCAAACAGGAGTATGTCTCATCTTATATATCCTGATTCTTGTGTTTATGGCGGACTTTAATGTAATGCTGCTGTTAGACCTGAAGAGTTTTTTTATATTATTGGCCGGAGTGTTTCTGCTTGCGCTGCCTTTTTATGAAAGGGGTATGGGAAAAGATGAGTTTCTGTACATATACGGGAGCAAAGCGATTGAGACCGGCCTGATACAGGTATTTCTGCTATGCTTTATCCGTCTGTCAGAAGATAAAGGGTATGAAGGCCTTCTGAAGGATGTCGCGCTCTGTTTCCGCCCGATGCTGTATGCGTTCTGCATCCGTCTGGTTTATAACTTCTCGGAATCTCAATGAATGTGATTCTAACTGAAAATTGACAACTGAATATCGTGCAGGAAAAGAAATTTGAGAAAAATGGACATAAACATTGGACATAGCGGGTACTATGCCTTGAAAAATCTTATGGAATCGCTTAAGATATCATTATTAGGCGGTCAATCCTAATAATGATTCTTGAAATGCCTCAGCAGAGGGCATTTCCCAGGCATCAAGATGTTGTAGCATCATGATGCCGTAGAGGCGGCAGTACCACATCTTCGTCGAGTGGTGCCTGCCGTCTTCTAATTTATAGTCCTCTTTCTCGCGCTTGTTGGAGCGTTCCACAGAAGTCCTTCTGTCATATTCCTTTTCCCATGCTTTAGAGTCCCTTGGCGGTATGTTAAATAACCTTGGATTATCATCGGTAAAGATGTGTACGGTCCTTCCATATTTTGCCGGTGAACAGGGGTGTTCACAGAAGCAGCCACGTTTCCGGTTTGATTTTGGGCAGCGGTATTTTGCCCGGTGTTTGGCAGCTTCATATCCATCTTTATGCATACGTAAGCCCATTTTACAGACAGGGACACCATCGTCATCGATTGTGAAATCGTCCTTATAGGTAAAATGCCCGGTATGTCCGGGATTGAGGTCGATAAACGGTGTGATATCTTCCCGTCTGCAGTAATCATAAACAGCGTAAGCGTCGTGTGCAGAATCCAGAAGGAGCTTTTCAATCTGGAATTGCGGAAGATACGCTTTCATGGTGAAAAAGGAATGCAGGAAGGAAAGCATGTCATGCCGGGAGGCCCGCTCTAAAAGCGGAAACACAGGGAGGTCGCTGAAGGAATCGGAAGCCACATACATGTAGAGGTGGTAGCCAAAGAAATAACATTCCCTGTGAGAGTCCCATCCCCAGTTACAGTCGGGCTGGGAATAATGGCGTTTACAGTTACAGGAAGAACAGCCTTTGTCCTTACAATGGCAGATGCGCTTTTTGCGCTGCTGTGCGGCAGTACGGACAGGGGTGCCGTCACCGGCAAGAGCCAGGTGCCGGGGATTAACCAGCCCCCTGTGGATGGAATGGTCCAGGAACTGCTGCTGATAAAGCCGGAAAATGAGGAAAAAGGGATTCTCAGGCTTTAAATGCCAGCGTTCCAGCAGGGGAAGAAGTTTTGAAGCAGTGGAGAAAGAATCGCAGGGAGTCTTATCGCCTTTCTTTTTCCCCTTGGGAGTTTTCTTCATTTTGGGGAACCGGTCTTTCGGGGAAAGGTTGTTGGAGTCATCCTGCCAGATGCGGGAAAAGAAATCATAAAAAGTACCGACACCAGGGGTATCACCGAAAGAGAAACCGCTGAGGATGGCATAAAGGGGAGTTTCCTTAAGCATGCGGCACCAGACAGTGATGGAAGTAACTTTCAGTTTCAAAGCGAGCAGATAGGAGCGCAGCATGCAGGAAGGGAGCCTTGGTTCCGGGCCAAAAACAGAGTAACATTCCCGCATGATAGAATCCGTCTTGGAAAGATCGAGATACCAGAACTGCACGATATAATCCCAGGTGTTTTTGGGAAGCACAAAGGGATCAGGGTAAAATTTAAGGAACTGGGATACGAAAGTATCCTGAAAGGCGGCATGACCGCCAGGGTTATAAGGTAACATCAAAAATCGCCTCCAATCAAAAAATGTACTTATTGATCAAGGGGCGCGAAGCGCCGCATTTTTTGACTGGTTTGTCAAGTGTTTTAGAGAAAAAAGTGGGTGATTTTTGAAAAATAGGTTCTGAAAGCACCATGAAATAAGGGCTGAAGATTCCGAGAAGTTATGCAGATGGAAAGGAGGAACAGGAATCTTCAGCAATGGAACCAGCGGCACAGGGAGTTTAACGAGGTATGGGACGAAACGCTTTACAGACGTGCGTTGAGAGTGCCTAAAACGCTTGATGAAAGCATGATTGAGAAAGAACGGAATGAACTGTTTTACAATGCGGTTGCCCGACTGCCAGAGATACAAAGGCGGCGTTTCCTGCTCTATTACGAGTATGATTTTAACTTTTACCAAATCGGGGAAATGGAGCATTGCACCGCTTCCGCTGTCCAGAAGTCTGTTTCAGTCGCAAGGGAGAAAGTCAAGGCGGAAATGAGGAAGTATCTCCAACCGTGACCGCCACCATCCGAAAAAAGAAATCCGTTTTGCGTGGGACTGGCGGCATTACATACTCTCACTTTTTCCGTGGGAGTAAATCTATTTAAGGAGGTCACGTCTATGTGCAACAAAACCAAAGACACCGCCCGAAAGGAGGAATCCCATGCAGAAGCTTCATACAGTCAACGCCGACACGCTCCTCTACGAGCCGCTTGAAAAACCATCCTTTGTGGTGGACGGTCTGATACCCACGGGCTTAACCCTGTTCTGCGGCGCACAGAAAATCGGCAAGAGCTGGCTCATGTTAAAGCTCTGCCTTTGCGTGTCGCAGGGAATCCCCTTGTGGGATATGCCCACGCAGGAGGGCGACGTGCTTTACCTCTGCCTTGAGGACACGTTCTGCCGCATACAGGACAGGCTGTTCCGCTTGACGGACGAAGCGAGCGGGCGGCTCCACTTTGCGGTGGCAAGCGACAAGCTGTCAGACGGTCTTATCGTGCAGTTGGAGGATTATTTAAAAGAATATCCCGACAGCAGGCTCATTGTCATTGACACCTTGCAGAAAGTCCGCACCGCATCCAAAGACAACGCCTATGCAAGCGATTACGGGGACATCTCCCTTATCAAAGACTTTGCCGACAGGCACTCATTGGCGGTCATTGTCGTACACCACATCCGAAAGCAGAATGACAGCGACGTGTTCAACAAAGTGTCTGGCACGACGGGATTGACGGGGAGTGCGGACGCAACCTTTGTCCTGGAACAGGAAAGCCGTGCGTCCAATGCCGCCAAGCTGTATGTGACGGGCAGGGACACGCCCTATCAGGAGTTCACGCTCCGTTTCCGTGATTGCAGTTGGGAACTGGTGGAGCGTAAGGAGCAGGAACAGCTTGCCAAAGAAGCGATACCAGACGTCCTTTTTCGGATTGTAAATTTTATGCAGGACAAAGAGGAATGGACTGGCACAGCCACAGAGTTATTAGACGCTCTGGGGGAAACAGAAACAGCGGCAAATGTCTTGACAAAGTGGATGAACGAGTACCGCCTTGACTTCCTGCTTGAAAACCATATCCGTTATGATTTCAGCCGCAGGAGCAGCGGACGGATGATTTCCCTTGCTGTTGCCACCGACATTTAAACCTATGTGACATTGGCGGCTTTACCTTATGCGTGACGGTCATGACGGTGATGACGGTGTTTTTGGGATACCCCCTGCCACTGTCACCGTCATAGCGGATGTATGTAAAATCGGCGGCTCTGCCCTGCGGGTGACAGCGGTGACGGTGGTGACGGCAATATTGGGATATCCCCGCCGCTGTCATCCCTACGGGAGAACACCCCGTAAACGCAAGATGCAGGCGTGGGCTTTGCTCGCCCTTTTCGGCTCGTAAAGCCACCCCTGCGGTCAGAAAAATCCTCCGATTTTTCCGACTGCGTTTACAGGGTGTAACACACTACACTTTGCCCTGCAAAGTCGTGTGCCAGACGTTCCCTCTGGACTCCCTTAAAGCAGGGCTTGCGCCCTGCCCCATCCTGCGCCTTACGGCTTCGGATGGAAGAATGTCGGCGTGAGAGTGACGGTTATGACTGGCGATAGGGGGTATCCCAAAATCACCGTCATCATCGTCATGACCGTCACGCATACAGATTACCCGCCGAAAGAAAAGAGGAATCATGCCATGCCCTATGCAATCCTGCGTTTCCAGAAACGCAAGGCAGGCGGCGTTGCGTCTTGTGAACGCCACAACGAGCGGAAGAAAGAAGCCTATAAAAGCAACCCAGATATTGATATGGAACGCTCCAAGAATAACTATCATCTTGTGAAGCCGCCCCGCTACACCTACAAGAAAGAGATAAACCAAATGGTAAAAGAAGCGGGCTGTAAGGTAAGGAAAGACAGCGTGATGATGGTGGAAACACTCATCACCGCTTCGCCAGAATTTATGAACAGCTTACCGCCCGAAGAACAAAAAGCCTATTTCCAGACGGCTCTTGACTTCATTTCAGAGCGTGTGGGAAAGAAAAATATCCTTTCCGCAGTCGTCCATATGGACGAGAGGACGCCCCATATGCACCTATGCTTTGTGCCGCTTACGCCCGACAACAAGCTATCAGCGAAGTCTATTTTAGGCAACCAGAAATCCCTATCCGAATGGCAGACCGCCTACCATGAGCGGATGTCCGCACGGTGGGGCGAATTGGAAAGAGGTCAGTCCTCAATGGAAACGAAGCGGAAACACATCCCCACATGGCTCTATAAGTTGGGCGGCAGGCTGGATAAACAGTATGCGGAAATCGTGTCTGCCCTCTCCGACATCAACGCTTTTAACGCAGGAAAGAAAAGAGATAAGGCATTAGAACTGCTCTCCGCATGGCTTCCAGACGTGGAGAAATTCTCAAAGGAAATCGGCAAACAGCAGGCGTATATCGACAGCTTGAAAGAGAGAATCGGGCAGGAATCCAACTATGCGGGGCGTATGCGTGATGAAAAGTACGAGCAGGAATTAAAGGTACAGAAAGCCAACCAGAGGATATTTGAGTTGCAGAGAACCAACGAGCAGATGGGGCGGCTGCTCTCCAAAATCCCGCCAGAGGTATTGGAAGAATTGCAGAAAAGC
>CAJTRM010000026.1 GCA_910578865.1 uncultured Dorea sp.
CCTCCTATTTTCATTATAGGCTGTGATAACCCTTCATGATTCGTTGACAACTGAAAATGTCCTTTGTATAATTCTATTATAGTTAATTACTAGACTAACTAACTAAATAGCTGTTAATACACTGAGAAAGGAGGAATACCGTGCAATTAAACACTGAAAATGAAAAACCTATTTTTATACAGATATCAGAAGGTATTGAAGACGGAATACTGACAGGGATATTTCCGGAAGAAAGCCAGATTCCGTCTATAACAGAATTCTCTGTCAATTATAAGATTAATCCCGCCACGGCGCTTAAGGGAATTAATCTGCTTGTAGATGAAAATATCGTATTTAAAAAAAGAGGTGTCGGTATGTTTGTAGAAAAAGGTGCTGTTAAAAAACTCAGGCAAAAAAGGCAGAATCAATTTTATGACAATTATGTCAGCAAATTAATTGAAGAAGCAAAACGGCTGGAAATCACGGGCGATGAAATTATTGCTATGATAGAAAGGGGATTTACAAAATGAACAAACTGGAAATAAATAATATTTCAAAAAATTATAAAGACATAAAAGCTCTCCGGAATGTCAGCATTTGTCTGGAAGAAAATAAAATCTACGGACTTCTCGGCAGAAACGGAGCCGGTAAAACCACCCTGCTGAATATTATCAACAACAGAATTTTTGCAGACAGTGGAACTGTTACCCTGAATGGAGAAAACGTAAAAGAAAACGATGCCATTTTGAGACAATTTTATTTCACAAGTGAAAAGATATTATTTCCCGACGCTATGAAAGTAAAAAATATTTTTAAGTGGACAAAGGAATTTTACCCGGATTTTGACACAGACTATGCCATGCATATATCAGAACTGTTCGAGCTGCCCTTTCATAAAAAATCTTCTGCATTGTCCACCGGCTACAAGTCCATATTAAAAAATGTACTTGCTTTATCTGTAAATGCATCCTATATCTTTTTGGACGAACCGGTGCTCGGACTGGATGCAAACCACAGAGAACTTTTCTACAGGCTTTTAATTGAAAAATACAGCGAGAATCCTTTTACAATTGTCATATCCACACATTTGATCGAAGAAGTATCCAACATTATCGAGAATGTCATTATTATCAAAAAAGGACAGATCATAGAAAATGATACTTGCGAAGCTCTGCTTCAGCGCGGATATGCACTGTCGGGTACGCAGCCCCATATAAATAATTATATTCAGGAACAGAATCTGACACAACAGATCATCGGGGAAGAATGTCTTGGAAATCTGAAGACAGTCTATATTATGGGGACTCCGGCTTCTGAGATGCCTGACGGTCTGGAAATATCCTCTCTCGACCTGCAGAAACTATTTATACAATTAACTAATATATAAGGAGGTTTCCCATGAAAAAAGTATTAAAGTACCAATTATCGGACTTGAAAACCAGCATTGTTGTTTTTTACATAATTTATTATGCAATACTGTGTGCGAGCTATTTTATTTTCTTTACAAATTCTACAAACGGCACATTTTACAATGGAGCAGATTTTTCTTCTTTACTTTTTAGTTTTATTATCGGCGCCGCCATATTTAAAGAACATTTTTGGATGGTATGCCAGAATGGCGTAAGCAGAAAAACATTTTTTAAGAGCAGCATCTGCTGTATGCTTTCTGTCACAGCATTTATGGCCTTTATTACCCAGATAACCATTTCCATTACACAAGGTACATTTACTTTTATCAGAGAATTATATCCGGCATTTCATACAAACATGATCCTTTCATTTATAGTTAACATTTTAACGTTTATGTCAACTTATGCACTGGGATTTATGGGAGGATATTTAACAGCTGTATTATATTGTCTGTCCGGAAAATTTTTAAAGATTATTATTGTGTCCGGTCTTCCGGTTTTGATATTTTTCCTGTTTCCTGCATCTCTTCAGATTTTTGCGGACTTCTGGAAACCTGTGAGAAAATTTTTTCTGATCATATTCGGACTAGAAACCGGAAATCCTGTACCGGCAATCTTTACACTTTTTATTATAACCTGCATATTGTCTCTGATCAGTTATCCGCTGGTCAGAAAAGTTGAAGTAAAATAGAGGGGCGTCAGCCCCTCTCTATCTGTAAAAATATTCCTCATAATCATCAAAATCATTTACCTGCGAATCTTGATGTTCTTTAATGTATTTCTCCGCCGCCAATTTGGCGCGGATTCTGGAATAGTTTGCTTTCCGGAAATATATATTTTCTTCCTCCCGGGAAATACAGTAAAAATAATCATATACTCTTGCCTTCACGTCCATATCACTGAATTTGGATGAATCAATCTCCGCTATAGCAGGCGCTGCGTCCTTAGACAACTGAGTGAGATAGATAATATCATTATATTCCAGATATTCTGCATGTGCGATGTTATATCTGGCCACAATCGCATCCGGCCTTGAAAAAGACAATACAATATACAGAACCCCTACTACAGCCATAATATAATGGAACAACGGAAATTTCTTTTTATACATGCTTACTATTACTCCGCCCATAATCAGAGCCAGAACCACCAGGAACCACATAACAAGAATCCGCAGGAATGTAAGGTGGTATGCTCCGATATACATCATCATACGGTATGCCGCAGAAATAATCATTATAAAAGTACAACCGGAAATCACTGTAAGAACAGCCTTCAGCACTATATTTTCTGAAAACAGGTACATGCATAACAGAACCATAACAAAATTAATGATTCCTACAAACAATAACTCCCAGAAGCCTCCTCTGGCATATTGAGAATAAGTAACATTTACCGGTAATCCTCTCTGAATCCCAAGAAACAGATACATAATCTGAATCACACAATAAAGCAGATAAATTACACTGATGATACTTGTGAAGGTAATTCCGACTACCGGATTATAAGTTTTCATCACCTGTCCTGTATATCGTGGAAAATTATATTTGCAAAGTGCTCCGAAGAATGCATAGCAAAGAGTAAATCCAACGATAAATGTCACACTGACTCCTATGATCGTCACAAAATTGATATGCTTCAATAACTCACCGAACAGTCTGGAAAATACTTTATCAGATCTCAGCAGGAGCGGCAGTATAATACATAACATACCAACAGCAGTTATACATCCAATCGCTACTGCAGCAATTGTCCGGTTCTTTCCATTTTTATTGCCGCCGAAATAGCTCATGCCATGAGAATAAGGTTTAGGCAAATACTCCAAGGTTGTTCCCAATAAAATTAAAATACGTTTTAAATACCCCGGAAGATTCCACTCCATATCGTTATAAAACTGATGAATCATAAATACAAACAGCAGTAATATTACTCCGATCCAGTTAAAAAAACAAAGGAAAAAGGATGTGGTAAGAGTTGTCGATATGCTAAGCAGAAACATACCTGCAATATAAGGAAGAGACTTTTTCTGCAGCACATATCCGATCTTTTTCATAAACAGCACAGCAAACACAATGGTCACAGCAACACATACAGGAAATGTAATCCCATAGGTATTTCTGTAAAAACAAAATGTGAATATCAGTCCATAAATAAAACTTAATCCTCCAAAATACCGATATTCTTCCCTCATCTTCCTGACTAATGGTTTCTCATTCATAATCAGCTTACCTCCTATTACTTTTTATTGATCCGATACATCAGACATTGTCATCCGCACAATATTCAATAATATCTCCCGGCTGACATTCAAGTTCCTTGCATATAGCCTCCAGAGTTGAAAACCGGATGGCTTTCGCCTTGTTATTTTTTAAAATCGACAGATTGGCCGGTGTAATCTCAACCTTATCTGCCAATTCTAAAAGCCCTATCTTTTTCTGTGCCATTATGACATCCAGATTAATCTTTATCCCCACAATGACACCCCCCTATATTGTAAAATCATTTTCTTCTTTGTAACTGACCGCCTGGGCAAATACATGGGACAGTACCTCACTGAAGAGAGCCGCTATAAAAAATACCAGTACAATGATCCCTGTCGCCGGAGTCGGAAGCAGACACAGCTTCATAATAAATAAAACAGAGATCACCAGGCTTAATACTGCCATCCGGTTCAGGCTTTGTACATTTTCATAGACAAAACAGGATTCTTCCAGAACTGTTTTCATCATTTTCCTTAACTGCCAAATGATCAGAATCCCAAGAACTCCCGCAACCCCCATAATAGCCAACATTAAAAAGAAATTTTCATCTATTGCTTCTGAATAATATTTCCCCAGCAGTTTCAGGATTACAGGAAGTGTGATAAGCACCAGGATTCCTCCGAAAAACATGATATCCAGTACATATTTTGTAAATTTTGTAAGCTTTACATTCATAAACATACGCATCCTTTATTTCTTTTGATTTTCTATACTATATCATTGTTTTTATTGAAAATCAATATTTTTTTATCGTTTTTCAATAAATCAATAACATTCTATTACAAACTATTATTTATGCCATCCTCAATGAATTCCTTTTCGTAAAGTATAAAAAGAAAGGTGATAGGGCTCCCTGCGATTATATTCATTTGTCAATTTTAGAGACATAAAAAAGGCCATCCATCGTCTTCACGGTAAATGACCTTCCCTAATAATCCCATTTTCAATTAAATCATTTTGTTTTCATAATCCTGCAATTCATGAAAAATACTATCTATAAACACGATATCCTCAATAATTCGATACAGCATAAAATACCTATGTGAGAGAAAATTTATCCTTCGATATTGCAGTTCTTTTAATCGAGGATTATCACACAGTTTCAAACTTCCTGCAACAGTTTTAAGGCTCCAAATAATAGCCTCAAAATCATCCAAAACATTTTTCGCCGCCTGATCATTTTTTTTAACTATAAGCAAATATCTGATGTATTGATTCAAATCTTCTTCCGCATCTGCCGTTACCACTACTTTATATTCCATATTTTTCCCTCATATCAGCAATAACCGCATCTGCAGATCTATAGTTACCCTCTGATGCAGATACTCTTGATTTCTCCAGTTTCTCCAACATCATTTTTTCAGACATGACAGCATACGGATTACTCTCCACCCGTTTTATTTCAAATGGGAAGCCGTTATTTGCAACAGCCTGTGTCAAAAACATCCGAATCGCAGAAGTAGTATCTGTACCAAGGTCTTTAAACAACCGGTCTGACTTACTCTTTAACTCATCATCAACACGTACTTGGATTGTACTAGCCATTCATTATTCCTCCATTTCTTTTTTATTATTATAATACTTAATCATTGCTATTTCAATTCATTTGTATTGATTTTGAAGACTCTTATCTACTCTAGCAGAAGCAGGATGGTAAAAAGATTTTCCTTATCACTCCTTCTATTGAAAAAATAAAACAGGTGGGATACAATGAAAAAAATAGCATATGAGGGAGGTTTTTAATATGAAAACTAATATTGATATGGAACAATTACAGGAAGATGCCGTCAAAATATTCACTTCAGGATTTGCATGTTCAGAATCCGTGATCGAAACCTTAAGAAAGGCTCTCAGCCTTGACATCCCGGACAGTGCGATTGCCATGAGTTCCGGCTTTCCGTGGGGACTTGGCGGCGGCGGATGCCTGTGCGGCGCGGTGGCCGGAGGCACGATGTGCATTGGATTTTTATATGGAAGAACCAAACCGGGAGATCCCAGAAATGTAAGATGCTTTGAGCTGACAAAAGAATTTCATGATAAATTTAAAGAAAAATTCGGAGCAGCATGCTGCCGTGTTCTGATCAAGGATTATCCAGACAAAAGTTCCTCTGAACGCAAAAACCACTGTATTGAAATGGTTAAATTCACTGTAACTACTGTTGCCGAAATCCTGATACGGGAACATGAGAAAGATCATGCATAAGCTTTCGATACTCTCAACAGACAAAATATCCAGAGAAAATCTTTCAACTTTCTCTGGATATTTTAATTATGAATCTATTCTGTCTCGGCTTCCTCGTTTTCCTCTTCCTGCTGATCCTCTTCATCACCTTTTCTGACTTTGGCGATGCTGGCAACTACATTACCTTCCGGAAGATTGATAAGCTTAACTCCTGACGTTACTCTGCCAAGTACGGATATCCCGTTACATTTCATACGGATAATGATTCCTTCTGTATTGATGATCATAATTTCATCATCCTCATTTACAGACTTTACCCCTACTACATTCCCTGTTTTTTCGGTAATCTTATAGCATTTCACGCCTTTTCCACCACGATTCTGACAGGTAAATTCACTGATATTTGTCCGTTTCCCCATACCTTTCTCAGAAACGATCAAAAGATCACTTCCCTGAGAATCAAGCTGCATGCCGATTACTTCGTCACGGTCGGACAGATTCATGCCGCGGACTCCCATAGATGTCCTTCCTGTCGGACGGACATCTCGTTCGTTAAATCTGATACACTGCCCGTATTTTGTAACTATAACTACATCTCTGTGGTTATCCGTATATTTTACTTCTATCAGCTCATCTTCTTCACGGAGCGTTATTGCTGCAAGACCTGTTTTTCTGACATTTGCATATTCTTTGATCGGCGTCTTCTTTACAAGTCCCCGCTTAGTTGCCATAAACAAATACTCTCCGTCTCTGTATTCGTCAATAGGAATTACAGCGCTGATCTTTTCTCCCGGCATCAGCTGAAGAAGATTGATGATCGCAGTCCCCCTGGATGTACGGCTCGCTTCCGGAATCTCATATCCCTTCATACGATATACACGGCCGGTATTTGTAAAAAACATCAGATAATCATGTGTATGGGTCATAAATAACTCTTCCACATAATCTTCATCCAGTGTCTGCATGCCTTTAATACCCTTGCCTCCTCTGTTCTGTGCCTTGAAGGTATCATTGGACATACGCTTAATATATCCAAGCTTTGTCATTGTAATCACTACATCCTCTTTCGGGATCAGATCCTCCATAGAAATATCAAATTCATCAAATCCAATGGAAGTCCTTCTCTCATCACCGTATTTATCACGGATTACAATGATCTCTTCTCTGATGACTTTAAGAAGAAGCTTTCTGTCAGCAAGAATTGCTTTCAGCCTTTCAATCTGTTTCATCAATTCCTGATATTCTGCTTCAAGCTTTTCTCTTTCCAGACCTGTCAGCGCACGCAGACGCATATCGACGATAGCCTGAGCCTGGACATCTGTTAATTTAAACCGTTCCATTAATTCTGATTTTGCAATCTGAACGGTCTTGGAATTCCTGATGATCCTGATAACTTCATCAATATTATCAAGGGCAATTAATAATCCCTCTAATATATGAGCCCTCTCTTCTGCTTTGTTTAACTCATACTGTGTACGGCGTGTTACTACTTCTTCCTGATGCATCAGATAATATTTCAGCATCTGAAGAATGTTCATAACCTTCGGCTGGTTATTGACAAGAGCCAGCATAATAACTCCAAATGTATCCTGAAGCTGCGTATGCTTATATAATTGGTTTAAGATAACATTTGCATTTACATCCCTTCTGAGTTCAATAACAACCCTCATACCCTCACGGTTGGACTGGTCGCTCAGATCGGTGATTCCGTCAATCTTTTTATCTCTTACCATCTCTGCAATCTTTTCAATCAGCCTTGCTTTATTTACCATATACGGAAGCTCCGTCACTATGATCCGGCTCTTACCGTTCGGCATTGTCTCAATATCAGTGATGGCGCGCACACGGATCTTACCGCGGCCGGTGCGGTATGCTTCTTCAATTCCTCTTGTTCCGAGGATCATGCCTCCGGTCGGAAAATCTGGTCCCTTCACAATTTCAAGAATTTCTTCTATTGTTGTCTCTTCCTTATCTCCAATCTGATCATCAATGACTTTTATCACTGCATTAATAATCTCTTTTAAGTTATGAGGCGGAATATTAGTAGCCATGCCTACCGCAATTCCCGATGTACCGTTTACCAGAAGATTCGGAAATCTGGCGGGAAGAACTACCGGTTCTTTTTCTGTCTCGTCAAAGTTAGGTATAAAATCGACTGTATTTTTATTGATATCCGCAGTAAGCTCCATGGATATCTTACTTAACCTTGCCTCTGTATACCTCATAGCAGCGGCGCCGTCACCGTCCACAGATCCGAAATTTCCATGCCCGTCAACCAGCGGATAACGAATAGACCATTCCTGGGCCATGTTTACCAGAGCTCCGTAAATAGAACTGTCTCCGTGAGGATGATATTTACCCATAGTATCACCGACGATACGGGCACATTTCCTGTGAGGCTTATCCGGACCATTATTCAGCTCGATCATAGAATACAAAATTCTTCTCTGTACCGGCTTTAACCCATCCCTCACATCTGGAAGTGCACGGGATGCGATAACACTCATTGCATAATCAATGTATGAGTTTTCCATTGTTTTTTTCAAATCCACTTCATGGACTTTGTCAAAAATATTATCTTCCATTGTTATAATTCAGGAACAGAGCTGTTGTTCCTATTCCCCTTTCCTTGTCTACACATCCAGGTTCTTAACATATTTCGCATTTTCTTCAATAAATTCACGCCGCGGCTCAACTTTATCCCCCATCAGAGTAGTAAATGTAAGATCAAGCTCGCTGGCCGTCTCTTCATTCATAATGACTTTCAGAAGAATTCTGTGTTCCGGATCCATAGTCGTCTCCCAGAGCTGTTCTGCATCCATCTCTCCGAGTCCTTTATAACGCTGAATCTTATTATTGCCGTCACGTCCTACTTCCTGCAGGATATTATTTAACTCATCATCGTTGTAAGCATACCATACTTTTTTATTTTTCTCTAACTTATATAAAGGCGGTTGTGCAAGATATACATAACCTTCTTTAATCAGATCAGGCATAAATCGGTATAAAAATGTTAATAATAGGGTACTGATATGAGCTCCGTCCACATCGGCATCAGTCATAATGATAATTTTATGGTAACGAAGCTTCGATATATCAAAATCTTCATGGATGCCTGTCCCAAATGCAGTTATCATTGCTTTGATCTCTGCATTTCCATAGATTTTATCAAGTCTTGCCTTTTCTACATTCAGAATCTTTCCCCGCAAAGGAAGAATTGCCTGGGTAGCCCTGTCTCTCGCTGTCTTTGCTGAACCTCCCGCAGAATCTCCCTCTACAATGTATATTTCACATTTGGAAGGATCTTTGTCAGAACAATCGGCTAGCTTACCCGGAAGAGACATTCCCTCAAGAGCTGATTTTCTTCTCGTCAGATCTCTTGCTTTTCTGGCGGCTTCCCTTGCGCGCTGTGCCATCACCGACTTTTCAATTGTCATTTTCGCTACTGCCGGATTCTGTTCCAGATATATTTCCAGCTGCTTGCTTACTACACTGTCAACAGCTCCTCTTGCTTCACTATTACCAAGCTTCTGCTTTGTCTGACCCTCAAACTGAGGATCCTCTATCTTTACACTGATGATCGCGGTAAGCCCTTCTCTTATATCCTCGCCTGACAGGTTCGGTTCACTTTCTTTTAACAATTTATTCTTTCTTGCATAATCATTAAATGTTTTTGTAATAGCATTGCGGAATCCTACAATATGGGTTCCTCCTTCAGGAGTTGTAATATTATTTACAAACCCGTAAGTATTGTCACTGTAAGAATCATTATGCTGCATAGCTACTTCTACGGCAACATTGTTCACGTTTCCTTCACAGTAAATAATATCTTCATAAAGGGATGTCTTGCTCCTGTTCAGATATTTTACAAATTCTTTGATTCCGCCTTCATAATAAAATTCTTTTTCAACAGATTCTTCTTCTCTCTCATCACGGAGGACAATCTTAAGTCCCGCAGTAAGAAAAGCCATCTCCCGAAAACGCTGCTTCAATGTACCATAATCAAAAACTGTCTCTTCAAAGATCGTATCATCGGGCAGAAACGTTACTTTTGTTCCCGTCCGATCTGCTTCACAATCCCCGACTGCCGTCAGCTTCTGAATCGTTTTTCCACGTTCATAGCGCTGCCTGTATACTTTACCTTCATGAAAAATCTCAACTTCAAGCCAGTTAGAAAGAGCATTAACGACAGACGCACCTACTCCGTGAAGGCCGCCGGATACTTTATATCCGCCGCCGCCGAATTTTCCGCCGGCATGCAGGACAGTAAATACAACTTCTACCGCCGGAAGTCCGGCCTTCTGATTGATCCCTATAGGTATTCCACGTCCGTTGTCAATAACTGTAATCGAATTATCTTTATTAATACTTACAAATATTGTATCACAAAAGCCTGCCAGAGCTTCATCCACGGAATTGTCCACAATCTCATACACAAGATGGTGCAGTCCGCGGGACGATGTACTTCCTATATACATACCAGGACGTTTTCTTACAGCTTCCAACCCTTCCAATATCTGGATTTCATCTGCGCCATATTCGTGTTGTACCTTCTCTGTACTCATTCTGATCCTCCTAATTTTCTTTTGCCACCTGTCCGTTTTCAACATAGAACACTTTATTTACAGAAAAACGATGATTTACAAACTCATCTACACCCGTACAGGTAATCAATGTCTGTATATCATGTATACTATCTAATAAATAGTTTTGCCTGTGTTTATCAAGTTCAGACAAAACATCGTCAAGTAATAACACCGGAGTATCATTAATTGACTGTTTTACAAGCTCAATCTCTGCCAGCTTCAAAGACAATGCCGCTGTGCGCTGCTGTCCCTGAGAGCCGTATTTTCTGATATCAATATTGCCCGCCATAAAGGCAATATCATCTCTATGAGGGCCTACAGATGTACTTTTTATTTTAAGGTCCTTTTGTTTATTCTTGTTCAGAGCCTGTTCAAGAGTCGATTGTCCGTTGCTTGGTTCATAAATAATCTGTATTGTTTCTTTATTTCCTGTTAATTTTTTATGTATTCCAGAAATAATTTTGTTTATTTCTCTGATAAATGTTTTTCTTCTTTCTATTATTTTACTGCCATAAAGAATAAGCTGCATATCCCATATATCCAATGTCTGCAGTTTAGCTTCATCATATCCTATATCTTTTAATAAATGGTTTCTCTGATTTACAATACGATTATAATTAGACAGGTTGCTCAGATATACTTTATCCAATTGAGACAATTCCAGATCTATAAATCTTCTTCTCTCCCCTGGACCGTTTTTGATAATATTCAGGTCTTCAGGAGAAAAGAAAACAATATTAATAATACCAAACAATTCACTGGCCTTTTTAATTGGAATCTTATTGATAGCAATTCCCTTTGGACTGTTTTTTTTCAAATGCATATCAATTTGATATTTTATTCCGTTTTTTTCAACAACCGTTTCAATATGAGATTCATCTATCCCAAATCTGATTAAATCTTTATCCTTTGTTCCCCTGTGGGATTTTGTTGTTCCGGAAACATAAACAGCTTCCAATATATTTGTCTTTCCCTGCGCATTGTCGCCATAAAATATATTTGTAGATTCATCAAAATTGACGGATAACAGATCATAATTTCTAAAATTCTTTAATTTTAAAGATTCAATCTTCAATTTTTATCTCTTCTCCGTTAAATGCTACAATATCACCGGCATATAATTTTCTTCCGCGCCTGATATCAACTTCTCCGTTTACTGACACTTGTCCTTCTGTTATGACTTCTTTAGCCTCTACTCCGGATTCTACCAGACCTGCTGCTTTCAAAGCCTGGCCCAGTTTAATATAATCTTCTCTTAATTTTATGGTTTCCATCTGTTTTCCCCTTTTAAACTACAGCATTAAAATTTACCGGTAGTATCAGGTAAATATAACTCTCATTTTCATCCTTTATAAAACACGGTGCCTTCGCATTCATAAGAAATAAACTGATTTCTTCGTCATCAATGACACGGAGAGCGTCGATCAAAAATTTGGGATTAAATCCGATCAGAAGATCTTTTCCCTCTTTATTGATCATGATTTCTTCATCCATGGAACCAATCTGAGATTTGATCTTAAGCTCCATCATTTCATCACCTATATTGATGATAATTGGTTTTTTGTCTCCTTCTTTCACAAGAAGTGTAGCCCTATCTATACAGTTTAACAATTCTTTTTTATTGATTTTAACCTTTGTATCATAATCGCTGGACAGCATCTGGTCAATTTTAAAATAATCTCCTTCAATTAACCTTGATACAACGATCGTATTGTCAAATTCAAATACAATATGATTATTTGTATATGATATACAGACAATACTTTCGATTTCTCCTGATAATATTTTACTGATCTCCATTAATGTTTTTCCGGGAACTACCAGTTTTTTATCACTTACATCATTTTTAAGTTCAATTTTACGGATTGAAATACGATGTCCGTCAAGAGACACTACTCTTAAAATATTATTTTTTATTTCAAATAACTCTCCAGTCATCAGTTTATTACTTTCACTGTCAGCAATAGAAAAAATAGTCTGCCTGATAACTTCTTTCAAAGTAAACTGAGAAATTTCAATAGAATCATCTTTTTCAATGACCGGAAGGTAAGAAAATTCATCTCCTGGCTTGCCGGAAATATTAAATTTTGCTTTTTCACATGTTATTATTGTCTGTAGATTTTCATCGGTTTCAATTACAACATCATTATCCGGAAGTTTTCTCACAATTTCAGAAAATATTTTTGCATCAATGGCAATCATACCTCTTTCAATAATTTCACCTTCGATATCTGTCTGGATTCCGAGTTCCATATCATTTGCAGTCAATCTGATAATGTCTGTTGTAGCATCTACTAAGATACATTCAAGGATAGGCATTGTAGTTTTAGATGGAACTGCTTTTGATACAATGCTAACTCCTTTTACGAGATTATTTTTTTTACAGATGATTTTCATTGTGTATAACTCCTTTCGCAGCTCGTCTATATATAATAGATATAAATAAATTACGTATTCTTCTTCTTAGGGGTGTGGAAAAAAGGGAAAACCACTTTGGTCCCTCTGATCATCAGTGTTTTGTGTATTGATAAAGGTGTGGAACAAGTTTTATTTTTAGGTGGAGTGCATTTGGAAAACTTTTGTTTATTTTATCTTCTGCGATTTGATTTTATTGTTATAAAATTCTTATCCACATAATTTTATGTAATTATGACAGAGTTGTCCACATTTTATTAACATTACACCGGATTAATTTTTTTCTTTATGATATTGATGGTGTTGGCGAGTGTTTCATCCGTCTTTATTTCATCCTCAATTTTTTCAATTCCATATTTGACAGTAGAATGATCTTTTCCTCCAAGAAGGATGCCGATAGCCTTTAATGAATATTCTTTTTCTGATAATGTACGGATCAGGTACATTGCTACCTGTCTTGGGTTTGCAATGTCTGCGCTCCTCTTGTTGCTTTTCAGATCTGCAATTGTTATATTGTAATGCTCTGCAACAATATCGAGAATCAGTTCAGGAGTTACCTTTCTTGCATTATTAGATGAGATGAGATCTTTTAATGCCTCTGCGGCAAGAGATATATCAATCTCTCCTTCGTTATTATTTAATTTATAAAGTGCAATTAATTTATTCAGTGAACTTTCAAGCTCTCGGATGTTTGTCTTTATATTAGAAGCAATATATGTTAACACATCATCGGGTATATTGTATTTCTGAAGATTGTCCAATTCAATCTTTTTCTGGAGAATTGCCATTCTTGTCTCATAGTCAGGAGAAGAAATATCGGCAATTAATCCCCATTCAAACCGCGTACGTAAACGTGCTTCCAGAGTCTCAATATCTTTTGGAGGCTTATCACTGGAAATAATGATCTGTTTTCCCGCGGTATGGAGGTGATTAAACGTGTGAAAAAATTCCTCCTGTGTGCTTTCTTTTCCTATTATAAACTGAATATCATCAATCAAAAGCACATCGTTATTTCTATATTTATCTCTGAATCTTGACATGGAAGATTCATTACCTGATAATTTACCGTTTTTTAATGATTCGATCAGTTCGTTTGTAAATGCTTCACTTGTTACGTACAGAACTTTCTTTTTAGGATTGTTTGTTAACGTAAAATGTGCAATTGAATGCATTAAATGTGTTTTACCGAGTCCGACTCCTCCATACAGAAATAAAGGATTATATGCCATTCCCGGAGATTCTGCAACTGCAAGTGATGCAGCATGTGCAAATTTGTTATTTCCGCCGACTACAAAAGTATCAAAAGTATATTTGGGGTTCAGTCCGGCTTTTTCGACGGCGGATCTGCTCCTTTTCTTTTGATTGGTCTCAATAGCTATATTCTGTATTTCGTTTAGTTTTTCATCGTCTTCAGATACAAATATGACGTCAAATTCTTTTTCTGTTATATCTGCAATACATACTTTTAAAGGAAGAAGATATTTCTTCTCTATGTATTCAACGCTTGCATTCATATTTACCAGTATAATTACAGTATTGTTAATAACCTCATATACTTTCAGAGGCTGTATCCAGGTTGTAAACGATACGTTGGACAGTTCGTGTTCTATTCTGAGATGTTCGATAATCTCAGGCCATTTCTCCTCTACAATGTTCATTACAATAAACTCCTAATCTTCCATATACTCCTTTCTATTTTACATCAAATTATAGATTTAAGCAATCTATAATCATTGTGGAAAACTTTATAACAACTGTAAAAAGGCTGTTTTTACAAATTTTTGTGTTAAAATATTTTTGTATTCACAGTTTATCCACCTATTTTTTGAATTTCATCCACATTTTGTGGATAAGTTTTTATTGACAAAATACCAGGTTTTGCTTGACGGACAGGCAATTTTTGCATATAATCAAAAATGATGTCTTTTAGATTTAATAAGGGTATATCCCTTGAAAAATATAAGGAGGTGGATATCAATGAAGATGACATTCCAGCCAAAAAAGAGACAAAGATCTAAAGTTCATGGTTTCAGAGCAAGAATGAAGACTAAAGGTGGAAGAAAAGTCCTTGCATGCAGAAGGGCGAAAGGAAGAAAGATATTATCAGCCTAGGCCGCATATATGTGGCCTTTTCTTCTCTGAAAATTAGGAGAATGGAACAATGAATTATTCCGAGTCACTGAAAAAAAACAGAGATTTTCAGATTGTGTATAGAGAAGGAAAATCATACGCCAATAAGTATCTGGTTATGTATGTAAAGGAAAATCTTTCACCGCAGAACAGGCTGGGAATTTCTGTAAGTAAAAAAGTAGGAAACAGTATTGTACGTCACAGACTGACAAGACTGATAAGAGAAAGCTATCGACTACAAGAAGATGCATTCAAGCGTGGATTAGATATAGTAATTATTGCAAGAACCGGCGCAAAAGGAAAAAATTACCATAAAATAGAGAGTGCGCTTTTACACCTTGGAAATCTTCATCAAATAATAAATATGAGGTGATGTATTGTGAAAAGGATCCTGTTAAGTTTTATCAGATTCTATCGGAAATATATATCAAGCCTCAAAGGATCACCGACCTGTAAATTTTATCCCACATGTTCACAGTATGCTGCGGAGGCAATTGAAAAATACGGGTCATTGAAGGGAGGAATTATGGCTTTGTGGAGGATTTTGCGCTGTAATCCCTTTTCAAAAGGTGGATATGATCCTGTTCCATAATTAACGTGATTATAACGGAGGAAAAGCGAATGGTTGTAAGTTTACTGAGTGCGGCAAACTGGCCTATTGTCGGACAGATCTGCTGGTTGTTAGGTAAAGTGATGAATTTTATCTATACAATATTAGATAATTTGTTGACGACGGACAATGGGCTTGTTGGTTTATCAATTATCATTTATACGATTCTTGTATATATGTGTATGCTTCCAATGACAATTAATCAACAGAAGTCTTCAAAAATGATGGCTGTCATTAATCCGGAAGTTCAGGCGATTCAGAAGAAATACAGAAATAAAAAAGATCAGGCTTCTATGATGAAGCAGCAGGAGGAAATTCAGCAGGTATACGATAAATATGGTACGTCTATGATGGGAGGATGTCTCCCTATGTTGATTCAGATGCCGTTCCTGTTTGCACTGTATCCGGTTATTTATAATATAGAAGCGTATGTTCCTGCGATCAAGAATGCACCGGATGCTGTAAACAGATTTATCACAATTCCGGATCTGACGGTAACGCCTATACAAATGATTAAAAACAGCGGTTCCTTTGGAATGCCTTCTGCAGTGATCATAATTACAGCTATTTTGATTCCGGTTATTTCAGGAGCAACACAGTTTTTGAGTATTAAATTATCTCAGTCAATTTCTGAAAACAGTATGGACAAGAATAATCCGATGGCCAGTACAATGAAGTCTATGAATATATCAATGCCGCTTCTGTCAGTATTTATGGTATTTTCTTTTCCGACAGGTATTGGTGTTTACTGGGTAATAAGTGCGGTTGTCCGCTGTATTCAGCAGGTTTTCATTAATAAACATCTTTCTAAGATGTCTGTAGAGGATCTGATTGAAAAAAATAAAGAAAAAGCAGAAAAGAAACGTAAAAAACGTGGTGAGAAAGCTGAAAGAATTAATGCTATGGCGCAGACAAATACAAGGAGTATTAAAGATTCTGCTAATCGCCAGGCTTCCGGTATGAGTGAGAAAGAGAAGGAAGCTAAGATTGAAAAGGCAAGGAAAAATGCAAAAGAAGGAAGTCTTGCCGCCAAAGCAAATATGGTAAAGAAATTTAATGAAAATAATTAGGGAGGCGCTATTATGGAATATATTACCGTATCAGCTAAAACATTGGATGATGCAATTACAGAAGCGTTGATTCAATTGGGTGTAACCAGTGATCGTTTAGATTATGAAGTAATTGAAAAAGGAAGTGCCGGATTTTTAGGTATCGGTATGAAGCAGGCCGTTATTAAAGCAAGAAGGAAAAAGGAAGAAAAACCGGCAGAAGAGCAAATAGAAGAGATTAAAGAAATTAAGGAAACTAAAGAAATAAAAAAAGAAAAGCCGGTGGAAAAGAAGAAAGTATCAGATAGAAAAAGAGAAGACCGGCCTGTTCATAGAAAAGAAGAAAAAGAACGAATAGTAAAAGAACATAAAGAACCTGTATTAAAGGAACAGGATTTTGAACTTGCAGCTGTAGAAGATAATACAATTAAGGCATGTGAAAAATTTGTACATGATGTATTAGAAGCTATGGATATGAAGGATGTTAAGGTTACATCAAAAATTGATGAAGAGGGTGCTCTCAGTATTGACATGGAAGGAAGTAATATGGGAATACTGATCGGCAAGCGCGGACAAACTCTTGATTCTCTTCAGTATCTGACAAACAGAGTTGCAAATAAGATGCAGGACGGATATGTAAGAGTAAAGCTTGATACAGAGGACTATAGAAGGAGAAGAAAACAGACTCTTGAAAATCTTGCCAAAAATATTGCAAGTAAAGTAAAGAGAACCAGAAGATCTGTTTCTCTTGAGCCTATGAATCCATATGAGAGAAGGATTATTCATTCAGCTCTTCAGTCTGATTCGTCTGTCTCTACACATAGCGAAGGCCAGGAGCCTTACAGGAGAGTTGTTGTGACATTGGTACGCAGATAATATCAATACATTTTTATAATTATTGCATGAATTACTAAGAGTCCAAGATGTAAATGGATAGCCACATACATCTTGGACTTTCGCTAATTCGGCAGAAATTTTCAGAACGCTGATAAAAATGAAGGAGGATATAATGATTCACTTTGATGGTTCAGTAATTGCCGCTATTTCTACTGCTATGAGTAATTCTGGTATTGGGATTGTTAGGATGTGCGGGGTCGGAGCTTTTGAAATTGCTGATTTTATATACAGGGGAAAGAACTCCAAGAAATTATGTGATCAGAAAACTCATACAATTCATTATGGACATATATATGATGGTGAAGAGATGATTGATGAGGTTTTGGTTATGTTAATGAGAGGGCCTCACAGCTATACAGGTGAGGATACAGTTGAAATTAACTGTCATGGTGGTGTCTATGTTGTAAAAAGAGTTTTGGAGACTCTTATTAAATATGGGGCCAGACCTGCAGAGCCTGGTGAATTTACCAAGCGTGCTTTTTTAAACGGAAAAATAGATTTGTCACAGGCTGAAGCAGTTGGAGATATTATTTCTTCAAAAAATGAATATGCTCTTCAAAGTTCTGTCCATCAGTTAAAAGGAAATGTAAAGGAAAAAATAAATCGTATAAGAAATAAGATTATTTATCATACAGCATTTATTGAATCTGCCCTGGATGATCCGGAACATATCAGTGTCGATGAATATGGTGAGGAGCTTAGGATTTCTGTCAATGAGCTTCTGAAAGAAATTGATCATCTTCTGTCAACCTGTAATGACGGAAGGATTATTAAAGAAGGTATAAAAACTGTAATTGTAGGAAAACCAAATGCAGGGAAATCATCTCTTTTGAATGCATTGACGGGTGAGGATCGTGCAATTGTTACAGATATTGCCGGGACGACAAGAGATATATTGGAAGAGCATATCAATCTCCAGGGTATTTCTCTGAATGTTGTTGATACTGCAGGAATCAGAGATACAGAAGATATTGTAGAACAGATTGGTGTGAATAAGGCCAAGGATTATGTAAGTCAGGCTGATCTTGTTTTATTTGTAGTAGATGCTTCTTCACCTTTGGATGATAATGATTATCAGATTTTTAACATTATAGAGGGAAAACAAGTTATTGTCTTGCTAAATAAATCAGATTTAGATATGATAATAACGAAAGAGGATATTAAAAAAATATATTATGAATTATATCCTGCAAAATTTGAAAGCGCGAAAACACCTTGTTTTACAGTGATTGAGATATCTGCAAGAGAAAAACATGGAATTTCTGCTTTTGAAGATCAGATAAAACAACAGTTTTTTGAAGGAAATCTTTCGTTTAATGATGAAATATATATTACAAATGTAAGACATAAGACAGCGCTTTCAGACGCATATCAATCTTTGTTAAAGGTAAATGAAAGTATTGATTGTGGTCTTCCGGAAGATTTTTATTCGATAGATCTGATGGATGCATATCATGCGCTTGGAAGTATCACGGGAGAATCAGTGGGAGAGGATCTTATTAATGAAATATTCAGCAAATTCTGTATGGGAAAGTAAGGATCAATATGATATAGCTGTAATCGGTGCAGGGCATGCCGGCTGTGAAGCAGCTCTTGCCTGTGCACGACTTGGCTTTCGTACACTTGTATTTACAGTAAGTATTGACAGTATTGCACTTATGCCATGTAATCCTAATATCGGAGGAAGTTCAAAAGGACATCTTGTGAGAGAGATTGATGCACTTGGCGGAGAAATGGGAAAGGTTATTGACCGTACATTTATTCAGTCTAAAATGCTTAACAGATCTAAGGGGCCTGCCGTACATTCTCTCCGTGCACAGGCAGATAAGAATCATTATAGCCGTACGATGCGTCAGGTTCTTGAGAATGAACCAAATATTGAAATTAAACAGACAGAAGTAGTAAATATATTGACAGAGGAAGGAAAAGTTTCCGGAGTGCAAATATATTCAGGAATGATATATCATTGTAATGCTGTCATTTTATGTACCGGGACTTATCTGAGATCAAGATGTATTTATGGAGATGTGAGTACAAATACCGGACCAAATGGACTTCAGGCTGCAAATCATCTTACAGACTGCCTTAAAGAGCTTGGTATTATAATGTATCGTTTTAAAACAGGTACACCGGCAAGGATTGATAAAAATACAGTTGATTTTTCAAAAATGGAGGAACAATTTGGAGATGAACATATAGTACCATTTTCATTTACTACAGATCCTGAAGATATACAAATTGATCAAGTGTCCTGTTGGCTTACTTACACGAATGAAAGAACACATGAAATCATCCGTAATAATCTGGACAGATCTCCGCTTTTTTCCGGAGCTATCGAAGGGACAGGTCCGCGTTATTGTCCTTCTATAGAAGATAAAGTAGTTAAATTTGCAGATAAAAACAGGCATCAGGTTTTTATTGAACCGGAAGGATTGGAAACAAATGAAATGTATATCGGCGGTATGTCGAGTTCTCTGCCGGAGGATGTTCAGTATGAAATGTATCGTACTGTTCCTGGATTGGAGCATGTAAGTATTGTTAGAAATGCTTATGCAATTGAATACGATTGTATTGATGGCAGACAATTAAAACCGTCACTGGAGTTTAAAAATGTAAAAGGTCTTTTTAGTGCCGGACAGTTTAACGGAAGTTCCGGATATGAAGAGGCTGCAGCACAGGGATTGATTGCCGGAATTAATGCAGCCAGGATGCTTCAGGGAAAAGATGCATTTACGTTGGATCGTTCAGAGGCTTATATTGGAGTTCTGATTGATGATATTGTTACAAAAGAAAGCCATGAACCTTATCGGATGATGACTTCAAGGGCAGAATATCGTCTTTTGCTTCGTCAGGATAATGCAGATCAGCGTTTGACGGAAAAGGGATATGAGATTGGTCTAATACAGAAGGAGAGATATGAGAAACTCCTTAAAAAGAAAAAATTAATTTCAGATGAAATTGAAAGATTAAAAAATGTACATGTAGGTGTGAATAAAGAAGTTCAGGATTTATTGCAGGAATATGGAAGCACTCTTCTTTCATCAGGGGTTTCCCTTGCGGAATTAATCCGGAGACCGGAGTTATCTTATTCTATTTTAAAACCTGTTGATATTACAAGACCTGAGTTTCCCAAAGAATTATCAGATGAGGTAGAAGAGCAGGTAAACATATCTATTAAGTATGACGGATATATATCGCGTCAGGAAAAACAGGTAGAACAGTTTAAAAAGCTGGAAAAGAAAAAAATACCAGATGATATTGATTATGATAATGTTAAAAGTCTTAGAATTGAAGCTTTACAGAAATTAAAGGAATACCGGCCTTCTTCCATTGGACAGGCTTCCAGAATATCAGGAGTTTCCCCGGCAGATATATCTGTTTTACTTGTGTATCTCAACGGAGCATCCGGAAAAATTAATAAGATATAATTAATGGAGAATCATATGAGTCATTTATTAGAATCAAAGGCGAAGGAGCTTTCTCTTACATTTAGTGAAAGACAGATAAAACAGTTTGAAGATTATTATCGTATCCTTATAGAATGGAACCATGTAATGAATCTCACTGCTATAACAGAGTATGAAGAGGTTGTTGAAAAACACTTTATTGACAGTTTGTCAATTATAAATGCTGTGGATTTCAGTGAAATATTTAATATTATTGACATAGGAACAGGGGCTGGGTTTCCGGGAATTCCTCTGAAGATTGCATTTCCTGACATCAACATAACTCTTCTCGATTCTCTGAATAAACGTGTAAAATTTTTGAATGAGGTTATTGAGCAATTAGGTCTTAATAATATAAATGCCATTCATGGACGTGCTGAAGATTATGCAAAACAAAAAGAATACAGAGAGCAATATGATCTTTGTGTGTCTCGTGCAGTTGCTAATCTGTCTACACTCTCGGAATATTGTCTTCCATATGTAAAAATCAATGGATTGTTTATTCCATATAAATCAGGGGATATTGATGTTGAATTAGAAAAATCGGAACATGCTGTCAGCATCCTGGGCGGAGTTGTCAGTGATGTTATTAGATTTCAGCTTCCAGGCACAGATATTGGAAGATCCTTTGTGAAAATTAAAAAGATAAAATCTACCGGGAAGAAGTATCCTCGTAAAGCTGGTCTGCCATCAAAGGAACCTTTATGATTTGATGGCAGAGCTATAGTTGTTTTTTAATAGTAGTTTTATTAAGTAGTCTTTTTCTTTTTTGGTTTTGGTGCAGGCAGTTCTTCATAGCTGGCTGATATGAATCTCGTCATTAAATCATAGTCATCAACATTATCTATGACATAGTGTGGCTTTGCTCCGGTATAGGGAGAAGCTTCTTCATATTCTGAATATATCTTTGCTCCTGCTTCTGTCTTTTTTACAAAAAATTGATTATCGCATATAACACCAATGATTTTAGAATTGCAATAGATACCATATTCTCCAAACATTTTCTTGTAAGTTATTTCTCCCGCGCCGCTTATTTGTTCACATACATATTCTACAAAATCCAAATTTGAAGCCATAATCTCTTATCCTTTCATTTTAATTTATATTGCAATTGTAGCATTTAAATACGAATCTTACAATTACAATATCTATTTTAATTCCTTTTATAGTAATAGTTCAGCCATAGCCAGTATAACATGTGAATCATGTTTGAATGAATGAACAGTTATACCGGCTATGAGCGGAACGCCTGATTATGAGTAAAAAGAGTTGCAAAGCAACGAAAAGCATGTAAATGCGGTTTTGCGAATGGCGTGGAATGAACTGTTATCTTTGATAAATTTTATAATATGTTTCACGTGAAACATATTCTTATAATTGATTTGCTTGGTGGATATGGGATATTCGATTCTGCACTATAGATTTGTAATTCTGATGTGTTATAGTTTAGTTTACATCGATTGACATTAACGCTGCCAGTTGGCAAAGGATAATGCATGGAGTTTTTATTCCATGTCTATTAAGAATACACTCAAGGAATAAATGGACAGACGGTTTTTTACTATCGATTTGCAATCCTTCAAGGTACAAAACTCCTTAACGCTGGTTATATAGTCAAGAAAATGATTGAACAGCAGGAAAATAGTGTTTTTTGGTGACTGGCAAGATGATAGAATGAAGCGAATAAGATGTACGCCGATTGACATTAACATCTACAGCTATCAAAGAACATTGCTTGAGATATGTAACCTTTTGTTTACTGAGAGTACCCTCAGTGTACAAGGAGACACACGGTTTCGCACCACAGATTTGCGTTTCTGCTGCGTTACTGTCGTTCAGCGTACGTCCAGTACGCTTCATTCCAGTGCCTTACAGAAGCGCAAATCTGTGGCGCAAAACTCCTCAGGACCCCAAGTACCATCTTTGGGTGGCTGACAAGGCAACGGAATGAGGCGTACTGGACGTACGCCGATTGACGTTAACGCCGACAGCCGCCAAAAGACGGTACTTGAGGCGTGTATCCCTTTGTTCACTGAGGGTATTATTATCGGATAAAAAATAATAATCTGGATGAATCAAGAACAATGAATTCTGTTTTTTGCTATTCTGCATACTAGAAGTACAAAAAATATGAATTAATTTCCTATACTCTACAGTTTGACTATTGATTTATGATTTTTTTAGAGAAGATAATTAGGGGGTATGTGAAGAAATATTCAAATATTATTGTTTTATAATATTTACTATTTTTTTAAATATTTATTCTTAAAATATTTCAGACATGTATTAATAGATGTTTCACGTGAAACATTAAAATATAACAAATCAGGATATTATTCATGTAAAACATTTATCAAAAATATAAAAAATATGTTTCACGTGAAACATTTACTAGATAAGTAATTTGAAAGATGTTATACTGAAACTAAGCAAAAAAGAAAGGTGATAAAAAATGGGAAAAGTTATAGCTATTGCAAATCAGAAGGGTGGAGTTGGAAAGACCACTACAGCTATTAATTTATCTTCATGTCTTGCAGAAAAAGGACAAAAAGTCCTGTCAGTTGATATGGATCCACAGGGAAATATGACTAGTGGATTAGGTGTAGATAAAGAAGAATTAGAGAATACAATTTATGACCTGATTATTGGTGAATCTACAATTGAAGATGTATTAATAAAAGATGTTATGGACAATTTAGATGTTATACCTACAAGCATTGATTTGTCTGGTGCAGAAATAGAATTACTTGATATTAATGAGAAAGAATATATTGTGAGAAATGCTATTACAAAAATAAAGGACAATTATGATTATATTATTATTGATTGTCCTCCTTCATTAAGCATATTAACAATTAATGCAATGACTACAGCAAATTCTGTTCTTGTGCCAATTCAATGTGAGTATTATGCGTTGGAAGGATTAAGTCAATTAATACATACCGTAGAACTGGTAAGAGATAGATTGAATCCGGATCTTACGATAGAAGGTGTTGTTTTTACAATGTATGATGCAAGAACAAATTTATCTTTACAGGTTGTTGAAAATGTAAAAGATAATCTGGAACAAAATATATATAAAACAATTATACCAAGAAATATTCGTTTAGCAGAAGCACCAAGCTATGGTATGCCAATTAATAAGTATGATCCCAAATCGGTTGGATCTGATAGCTATATGAGACTAGCTGATGAAGTCATAAGTAGAAAAAATGATTTATAACTAATAGGAAGGAGAATAGTATGGCGGTAAAGAAAAAAGGCCTGGGTAAAGGTCTGGATAGTTTAATTCCTGATAATAAGCCGGCAAATAAATCTGCAGATTTGCAAATTTCATCTGACTCTAAAGAATCAGAATTAAATTCTGGTGAACAAATGATGAAAATTAATATGGTAGAGCCAAACAGGGATCAACCGCGTAAAAATTTTGAAGAAGATGCATTGCTTGAATTATCGGACTCTATAAAACAATTTGGTATTCTTCAGCCATTATTGGTAAGAAAGAGAAAAGACTATTATGAAATAATTGCAGGAGAAAGAAGATGGCGTGCAGCTAAGATGGCAGGTATTAAAGAAATTCCTGTAATTATAAAAGACTATACGGAGCAAGAAATTATTGAAATCGGGTTGATTGAAAATATTCAGCGTGAAAATTTAAATCCGATTGAAGAAGCAATGGCATTTAAAAGACTATTGGAAGAATTTAATCTGAAACAGGATGAGGTTGCGGAAAGAGTATCAAAAAGCAGGACGGCAGTGACAAATTCCATGAGACTGCTGAAGCTGAATGAAAAAGTACAACAGATGATAGTAGATGATATGATCTCTACAGGCCATGCGAGAGCTCTCCTTGCAATAGACGACAAAATACTTCAATATGATCTTGCAAATAAAATTTTCGATGAAAAACTGAGCGTACGTGAAACAGAAAAGCTTGTAAAGGAAATTAAAAATCCCAAAAAGCCAAAAGTTAAAAAAGAAATCAAAAATACATTTGTATACACTGATCTTGAAAACAGAATGAAGGAAGTTATGGGAACTAAGGTAAGTATTGCATCAAAAGGAAATGGAAAGGGAAAGATAGAAATAGAGTACTATTCGGACATGGAATTAGAACGAATGTTCGATATGATAATGAGTATTGGAAAGGATGAATAAATATATATGGAAAGTAAGATATTGAGTATGATCGGAATTGATCCTGCATTGATATTTTTGTTTTTGTTTATTCTGGTTATTGTATTGTTTATATTAAATCTTAATGTTACAATGAAATACAATAGGCTGAAAAGCAGTTATGCAACGTTTATGAGAGGAAAAGATGGAAAGACTTTAGAAGAAAGCATGAGAGACAGGTTTTCCGAGGTTGATACTATTCTTAAGGTAACAAAGCAGAATCGTATGGACATTAGGGAAATCAATAAAAAAATAGAGAAAAGTTATCAAAAATCCGGTATCGTGAAATATGATGCATTCAATGAAATGGGTGGAAAGCTGAGTTTTGCAATTGCAATGCTTGACAGTAAAAATAGCGGATGGATTATCAATGCCATGCACAGCCGCGAAGGATGTTATACTTATGTAAAAGAAATTGTTAAGGGCGAAAGTTATGTAGAACTTGCAGAAGAAGAAGCAGAAGCACTTGATAAGGCGATTTTCCTGGAATATGGTCCGGAAATCTAATACACAACACAAAAGATAGCAGGGAATAAGGAGGAGAAAAAATGTTAGATATTAAATTTGTCAGAATGAACCCAGATGTTGTAAAGGAAAATATTAAAAAGAAATTTCAGGATGAAAAACTTCCGCTGGTGGATGAGGTCTTAGAATTAGATCAAAAGAATAGAGATATAAAACAAGAAGTAGAAGCGCTGCGTGCAGAGAGGAATAAAATTTCCAAAGAAATAGGTGCATGTATGGCAAAGGGTAAAAAGGAAGAAGCAGAAAAATTAAAGAAAAAAGTTCAGGCCAATGCGGACAGAGTTGAGGAATTATCTGCTGAAGAAAAGGAAGTAGAGGCAAATATTAAAAAAATCATGATGACGATTCCAAATATCATTGATCCATCTGTACCGATTGGCAAAGATGACAGTGAAAATGTGGAAATTGAGAAGTTTGGCGAGCCTGTAGTTCCGGAATATGATATTCCTTATCATACTGAAATTATGGACAGTTTTAAGGGTATTGATCTTGAAAGCGCAGGAAAGGTTGCAGGAAACGGTTTCTACTATCTTATGGGAGATATTGCAAGGATTCATTCCTCTGTAATATCTTATGCCCGTGATTTTATGATTAACCGTGGATTTACTTACTGCATTCCGCCATTTATGATCAGAAGCAACGTTGTAACGGGTGTTATGAGTTTTGCTGAGATGGATTCAATGATGTACAAAATTGAAGGAGAGGATCTTTATCTCATTGGTACAAGTGAGCACTCCATGATCGGTAAATTTATTGACAGTATGACCCCGGAAGATCAGCTTCCGCAGACATTAACAAGTTATTCTCCGTGTTTCCGTAAAGAAAAAGGTGCGCACGGGATCGAGGAAAGAGGAGTATACCGCATTCATCAGTTTGAAAAGCAGGAAATGATCGTTGTATGTAAGCCGGAAGAGAGTCCGTACTGGTACGATCAGTTGTGGAAAAACACGGTAGATCTGTTCCGCTCTCTGGATATTCCGGTGCGTACATTAGAGTGCTGTTCAGGAGATCTTGCAGACCTGAAAGTGAAATCCTGTGATGTGGAAGCATGGTCCCCAAGGCAGAAAAAATATTTTGAAGTCGGAAGCTGCTCTAATTTGGGAGATGCACAGGCAAGAAGACTTGGTATCCGGGTAAAAGGTGCAGACGGAAACAAATACTTTGCACATACATTAAATAATACAGTTGTTGCACCGCCGAGAATGTTGATAGCATTTCTTGAAAATAATCTTCAGGAAGACGGTTCTGTCAAGATTCCTGAAGTACTGAGGCCATATATGGGTGGTGTGGCAGAGATCAGACCAAAATAATTTATGAGGAAAAAAATATGCATCAATACCTGACGGCCATCGGATTTGGCGGCATAAAGTCAAAAAAGTCATTAAATGAAATTTTGTCGTATGTGGAAAATACATTTACGCAGCATGAATTGGTTTCTACAGAAGAAGAGATTGCTTACTGTGAATTTAAAAAAGAATTTGCAGAAGGGATAGGTATTACATTAATCGGAAACACAGATATTGACGAATCATTTAAAAAAGAATTTTACATTCCGTATTTTGCCGGGAGTGGTATTACAACATATGCGGACGTACTGATTGAGCGAAGAATAGATAAGGAAGCGTATGTAGGAATTTGTGAAGACGTGAAAATTGGGATCAGCCTGATTTTTCATATTCAAAATTCTGCTGCATATTTAAAAAAGCATTGGGCAGCGAATGTCACAGAGACGTTTACCTCTGTGACACTGTCCGGTCTATGTAATGAGGGAATCATCCTTCTTCCGGTTATGAAGGATAAAAGTCAGGAAAAACAGCAAAAGGAAGATGTGCGTAACAGAATGATGCTCCTGAGTGCAGCAAAAACAGGAGACCCTGTTGCAATAGAGAATCTTACTCTGGATGATATCGATATATATTCAAAAGTTTCAAGAAGACTGGTTACAGAGGATGTATTCAGTATTGTAGATACATATATCATGCCATACGGGGTGGAATGTGACAGGTATTCAATTCTGGGAACAATAACAGCAGTTCGTAAAACCAGGAATGAAATTACCGAAGAAGAAATCTATATTATGGGGCTGGATGTTAATGACCTGATCTTCGATATCTGTGTTCCTGTCAGTAATGTTGTAGGAGAACCTGCGGTGGGCCGCAGATTTAAAGGGAATATATGGATGCAGGGGTATGTCAATTTTGAATGAGTTTCTATAAAATTATGCTTTGACATCTGAACATGAATGAAGTATAATAAACAAGTATGAGACAGAACATAAAATCTGTAAATGTCGCTATAGCTCAGCTGGATAGAGCGACCGCCTCCTAAGAGAAAGCCGAGGCATTCCCCAAAGGGAAAAAATGAAAAACAACTTTCAGTTCGAATCTATTCTGAAAAATGCCAAAGGTGACAACAAAGCATTCCCCAAATTGGGGAACGTTCTAATGTTACCAAATCGAAAAAATCTGTAGATTGACAACTCGAAAAAGAGTTGATAATCTTATATATGGCCGAAGGGAAAAATCCCAGAAACCCAGTAAAATCAAGGGTTTGCGGCATGTGTCGTCATAGCTCAGTTGGATAGAGCACTCGCCTCCTAAGCGAGGGGTCGGAGGTTCAAATCCTCTTGGCGACGGGCTTCAAAGCGTTCGAAAATGTTAGCTGGATTAGCTGACAACGAACGCTTTTGTTATTTTCTAATCACGTTCGTGACACAAAATTCCATTCAAAATGATTAATTTCCAGCTAACACAATCCGATTTTTGTTAGCTGACAGCTAATCAAAATTACCGTTTTGCAAACATGGGTTTTAAGAAGTCCAGCTAACATTTGGGTTCCGCTCCGTTGTCACCCCTTATTCGGGGATGCAAATCAGAGAAAAGGCGGGAAAAGAAACAATCTCTCCCAAACCTGCAAACATGAATTAGCTGAAACAGTATTCAATTCTATTAGCTACAGCTAATGGTCAAACAGCAATGTCTGTTTGGAACTTTACTATTTATAAAAGTTCCAGGCAGGCATTTTTTAGTTCCTAAATCCTGGAGGAAAGGAGTCAAGATGACTGAACTAAACAGACAATCAGGAGAAAACGAAGAAAGAATCATAGAAATTGAGATTGAGCGTCTTCGTGCATTCAAAGAGCATCCGTTTCAAGTGAAAGATGATAAGGAAATGTTTCTTCTGCAGGAAAGCATTGAGAAGTATGGCATTTTAAATCCGCTGATCGTCAGACCAGTACCGGATGGCTACTATGAGATCATATCCGGCCACAGAAGAAAACATGCTGCGGAGAAACTTGGATACCGTAAAGTACCGGTGATCATCCGGGTATTAAGTGAAGATGATTCCATTTTAAGCATGGTAGATTCCAATCTTCACAGAGAACGGATCAGCTACAGTGAAAAAGCTTTTGCTTACAAATTAAAGAATGACGTATTGAAAAGAAAAAGTGGTCGAAAAAAGAGCCAAGTTGACCACAAAACGCCAAGAAAGCGAGCGATAGAGATCATCAGCGAGGATTGTGGTGATAGTCCAAAACAAGTGCAGCGTTATATCTCACTGACAAAACTGATACCGGAAATGCTGCAGAAACTGGATGATGAGATCATTTCTTTTTGTCCGGCTGTAGAGATAGCAGCATTAAGTGAAAAAGAGCAAAAGGAATTGCTTGTAGCAATGGAGTATGCACAGGCGATCCCATCACTCTCACAGGCACAGAGGATCCGGCAACTGAGTAAAGAAAAACAGTTGTCACTGGAAAAGATGGAAGAAATCATGTGTGAAGTGAAAAAGGGTGAGATCACAAGAGTGGCATTCACAAACGAGCAGTTACACAAGTATTTTCCAAATTCTTATACACCGGCAATGATGAAGCGGGAAATACTGGCATTGTTGAAATTATGGAAAAAAGAATCATGGGAAAATTAAAGGAGGAAGAAATCATGTGTAAAGTTATATCCGTAGTAAACCAGAAAGGCGGCGTTGGAAAGACCACCACAACCGTAAATGTAGGCATTGGACTGGCACGAGAAGGTAAGAAAGTGTTGCTGATCGACGCGGATCCACAGGGAAGTTTAACAGCAAGTCTTGGATATGAGGAACCGGATGATCTTCGCATCACACTGGCAACGATTATGATGGATGTCATCTGTAGAACGTCACATTGCGACTAATAAAAACATCAAATTAAATCTGATAAAAATACCTCCATTCCCTCACATTAAATCTAAAGAACTGCCTTCTTTCTAATATAAACTGCAAGTTCTCTCTAAGCTTTCCATATCCAAAAGTCTGATATCCAGATATTATCTGATTATTTCCCGCTTTCCCTCTTTTTAAGACATATATGGCTGCTCTCTCCCCTCTTTCTGCAAAACTTTCTGACAATAGTTATCCTCCCCAACACCTTGATGCTCTGAAATTGTGTGCGAATCCTGTGCATTACTTCTCAGGCCTCCCTTGTCTATGCTGAAAGGACGGCCTGAACCTTTGTTTTATTAAATTGTCCGGAAAAATCCAACTATTTAACAAATCCACATTTTTAAAAGAAATGAACGGTTTATACCAGGGAACTATCATTGACTGCTGACAGTACCATATCAGAATCAATGTTCTGTCTGTGGTTCTGTGCTCCAATGGTAAGTGCTTTTGTCAGGATCAGGTTCAGAACCCTCATAGAACCGTTGCAGCTTCCACAGGCAGTCGTAAGGGAGCTGTCATCAAAAATCCTGGGAGAAGCCCCTGCAAGCTCCATGCGGTCCCGAATATAATCCGCTGCCTCAGGCTCCGACAGCCCGGAAAAACTGTAACTCACTGCAACCCTTTGCCGAAGCGCCTCATTGGGCTGGCGCATCATGAGGTTGTTAAGTACCGGCTGGCCCAGGAGGATCAGGGAGAAACAGTTTTTAGAATCCATACAGAAATTGCACAGCATTTTGAGGTCCTTTAAGATGTCAGGGTTCAGATACTGGGCTTCATCCAGGCATACCATACAGAAGATTTTTTTATTGGTGCACATGGAGTAGAGATAATCCTGGATCCGTTTGAACATCACCGTCTTTTTATAAGATACTTCCAGCCCCATAGTGACGCACAGCTGCCGGTAAAATTCGGTAGTCGTCACGGTAGACAGACAAATGTAGTAGAACTTTACAAGGTTGGGATTGAGGCTTTCAGAAAAACAGCGGAGGGCAAAGGTCTTTCCCAGTCCAGGCGCCGCGGTAAAGAGTCCGATTCCGGGGTGTGCCTTCAGATGCTCCAGCCGTCCCTGTACCTGTTCCATGTCCCGTGTCCGGTAAGCATTCCCGGAAGGGAGTTCCTTGTCAAAGGGATTCAGCCTCATGCCATAATAATTTAAAAAGGATGTCATACTTCACCTTCACCTCCATAGTTCACGTAGTAATTCTGCTTCCTGCAGACTTTGGAATTTTCAGTTTTGTTCGTTGGGGAGATGGGGTACCGCTTCCCGTCATAAAGGAGAAAGGCGTGTTTCTCATCCCCCGGCTGGTACCGAACCTCTACCGTTGAACGGATAAACTCCATAGGGACATCGTAAGGGGTACGGTCCAGGATGATGGTGGCGTCATTGCGGACTTTGCGTGAGACCCTGTGGAGGAAACAGTCCTCCAGCCACTGCCGGCTCTGCGGCATGCGGACATGGGCCAGATCTCTCAGATAGCGGGTGTGGGGAGGTTCCCCGGTGGCAGAGTGTATGGCTGTATTGTGAGAGCGGATATAGTCCGCCAGCATACGGTTTAGTTCTGTAATACTGTTTAGGGAGTCCCGGTTGATGCGATCCAGGAAACGGGTCCTAAGGGTTCGGAAGTTCCGCTCTACCTTGCCTTTGCTGGCGCCGTCTCTGACAGGTGTATGGATCAGAACCGTTCCCAATTGCCCGCAGATAAGGGAAAGTTGCACATTTTTATAAGGGGAACCATTGTCTACATAAAGTTTTGCAGGGATTCCATAGGTAGCACAGGCATCCCTGAACACCTGTTGGAAATTTACTGCATTGTCCTGATAAAAAAATCTGCCGCCAACAATCATACGTGATTTGTCATCCAGGAGCATAATGCAATAAGTTTGGCGCCGCACTCCGTTCTCTTTGATAAAGGGGCCGTAAAGGGTATCCCCCTGGTACATCCCGGTACAGAATTCCTCCTCAAAGGCTTTCCGGTCTCTTTGTCCTGGAGCGGATGCACCTTTGAGGTTCTGTTTCTTAATAAAACGCTGGAAGGTAGCTACAGATGCATCACAAGCCCGGATTACGCCATCAGCAATGAGCTTTTCCCGGATCCCGGTGGCAGTCAGCCTGGGGAATTGTTCCCTGGCTTTATAGATGGCAGAAATGGCATCCGCATCCAGGCGCCGGCTTTTCCCTTTGTCAGCTCTGTCCCGGGGCATCAGGGCATCAAACCCGCCTTTGCGGTAATCGGATTCCCAACAGGACATGGTACCGGGGCTGTAAATGACTTCCCGTCCATCCGGGAGTTTGACTGGCTGTTCGGAAATCCTCTCGTAATAAGCCCGTTTTGTCATATCTGGATAGGTATGGTTGAACGCGGGCTGGATAATGGCGAGACGGATAGATGCAACGGCTACTTTTGTGTTCCTTTCTTTCTCGTTCATATGATTTTCACCTCCAGAAACAGCGTACCATCCAAGACAGGGGAAATACAGTGTCAGGTTATCTGATAGAGGTGTGGGGGAAGGCTGGCCTTTTGGATCTTTGGGCGGAATCTGCCCCGGGGCTGTAGGAATGCATAGCCGGAAGAAAGAAAAAAGCAGTTCAGGGAGCGGAAAAACAAGGAGGGAGACGCATGGAAAAGAATATCCAGAAGATCCAGTGTTTGCAGGAATCTGCCCAGGAGATGCTGCATTTCCTGTGAATCCTGGGCTAACCGTAGTACGATTCTGTGATAGGTGCTGACAGACAGGTCAAAATGACGGCAGAGGGCATCCACTGTGGGGAAAGCCCTGGTAATGCGCGCATAGAGGAGGGCAATGAGGAATCCAGGGCTATAAGAGAAGGAGGGGATAAGGACAGAGGGAAGGAGGGCATGAGAGGAGCCACAGGAGGAGCAGAAAAGACAGCGGACAGTGATCTTGTGATCCAGGACTTCCCCGTCTTTATAAGAGATGAAATGTCTGGAATAAGAGCCATTGAGAGAGAGGTTTCGGGCGGGGGCATGGCAGGAAGGGCAGGAAGGAGCCAGGGAAGGGAGATGTTGGAAAAGAGCCAGATAGAGGGAGTATTCGTCGAGATGTTTAAATTTGTGAAAAAGGCTGCATAAAAGAGGATTTACGTATATCATAGGGAAAGGAAGGTGGCGGAAGATCCCGCTGGGATCAACGGAATAGCCGGGAAAGGACGTGGTGTCAGGCTGGAGTCCTTTCTTTTTAAGAAAAAATCAAAAGGTTACAAGTTCTTAATACAAATCTGATGAATCTATTATGCAAATATATCCTGAGAATTTCAAGAGGTTTAGAAATAATTTGATGAAAAAATGGTGTTAAGCGGAGGGGAGAATTGGCTGTTCTACAAATAATCAGAAGAAAAATCAGGAAAAGACCTCTGATGCTCGCAGCAACAAACAGACTTCCCGAAAGCAACAGGATAATAAACCTAAGAAACGAAGATCTGTGATCAAACGACTGCATCAGAAACAGATTACCATTGCTCGCCGGTCCGGAAAGCCGATACCAAGGTACCTGGATCAGGAAATGGAAAGAAAACGAGGGTAGAATATGCGAAGGTTAAAGTGTGAAAAAGAAACGATTATTCTGACCAATGAAGATGATGGATTCTATGATGTGTATACCTTCAATCAGAGCTTGCAGAAACGGTTACGATCCTTTGCTGAGAAGTATCCGGATGATTGTTGGTTGAAAGGATCTTCTGAGGATGGAAGTGAAACGTATATGATCAAAAAGGGAAGATTATCTTTAAAACTGGTTTCGCCCTATAGTACTTCAAGAAAAATGCAGGCAAAGGATATCAGCAAGATGAAAGAATCATCATAGAACGCGATTTAAGAGAAAAATCCCATGTGTAGACATGGAAAAATGAAAGCAAAATACGTTAGATGATAAAGTGTATAGGCTCAAAGGGAAAGTGCCCTTTTGGGCCTTATTTTAGTGATGAGAATGATACAATTAGCGAGAGTATAAAAATACAACAGCAAATGGCATTTGAAATAATTTGTTTCGAGAAAACGAAAGTGTTTTGTTGAAATGATGATTTCAAAATGTTAGAATAAACTTATATTTTGCTACATTGACAGGGGAATGAGGATGGTTGACTATAATAACTTGTGGATTGTCATGAAAAATAAAAAAATGTCAAAAACAGAATTGAGAATTGCAGCTAATTTAAGTACCAGTACATTTGCTAAGCTAAGTAAGAACCAGATGGTTTCATTAGATGTACTTGTAAGATTATGTCGTGTGCTGGAATGTCAATTGAGCGATATATGTTATATTCCAACAGAGAAGCGAGGGGAAGATTTTGAGTAGTATAATGGATATTATTGCTCGAGAGACAAACGGGAAAAGTTACAAGACTTTTAAGTATACCTATGAAGGGTCAGACGTTTTATCAATTGCGTATGATGATCATCAAGAGATAACATGGGAACGCTATGGAGAAACAGTTCCACCTAGTGTATCTGTAAATTTAAAGAATACAGCGGATACATTATCTAAAGGAAGAGCACTTTTTGGATTTTTTTTAGATGGATCAAGGCATACTTATAAAGTTGATGATATTGCATATAAAAATAAAGTGTACCCAATTATTGCTGGTCAAGTGGGCGTTAGTTGTTGTCAACGTATAAACAAAGAAATGCATCGTTATGATTTTGATCGCAGATTAGCAATTGCTTTGCCTAAAATTGCTAGTCAAAGTGATTGGAACAAGAAGGTTTTTTTTGCGAATTTATGTAAAAAACTCAATGAAGATTCTCATTTAGAGTCAGTAGGGATCCAATTTACCGATGTTATTCCTTACTCTACAAAAGTGGATGAATTTGAACGAATAGAGGGAAAAGGGATAGCTGTTATTCAAGATTTGATGATCCAAAGAGAGATATCAATGGTGACGAAGTTAGTCGCTGAACATAAAATAAATAGCAGGAATTATTTGTTAAAAGATGGATCTTTGGAATATAGAGTTGATCATTTAAGAAATGATAGAGAAAAACGTCAATTTCAAAAAAATTTCAGTTACGTTGTGGGAGTGTCAAAATCATTTAACCCTGAGAATTGTAAGGATAAAAAGGGAAAAAATAATTCAAATATGATTGCAGATCTTCCACTATATCATAGAACTCCAGTAAGTATGTATAGTTCTCCACGTTTGGACGGTATGAAATATGCAGTCTGGTATTTAAGGATAAGGGACAAGCGATATACAACTAATACTTTTGATGGTATTCTGAAAATAGAAAAAATATTAGTAACAGATGAACAAATTCATAATGGCCTTGAAACAGAAGAAGTTGATTTAATTTCTGCAAATATCATAAATGAAAGGAACCCTGTTTGCTATGGGGCCGACAGCAGGTGGGCAAATCATTTGTATCCAGTTTATGTAACTGAATGTTTTGCTAAAAGCAAGTATCTTAGTGATACAATGTTTTTGAATCTTTTTTAGGAGATAAAATTATGGGAAAAGTAATCGGAAAAGTAATTGCAACGGAAAAAAATCCGTCAACAATAGATGACTTTTATTTTTGGACAAAACAGGATCTAATATTAAATCCGTTTGATGTTGTAAAGATTAGTCATCTTCAGAATAGTATTTCATATGGCGTCATCGAAGAGATTTCACATATTACAGATACTGCAAATTTTTTGGCAGATTATGTATCTAACGATTTTGGAGATGTAGATGCTACAGAAAATACTCATCGTATTGGAATGAATTATGTTAAAGCAAAAGTCATCGGAAATACAGGTAATATTTATATTCCATTGATTAATAATCAGAAAGTTGAATTAGCAAATGAGGATGAAGTTGCAGAAGCTTTGGGATTAAAAAACGTTAAAAATCCTGTTACATGTGGGTATTTGGAAATGTATAACGGAGACGAAGATAAAATTACGTTACCTGTTCAGATGGATTCTCGTTTTTTAATTGGACCAGAAGGTGCTCATCTAAATATTTCGGGTATATCGGGCCTTGCTGCAAAAACTTCATATGCTATGTTTTTGTTGAAAGCGATTCAAGATAAATGCATGAGTAATCAAGATAACGATGATGATGTTGCATTTGTTTTGTTTAATGTAAAAGGAAAAGATTTACTTGCATTAGATGAACCTAACGAGTATGAGTCTGTTGCTGAAAAAAAAGCAACATATGCTCTCTATGAGAAATTGCAGATGTCGACTGAGCCTTTTAAAAATGTACAATACTATTATCCATATGCAACAAACAAGGTTGGTAATACCTATTTACATAAGGAAGCATATGATAACCAAAGAAGCCAAGGAAAAGCGCATTTATATAAATATTCATACGAAGAGGATAAAGATAATTTAGATTTAATGTTTGCTAGTATGGATGATCCACAGCAGACAATGGACTCTATTTTAAATTATATCATTTCTAATCAGGGAAGCTTTGGTGGGCTCGATGGCTGGGATGATTTTCTAGATGAGGTTCAGAACTACTGTAAAGCAGGTTCTGGTGGAGATAAGGAAATAACAGTAAATAGTTGGCGTAAATTCAATAGAATTATTCGAAAATCTATTTATAGAAATGAAATCTTTGATTCTGTACGAGATAATGGAGAAGAAGTTAGAATAGGAGAAGCTTTAAAGCATATAAAAAAAGATGAAGTTCATGTTATTGATATCGCAAAATTAAATGAGGATATGCAAGGATTCGTTTTTGGTGATGCAATTCGAACAATCTATGACTTACAACTGGGACAATTTAGTGAAGATAAAGATGTTGATCCACCCAAAAAAATAATTATTTTTATTGATGAACTTAATAAATATGCATCGACGGATACTCCAAAAAGTTCTCCGATTTTGCGTCAAATTTTAGATATTGCAGAAAGAGGACGTTCTTTAGGAATTATTCTTTTTTCTGCAGAACAATTTAGAAGTGCGATACACAATCGTGTGACAGGTAACTGCTCCACACATGCATACGGAAGAACGAATGCAATTGAAATAGCAAAACCAGACTATAAATTTGTACCTTCAGTGTATAAAAATATGATGACACGTTTAAAACAAGGTGAATATATAGTACAAAATCCTGTATTTCGGTCGTTATTAAATATTAAATTTCCTAAGCCGATTTACAAACAATATAAACAATAGGGAGAGAATTTAAAATGGCTGTTGGAAAAAATTTCCTTGAAAATTTAACGGTTGCTATGTATGAGAATAGCTATACCGTTTATAGAGAATTTGTACAGAATGCGGCTGATTCTATTGATAAAGCAATAAGTAGTGGTCTTGCGAGTGCTGATGATTTATATATTGATATTTCTATTGAATATTCTAAACGGAAAATATGTGTATATGATAATGCGTGCGGCATTTCGATGCATTCGTTTAAGAAAAAAATGCTAGATGTAGCTGATTCGGATAAAGATAGAGATACGGAAAAAGGATTTCGAGGAATTGGAAGGTTAGCAGGTCTTGGATATTGTGACAAATTAATTTTTCGCACGACTGCTAAGGGTGAAGATAAGGAATCTATTGTTACATGGGACGGGGTTAAACTAAAGGAAATCGTAGATGATCCAAAACAGCATCCTTCGTCAGAAGAGTTAATTAATGCTATTACTGAAATTGAATATAAACCTGCGGACAAAGATGAGCATTTTTTTGAAGTAATTATGGAAGATGTTATTTTTGAAAGTGATGATTTATTAGATGAGGAACAGGTTATAAAATATTTGCAAGCAGTAGCTCCGATTCCTTATGCAAATTATTTTATATTTTCATCTAAAATACAGGAATTTGCAGAAAAAAATAATTTTAAAATTGATGAATATGTTATTACAGTAAATGGAAATCAGTTGTTTAAGCCGTATAAAACTAAATTGTATGAAGGTACAGCAGATAATAAGAAAGAATACGATGAAATTACGGACGTTGATTTCAAAATTTTTAAAGGCGATAATGGAAAACCTATTGCTTGGATGTGGTATGGAATTGCAAAATACGAAAAACAAATTCCTGTTATAAACGAAATGCGTTGTATTCGTTTAAGAAAAGAAAATATCCAAATTGGTCATGAAGCAACAATTGGTTATCCTAAATATTATAAGGAACAACGTGGAAATAGCTATTTTATTGGCGAAGTTTTTGCTATCGATAATGGTTTAATACCAAACGCAAGAAGAGATTATTTTAATCCGAATTCTGCAACAAAACAATTCGAAAGAGCATTACATTACTTCTTCTATACAGAATTATATGATTTATATCACTATGCGAGTAAAGTAAGAAGTGCGCAAAAAGCGGTAAGTAGTTTTCAGAAGAAAGAAGAAGAATATCAAAAGAAGTTGGAAAATGCGGAATTTATCGATGTAGAAGAACGAGAAGCAGCCAAAAAAGAACTTGAAGAAGGACGAGCAAAATCGGCTAAAGCACAACGCGAAATAGAGAATCGTCGTAAAGATGCTGATGAAAATGAAGTACTTAACAGAGTTTTTAAAGAAATAGAAAAGACTTATAAACGTTCAGAATCAACAGAGGAAACAGCAAAAAAGAAGAAAAATGATTCAGTTAAAGATGATAAGGGAAACAAATATTTAACCCAATCGTTATCTAGATATGGAAGAAAAGAACAAAAACTTATTGCACGAATTTATAATATTATCAAAATGATTTTGCCTAAAGACTATTCAGAAATGGTAATTAAAAAAATACAGGAAGAGTTAAGTAAATAAATGAGAAAGATTTTACTTGTTGAACCAAATTATAAAAACAAATATCCCCCAATGGGCCTTATGAAAATTGCAACATATTATAGAAGATTGGGAGATGATGTCACTTTTTTTAAGGGAGATCTTAAAGAACTAGTCTTAAATAATACATATGAAGCACTTTTAAAACAGTTGTATGCCAATGATGATACTATTTTTTGGGAAAAATACAAACCACAAATATGTAAATATATTTCAAGAGGAACAAAAGATGCATTAGAAGAAATACCATTGGTCAATGAAAATATTATTATTTTTGAACTTTTAAAATATTACAGAAAATATTTTAGAAATAAGGAATATTTTAAGCCGGAAAATAGAATATATGATAGAGTTGGAGTCACTACTTTATTTACATTTTATTGGGATATTACAGTAAAAACGATTAATTTTGTGAAACAACTTTGCAAGAATGAAAAGGATGTTATGGTCGGTGGAGTCATGGCATCCATTTTACCGGATCAAGTAGAGGAAGCTACAGGAATTAGACCATATGTAGGAACATTAAGTACACCAGGACAATTGGATTCCGGAAATGATATGATTATCGATATATTACCTCTTGATTATTCGATTTTAGAGGAGATTGATTATGTTTATCCTGCAAATGACGGATATTTAGCATATATGACAAGAGGATGCATTAATAAGTGTGCGTTTTGTGCAGTTCCAAAGCTTGAACCAGAATACAAAGATTTTCTCCCAATCACTGAACAAATCGAATATACTAATAAAAAATTTGGTGGAAAAAAAGATTTGTTATTATTAGACAATAATGTATTGGCATCATGTCAATATAATTACATTATTGAGGAAATAAAAAAAGCCGGATTTACAGTTGGAAGTACATTTGTACCTCCAAATATGTTTGAAATAGCAGTGAAAAATCTTAGAGAAGGATATAATGAACGTGGTTATATAAAGACAGTTGTTAGACAATATAAATTATTAATAGAAAAATATGGTGAAGAAATACAAGAAATATATGATCTTTTAGAAGAACATTATCTTTTAAATGATTATACAGCTAAAAAAGAAGCTATATTTGAAACGTACGATACTGTAAAACCGTTATTTGAAGATTTTTATAAACGAAAGGGACGGAAACGGTATGTTGACTTTAACCAGGGAATTGATTCAAGATTAATTGATGATGATAACATGGAAAAAATGTTTGAGATACCGGTGAGACCCGTTCGTATTGCGTTTGATCATTGGAATTTACATAAACGCTATGAAGAAGCAGTCAGAACTGCAGTTCGTCATGGACATACGAGCCTTTCTAATTATGTTTTATATAATTTTGAAGATGAACCATTAGAATTATATTGGCGCCTTAAGTTGAATGTAGATTTGTGTGAAGAGCTTGGAATTAGCATATATTCCTTTCCAATGAAATATCATCCAATTGAAGATCCGGATTATTTTAGCAATAGAGATTATATAGGAAAAAAATGGACAAGAAAGTATATTCGAACTATTCAAGCAGTTTTAAATTCAACTAAAGGAAAAGTTGGAAAAGGAAAAGAATTTTTTGAAAAAGCTTTTGGAAAAAATGATGAAGAATTTAAAAAGCTATTGCTTATGCCGGAAGCAATGATTATTTATAGATTTTATTTTGAGGAATGTGGTCTGACTGAAGAATGGTGGGAACATTATAGTGCGTTAACTGATACCCAGAAAAACATAGTTAATCCAATTATTTGTAGCAATGTTTTTGATAATTATGAAGAAACAGTAACAGATGAAGATTGTTTAAAAGTATTATCATATTATAGAATTCGGCGGGAAGATGCGGAAAATGCTATAAAAGGAAAATCTTGTTAATAAGATTTTCCTTTTATTAGTAAGTAGGTAATAATCCGTACCTTGACAAAATAAGAAATCCTCTGGCACTTACC
>CAJTRM010000027.1 GCA_910578865.1 uncultured Dorea sp.
AGATTCATGTACATGCTTCTGTTTGAAAAGATCAGAAGAAACAGATACTGAAAAATCTGTGTCACAGGCGTGCCTTTCTTATGATAAGCGCCCGCCGTTTTCAGGGCAGACGTCACATGGAATCTGGAGAAAAATTTTTTGATAGTTTTAGAAATCTGGTTATCATTCTGGCTGTCTTGTGTTATACTGTTATTCATAGCATGAGCCTCCGGTGGTATGTTGTTTCTGAGCAATTCAATTATACCAAAACCAGAGTGTTTCATGCTATTTTATTGCCAGTTTTTATTGAATTTTCAAGGTGCATAGGCACTTATGCAAGTGCGAAGTTTGAGTTATTATTAATACATTGTTGGGTTCTCCACAGCAGTTGATTTGCCAGTGTTGTGGTATGCCGCTTGGAGATGATACTACCAGTAAGGATCCGGATGGCAATTTCAATGAAGACTATTGTAAATGGTGTTATGCGGATGGAGAATTCAAATACTCCAGTAAGGAACAGTTGATAGATTTTTGTGTTGAACACATGGCTACTGAGGAATGGCCGGCAGAACAGGTACGTGCGCACATGGAGTCAGTGGTTCCTGGATTAAAACACTGGAAATAATCTAGGTTTGTTTAAAGAGATTAATTTTTTGAGGCATCAGTCATTAAGTTGACTGGTGCTTTTTCTATGGAAGGAAGGTGGTCTTTTGTACCCAGTGAGTGAGGCATTCCTGCAGGCGGTGCAGGAGAACACAAGAAGATACTATTGGACAGGAAGGATAACGACAACAAAAGGTGCCTCGTATGAGTTCGGAGCTGATGATATCGTAAAGGGAAGTGGTTATATTTCCAGTCAGTGCTGCGGTTCTACTGAGATTGAACTTGGTACGGTGTATGCAGCAGAAATGGGAATCACTCTTTTATCTGATATTGACAGATATACTTTGGAAGATGCTCTGGTGGAATTGTTCTATCATTTAAGACTGTCGGATGGCTCTTATGAAGAGGTACCGATGGGAATCTTTGAGGTGTCGGAGGCTAATCGAAATATCAAGACTTTGGAACTGAAAGCCTATGATTACATGCTCCGGTTTGATAAGAGCTTCAATGGATTTGAAACTATTGGTACGGTGTATGATTTTGTGAACCTGTGCTGTAAGGCCTGTAAGGTGGAGATGGCACAGAGTCAGGAAGAATACGAGGCGATGCCAAATGGAACCGAGCTGCTTTCCATTTACACAGAGAATGATATTGAGACCTACCGGGACGTGCTCTACTATGTGGGGCAGGTTCTTGGTGGGTTTTTCTGTATCAACCGGGAGGGCAAGCTGGAGCTGAGGAAGTATGGCAATGAGTCGGTGATGGAACTGGAAACAAAGCACCGCTTTACAAGCAGTTTTTCCGATTTTATCACAAGATACACAGCAGTTTCTTCTACCAACATGAAAACGGAAACGGCAGAGTATTATCATCTGGATCCGGATGATGGGCTGACAATGAATCTGGGTGTGAATCCGCTGTTGCAGTTTGGTCTGAAGGAAACAAGAGAGCAGTTGTGTATGAATATCCTGAATGATTTATCAGTTGTGGATTATGTGCCTTTTGATTCCGATACTATTGGAAATCCTGCTCTGGATTTAGGAGATGTGATCCGGTTCAAGGGAGGACAGGCAGACGAAAACAGGATATCCGCCATTACTTCCATGCAGTGTAAGATTGGAGGAAAGCATACGCTGAAAGGGGTTGGTAAGAATCCAAGGCTGGCACATGCCAAGTCAAAGAATGACAAGAATATTTCAGGGCTCTTGAACCAGATTATAGATAATAAAGAGGCTGGCAAGATTGGTATTCATACCTTTACCGATGCCAGCTCTTTTACGGTTGGTGAGAGTGATGTGAAGATTATTTCCATTGAGTTTGCACCGAATGAAGCGGTTATGGCGCAGTTCTTTGGATCTGTGATTGTGGGAGTGAGTGCTGACCAGGTGGAAAGGTCTGTGGTTGCAAGAGGGGATGTGCTGATTCCTTCGGTGGAAGTGGAAGAAGTTTTGGCAGAGGGTACTGCAGGTAATGAGGTAACTACGGATAGCGGAACAACTGATAGCGATGCTGCGGGGACTGATGTTGTGGATGAAACCGGTGGAGGTTCGGATAGTGCTGTTGCAACAGAAGAACCTGTTGTGATTGGCAATACAAAAGAGCAGACATTATCTGTGGAACTGCCTGTGGTCTGGAAGGAAGATGGGCAGGTGGTGGTTCATTTTACTTTTGAATTCAATGACAGCATCATTGAGATTCATCAGCCGGAAGAAACCTGGCATTCCGGAAAGCATTCCATCATGCTGTATTATCCGATTGAAAATCTGGTGGCGAATTACAGAAACATTTTCAATGTGTATGCCAGGGCAACGGGTGGAACGGTTACGGTGGATACCGGAGATTGTCTTGCTGCGATTATGGGTCAGTCAATGGGTGCCGGGGAAGCCTGGGATGGTGAGATTAAGATAGAGGAAACCATTAAGAAAGTAAAAGTCGGTGGTGTGCTTCAGATGGCTGCTGTTGATGAGAATATCACATGGAAGATTGATGAGCTTGTAAAGAGAACTTACAGTGATGTGGTTCATGGAAGATTTGGAATCGGCGCGTTTGCTATGCCGGTGGAAAGGTAGGTAAGGATGAAACTGAAAGGAAATATGGTCATCGAGATGATCGATGACGCCACTGGGGAAGTGGTGGAAAGAGTGCAGGAAGAAAATATGGTGACGAATGCGGTAAATCATATCCTGGGATTGAATCCTATGGGTATTTTTTATTCTGTGGCCGGGGAGTATGATACACATCTTCTCTGGAATGATAACATGCTTCCTATTTGCCCTAACATGATTGGGGGCATACTGCTTTATTCGGAAGCATTGACAGAGGATGCGGACAATATTTATCCATCCACGGCAAAGCTTCCTGTGGCTTATGCGTCCAACGATGTCAATGCCACGGCGGATGTGGCAAGGGGAAGTATGAATCTGACAGAGAGTAAGCCACTTGATAATGGTTACCGGTTTGTGTGGGAGTTTACACCAAGTCAGGGAAATGGAACCATTGCCGCAGTGGCACTGACTTCCAAACAGGGCGGTGTGGCAGCTTATGGCAGTATGGAGAATTCCAAGGCTGCCTTTTATCAGATCATGGAAACAAGACTGGAGACGCAGACTGTGGAAGAGCTTGCAGAGCTGTTCAGTGCGGTGGAGGTGGATTTTGAGAACAATATCCTAATCAGTATGCGATTCCAGGACAGCTCTGTGGTTATCCATAAGAGAAGGCTTCCGGTGTTTACACTGGGACTGAATGACAGACTGAATGATACGACCAATGACCTGCTGGAAGAGAAGGTGATTCCCTGCAGTACTTTTAAGTTTATTGGAAGCTATACACCTTATGGAGATTTTCTGGATGGGCATGACGGATACTGGTATGGGTTTGCTAATCAGGCGAATTCTTCTGGGGATGCCAAGATGTACTGGGTGAAGATTAAGAAGGATGATTACACCATGACAGAAGGTATATGGACACTGTCCAATGCCTGCCTTAAGGCAATTGGAAGCTTTAAGGTGGATACCTATGCCCAGAGATCTGTGAGAGGTGTCATCCGTAATGGCTATCTGTATCTGACAGCTTATGATGATACAGGCATTTACAAGATTAATCTCAGTAATTCCACGGATGTGACTCTGATTCCCTTTGGATTTACGTCAGAGGGAAAATCGCAGACCGGTTCCGGAACCTGTGCGAATTATCTGTTTATGGTAAATGACCTGATCATCGGATGGGATTACCAGATTAAGCCGGATGATACAGTGGTGCAGACAGTGGGAAGCACAAGGCTTCTGAATCTGGGTACGCCGCTTTTTCAGTACAAGGAATTTTGCTTTGGCTGGGGCGGTAACTATGGTTCTGATTACAGAATGTGCTTTCTGTTGACACCGTATCTGGCCAGTATCAATAACTTAAGTACTGCCGTGGTGAAGACAACGGATAAGACGATGAAGATTACCTATGAGCTGACGGAAGAGGTAAGCTCATAGGGATAGTATTTTGGGATGAGGCAGTTGCTCTAGGGCGTGCAGCTGCTTTTTCTATACAATTTTTTAAGGAGGAACAGAGGATATGAAAGAGTTTTGGAGTATGGTGCAGTTGGTGTTTACGGGAATCGGTGGCTGGCTTGGCTACTTCCTGGGAGGGTGTGATGGTTTGATTCTAGCATTGCTTTTATTTGTGGTGGCGGATTACATCACAGGAATTATGTGTGCGATTTCCGATAAGAAGCTTTCTTCTGAAGTGGGTTTCAAGGGAATCTGCAGGAAGGTACTTATCTTTATGTTGGTAGGAATTGCAAATGTGTTGGATGTGCAGGTCATCGGAAATGGTTCTATTTTGAGAACGGCGGTGATTTTTTTCTATCTCAGTAATGAAGGGATTTCTTTGCTTGAGAATGCGGCACATTTGGGATTGCCGATTCCGGAGAAACTCAAGAAGGTGCTGGAGCAGCTGCATGATCGCGGTGAAGAGGATAAGGATGGTGAGTAAGTATGGGATATACGAATAGTCCTTTGGTGGCGTTTACGCTGCTTAGTCCGAATCATTCCGGACAGAGAACAAAGAGAATTGACAGAATATCGCCGCACTGTGTTGTGGGACAGTGCAGCGCAGAAGGCTTGGGGGATTGGTTTTACAGACCATCCACCCAGGCCTCTTCTAATTATGGCATTGATAAGGATGGCAGGGTTGGAATGTATGTGGAAGAGAAGAATCGTTCCTGGTGTACATCCAGCAACGAGAATGACCAAAGGGCGGTTACCATTGAGTGTGCTTCCGGCAAGGTGGAACCTTATGCCATGAATGAGGTGGTCTATGACAGGCTGATTGATTTGTGCGTGGATATCTGCCAGAGAAATGGAAAGAAGAAGCTGCTTTGGTTTGGAGATAAGGACAAGTCTTTGTGCTATCAGCCGAAGGAGAATGAAATGCTCATCACGGTTCACAGATGGTTTGCCAATAAGAGCTGTCCGGGGAACTGGCTTTATGCAAGGCTGGGTGATTTGGCTGCGAAGGTTACAGCGAGACTTAGCGGTGGAGAAGCTGAGGTAATTCCTTCCGGTATGCAGGCAAGAGAGTTCCAGAATCTCACGGCGGGACAGGTGATTGCAAAGGTTGGGCCTTTGTATACGGCAGATCAGAAGAAGTCAGGGATTTTGGCATCCGTGTCTATGGCTCAGTTTATTTTGGAAAGTGGGTATGGAAAATCAGAACTGGCTCAGGGGGCGAATAACTGCTTTGGAATGAAGGAATCACTTTCAGGCAATACCTGGGGTGGTTCTACCTGGGATGGCAGTTCTGTTTATACAAAGAAAACTCAGGAGCAGAATGCGGATGGCAGCTATGTGACTATTACAGCTGATTTCAGAAGATACAGCTGTGTGGAAGATTCCATTGCAGACCATAGTGCTTATCTGCTTGGAGCGAAGAATGGTAGCAAGCTCAGATATGATGGGCTTAAGGGATGTACGGATTATAAGAAGGCGGTGCAGATCATCAAGGATGGTGGCTATGCGACTTCGCTGACCTATGTAGAAAAAATTTGCAGCATCATTGAGAAGTGGAAACTGACTCAGTATGATGTAGCTGGTGAGGCTTCGGATGTGGTGAAGTATTATAGAGTTAGGAAGAGTTGGGAGGATATTGCTTCTCAGCTTGGAGCTTATACGATTCTTGCTAATGCGAAAGCTATGGCTGATAAGCATCCGGGATATGAGGTTTATGACTGGAATGGAAAGCAGGTTTATCCTGAGGTGGCAGAAGGTGCTGTGGATGGGATGACTAATAAGGATTGTCCGTTTCTGGTGAAGGTAAGTATTCCTGATCTGAATATCAGGAAGGGGGCTGGAACGAATACGGCGAAGACGGGGCAGTACACTGGCGTTGGAATATTCACAATATTAGAGGTCAGAGAAGGTAAAGGTTCTGATAAGGGATGGGGAAGGTTGAAATCCAGTGCTGGGTGGATTGCGTTGTCGTATTGTGAAAGAGTGTAATGAGGAGACCTATGAGGTGTAAAAGCCTTATAGGTCTTATTTTTTTGCATTAAGATACTATGAAATACCACGAAATCATATCAAATCATTGAGAAAAGGCAAAAAATCTGTTATTATTTATCGTGGAAACGTATATGCGTGTTTTATAATGAGGGCTTGTTTTATGAACCAGATTAACGAGGATAAATGGATTAGTTTAGAGGATGCAGCAAATTATATGGATGTAACAAAAGATACTGTTCGCAACTGGATTAAAAAGACAGATATTCCAGCTCATAAGATAGGGAAACTATGGAAATTCAAAAAATCAGAATTAGATGAATGGATAAAAAGCGGAAAAAGTGCGTTATAAGTCCGTTTATTGGGACAGCTATTTTGATAGGATGATATCATCAGGAACTATAAGATGAGGTGAATAGAATGGAAAAAGGCAAATTACCACCAATATACAAAAGAAACGGGAAGGATTGTTATCTGGATCCTATCAGAAAAAAATTAATTTATATAACACCGGAAGAAACAGTACGACAGAAGACGATTTCATATTTATTGGATGAGCTTGGGGTGCCGAAAGAAATGCTTATTGTCGAACAGCATTTGTCGCACTACGGAATAGATTCTAAAAAAAGAGCCGATATAGTTATACATAAAATAGATAAAGAAGGAATCGAAAGACCGATTGCGGTTATTGAATGTAAAGCTTCGGATGTTTATCTGGATTTGAAAGCCAGGGAACAGATGATGGAGTATTGTGATCTGATTGGTGCAGATTATGCAATGCTTGTAAACGGTGTCGAGGAATACTGTTTTAAATATGATTATGATAAAGAAGAATATATAGATATAGCAACCTTGCCAAACTACAAGGATATGCTATCAGATATTTATGAAGAACTTGATTTAGGAGAATTGCCGCCTAGAATCCCATTTGAAAGATTGCGTGATTTCTTGGAGAAAGATTTTGCTGAAAGAGAAAAAGATGATTATGAATTAGATATCAGTAAGCTTACTCCAATGCATATTGCGGTTCCAGTATTTAATTTATGGGAAGGTCTTTTGGATAGTAGAGTAAAAATGCCTGCAGGCAATTATGGGATATTTGAACTCATAGAGGATTTTGGTGTGAGAATGCTTTCTTATGGAAATGCATCAGGGGGTAAATTTTACGGTCCGTATAGATCGCTTCTTGTAAAGGTTGGAGAGAATACAGAGTTTTATTCTATCGGGGTAACAACGTATAGCAAAAGTAGTAATCCTGAAAAGGTGAAAACTTGTATTGCGGTTGCACACGATGACGAAAAGGATGCGCATCACGCACTTCAATTGGTAGCTGATGATAATCTGATAGTAACGGGTACTAAGGTAGATTTTTTTCATCATGGTAAAATAGCGGTAGGAAAGATGGGAAGTGGGAAAGTATCTGAATTGAGGATGTTTGTAGAGGAAAGATACCCAAAGATTTTATCGGGTAACAAATTTTTCTTGGGTAGTCTGACAAATGATAAACTTTGGAGATTAGATGATCCAGATGTAATCAATCTCATTGTAAATATGATTTCATATGCAATGGTCAGAGATGAATATAGAGAATTCGTTAAAAGAAATAAATAGTAATATGGGGTGGTAATATGGGGTGGTACTATGAGTAAGATACATGATTTTGCGATGAAGTGGTTTGACATTTTTCGCAATAAAAATACCACAGATATGGAAATAGTAGAGAATCAGTCTTTTGCTGATGATTGTTTTTCCTTTGAATTCAAGATGGATTGTGGTGAAGCTATCACAAATGCATTTCCTGAGAAGAATGTTTTCAATGATTGGAAGGAACTGGATAAGGTGATTGATTCAATTGATGATGTTCAGCTCATCGGATTGGCAATCTTTTCAAAATGGAGATACTTTAATCACTGGGCAGGTCCGGGAGAATCAATTACGGATGCGGCCAATAGAGCTTGGTTTATTACTGCATTGGGAAGATTGGAAAGATTAACGGCAGAATCTGAGGATGAAGGATTTCTGTTCTCAGGAAATGTGAGAAAGATGAGGCTCACCTCAAATTGCTTGGGATATGGTCCATGTCCAGAGGCAACAGATGAAGTTGAGCAGCATTTGACTATTACGGCAGATGGAAGAGTTTACTACTCTGATTACTGTTTTGGTGATGGGGAGAAATATAACCAGGTTGAGAAAAAGAATTACAAGATTGATGTAACGAAAGCAACACAGCTTCTTTCGCTTTTGGAGAATTATTTTTCAAATGAATTTGATGCTGCATTTGCAACAGATGTTGGTTCGTGGGAATTGGTTCTTACAAACACAGACAATAAGGAATTCTTATTCAAAGGTTCTCTATGTCCTATAGTGGATGAACTGATAAGTATATCGGAAGAATTTAGAACTGTGTTGGATATGCCAGAGCTTTTTATGTTTGACGGACAAGAATCACCGGATCAGATTGAAACGTTGAAAATAGATTATCATCGTGTGACAAAAATAAAACCTAGGGTTTTGCCTGAAGATGCTTCATATGAGTATGTTACATGGGATTACAGCGAAAGCATATTTATTGATCGCTCGACAGAGACGCTTACTCATATTCAAAATGTTGGAAGCGGCTGCAAGATTAAAAGAGAATATGAAATTGAAGGTGGCATTTCGTCACTTCTGGAAACGCTGGAAGAGGACGGATTGTTTGAATATATCGAGGGAAATGATGAGGATGCATTATTTAATCCGTTGGAAACAAAAGATTATGTGATTGAAGTCCAATATCAGAGAGCAGGTAAGAGGATCCTTACAGGAACTTTTGATAAGAATGGATTGCCTTCGGATTTTGATGAGGTAGCAGATAGCATTCGTGATTTTATGTTGTTTTACGGTATAGGAGAAATCCTTGAACCGTCAGTATATGGAAAAAGGATTCGTAAAAAGGACGAACTTATTTTTTGTAATGTTGAATTTGGTTCTGGAAAGATATATTGCTATTTAACAGATGATGACAAGATGGAACCGGGTGATACCGTAATAGTTCCGGTGGGAGCAGATAATAAGGAAGTGTTGGTCGAGATTGATAGTATCGAATATCACACTGCAGAGGATGCTCCATACCCGGTTGATAAGATAAAGCATATTATCAGAAGGTACGAAAATGATGAATGATTTCGGATTATGTGGAGATAGGAGGAAGTTTACATGATAGATACAACTGAAATAATACTTGACACCAAGTTGGTTGGCTCGATAGACGGAAAGTTTTACGTTCCATCATATCAAAGAGGATACCGATGGGGTGAGGATGAGGTTACAAGACTTTTAGAAGATATTTACAGAAATGGTTTAAATAATTACTGTCTTCAGCCTGTGGTGGTAAGAAGAGATGGTGATAGATATGAGCTGATAGATGGTCAGCAGAGACTTACAACATTATATATTTTACTTTCATATATCAAAAAGGAATATAAGCCTCGTATAGATGTGAAATTTGAGTTGGTATATGAAACAAGGATTAAGTCTGCGGAGTTTTTGAAGAATATAGATGAATCCTTGGCAGATGATAACATTGACTTTTTCCATATATATCATGCTTATAAAACCATAGACAATTGGTTTAACAGCCAGGAGGACAGCGTAGTTGTCGCCGATGATATGTATGGTTACCTTGTGAAGTATGTAAAAGTAATCTGGTATGAAGTGGGCTCCGATGAGGATCCTATTGCACTTTTTACACGTTTGAATATTGGAAAGATTCCGCTTACAAGTGCTGAACTTGTAAAAGCTATGTTTTTGAGCCGTGATGTGAATAACATGAGCAGGGAGAGACAGGAAGAAATCTCTTTACAATGGGATAATATTGAAAAAGAATTGCATGACGACTCTTTATGGTACTTCCTGACTAACGATTCTAGGGGAGGTGCTTATCAAACAAGAATAGATTTGGTACTTGATTTGATTGCTAAAAAGCCAAAGGAATCTAAAGATAAGAACTATACATTCTTTGTGTTCGATGAAATCAGGAAGCAGGAAAAGGATTTGGTAAAAGTTTGGAATAGAATCCAGAGGACATTCCTTGTATTAAAGGATTGGTTTGAAGACCATACTCTTTATCACAAGATTGGGTATTTAATTGCTTCGGATTTTATGACACTGCAGAATGTATTTGATATAGCTGAAGGGAAGAAAAAAAGGATTTTGCAGCTGGATTAGATGACAAAATTCGTGAGAGCATCTTTGTAAAAGATAATTATGCAGATCTTAGTTATGAAGACGCTTCTGGATATAAGAAAATAAGTACCCTGCTTCTTCTGTTTAATGTAGAGTCCGTTAGAAAAATTGATGGAGAAGCACAGAGATTTCCTTTTGATAAATTTAAGAAGCAAAAGAATGGTGCAACCTGGAGTCTTGAGCACATTCATGCACAGCAGTCAGAAGGTCTGAAAACAATGGAAGTGTGGAAGAATTGGCTGGAATTACATATTCCATCAGTAGAGGCTGTGGGAAAAGCAGAAGAAGGATTAGTAGAGGAAATGCAAGCAGCAATTGATAATCCTAACCTTGTTCGTAGTGATTTTGAAGCGATTAGGGAGAGAGTATCTGCCCTTTTGTCTGCTCCAGGAAGTATTGAATATATGCATTCCATTTCAAATATGGCATTGCTCAATTCAGTAGACAATGCAGCTCTTAACAATTCAACATTCGATGTTAAGAGAAATGAAATTATAGAAATGGATAAAAAAGGACAGTACATACCATTTTGCACAAAGATGGTGTTCTTGAAATATTATACAAAGTCAAAGGACAACCAGATTCATTTTTGGGGACCCGCAGATAGAATTGCGTATGTAAATGGCATTAATGAGGTGCTGAAACCGTACCTCAAAGAGGAAGTTGCTGTGGAGAAGGAGGTCGATGAATAATGAGTACAACATTACATACATTTGCCGAAATACTTGGCTCAGAAGTTGAGTCCGCAGATGGAATGCTCAAAGTAAATAAGATATCGATACCTATTATCCAGAGAGATTATGCGCAGGGGCGCAAGACTGCAGATATTGTAAGAGTGAGAAATAGATTTTTGGATTCTCTTCATGATGCATTGGATGAGGATCCGATTACACTTGATTTTGTATATGGTGATATTGATGACAAAGGTGTGCTAACACCTCTTGATGGACAACAGAGACTTACAACGTTATTTCTCCTTCACTGGTATGCTGCCAAAAAAGAAGGAGTAGCAGAGGATGAGTATGCATTTCTTAAAGACTTTAGCTATGAAACCAGGTATAGCGCCAGAGAGTTTTGTGAAGAACTTGTAAGCTTCACTCCTTCATTTGATGTAAAGGTTTCTGAAGAAATTGTGGATCAAGCGTGGTTCCCGTTGGAATGGAAAAAGGATCCTACGATTAGCTCTATGCTCGTAATGATAGATGCAATAGTTGGTAAGTTTGCGGATATGAGCGGAATTTGGGATAAGCTTTTGAATGGAGCAATCTCATTTTATTTTCTGCCTATCAAAGATATGGGATTAACAGATGAACTCTATATCAAAATGAATTCAAGGGGAAAGCCTCTTACTCAGTTTGAACATTTTAAGGCTGAGCTGGAGCGCAACCTTAAGGAAATCAATCCAGAGCGTGCAAAGGTTATTATGTCAAAGATAGATATTAACTGGACTGATATGCTTTGGATGTACCGTGGTGATGATAATGTAATTGATGATGAGTTCCTCAGATACTTTAAATTCATCTGTGATATTATTTGTTACCACGAAGGAGGTAGCCCTCAAGGAAGAAGCTATGATGAATTTTTCCTACTAAATAAGTATTTCTCAAAAGATGTTGAAAATATAGAAAGTCACATTGATACATTGGAACAATATTTTGATTGTTGGTGTTCATTAGAAAACGGTCTGACACCAAAATGTTTTCTGGAGCAATTTATCTCCGATAATCATGAGCCGGGAAAGATTCAGTTTAGGGGCGATATAGATATTTTTGCTGATTGCCTGAATAGTTTTGCAGAATCGACAGGAAGAAACAGAAGATTTCCGTTGAACAGAGTTGTTATTTTGTATGCAATCATTTCTTATCTTCTGCATAAAGAGGAAAAAGGTATTAGCTGTGAGCAGTTTGCCAGAAGGCTACGTATTGTAAATAATTTGGTAAGAAATTCAGAAGACGAAGTCAGTGATAGCGAATTAAGAAGTAGCGGTAACAGATTGCCTGCAATTCTTAACCAGGTCGATTCCATTATTATTGATGGTAATGTAGATAAGGCCATTGATAAAAGCTTTAATGTGGCTCAGCTGGAAGAAGAAGCAGAAAAATATGTGTGGGTTGATGAACATCCGGATTTGGCAGAGAAATTATATGAACTAGAAGACCATCAATTGTTATTTGGGCAGGTAGGCATAATTGGGCTTGATAACATTGATTATGCAGACCGTTTTACCGAATTATTTACCTGTGATTTGGATTTGGTTGATACAGCTCTTATGTCCTTTGGAAATTATAGCCAGCGAGAAAGAAATAACTGGAGATATCAGTTTGGTACAAGTAATACGAGAGTACAAAAAGCTTGGCAGGATCTCTTCCATAAGAGCGCGAATTATGAGTACGATAGAACTAAAGATACCTTGAAGCGATTGCTTGAAAGCTCAGAGAGTTTTAGTAACGATATCCTGAAAAAGGTTGTATCTGATTACCTGGCAGCTTGTGAGGAAAAGAAAGAGTTTGATATCAGGTACTATTATGTGAAATATCGCAATTTCAGACCTTGCTCATATGGAAAGTATTACTGGAAGGATTTCAGCAATCATCCATACAGACTTTTGGTTATGCAGACAGGCCAGCAGATTTCTCAGAATTCGTATCAGCCATTTTTACATGCGGTAGATCATTCCGAGGCTCTATCAAAAGACAATTATGGAGACCGCATCATAAGAGATGATCTGTATATAGTTTGTGATGACAGCGCGTATGTGGTGAGAAAGGTTGAAGACCAGACAGAAGTTGAAAGACTTGATATCCTGCAGAATGAAAATGGTGTTGATATCGAAGACAGAATCCAGAAATTTAAGAAATATTATACAGAACGATTTAATTAAGAGGGGGTATATAGAGATGAAGAAATTCGTGACAGTGTTAATGGCGGCATGCATGATGGTTGTAGGTTTAGTTGGATGTGGAGCATCAGAACAAAAAGAGCCAGACCATACTCTGACATTTAAAGAAGGTAAAATGGTAACTATGAATGATACAGAGTACGTGGGGGATATTTTTTGACTACACGAACAATAGCGGAGAGACGGTCCTTCCATGTGATGCCATCGATGTAAAGGCGTTTCAGAACGGAAAAGAGCTTACTGTAATTGTTTATACAGGTCAGAAAACAGAAGGAGCAATTCAATGTGATACATCAGTGCAGACAGGAACCACAGCCAATGTGGTATGGACATTCGAGCCACAGGATGATTCTACAGTTTCTGTTGAATGTACGGATGGTCAGAAGTTTGAATTTGAAATCAAGTAAAATGATGAATGATACGGGTGAAAAGGTAGAACATTATTGTCTTGTTTATAATAAGGACATTGATGAAGACTTGTGCTATGACAGTCTGCAATGTTTACATGGCTTTTTCAAGATATCCTCTGTAAAAGAGTTGGATGACTTAGATGATGCCGATAGGGCAAGACAATTGCGTAGGAATTGTAAGTATTCGCAACTGTAATTTCGTTTCTGGAAGATTTTGAATTGATAAACGATGACAAGAAGGTGGAATAGATGAAGGATTTCAACAATGATGGCAAGGTTGATAAGAAAGATTATCAAATCTTTGAGGATATAAATAGTAGTCAGGATATGCAGGGAAATACTACTGCTCCGACAATTATTGTTGTATTGATCGTCATTGGAATCATTTTGTTATTGAAGCTTACATAAAACGGTGGTGTGCTTAATATGGAAAAAGAAAACGATAAAATCAACTATACAGAAGAAAAAATGAATAGTGTGAAACTTCAAATACAGAAGCTTATCAGTATCGTAAATGAACTTGAAACTGATTTCCCAGGGAGACATTTTACTTTAGATGGTCATTTGGTCGGAAGCATTGGCGAGGTTATGGCGGCGTACTACTATGGCATCGAGCTATATACTGCTTCTGCGATAGCTCATGACGGCGAAATCGATGGGAAAAAGATTCAGATTAAGATCTCTCAGCAGGATAATATAGTAATCAACCATGAACCAGAGTATCTGATCGTTTTATATTTGAATAAAACTGGAAATATATATGAGGTATACAATGGACCAGGAAAAGAACCTTGGGAAAACGCTAGCAAGCGTGATAGTCATAATAATCGTCACATGATGGTAAATAAGTTGATGGAATTGGATAAGACTGTTTGTGATGATGAGAGGATATCGGCAATACATACAATTGAAAAGATGAAGCCGGAATATAAAAATAAAAAGAATAGAAAAGTATAATTGCAAGCATGACCTTAAATTATTCGCATAGACCTTCAGAAAAGTAAATTCTGGAGGCCTTTTTTATCTTTTTTCGGCTTTTACCGGAATTATCTCGTCAAAAGGCGCTTAGGAAGGTAGAAGGGCGCTGGATGTCCGGTGGGCATCCGTTTAGCGCGGATCGGATTGGAAAGGAGACGTGCCTGAGATGAATGGTATCGAAAAAAGAGAGCTGCCTTGGTGGCAGAAATACACATTAACACTTAATGAAGCATCGGAGTATTTCGGAATCGGCTACAAGAAACTGAAGATGTTTGTTCAGGAGCATTCGGATGAGGATTTTATCCTCTGGAACGGAAACAGAGCACTGATCAAGCGTGAGCAGTTTGAAAAGTACATGGACAGTCAGATGAATGTGATTTAGTTCATAGAATTTTTTCAATTTTCTTGTGGAAAAAGAGCCAGGTATGTGATAGTATATTGATACATAGTCGGATACATACTATGTATCTACGATTATTAGTTTATATACTTGGCTCCTCGATTCGAAAGGAGACGATGTTAAATGAGCGAAAAGAGACGCGATAGTAAGAATCGCATTCTTCGCACAGGAGAGAGCCAAGAAGCGGATGGACGCTATAAATATAGATACATTGATGCCAATGGTAAGCGTAAGTCAGTTTACAGTTGGAGATTGGTGGCTACAGATAGTATTCCAGCCGGTAAAAAAGATAATGCGCCTTTAAGAGATCAGGAGAAGGCAATCAATAAGGATTTGGATGATATGATTGTTCCTGATGGCGGCGGCTTAACGGTTCTTCAGCTTGTGAAGAAATATATAGCAACTAAGACCGGAGTTAAGCATACAACCAGAGCAGGTTACGGAACTGTAATCAATCTGCTGGAGAAGGAGCCTTTTGGTGCAAGGAGAATCGACAAGGTCAGATTATCCGATGCAAAGGAATGGCTCATCAAATTACAGCAGGAGGATAAAAAGAGTTTCTCAGCAATTCATTCTATCAGAGGTGTTGTGAGACCTGCATTCCAGCTGGCAGTTGATGACGATATATTAAGGAAGAATCCCTTTGAGTTTCAGCTTGCTACTGTACTGGTAAATGACGCAGTTACTCGTGAGGCCATTACAAGAAAACAGGAAAGAACTTTCCTTGAATTTATTAAGAACGATGCGCACTACTGCAAGTATTATGACGGTATGTACATTCTGTTCAAGACAGGGATGCGTATTTCGGAGTTTACAGGACTGACGCTGAAGGATCTGGACATGGAGAACAGAACCATCAATATTGACCATCAGCTTCAGAAGACCGGGACGTTGGTTTATATCGATACAACGAAAACCTACGCCGGTACCAGAGTGATTCCGATGCAGGACGATGTGTATGAATGCTTTCAGAATATCATCAAGGCAAGACCTAAGCTTAAGGTGGAGCCGATGATTGATGGCTACTCAGGCTTCCTTTGCTTTGACAAGGACGGTAAGCCGATGGTGGCGATGCACTGGGAGAAGTACTTCCAGCATGCAGTTGATAAGTATAACAGCATTTATCGCATTCAGCTTCCGAAGATTACACCTCACGTCTGCAGACATACGTACTGCTCTAATATGGCAAAGTCCGGAATGAATCCTAAGGTGCTTCAGTATCTGATGGGACATTCGGATATCAGCGTCACTCTCAACACCTATACTCATCTTAAGCTGGATGATGCGAGAGAAGAGGTTGAGAAGCTTGCTAAGAAGCAGGCAGAGGCTGAGACAGAGCTGAAGCAGCTTGGTATAAAAGTGGATGCCACTGACAGATTTAGAAAGTCAGTTTAGACCATTAAAACGGTGAGCGTTTTAGTTTAGACCATTCAGAAAAGTCCATATTTATAAGGCTTTGAAGGAATTTGTGGTCTAAATGGTAGTTAAGAGTGGTCTATGAAATGGTCTAAATTTTCATAAGAATCTGCTGATATCAGCCATTGGTGGTTGGCAAATATTTTCTAACATTTGCCGAAAATGGTAATGGTCTAAAAAATCAGGCGTGGTCTAAGAATTTTTGGAAATTTTGTGCCACGATTAGACCAGAAAAAACGAATGGTCTAAACATGAAATCATAGACCATTTTAGACCAATTTTTAGACCATTTGATGGAATAAACATACCGAGATAAGCCAAAATAAGCCGAGATATGGAAAAAAGGTCAGCAGACTGAAAAAGTGCGCGAATGCCCTAAAAATAAGGAAAAACCGAGATAATCCGAGATAAGTAAGGAGTAAAAAATATATGATACGCGTGTTATTCATCTGCCACGGCAACATCTGCCGCAGCACCATGGCCCAATTTGTATTCCAGAACATGGTCAATAAAAAAGGCCTTACCCAACAATTCCACATCAATTCCGCTGCCACAAGCCGGGAGGAGATAGGCAGCGGTCCGCACTACGGCACGGTACAGAAAATGCGGGAGGAAGGAATTCCGATTCTGCCCCACCGTGCTGTGCAGATGACCAAAAGAGACTACCAGGAGTATGATTATCTGTTAGGGATGGATCAATGGAACATCCGGAATATGCTTCGGATCGCCGGGGGCGACCCAGACGGGAAGATTCGCAAATTGCTTGACTTCGGGGAGCATCCGAGGGATATTGCGGATCCGTGGTATACGGGCAATTTTGACCGGACTTATGAGGATGTTACAGAAGGATGCAAGGCATTGCTGGAATTCCTGGAGAGGGAGGGGCGGCTATGAAGATAGAGATACCGGGATATCGGGAGTTGAATATTACATCGCTGCTTTTGGATTATAACGGAACTATTGCTGTGGATGGTGTAATACGCCGGGAAGTGAGGGAGCGTATCGGAAAGCTGGCGAAGCAGCTTGATATCTACATTTTGACAGCAGATACTCATGGAACAGCGAGACTCCAGTGTGAGGGGCTGGATGTGAAGGTGCATACATTCCCGGTGGACAATGCTATGGACAATAAGAGAGAAATCCTTGACCATATCGGAGGCAATTCCTGTGTGTGCATGGGAAATGGGCGCAATGATACAAGGATGTTTGAAGCGGCAGCGCTTTCCATCGGGATACTGGATCAGGAAGGTGCGTGCGGAAAGCTTCTTCAGATGTCAGATTTGTGTGTACGTTGTGCGGAAGACGGTCTGGATCTCCTGCTATATCCGAAGCGTCTGATTGCAGGCCTGAGGGGATAGGGTATCAGGAATATTTCGCCATGTCTTCTTCAAACTGATCCATCTGGATTTCCAGAGACTTTAATACGTCGTCAGACAGACTGTCTATTAAGGCAGTCATATTTTTTTTGATTTTTTCCGGATTGTAAGGGATTTCCAGGGCGAAGTCGCTGAATGCACGGATTTTCTGGAAATACAGATTGGTGTCCGGCTCCTCCTGTCCGGCCCTGCACATATGGTACATGGTTACGCAGTCGGAAGCCTCTGTTTCAGTACATTCTCTGCAGATCCATTTTCCCAGATAGTAATAATTCCTGCCTGTCTCATATATAAAACCAGGCAGCTTTAATAATCGTTCTAAAATCATAACAGCTTCTCCTTTTGAATACTTTTTGTTTTTTAATACTCGAAATAAAGTGTTTTGTCTTAGTGACAGGATAACAGAATGAGCGATAAAACGCAAGTGACAGAACCTTTCGTCTGAAGGCACATATACTGTAGTATCGTCATAGAAGGGAGATGCTGCAATGCCAGATAATAACAATCAGAATAACCAGAACTATACCACATTTCTGCCGGAATCTCCGGATACCCCGCCTTTTGGGCCGCCGGGGATGGATGTGCCGGAGATGCCGCCTGCCAATGAGGAGGACTCAGGCCCCGGTCCGTTTCTGCCGGAGTCTCCGGATACCCCGCCTTTTGGGCCGCCGCCGTCGGTCGGCGAACCATCCGGGCCGGATATTCCCACCGTTCCTGGCATGCCATCCGGGCCCAACACACCAATGCCGCCTAACAGACCATCCGGGCCCAACACACCGATGCCGCCTGACAGACCTTCCAGACCCAATATACCGGGAAATGGACAGAGACCGCCGGTCACGGTATATCCCATCCCGATTGTCCCAAGGCCGCCGCAGAACAACAGGCAGGAATATTGCACGATTCGGTTTCTCCATGCTGCGGTAGGGTATGAGGCTGTGAACATTTCAATCGGAAATAAGCCGTTAGCCCGCCGTCTGCAGTATGGCGAGGTATCTTCTTATTATATTGAAACTACAGGTTTTCGGATCATCAGTGTGACAGATGCCGGATTTGGAAATGCAGTCATAGACAGGGAAACCTTCTTATTTAATGCAGACGATGTGTATACCATTGCACTGGTAAATGGGATGAGCGGACTTTCCATGTTCCTGGTATCGGATATGCCCTGCAGGAACCGGAAGCAGAACTTCTCTTGTGTGAGGGCGGTGAATTTGTCTTATAATTCTCCGGCTCTTGATGTGACGATCCAGTCGGATATGACAAGGTTCGAGGATCTCAGGTTCAAGACGGTATCTGCCTACCAGCAGGTTATGCGGGGAGAACAGGAATTTTATGTGTCCGAGACTGTGAGCGGTGCTCCGGTACTGGATACCATTGAGCAGATTGAAGCAAGAAAGATCTATACCCTTTATATCTTAGGGGATGTGTATACTTATCCGGGATTGACGTCGTTATTTGTGGAGGATTACTCACTGCTTTAAACAAAGTCTTATCCGACGCGGGTCTTCCAGATCTGGTGGAAGACCCGCGCTCCTGCCAGTGTAGACAGCAGGTACAGGAAGATGCCGGTTCCGTTGCCAAGTGAGGCGGCAATCTGGTCAAAAACTTTTTGCTGCATCGGATAGTAGGGGCTGATATAGAACATATTTATGGCGCCGTACCGGCGGAAAGCCAGATTCAGGCAGAGTGCTGCAAGACAGCACAGAAGATAAAGATATACAGCTTTGCAGTAATCCCCGGGAAATAAGGTGTTGTCTCCGGTCTCTGGTTCTGCGGTGGCGCGCCATGTCATTCCTGCATAGATTCCGATGAGGATTAAAAGGACATGCCAGGTGAAGGAATGGACAGTGAGGGGAACATATCTATAGTGCATTCCACTGGTGTCAAAAAATGCGAAAATGCCGCCGAGAAGACCGAAATCCATAAGGAAGGCCAGCAGGCAGCGCCGGATTTTCAGGCTGTGCACGAAGGGCAGCGCCGTACATATATACATGGGGATGCTGCACAGTTGAAACGGAAAGTACCACCAGTCATAGTGTCCGTTGTTCAAATGGAAGGTCAGAGTCCATTGCTTCCAGATCTCACTGAGAATGAGAACGATGCCGCAGCACAGAAAAAATTTTTTGTATTGTTTCATAATCTTTCACCTTTAATAAGTGTACCTGAGAATGTATTTATTATACACCTGCCGGTACAAATATGCTATAATACAAATATTGCGTTTTAAAATATAAACAACGGAGTGAGAAAGATGAGACCAAAGAATGCATGTATGCTTATTTTAACAGCTTTTATATGGGGAACAGCGTTTGTGGCCCAAAGCGTGGGGATGGATTTCCTGGAGCCGTTTACATTTAACGGAGTCCGCAGCCTGATCGGCGGGATTGTACTTCTTCCGTGTATTTTTCTGATCCGGAGGATCAATGCACGGTCCGGTGAAGCAGAAAAGGCAGAAGGGACAAGGAAGGATCTGGTTCTGGGAGGGATTCTGTGCGGACTGCTCTTGTTTGCAGCCAGCAGTCTTCAGCAGATCGGTATCGTATATACAACGGCAGGAAAAGCAGGGTTTATCACGGCATTTTATATTGTGATCGTGCCGGTGCTGGGCATTTTCCTCCATAAAAGGATTGGCTGGAAAGTGTGGGCAGCAGTGGTAATGGCGCTGGCCGGACTGTACTTTTTGTGTATGACAGAGGAATTAACAGTAGGGAAAGGAGACCTGTATATTTTCCTGTGCGCGCTTATTTTTTCTGTTCATATTCTGGTCATCGACCATTTTTCGCCCAGAGTGGACGGCGTAAAAATGTCCTGTATTCAGTTTTTTACCTGCGGTATCGTATCGCTGATCCCCATGTTTGCGTGGGAGACGCCCGGGGTGGACAACCTTCTGGCAGGCTGGATGCCGCTCCTGTATGCAGGAGTGCTTTCCTGCGGAGTTGCTTATACGCTTCAGGTGGTAGGGCAGAAAAATGTGAATCCTGCTGTCGCATCCCTGATCCTGAGCCTGGAATCCTGCTTTTCTGTTTTGGCAGGATGGCTGATTTTAGGGGAGAAGCTGACGATGCGGGAATTTGCAGGGTGTGTGTTGATGTTCGCCGCAATTATTCTGGCACAGCTCCCGGAGAGTAAAAAGGAACTGCAATAGGTTAGTATATTTATATATAGATGAGGAGGAAGAAATATGAGGTTTGTGATTCAGAGAGTATCAGAAAGTGAAGTAAAGGTAGACGGCGATACATTAGGAAAAATCGGGAAAGGCTTTACGGTTCTGATCGGAGTGAGTGATTCCGACACGAAAGAGATTGCGGATAAGATGGTCAGGAAAATGCTGGGCCTTCGGATCTTTGAGGACGAGCAGGGAAAGACCAACCTGTCCCTGGACAGTGTAGGAGGGGAGCTGCTGCTGATTTCTCAGTTTACGTTATATGCAAACTGCAAAAAAGGCAACCGCCCCAGCTTTATTGAGGCAGGAGCTCCGGATATGGCAAGCGAGATGTATGAATATATTATCCGCAAATGTAAGGAGCAGGTGAAAGTAGTAGAAAGAGGCCGGTTTGGTGCGGACATGAAGGTGAGTCTGGTGAACGACGGGCCGTTTACGATTATTCTGGACTCGGATACGTTATAGAGCCTGTGAGTGCAGAAGTATTTTGCAGCTATCGCCTCTCAATATGAATAAGAATAGCAATTAAGAAGGAAACCGTGCGGCAGTACGGTTTCTTTTTTTGTACGTAAGAGGGGCTGCATGGAAACGGTTTGTTTTATATCCTTATCTGTGTGGGACTCCATTTTAAATGATTAGATATCTAATTGTTATACAAAAGATTGTTGGTGAAAGTTACTATTTTGGAAATATTTCGGATGTAAGCGTGAAATATTAAATTAATGTAAATTAAGAATATGGGAATCTTAAATTATTATAAACTGATTGACATATATGGTAAATATAACTAATATAATCATTAGACATCTAACTAAGTGCGGAGGTGTGGGATGAAGAAAGAAAAGGATCTGTCTGTATTTATGATTTTGCATCAGATCGTTCATATGAGTAAATATCAGGAGATGAAAAAGGCAGAAGCGCTGGGGCTGAAGCCGGGCCAGGCTGTGATTCTTTTTATGCTGGGATGCCATGGCGGGCTTTCTCAGAAGGAACTTGCACAGCAAATTGGTATTACACCGCCGTCTATGACGGTGGCGCTGCGTAAAATGGAAGAAGGCGGCCTCATATTAAGGGAGGCAGATGAGGAAGACCAGCGCGTCATCCGTATCAGGCTTTCGGAAAAGGGGGAACAGTATGTAGATGAGATTCAAAGGATTATGGAGGATATGGAGCAGCTTCTTTATGAAGGGATATCCCCGGAAGAACGAATGCTGTTCCGCAGGCTTTTAATTGAGATGAGAGATAATCTCCTGAACCACAAGGAGTTCAGAGGGATGGATATGCATGCGATCATGGAAAAAACAAAACCGCCGATCAAACATGAATTTTAGAATAAGGCAGGAAAGGAAGGGCTGGTTATGAGTAAACTATTTAAATTTTTAAAACCGTATGCAGGTGCGGTCATTGCAATTTTGTGTGTTCTGGTTGTTCAGGCATACTGTGACCTGTCTCTGCCCAACTATACCTCGGACATTGTAAATGTAGGTATTCAACAGGGCGGAGTTGATGAGAAGATTCCGGATGTGATTTCCGAGGAGGATATGGATCATTTGCTTGCGTTCCTGTCTTCCGATCAGCGTAAGATCGTTGAACAGTCTTACACGGAGGGTGAAAAACAATATGATTACGCGGGAAAAGTATTAGAACTTAAGAAATCGGTAACAGAGGATGCCGGGAAAGTTTCTGAGCTGGAAGAACTGCTGGGGGTGCCGATGCTGCTGGCAGCAGGCTTTGACTCGGACAGTGAGATGGGTGTGCAGATGGAAGTGCAGCTGAAGGAGCAGATGCAAAAGCAGATGCAGGAGCAAATGCAAAGTCAGGGGGCGGAGCAGATGCAGTCACAGGAACCGGGGCAGATGCAGGGGCTTCCGGATCTGGAGGGGTTATCCATATATGATATTCTGGATATGATGGAACCGGCTCAGAGAGAGGGTATCGTAGCTGAGATCAAGGAACAGATCGAGCGTCTGCCGGATATGATGGTGGAGCAGTCGGCGCCTCTTTATATCCGGGGAGTGTATGAAAATGTGGGGCTTAATACTGACAGGATCCAGACGCGTTATATTTTAGGTACGGGCGGCAAAATGCTGGCGCTTGCAGCGCTGGGGATGGCGGCAAGTATCCTTGTGGGGCTTATGGCGTCCCGCGTGGGAGCCGGTGTAGGAAGAGGTCTCAGGAGAGGCGTGTTCCGGAAGGTAGTCGGATTTTCAAACGGCGAATTTGATAAATTTTCAACCGCATCTCTTATCACAAGAAGTACCAATGATATCCAGCAGATCCAGATGCTGACGGTTATGATTCTTCGTATGGTGCTGTTTGCGCCCATTCTTGCCATCGGCGGGATTTATAAGGTGGTTCAGACGAATGTGGACATGTCCTGGATCATTGTTCTTGCAGTGGGGATTATTGTATTGATCGTAATGACGCTGTTCCTGGTTGTCATGCCCAAGTTCAAGATTGTCCAGGAGCAGGTGGACCGCCTCAATCTTGTGAGCCGTGAGATCCTCACCGGGCTTCCGGTCATCCGCGCCTTCAGTACAGAAAAATACGAGGAGGGACGATTTGATACTGCAAACAGGGATCTGACACGGACGAATCTGTTTGTAAACCGTGCCATGACCTTTATGATGCCGCTGATGATGCTGGTAATGAACGGTATTGCCGTGCTGATTGTTTGGAACGGAGGACACAGCGTTGACAGCGGAACGATGCAGGTGGGAGATATGATGGCATTTATCCAGTACACGATGCAGATCATTATGTCATTTTTGATGATCTGTATGATCTCTGTGATGCTTCCGAGGGCAGCAGTGTCTGCTGTCCGTGTGGATGAGGTTCTTGAGAGCAGTACGCTGATCCATGATCCTGAGAAGGCTGAGAAGTTTGAGGAAGGTAAGGGAGAGGTCGTCTTTGACCATGTATCTTTCCGCTATCCCGGAGCAGAAGAAGATGTTCTGCATGATATATCATTTGCGGCAAAGCCGGGGGAGACTACGGCGTTTATCGGAAGCACGGGAAGCGGCAAATCAACCCTTGTGAATCTGATTCCGAGATTTTATGATGTGACAGAGGGGAAGATTACCATCGACGGCAGAGATATCAGACAGGTCACTCAGCATGACCTGCGCGGCAGGCTGGGGTATGTTCCCCAGAAAGGGGTACTTTTTTCCGGAGATATTGCTTCTAATATTTTATACGGTAATCCGGAGGGGAGCGAAGAGGAGATGAAGGAAGCGGCCGGGATTGCCCAGGCGGCAGAGTTTATCGAAGAAAAGAAAGAAACCTACAGAAGCCCGATCGCCCAGGGGGGCTCCAATGTGTCGGGAGGGCAGAAACAAAGGCTGTCCATTGCAAGAGCCGTGGCAAAGCATCCGGATATTTATATTTTTGACGATAGTTTTTCCGCGTTGGATTATAAAACAGATGTTGCACTCAGAAAAGCATTAAAAGAAAAGACAGAGGACAGCACAGTGCTTATCGTCGCACAGCGTATCAGTACCATTCTTCATGCAGAACAGATTATTGTGCTGGATGAAGGAGAGATTGTGGGTAAGGGAACCCATAAGGAGCTTTTGAAGAATTGTGAAACATATTATCAGATTGCATCTTCACAGTTGTCCGAGAAAGAGCTGGAAGAAGATATGAAGGAGGTGGGCTAATATGGCAGAGCGCAGAGGACCGGGAGGCCACGGACCGGGAGGCCACGGCCCTATGATGGTGGAAAAGGCAAAAGATTTCCGGGGGACCATGAAAAAACTTCTCGTTTACCTTGGAAAGTATAAGTTCGCCCTTGCAATGGTTGCCGTGTTTGCAGTAGGAAGTACCGTTTTCAATATAATAGGCCCGAAGATTCTGGGAAATGCGACGACCGAGATTTTTAACGGGCTGGTGGGAAAGGTGTCCGGCGGCCCGGGGATTGACTTTGATGCCATCGGAAAGATTCTTTTGACTTTACTGGGCCTGTATGTGTGCAGTGCACTGTTTGCATTTATACAGGGATATATTATGACAGGGATTTCCCAGAAACTGACATACCGGATGCGGAAGGAGATTTCTGAAAAGATCAGCCGCATGCCCATGAACTATTTTGACAAGATGACTCACGGTGAAGTATTGTCCCGCATTACCAATGATGTGGACACTCTGAGCATGAGTCTGAATCAGAGCGCAACGCAGCTGATCACTTCGGTGACTATGATCGTCGGAGTGCTGGTAATGATGCTCAGCATCAGTCCCTTGATGACATTGGTGACACTGCTGATCCTTCCTCTTTCGGTAGGGTTGATTTCTGTAATCGTGAAGCATTCACAGAAATATTTTAAGAGCCAGCAGGAATACCTGGGCCATGTGAACGGGCAGGTGGAAGAAGTGTACGGCGGGCATAATATCGTAAAAGCATTTAATAAGGAAGAGGATGTCATCCGCGAATTTGAGAGGGACAACGATATTTTGTATCAGTCTGCATGGAAATCCCAGTTTCTCTCAGGCATGATGATGCCGGTGATGCAGTTTGTGGGGAATCTGGGGTATGTTGCGGTGGTGATTATGGGAGGATATCTGGCCATGAAGAAGACCATTGAGATCGGAGATATCCAGTCCTTTATTCAGTATGTGAGGAATTTTACCCAGCCGATCCAGCAGGTGGCGCAGGTGGCTAACATGCTGCAGTCCACGGCCGCGGCGTCTGAAAGAGTATTTGAATTTCTGGATGAGGCAGAGGAGGATCAGACGGTTCCGGATCCGGTGCATATCGACGGCCTGGAAGGGCGCGTGGAGTTTGACCATGTGAATTTCGGATACAATCCGGAGCATACGATTATCCATGATTTCTGTGCGAAAGTGGAGCCGGGGCAGAAGATTGCCATTGTAGGCCCTACCGGGGCGGGCAAAACGACGATGGTGAAGCTGGTCATGCGTTTCTATGATGTCAACAGCGGAAGTATTAAGGTAGACGGGCATGATATCCGGAAATTTAACCGCAGCGAGCTCAGAGAAATGTTCGGCATGGTTCTTCAGGATACCTGGCTGTTTAAAGGCAGTATTGAGGATAACATCCGGTACGGGAAGCTGGACGCCTCCCATGAAGAAGTAGTGGAGGCGGCAAAGGCGGCATATGTCCATCGGTTTGTGCAGACGTTGCCGGGCGGATACCAGATGGAGCTTAATGAGGAGGCAAGCAATGTGTCCCAGGGACAGAAACAGCTTCTGACGATTGCAAGGGCCATCCTTGCCGATCCGCCGATTCTCATTCTGGATGAAGCTACAAGTTCAGTAGATACCCGCACGGAAGTCCGTATCCAGAAGGCGATGGATAACCTGATGAAAGGACGGACCAGCTTTATCATTGCCCACCGTCTGTCTACCATCCGGGATGCGGATATGATCCTTGTTATGAAAGACGGAGATATAGTGGAGCAGGGAAATCATGAGGAACTCATCGCAAAAGGCGGATTTTACGCAGAGCTGTATAACTCCCAGTTTGAAAGGAGTGCATAATGGAACAGTCAGAACGCTTAACCAGGCAGTTTGATTTTATACGGGAAATTGACAAAGAAAAGTTTATAGGCCGTCAGACGTATCTGTCTGACGGTGAGAGAAAGGAAAATGATGCGGAACATGCATGGCATATGGCAATTATGACGATTCTTTTAAGCGAGTATGCCAATGAAGAGATTGATGTGCTGAAAACAGTCACGATGCTGCTCATTCATGATATTGTGGAGATAGATGCTGGGGATACTTATGCTTACGATGAAGAGGCGAAAAAGACGCAGAAAGAGCGGGAAGAAAAAGCGGCAGAAAGAATCTTCGGCCTTCTTCCCGCAGACCAGAGGGAAAAACTCCGGGTGCTGTGGGAAGAATTCGAGGCCTGCGAGACCAGAGAGGCCAGATTTGCCCGGACTATGGACAATATCCAGCCGCTCATGTTAAATCATGCGGCTGGCGGAAAAGCCTGGACAGAACATCAGGTGCGCCTCAGCCAGATCCTGAACCGCAACCGGCCGACTCCCGGAGGTTCAGAGACTTTATGGGAATACGCCCGTGCCAATTTCATTCAGCCAAATGTAGAAAACGGAAACATTATTTCCGATAGGCAAATATAGGGAGCCCATCCTTGGACGGCAGAGCTACATCTCCCTGGATCAGCGGCCTTGCGTAAGTAATAAAGGCATCACCGATATCGGAGCCCTGGCGGGTGATCCATTCCGCCGGAACAGGCTTCTCTTCGTTGCAGATGATATTTACATCGGCTGTGCCGTAGGAAAGCTCATAAGGATGATCCCTGTGACGGATGAAGGTGATCATCTTGCCTGTTTCACCTGCGATTGCAGCTTGCACGCCATAAATGCCTGCATTGACGGCTTCTGTCAGGTCTGTATTAGAGAGCATTGAGCTGGAGCAGCGCTGGCATACATTTAATTCAATGGAGCGTACCTTGACGCCGATTTTTTCCTTTACAAGATTTTCAAGATATTTTCCGGAGCCGGTCAGCATCTTGTGCCCAAAGTTGTCCACTCCTACGTCGCTTGCAAATTCACAGATAAAGGTGCCGTTTCCGTCGTTGATCCCTTCTGAGATACATACTACGAGATTCGGGGTGGTTTCCAGGTTTTCTCTCACCTTCTCGATAAAATCATCCTGGTCAAATGCCACCTCCGGCAGATAGATCAGTACCGGGTTGTCGTCCTTATATTTACGTGCGAGGACGCTTGCTGCGGTTAACCATCCCGCGTGGCGGCCCATGATCTCAATAATGGTCACAGATTTTTTGTTGTCATAGACGGAAGCGTCCGCAATGATCTCACGCACGGTAGAAGCCACATACTTGGCTGCACTTCCGAATCCGGGAGTGTGGTCTGTCTCCACCAGGTCATTGTCAATCGTCTTCGGGACGCCGATGAAGCGGATATCACTGTTGTTTTTTTCAGCATAGCGGGACAGTTTGCTTACGGTATCCATAGAATCATTTCCGCCGATATAGAAGAAATATCCGATGTTTTTTTCTTCCAGCTTTTTAAATAGCTTCGGGTATACCGGGTCGGAAAGATCTTCCGGTAATTTGTAACGGCAGGAGCCAAGGTAAGAGCCTGGAGTTGTTTTTACAAATTCCAGTTCGTCGGAAGTGTCAAGCTCCCCCATATCCATGTACTGTCCGTTTAAAAATCCTTCAATTCCGTTGATCATACCATAGATATGTTCAATAGTGTCTGTGTGCTGCAAACCTTCTGAGACAACGCCGTACAGGCTCCCGTTGATTACTGCGGTGGGGCCGCCGGATTGTCCGACAATCATGTTTTTCATATTTTTGTTCCTCCATTTCCTGTTCACTAATACTATAGACGAATTTGAGGAATTTTACAATGTTTCGGCGTAGGTTTTGGGCAAAAAGCCAGTTGGAAAATGAGAACGAATGACTTATACTAATAGAAGTTTATGATTTGGAAGGAGATCACAAGATGAAATATATCTCATTTGCGGTTCCGTGCTATAATTCGCAGGAGTATGTGGCTAAAGCAATCGAAAGTATTCTGCCGGGAGGGGAGGATGTGGAGATTGTCATAGTAAATGATGGCTCAGTGGACCGCACTTCTGCCATCGCCCGCGAGTACATGGAGAAGTATCCGGATATTATAAAGGTAGTCGATAAAGAGAACGGCGGTCACGGGGATGCTGTAAATTCCGGACTGAGACATGCTTCAGGGAAATATTTTAAAGTGGTGGACAGTGACGATTGGGTAGATGAGGAGTCGCTGCACCGGATCCTGCAGCTTCTTCGGAATCTCGAGGAGGACGGGCAGGAGATTGACATGCTTGTTTCTAATTATGTGTATGAGAAGGTAGGGGTTACCCACAAGAAATGTATTCATTACAGGAACGTCCTTCCTCAGGATGAGATCTTCCGGTGGGAGGACATCGGGCATTTTCGGCTCGATCAGTACATCCTGATGCATTCGGTCATTTACCGCACAGAGATGCTGAAACTCAGCCAGATGGTACTGCCCCGGCATACCTTTTATGTAGATAATATTTATGTATATTATCCGCTGCCGCTTGTGCGGAAAATCTACTACCTGGATGTTGACTTTTATCGTTATTATATCGGAAGGGAAGATCAGTCGGTCAATGAGAAAAATATGATCGCCAGGGTGGATCAGCAGATTTTTGTAACCAAATCTATGATTGATATGTACCAGCTTGGGAAAATACCATGCAAAAAGCTGAGACAGTATATGATAAATTACCTTGCGATTATGATGACAGTTTCCTCCATCCTTCTGATCCGCTCCAAGGAAAGGGAGAATCTGGAAAAGAAAAAGGAGCTGTGGCAATATCTGAAGAAAAAGGATGTAAGGGTGTATATCAAGATCCGTTACGGAATCCTAGGACAGACTACCAATATCCCGGGAAGATCCGGACGAAAGATTTCGTCTATGGTATATAGTGTTGCGAGGAGAATTATCGGATTTAATTAAAGAAATAGAGGAAAAAAGGAATACTATGGAAGCCATGTCACATACTACATGTAAAAGTAAAAAGGAGTGTGTGACATGGCTATTGACTTTAAAGAGAGCAAAACAAGGGAGAATCTGATGCGGGCTTTTGCAGGGGAGAGCCAGGCGAGGAACCGTTATACTATTGCGGCGGAGGCGGCAAAAAAGCAGAAACTGTTTGCGGTGAATCAGATATTTTTATTTACTGCGGATCAGGAACGGGCACATGCACAGCGGTTCTATGATCTGTTAAAGAGTCTTTCCGGTACGACCATACAGATTGACGGAGGGTATCCGGTAGATCATTTTGACAGTGTGACAGAGCTTTTGCGTTCTGCGTGCCATAATGAGATGGAAGAGGCTGATGATGTGTATCAGGCGTTTGGCAGCGTCGCAAGAGAAGAGGGATTTGCCGAAGCAGCAGCTGCATTTTTCCAGATTGCGGAGATTGAAAGAATTCATGGAAAACGGTTTGGAAAGCTGGCTGAGATGCTGGAGAAGAACCAGTATTTTGCAAGTGAAGCTTCCACGGAGTGGATGTGCCTGAACTGCGGACATATTCAGCGCGGAACCTCTCTGCCGGAGGTGTGTCCGGTATGCAGGCATGACAAAGGCTATTTTATCCCGGCAGAGCTGGCGCCGTATCTGGGATTTGATTTTCTGGGGACAGGTATGTAATACGGATTGTATCGGATCATGCAGACGGCGCACGAATCGGGAGATTTTTTGGGAATACAGAGAGCTGCGGGAATAAAAGAAGGGTGTCTGGAGTATAATCTATAAAAATGTAAGCAGTATGTATATACTCTCCCTGCAAAGACAGCCGCGTATATTACTGTCGGGAGAGGATGCAGACGGAGGACTGGGTATATGACAAGCCAGAAAAATGAAAATCTCCTAAACCTTGCGCTGGATGCAGCTCCTGAAGAACGAGAAAAATCTATGCAGCTGGATGTGGGCTATGACCGGGAGGAAAAGGAATGGACGCTGATTATTAAATATTCCGGGAGCCTGGATCCTGTAAGGCAGATTGCAGTGCGGGTGACGGAGCTGATGAATGAATATGCAATTATTGTTCTGAAAGAGGCAGATATCGAGGGGCTTACAAGGCTGCCTCAAGTGGAATATATTGAAAAACCCAAACGGCTGTTTTTTGAGGTGGCAAACGGGAAACGGGTATCCTGCATACAGGAAGTGCAGGATACCCGTTTCTCTTTGTATGGACAGGGAGTATTAGTGGCGGTGCTGGATTCCGGGATTGATTATGAGCGGGAGGATTTCCGTAATCCCGACGGAACGACGCGGATCAGGAGCCTGTGGGATCAGTCTTTGAGGAGCAGTGAGACAGGGACTCCGCCGGGAGAGTACGGCATCGGGGTAGAGTACAGCAGGGAACAGATTAACGAAGCGCTCCGGGCTCCAACACCGGCCGAACGGATGCAGATTGTTGCGTCCAGGGATACGTCGGGGCATGGGACGGCGGTTGCAGGCGTTGCAGCAGGCAGCGGCAGCAAAGGATTTCCGCAATATACAGGAGCTGCGCCGGGGAGCGAGCTTCTTGTAGTAAAGCTTGGAGTGCCGGACCGGGAAGGGTTTCCCCGGACAACAGAGCTTATGATGGGGCTTGATTATGTGGTGCGGAAAGCTCTTGAATACCAGATGCCCGTAGCCGTCAACATCAGCTTTGGGAATACTTATGGCTCCCACGACGGGACGTCTCTTCTGGAGCGGTTCATTGATGACATTTCCAATGTGTGGAAGAGCAGTATCTGTGTCGGAAGTGGAAATGAAGCGGCAGGCGCCGGGCATACGTCGGGGAGGCTTGCAAAAGGGAATGAGGCGGTGATAGAGCTGGCAATTCAGAGCAATCAGCCGTCTTTAAATGTCCAGATCTGGAAGGAGTATACAGATGTGATAGACATTTCCCTGATCTCCCCGTCAGGGGTGCGTGTGGGGCCGCTCCAGGAGATACTGGGACCGCAGCGGTTTACAGTGGGACAGACGGAAATCCTTCTGTATTATGGGGAACCAAGTCCGTACAGTACGGCGCAGGAAATCTATCTTGATCTGATTCCGGCGGCAGGATACATCAACCAGGGAGTGTGGAGGATTGTACTGACACCGCGGAAAATAGTGTCCGGTCTCTACGAACTGTGGCTTCCCAGCGAGGCAGTGCTGAACCGGGGCACCGGGTTTCTCTATCCCACCGATACTACTACACTTACTATCCCGTCTACGGCGAGCCGGGTAATTTCTGTGGGGGCGTACAACGGGCTGACATTTGCTTATGCGGATTTCTCCGGCCGGGGGCCTTTAAGAAGAGGGGAAGGCATTGTAATAAAGCCGGATCTTGTGGCGCCGGGGGTGGATATTACGACTGTTGCAGCCGGAGGCGGGTATGCTGCGGTGTCCGGGACTTCCTTTGCGGCGCCGTTTGTGACGGGAGGAGCGGCGCTTTTGATGGAATGGGGGATTGTGAGGGGGAATGATCCGTATCTGTATGGGGAGAAGGTGAAGGCGTATTTGAGACGCGGGGCAAGGGAACTGCCGGGGTTTACGGAGTATCCGAATCCGTTGGTGGGGTATGGGGCGCTGTGTGTGAGGGAGAGCCTGCCGGGGTAGAATAAAGTGCTTATTACGCGTCTGTTAAAATTAAAATATCCATTAAATAAATATTGACACTGGAAAAGTTATGAGTTAATATAGGCTCATATTTTAAAGAAAAGGTAGATATGCTATATGTTGGTGGTATCTGTAATGACAAAGAACAACTAAATTTAATAAAAAGGGTAAGCGCTGCGAGTGGTGAGCACTAGAGATAGTGTTTTATTTGTGGCACCCTTTTCGCATTATTGAATGCTGGTTGTTTCTGCCTTACAGAATACTGCATACACTGGGAATGATTGTCTTGTTTTGATGAATGAGAAAAAGGAAAGTATGGCTGTAGCGGTCATGCTTTTTTTGTTTCAGACCAACTATGAAATGGAGCGCAGGTTTTAAGACATTGCGGGTATCCTTTCATGGAAGGCCTTGTTTTGCTACATCAATTTGAGACATATGGATCCGTGGTTTCAGTCTGTTTATGACAGGCAGAAACCACGTTTTTTTGTGTCTTGAACGAAAATATATTTCATTTGGAGGATTTAAACATGAAGATGATACGGACAGAAAATATAACGAAAAAGTATAAACGATATAAGAAGCAGGAGGGAGTGACAGGAAGTATTAAGGGTCTGTTCCATAGAGAATATGAAGAAAAAATTGCGGTAGATGCCTTTAACATGGATGTGGATGAGGGTGAGTTTATAGGATTGATTGGACCGAATGGAGCGGGTAAAACTACCTTAGTGAAGATGCTGACTGGTATTATTGCGCCAACAAGCGGCGAAATTCAGGTCATGGGATTTTATCCTAATAAGCTGGGGAAGGCATTTAAGCATCAATATGCGGTAGTTATGGGGCAGAAGAGTCAGTTGTTTTTTGAACTGACAGCGGAGGATACGTTGAGACTGTTTAAAGAAATATATCGTATTCCAGAAGACGAGTATAGGAAAAATAAGAACTTTTTTGTGGAACTGTTTCAGGTGCAGGAGCTTATGGATGTACAGGTAAGGACATTATCATTAGGAGAAAGGATGAAAATGGAATTGATTGCTGCATTGCTTCATAATCCCAAAATACTGTTTTTAGATGTAAACTGGTGTAACAAGATAGCCTGTATATAGAGTGTATACAGTTGATGTGGAATAGAATATAGGTACTGTATGTACAGATAATGAAAAAATATGTGTATGCAGTAGGGGAATATTGAATGATTAATATGAGTAGTAAAAATAATATAGATGGAAAGAAAAAGAACTGGTTTATATCCGATAAGAATATAGACTAGTTCTTTTTTAGAGGTAATTATATACACAGGGAATAGGTGAAATGTCGAATCACAGCAGACCGTCAAAGAATGCATTGATATCTGTATGGAAAATCTTTGCCAGGGCAACCAATTCAGAAACTTTGATATTCATGCGGTTTGTTTCCAGTTTGGCATATGTGCTTTTGGAGATGACGATGCCCATGAGATTCAGTTTTGCAATGACCTGATCTTGCGTCAAGTTGTTCTTATATCTGAAGGATTGAATATTTTTACCGATATCCATATCTGGTCTGATTTTCTGCATAATACATTCTCCTTAAAATAAAAGTTTCGTTATTTGGAAACATATATATTGATTCTAATGAGTTAAAATTTTACAATGTTTCGTAATAAAGAATTATTTCTGAAAGGGGACAATCTATGAGCGAAAGTGAGAAAGAAAAAAAGATTTTCTTGAGTTACTGTGGCAGCAGGGATCAGGAATTATTGACGGGCAGAAAAAAGATGACATTGGGGGATATGGAGAGGTTTTCATTTCTAACAGAATTCTTTGGCTTGGAAAGTTATGGATTAAATTTATGGAAAGAGTTTGGCGATGATGTGGAAGAACCATTGGATGCACTGACCAAGTTATTAGATGAATGGGAATACGAAAACGATACGTGGATCGATGATGATGGAAGATTAGAAAGATGGCTGGTTGAATTTCAAAAGCATGCGCCAACGAAAGAGAAAAGAGAGAAGCTCCGAAAAATGATTGATTTAAAATATAAGAAGAGAGGATTACCATATCCAACAGAGGCAGACTTCGATTAAGGAGTCTGCTTTTCTTTCGTTATTTTTGAAGGAGGTGATGCAGGTGGAGGTAAGTATCCATGAACTTTTAGCGGCGGCAAGGGAGGCGGTGAAATCGGATTATATCAAAGGCGAAAGCATTTTATGTGAAACCAGATATCATCCAGATACCCATTACATGGTAGAAATAGAGATGTTAAAAACAGATAACTCGCTGGGGAAAAAAGGAGCTTATATCCGGAAATTTTTGACGGAAGATGAGTATTTTGCCATGTTACAAAAGCAGGAAGAATATCTCATAAAAATAAAAAGACAGGCTATTGTTCAAAAAGGAACATTGCGATATATCCCTCTCCCGGACAGGCTGGACAGCCGCCGGAAGAGGGATATTTTTTAACCGGCTGGGAAAGAACAGGGAGTGTTCCTCAAGCAGCAGCGGTACAATCTAGAAGGCTGACGCTTTAATTCCAGCGGAAAGCGACACAAATCAAATCGTCATGGTAAGAAATGGTTTGCTTCTGCGGGGGCAAAGAGCACTTTATATTTTACATTGTGACTATTCAGTCAACTGGGGAGAGCCTGTTGTTTCTTGCCAAGGCAAGTATGGCAAGCATTATACGTTTACTTGTTAGAATATCAGTCTGGAAAACGAGTTTCTCATAAACGAGTTTTGGAACTTTCTTATGAGGATGTGAAATCTGCTAAAAATGGATTGATTGTCATTACACCGGATTTTGATAATTTTACTACAAAACTTATTGCGGCAGACGAATATTCAAAATATTTGACAGAAACGCCAATTTTGGAAGGGGTTGCAAACAGAGAATATTACGGTAGATCGGCAACGTCTATAGAGAACAAAAGCACGATAGAGTATGAAACAGAGCAAGGATTGCCAGCACTAATCTATGGCGAACAAGGAGTGAGTTCGTTGCCGATATAGGACATTACAGGAGAACACATAGATACAGATAATGAGTATATGTATTATTATTCGGTTGAGTTTGTAAAATAAGAATAGCAAAAAGAGAGAAGAGGATGCCATGGAATCGTTGATTTGATGATTCCGTGGCATCCTCTTTTGGAGGGGAAACTGGATTTATGATATTGTGGATTTTAGAACTTGTTTCTTATCTTTCGGTACTCTCTTGGGGAATATCCTTTCAGCTTGTGGAAAAGCCGGCTGAAATAAAGCTGATTATCATACCCGACGATTTTAGAAATTTCATTGATGGAATAGGTTGTTGTTTCAAGTAACATCTGGGCATTGTTAATTCGGATTCCCACAATAAACTGCATTGGTGTAGAACCTGTGTATTTTTTGAAGTTTCGGATAAACCAGCTGACACTCATTCCACGTGAGGCAGCATAATCATCTATGCTAATATTCTGGTTATAATTTTCACTGAAAAAGGTAACTGCGTTATCCATCTCGTGATCCAGGTATTCATTTTTCGAGATATGTTCCCTGGTCAGTTCCCGATGAAAGATGATAAGAAGATGACGGAGCAGAAGGACAAGCATTTCCTCATAATTATCTTGGCAACGCTGAAGCTCGATGATAATACGCTTGAAAATCTGTTCGTATTCCATAGAGGTTCCGACCTGAAATACACGCTCTTTATCCGGGAATCCATATTGCCGTAGGATATTTTTTACATTGTTGCCTGTAAAATGAATCCAGTATACTTCTGTCTTATCTTTTCCATAATATTCATATTTCTGAAGTTCCTTCGGTCTGTACAGTACAATATTACCGGCGGGGACAATCGTTTCGTTATCCACATTGTCAAAATGAAAATGCCCACAACCAGCAGTGATATAGATAATCTGATAATCCAGGCGTCCCCTTGGACGGTAGGTTGGTAACTTTGGATGGCTGGAAAGGCGGTAAGTACCGCAACTTCCTACAACCAGTGGGCGACTTTTGTCTTTGAAATCCATATGGGAGTGGTTTAAATAACCGGTATTCATATTCATATGGTAGCACCTCTTTTCCTTTTTTTGTTATTGTATCATTTAGTGCATATTTTGTCTAATCCAATTCATAGACATGTTTTGCAGATTAGGATAAGATATATATAGCAAAACAGAGAAGCGTAAACATAAAAGTAAAAGACAAGGTTTGCTGTGGAAAAACAAAGTGCAAAAAAATGTATATGTATTAAAGGAGAGTTATTTATGATTGTACCACGTTATTATGAGGATTTAAGCGTACTGCATGAAAATACAATGCCAGCCAGAGCCTATTTTATTCCGGCATCCAAAAGAATGGATAACCTGGTGGAGCACAGGGAAGAGTCAGACCGAATGCAGTTATTGAACGGAACTTGGAAGTTCCAGTATTTTAACAGTATCTATGATGTTCAGGAACCCTTCTTTGAGAAAGATTATGATACAGAAAATTTTGATGAGATTCAGGTTCCGAGTGTATGGCAGATGGCAGGATATGACACACATCAGTATACAAACATCAGGTATCCGTTCCCATTTGATCCACCGTATGTACCACAGGATATTCCATGTGGAACATATGCACATACCTTTGTTTATCACAAAGATGAAAATGCACCAAAAGCTTTCTTGAATTTTGAAGGAGTAGACAGTTGCTTTTATGTATGGATCAATGGCTCTTATGTAGGGTATAGCCAGGTTTCTCATATGACCAGTGAGTTTGATATCACCGACCTCCTTCGGGACGGAGAGAACAGCATAGCGGTTCTGGTCATGAAGTGGTGTGATGGTTCCTATTTGGAAGATCAGGACAAATTCCGTATGAGTGGTATTTTCCGGGATGTGTACATTTTGAAACGCCCAAAACAGGCAATCAGTGATTATCATATTAAAACAAGAATTGAGGATATGCTTGCGAAAGTAGAAATTGAAATGAAATTCTACTCTCCGTTAAATGTAAAAATTTCGATTGAAGATAGAAACGGAGCAGTTGTAGCACTAGGAAGTATTGCTGAAGAAGGAACAGCTGTATTAGAAATCGCAAGTCCGGAACTTTGGAATACAGAAAATCCATATCTATATAAACTGATTCTTGAAACAGAGAATGAAGTAATTGTAGATCAC
>CAJTRM010000028.1 GCA_910578865.1 uncultured Dorea sp.
AGGTAGGTTGCTGGAGCCTGCCGGCAACGGCAGGCCTAGATAGATGATTACTCAATGACATAACCCGGCTTATCGTTTTGCTTGCAATTGAAAGGAAGATTCAAATGAAGATATATTTTATCATTCTTTATTTTTTTGTATATAGTTTTTTCGGCTGGTGTACGGAAGTGTCATTTGCCGCATTGAAAGAGCATCGGTTCGTGAACCGGGGCTTTTTAAATGGGCCTTTTTGTCCGATCTATGGCTTTGGCGTGTCCATGGTCATAGTTTTTTTGACTCCTTATAAGTCAAACCTGTTTTTTCTGTATGCTGCATCGGTTCTCCTTGTTACATTACTTGAGGGACTTACTGGCTGGGCAATGGATAAGATCTTTCATAATAAGTGGTGGGATTATTCGGACATGCCCATGAATATCGGCGGCTATGTGTGCTTGCTGTTCTCCCTGATCTGGGGAGCAGCCTGTGTTGCGATCATGGATCTGATTCATCCGGTGATTCACAAAGGGCTTGATTTCCTTCCACAGACGGCAGGTGTTTTTTTAATTGCAGTGTTAAGCGTTGTTTTGTCTGTAGATACATATGTGACTGCCTCTGAGATTTTCAGATTCAACAGGCGGATGGCGGCGATGGAAAAGATTGCCTCCGAGCTCCGCGAGTTATCCGACCAGCTCGGCGAGGATATTTATGAGGGAACTATACGTGCAATGGAGGCGGCGGATCAGATCCACGAGCGGAAGCAGGAGACGGCTGCCCAGATCCGCGAAATACATCAGGAGACAGTGGAAGAGCTGCACCACAGATCTCAGGAACTTGCACAGGATATCCGGACGCACATCAGCGAGTTAAAGGGGCGCTATCAGGAACTTTCCTACAAAAGAAACCGTACAGTTGAGCGTCTGACCGCAGCATTCCCGACTATGAGGCCGCGCAGGTACAAAGAGCATCTGGAGGTGGTCCGTGAACATTTTCATCAGAAGCTTCGCAGAAAGTAAAGGACGGATGCAGTGTGCATGGGCCGCGGATGAGAACTGTAAATGTAGATGAGAATAGAGAGCAGGATATGAATCAGGATTTGATCAGGGCGCTGTCTGTGATTACAGAGGAAGAGCAGAAGATATTAGACGGAAGCCCTAATATTGATACGCAGATCTATACGGAGAAGAAGGAACTTGTGGTGGACAGTGAGAAGCTGCTGCATCGGGGGAAGCTGATACAGGTAAGACCCCACACGCGGTTTGTACATTTTCCAAGGCACAGGCATAATTATGTGGAAGTAGTCTATATGTGTCAGGGGACAACGACTCATTATATCGACGGAAATAAAGTGGTGCTGCAGCCGGGTGACCTGCTGTTTCTGAACCAGCATTCCAGGCAGGAAATACTTCCGGCAGGAAAGCAGGATATTGCGGTAAATTTTATTGTCTTGCCGGAGTTTTTTAATACCGCATTTTCTATGATGGGTGCGGAGGAAAATATATTAAAGGAATTTCTGACAGGGACACTTTGCGGGAAAGATCAACAGACTTCTTACTTGTATTTTCACGTGGCGGATGTCCTGCCCATCCAGAACCTTGTGGAAAATATGGTCTGGACGATTTTTTACAATATGGGAAATAAGAGAAGCTGTAATCAAATTACCATGGGTCTGCTTCTGCTTCAGCTTTTAAACTATATGGATAAGATGGAAACAGGCTCCAGGGAGTTTGATACAGAGTTGATCGGCACGGTACTTAGCTATGTAGAGGGGCATTACTGCAGCGGAACTCTGTCAGAGCTGGCGCAGATGATGAACTATGATGTGTACTGGCTGAGCCGGGAGATTAAGAGGCGGACAGGGAAGAATTATAAAGAATTGCTGCAGGCGAGGCGGATGAGGCAGGCAGCCTACCTTCTGACGACCAGTAAGCTGTCTGTGGCCGAGATTATTGAGGCAGTAGGATATAGCAATACCAGTTATTTTTATCGGAAATTCAAAGAGCAGTACGGCGTGAGCCCGAAGGAATATCGGAAGGGATATCACAGGCAGCTGTAATAAGTACCGGATTACCAGAGTCAGGGAATATTGGGCAGTAGATTTACATGATAGAGATAAAAGCATTCGGAAAATAAAAGTCCGAATGTTTTTTTGTTGCATAAAATAAGTGAATTTCCGATAATTGCTTGACAGATATTATAATGGTGATATAATTTATATAGAATCAATTCGATGAACGCGTTCGATAAAATAGCAATGAAAAGAAAAAAGGAGGTAACTATGAGCCGATACCAGAAATTGTTTGAACCGACCAGAATCGGAAAACTAAAATTAAAGAACAGGACGTCTATGGCTCCTATGGGTCCGGTAGGATATGCAGACCCCGCTTCGGGTGCATTTACCCAGCGTATTCAGGATTATTATGTAGAGAGGGCCAGACATGGCGTTGGACTGATCATTACAGGAATATGCAGCGTATCGCTTGAGATTGAAGATCTGCCGTCCATCGGTATTCCATGTCCGACAACGATGCCGCTTGCATTTATCCACAGTACGAATCAGATGAATGAACGCATTCATGCCTATGGTGCGAAATGTTTCCTTCAGCTGACCGGAGGTCTGGGCAGAAGCGCGCTTCCCGGATTTGTGGGAAAGGCGGTGGCTCCATCGGAAAATGGAAACCGGTTTGACCCGAATACCGTTCATCGTGCAATGACCAAAGAAGAGATTATGAATCTGATCCAGAAGTTTGTTATGTCTGCGGTAATTGCAAAGAGATCAGGATTTGACGGGGTTGAAGTCCACGCAGTGCACGAAGGCTATCTTCTTGACCAGTTTGCGATCGAGTGCTTTAACCGGCGGGATGATGAATTCGGCGGAAGTCTTGAGAATCGTCTGAGAGTTTCTACGATGATCGTCCAGGGGATCAAGAAAGCATGCGGACCGGATTTCCCGGTAAGCCTTCGTTATTCACTGAAAAGCTGCATGAAGGGACTTCGTCAGGGCGGCCTTCCCGGAGAAGAGTATGAGGAATACGGAAAGGATATTGAAGAAGGGATTGAAGCTGCAAAAATACTGGTTGCCGCAGGATATGACGCACTTAATGTGGATGCCGGAACTTATGATTCCTGGTATTGGAATCACCCGCCGATGTATTTTGAGGACGGATGTTACATAGAATTTGGAGAGATCCTGAAAAAGCATGTGGATGTCCCGATCATTCTTGCAGGTAAGATGGAAGATCCTGAACTGGCAGTCAAAGCGCTCGGCACGGCATGTGATATCGTAAGCTATGGCCGTCAGCTGCTGACAGATCCTGAATATGTGGAGAAAGTCCACAGCGGACGTCTGGATGAGATCCGCCCATGCCTCGGGTGTCATGAGGGATGCCTTGGACATATCTCACAGGGGCCGGTATCCTGCGCAGTTAATCCGGCGTGCGGAAGAGAAAGTATCTATGGGATCGTTCCCGCAGTCAGGAAAAAGAAAGTTCTTATCATAGGCGGAGGAGTGGCCGGGCTTGAAGCAGCAAGGACAGCCTCTGTTGCGGGTCATGAGGTCGTTCTCTGCGAGGGCACGGATCAGTTAGGCGGACATTTGATCCCGGGAAGCATCCCTCACTTTAAGAGAAATGACCGGAAGCTGATCGACTGGTATAAAAGGCAGCTGGAACTTCTGGATGTGGACGTCAGATATCAGACACAGGTTGCCAAAGAGGATGTGCCTTCTTATGGTGCGGATGTCATTATTGTGGCGACCGGGTCAAAGGCGCGGGTCATGGATTTTGACGGACCTATGAAATCTTATACTGCCGAAGATATTCTTATGAAAAAAGCTGAGGCCGGTGAAAATATTGTTATCGTGGGCGGCGGCCTGGTAGGATGTGAAACGGCTCTGTGGCTCGCAGAGCAGGGTAAAAAGTGCAGTATTGTTGAAATCGCACCGGAAATACTTGGCGGACACGGTACGATTCCTCATATGAATGAATTTATGCTTCTTGACCTGCTTGCGTTCAACAAGGTTGGTATCTATAAGCAAACAGAGATTATAAAGAGTGATGAAAAAGCGGTAACAGTGAAAACCGGAGACAAGATTTTTGATATTCCGGCAGATACTTTAATTACTTCTGTCGGATATATATCAGATGATACTCTTTACAATGAGTTAAAGGACCTGGAAGTTCCGGTGTATAATCTGGGAGACTCCAGGCAGGTGCATAATATTATGTACTCTATCTGGAATGCTTATGAACTTGCAAGAGATTTAAAGTAGTTTTTTCAGCAGGGGGATTTGGGTTGTATCTCAAATCCCTCTGTTTTATGTTTCCTTTTTTGGCATCTTAATATATAATATAGGATGGCTGAAGGAGGTATAGATGGAAAAGAAGACAAATCGTCAGATACAGGCGGAACAGACCAAGAAGAAGATACAGGCGGCTGCGTTAGATCTATTAGAAAAGAAAACACTGGAGGAATTGACTATTCAGGAAATCTGCAGGACTGCCGGCGTGTCGGTAGGCGCATTCTATCATCATCTCGGGAATAAGGAAGGCATCATTATTGAAGCATATAAAGAGTGCGACCGATACTTTGAGAATGTTGTGATTCCGGCTTTTAAGGACAGGGAACCTGTCCGGGGAATTATTGATTATCTTCTGGAGCAGATAGAATATGCGGAACGCTATGGAGTGGAAAAGATGCAGAGTGTATATAAAGCTCAGATCAACAATGGAAATGAGTTCTTTCTGTCAGAGGACAGAGGACTTCCGATGGGACTTGCAATACTTGTAAGAAGAGCAAAGGAGATAGGAGCATTCCGGGAGTCTCTTTGTGCTGAGCAGATTACCAGAGAGCTGTTGATCATATCAAGGGGGATCCTCTACTGTTGGTGTACGAGTACAGGGACACTTGACATGCACGCGAGTATTGAGACAATGATATCATCCTATCTGAATGGCATTGCAGGGCAGGACATCAGTTTAAAGCTGAAAAGGTCCTCCGGCCGAACGGACTAATAAATAGCTGCAGGTGCAAATAAGGACGTTATTTTGAATAAATAGCGTCCTTTTTTTGTTCTCTGCTGCCAATTATAATATTTTTTACAAGGAAAATATGAAGGAGGTACAAGATGGAGAAATATTATCTGGCCGTAGACATCGGCGCGTCCAGCGGGCGGCACATGCTTGCATGGATGGCGGACGGCAGGATGCACCTGGAAGAGATCTACCGTTTTCCCAACGGGATGGAAAACGTAGACGGTACATTGTGCTGGAATGTACGCAGGCTGTTTGACGAGATCAAGAACGGACTTAAAAAATGTAAAGAGTCAGGTAAGATTCCGGCCTTTATAGGGATTGACACATGGGCGGTGGATTATGTACTGCTTGACGGCAGAGACAGGATTCTGGGGCATACGGCAGGATACCGTGACAGCCGTACAAAGGGAATGGATGAAAAGGTCTGCGAAACGATCTCACCATCAGCCTTGTACAAGCGGACCGGGATTCAGAAGCAGATCTTTAATACAATCTACCAGTTGACAGCTGTCAGGCAGTCCCGGCCCGAGGACCTGGAAAAGGCGGAGTCTATGTTGATGATGCCGGATTATTTCGGTTTTCTGCTTACGGGCGTAAAGAAGATGGAGTATACCAACGCCACAAGCACCCAGCTTATCAGTCCTGTGACAAACGATTGGGACTATGAGCTCATTGATATGCTCGGTTTGAACCCGAGGATGTTTCGTCCGGTCTCCATGCCGGGGACGGTTGTGGGGAATTTTACAGCGGAGGTACAAAAAGAAGTGGGCTTTGACTGTACGGTCGTGCTTCCGGCTACCCATGATACAGGCTCCGCGGTTCTGGCAGTCCCGGCCCAAGGGGACGATGCGATCTATATCAGTTCCGGCACCTGGTCTTTGATGGGAATCGAGAGAAGGGAAGCAGATTGTTCTATGAAGAGTATGCAGGCTAATTTTACCAATGAGGGAGGCTACGGCCACCGGTTCCGCTATCTGAAAAATATTATGGGGCTGTGGATGATCCAGTCTGTGAAAAAGGAATTTGAGGAGGAGTTGTCTTTCGCGGAGATCTGTGCGCGGGCGGCGAAAGAAAATATCACATCCATTGTGGACTGCAACGACGATGTATTTTTTGCACCGGATCATATGATCCGGGCGGTTCAGAAGTTCTGCAAAGATACAGACCAGCCGGTGCCGGAGACGGCAGGGGAAATCGCGGCTGTGGTCTATAACAGCCTGGCTTACTGTTACGGAAAGACGGTGGAAGAGATCGAGGAGATCACAGGCACTTCCTACGATGCGGTCTACATCGTAGGGGGAGGTGCAAATGCAGCTTATCTGAATGAACTGACTGCAAAATATACAGGGAAAAAGGTATTTGCAGGCCCGACGGAGGCTACGGCCATCGGCAATCTTGCGGTGCAGATGATCAGGGACGGCGTGTTTGCAGATCTTTCAGAGGCGCGTGCCTGCATCAGGCAGTCTTTTGATATTCAAGAATACGAGTAATGTTATGCAGAAGATAAAAAATGATTTCGGAAAAATAAGAGGAGGACTACCGATATGAACAGATACGAATCAGCAAAAGAAATGTATGCAAAGTTAGGTGTGGATACAGATGCGGCCATTGAAACATGTATGGAAGTTCCGGTTTCCCTGCACTGCTGGCAGGGGGACGACGTGATGGGGTTTGACCATGACGGCCCCCTGACCGGCGGCATTCAGACGACAGGAAATTATCCGGGAAAGGCAAGGAATCCCCAGGAGCTGCTTGCAGATATGGATCGGGCTATGAGCCTGATGCCGGGAAAGAAAAAAATCAATGTACATGCATGCTATGCAATGTTTGAGGACGGTGAATTTGCAGACCGTGACAAGCTTGAGCCGAAGCATTTTAAGAGATGGGTGGACTTTGCGAAAGAGAGAGGAATGGGACTTGATTTTAACCCTACTTTCTTCTCCCATGACAAAGTAAAGGACGGACTCACACTGTCAAGCCCAGATGAGGAGACGAGAAAATTCTGGATCGAACATGGAAAAGCGTGTATCCGCATTTCTTCTTATTTTGCGGAGCAGACAGGCATCCCGTGTGTCATGAATATCTGGACGGGGGATGGATATAAGGATATCCCGGCTGACCGGATGGGCCCAAGGGTGCGCTATAAAGAGGCTATCGACGAGATCCTCTCTGAACCTTATGACCCGAAGATGGTGAAGCCCTGTGTAGAGTCCAAGGTATTCGGTATCGGGGTGGAAGCTTATACGGTGGGTTCCGCAGAATTTTCTTTAAGCTATGCAGCTGCGAATGCCGGAAAATGCCTGCCGCTGATGGACAACGGACATTATCACCCGACAGAGATGGTCTCCGACAAGATTCCGGCGCTTCTGACCTTTTTCCCGGAGATCGCCCTCCATGTGACACGGCCGATCCGCTGGGATTCCGACCATGTAGTGCTGTTTGACGATGAGACAAAAGAAATTGCACAGGAGATCGTGCGCTGTGAGGGCGGCCTGGACCGCACCTACATTGCCCTGGATTATTTCGATGCGTCTATTAACCGTATTTCTGCGTGGGTCACCGGCTTTAGAAGCTTTCAGAAGGCGCTCTTAAATGCACTGTGCACACCCTATGATATGCTCCGTGAGCTGCAGGACACCAACCAGATGACTAAGAAAATGGTTCTCCAGGAACAGTGCAAAACGCTGCCGCTCGGCGATGTATGGGAAGAATACTGCCGCCGCTGCAGCGTGGCGGCGGAGGGCTGGTTCGCAGACATTGAGAAATACGAGGAAGAAGTGCTGCTGAAACGAAGATAGAAGAAAGCAGAGTCCAAAATGTATAGGGCTGCCTATTTCCATTTTGGACTCTTGTTATTATGATCTGGTTTTATTTCCGCCCATGATACTTTTCTTCGCAGTACTGGCACCGGTAGATCTCTTTTTCGGGGTCGGTAAGCACGAAGATATGCTCAAGCTCCTGTTCGATGGAGGTGATACATCTGGGGTTTTTGCAGCGGATCACGTTGGTGATCTTCTTTGGCAGATGGAGCGCTTTCTTTTCAACGATCTCAGAATCCTTGATGATATTTATAGTGATATTATGGTCGATAAATCCAAGGATATCAAGATCCATAAAATCTATGGGGCATTCGATCTTCATAATGTCCTTTTTACCCATTTTGCTGCTCTTTGCATTTTTTATAATAGCCACGCAGCAGTCCAGCTTGTCCAGATGAAGGTATTTGTAAATGTCCATGCTCCTTCCGGCCTGGATATGATCCAGCACGAAGCCTTCTTCAATACGTCCGACAGTTAATGTATTATTTACCATGTTTTATGCCCCTTTCTCTATACTTCGATCTCAAGCAGTGTAAGTATCAGAGCCATGCGGATGTATACGCCGTACTGTGCCTGCTTAAAATATGCTGCCCGCGGGTCGTCATCGATCTCCACGGAGATTTCATTGACTCTTGGAAGAGGATGGAGGACATACATGTCTTCCGGAGCCAGCTCCATTTTCTTTGCATCCAGAATGTAGAAGTCTTTCATGCGGACATAATCTTCCTCATTGAAAAAGCGTTCTTTCTGTACGCGCGTCATATAGAGGAGGTCAAGCTTAGGAAGGGCATCCTCCAGACGTACGACTTCCTCGTAAGGCACCTGATGCTTGTCCAGCACGTCGGCCCGTATGTAGCTTGGAAGTCTCAACTCTTCCGGAGAGATCAGCACGAAGCGGATACCGGGATATCTGACCAGTGCATGGATCAGGGAATGGACCGTGCGCCCGAATTTCAGATCACCGCAGAGACCGATGGTCATGTTTCCAAGGCGTCCTTTTAAAGAGCGGATCGTCAGCAGGTCGGTCAGCGTCTGCGTCGGATGCTGGTGTCCCCCGTCACCGGCATTGATCACAGGGATGGCCGCATGTCTGCAGGCAACCATAGGCGCCCCTTCTTTCGGATGGCGCATCGCGCAGATGTCGGCATAGCAGGATGCCATGCGGATGGTATCGGATACGCTTTCCCCTTTTGCGGCAGAGCTTGAATCGGCAGAAGAAAAACCTAGGACATTACCGCCGAGATTAAACATTGCTGCTTCATGACTCAAACGTGTACGTGTACTAGGTTCATAGAATAAAGTCGCCAGGGTCTTTCCCTCACATGCGTGTGCATATTTGGCACGGTTGGCTTCCATATCATTTGCCAGATCCATAAGTTTGTCAAGTTCTTCCACAGAAAAATCCAGTGGACTCATCAAATGTCTCATAAAAACCTCCTCTTATTTTCTACTTGCATTGAAAAGCTTTCATACATCATATAATAAACAGGACAGTTTTTCAATGTCTGCAGAGAATTTTTTCAAAGAAGAGGCCTGCACCGAACCATAAGGGGGCGTAGTCCAGCCGGATAAGGCCTTTAAAATTCAGCGGTGCTTCGCTGTAGTCCCAGGGGCAGGCGCCATATTTCTTCAGGAAGGATCCGGTCAGGTATTCGCCGATAAAGATACAGCAGGTGTATACGCCTCCACGTAAGACCAGGCTTTTTCCTTTGAGAAGTCTGCAGATGGGAGAAAGAAAGCTTGCCATGCCATAGATGGGGAACATCCAGATGGACGTGTTCCCGGTAAGCTTTGGGTTTTCGTCTTTGAGGGAATGAAGGCCGGTAAACAGGATTTCCATGCACCAGCCGCAGGTCCCGCAGGTTAAAAAGTTATGTTTCATATGCTTTAGTATGGGAAAGGATGGTAGATTTTATGCGGGAAATGTATTATAATTTAGTACATTGAGTATGGGAATGTGACTACGGAAATAAAGGAGACGGATAAGGTGGCAGCCATAGAGGAATTAAGAGCGCAGCTGGATGAGATTGACGGGCAGATTGTAAAGCTGTATGAGCAGAGGATGAGTGTGTGCGCCCAGGTGGGAGAATATAAGATTGAAAACGGAAGAAAGGTTCTGGATCGGCAGCGGGAGCGGGAGAAGCTTCAGGACGTAGCCGGCAGGGTGTCCTCGGAATTTAACAGAAAAGGAATCCGGGAGCTTTACGGACAGCTGATGTCCATGAGCAGGAAGCTGCAGTATCAGCAGCTGGTGGAGGCCGGCGCCTTGGGACGTCTGCCGTTCATCGGGGTGGAGTCCCTTGAGGAGGAGCATGCGAGGGTAGTTTTCCCGGGCGCGGACGGAGCGTACAGCCAGGCGGCAACGAAGAATTATTTCGGTGAGGGCTGCAACAGCTTTTATGTAAGAACCTTCCGCGAAGCCATGGAGGCTATTGAGGACGGAGCGGCCGATTTTGCGGTGCTTCCGATTGAAAACTCCACAGCCGGCGCAGTGGATGAGATGTATGACCTGCTGGTAGAGTTTGAGAATTATATCGTAGGGGAGACGGTCATCCCCATCACCCATACACTTGCAGGGTTAAACGGCTCCCGGCTCTCTGATATCCGGCGGGTGTACTCGAAGGGAGTTGCGCTGATGCAGGCTTCCCGGTTTCTGGAGGAGCACGGCGGCTGGCAGCAGATCAGCGTGGCAAATACGGCTATTGCTGCAAAGAAGATCGTTGAAGACAAGGATCCCTCCCAGGCGGCGGTCTGCAGTGCTTATGCGGCGAAAGTTCACGGGCTTTGTGTACTGCAGGATCATATTAATGATAACGAAAATAATTCCACAAGATTTATTATAGTGACAAACCAGAAAATATTTTTAAAGGATGCAAAGAAGATCAGTATCTGTCTGGAGGTGCCTCATGAGAGCGGATCGCTCTACCAGATCCTTTCACATTTCATTTACAATGACCTGAATATGACAAGGATTGAGTCAAGGCCCATTGAGGGGAGAAGCTGGGAATACCGGTTCTTTATTGATTTTGAAGGAAATATGGCGGATGCGGCAGTGAAAAATGCCATTCGGGGATTAAGAGAAGAGAGCCGGGGGCTGCGGATCCTGGGAAATTATTAAGGCGGGATGGCGCTGCAGGGATGAGTCATATGGATGAAAAGCCGAAGATATCGTCGTCGGGACAGGAGGAGAACAGGATGAGGACGAATGAACTGATCTTATATAAGAATATGGAGGACGGACAGATCCTGGAGGATATGACCTTCCTTATGGAAAATTATGATAATGATTACTATAATGCAGAAGACAGGAAAGGGCTGTTGTTCGAGGCGGTCCACAAGCTTCTTGAACTTGCAGTGAGCCATGGGTTTGAAGGCAACCTGTGGCACAATTATCTGACTTGTCTTCTGGCCAGCCATGAGAATGCCTACAGTACATCCTGCGAGATTGTGGGCGAGGTGGAAGGGAGCATTAATAGCGCGGCGCTCCATGATTTCGAGATTTTTAAAGAATTATTTGATTATGATTTTCACGGCATGGAGGAGGCGCTTGGAGTGGACTGCCTGTCTATAGTGTGGGATTACACAGGGATGAGCGGGCACGGGAAGGTGTTTAACGGGAGGATCCGCGACCGGATCTGTGAGCTTGCCAGGCATCTTGCCGGTGTATCTTCGGCGGAAGCGTTCAAGTCTGTCCTGACGCAGTTTTATAAGGAGTTCGGTGTGGGGAAACTGGGGCTTCACAAGGCTTTCCGGATCGAACACACCCGGGAGGGAGTGCAGATTGTACCGATCAACCGGATTGCTCATGTGCATCTGGATGATCTGATCGGATATGAGATCGCCAAAAAGAAGCTGATTGAAAATACGGAGGCCTTCGTGGCAGGAAGGCGTGCCAATAACTGCCTGCTCTTCGGGGATGCGGGGACTGGCAAATCCACCTCTGTCAAGGCTGTCCTGAACCAGTATTATGATCAGGGACTCCGCATGATCGAGGTGTATAAGCATCAGTTCCAGGATCTGAATGCAGTGATCGCACAGATCAAAAACCGGAATTATAAGTTTATCATCTATATGGACGACCTGTCTTTTGAGGAGTTTGAGATTGAGTATAAATATCTGAAAGCCGTGATTGAGGGCGGCCTTGAGAGGAAACCGGATAACATCCTGATCTATGCTACGTCAAACCGGCGTCATCTGATTCGTGAGACCTTCCGGGATAAGGAGGACAGGGACGAGGAACTCCATACCAGTGATACGGTGCAGGAGAAACTGTCTCTGGTGGCCAGATTCGGTGTGACGATCTATTTCGGGAAGCCGGAGAAGAAGGAATTCCAGGAGATCGTGCGGAGGCTTGCAAGCCGCAATCATCTGGATATGGCAGAAGAGGAGCTTTTACTGGAGGCAAATAAATGGGAGCTGCATCACGGCGGTATGTCAGGACGGACCGCACAGCAGTTTATTGATTATTTGATGGGAACGAGATGAAACAGGAATTAACACAGGGAAACGTACAAAAGACGATGCTGCTGTTTGCAGGCCCCATGATACTCGGGAATCTGCTTCAGCAGTGCTATAATATTGCAGACACGCTGATCGTAGGCCATTTTCTGGGAGCGGGGGCGCTGGCGGCGGTGGGGTCTGCCTATACGCTGATGACCTTTCTGACCTCCGTGCTGATCGGACTGTGCATGGGGAGTGGATCGGTATGGTCCTTCTATTACGGCAAGGGTGATATGGAAAAGTTAAGGGACAGTGTCCTGTCTTCCTTCCTTTTTATATGTGCAGTGTCGCTTGCCATGAATATCCTGGTATTTGCAGGACTTGACTGGATTCTTGTGGTGCTGAAGACTCCGGCGGCGCTGATGCGTATGATGAGGGAATATGTGTTTGCCATTTTCTGGGGAATCTTTTTTGTGTTCCTTTATAATTATTTTGCTTTTTTACTCCGTGCAATGGGGAATTCTGTAGCGCCGCTCTGGTTTCTGGGGGCTGCTTCAGTTTTGAATATTGTACTTGATCTGCTGTTTGTGGTAGTGTTTGACTGGGGAATTGAGGGGGCAGCTGTGGCAACGGTAATTGCCCAGGCCATGTCCGGCGCAGGGATCGGCATATATACGTGGATCCGGATCCGGAAAATGATTTTTGTGCCGGCTGACCCGTATAAACCGGTGCAGAAAAAGGGCGGAAGGTGGCAGGGTATTTGCGAAGCCGCACCGGAGATTATTAAGTTTTCCCTGTCCTCCAGCATCCAGCAGTCTGTGATGAATTTCGGGATCCTGATGATCCAGGGGCTGGTCAACAGCTTTGGCACGGCCGTGATGGCGGCGTTTGCCGCGGCTGTGAAGATTGATTCCTTTGCATATATGCCTGCACAGGAATTTGCGAATGCATTTTCTATTTTTATTTCTCAGAATTATGGTGCGGGAAAAAAAGAGAGGGTTCAGCAGAGCGTGAGGGATTCTTTCCGGACATCGGTGATATTCTGTATCCTGATATCTGTGCTGGTGTTCCTGCTGGCGCCGTACCTGATGATGATCTTTATCAGTCCTTCGGAGACGGAAATTATCCGGATCGGTACGGAGTATCTGCGGATCGAAGGAGCTTGCTATTGCGGGATCGGAATTTTGTTTTTGCTGTACGGATATTACAGGGGAGTGGGAAAGCCGGAGATGTCGGTGGTGCTGACGGTGATCTCTCTGGGAACCCGTGTGGTGCTGGCCTATGCGCTGGCTCCGGTCATGGGAGTTGTGGCAATCTGGATCGCCATCCCTATCGGCTGGCTGCTGGCCGATGTGACGGGAGTCGTATATGGGCGTCTGTGGACCAGCAGGTGGAGGTTTGAGTGAGGGATTGACGGATTGGGAGGCCCTGAGGAGCATGTATCTGTTGACGAGATGGTTAAAATTGCAAAGATTCATTTGCTGTCGGCATTGGAGTTTTTAAATTCATAAGGTCTGCGGCATTTATCTCAGCGAGGCAAATAAAATAGCAGTCGTACAGGTTAATCCTGCACGGCTACTATTTTGGAAATGTCAGAGTCGATCACCAGGGAATAGTTCGTATAATATACGACGAATCCCGGCTTTGCCCCGTTGGGCTTCTTGACATGCTTCTTCTCCACGTAGTCAATCTCCACTTTATCACTTCCACGGTTTTTGGAATAGTACGCGGCCAGTCTCCCGGCTTCCTCAAAGGTGCGGTCCGGCAGCTCGTCCCCTCCGGTCTTTACGATTACATGGGATCCCGGCGCTCCTTTAGCGTGGAACCACCAGTCGCTGCCGGAGGCGAAGGAGAAGGTAAGCTCGTCGTTCTGCAGGTTGTTCTTTCCTACATACATATGGTAGCCGTCACCGGAAATATAGTGCAGGGGCTTGTTGGTGAGCTTTACTTTCTTTTTTGAATATTTTCTGCGGATATAACCGGACTCTACCAGCTCTTCTTTGATCTGGGCAAGATCTGCCTCACTGAGTGCAATGTCCAGAGAGTTGCTGATGGACTCCAGATAATGGATGTCGTCGGCAGTCTCCCGGATCAGTTCGGTCAGGGCCTCGAAGGTGCGCTTCTGTTTGTTATATTTTGCAAAATACTTCTGGGCATTTTCCTGAGGGGTCTTCTGGGGATCCAGCGGGATGGTGACCTGTTCATTGGTATAGTAGTTCAGGGCTTCCAGTTCCCGGGCTTTGTCTTTCAGATTGTAGCCGTAGGTGTTGATCAACTCCCCGTATACCTTGTATTTGTCCCGGTTTTCCGTGTCTTTCAGCTGCTTTGACTGGAGGTCGTATTTTTTGCGGTTCCGTTCCAGAGCCGTCTGGACCACATGCCTTAAGTCTGCGCCTTTCTGGCGGATGCGGGTCAACGTGTTTTTTTCGGCGTAATAGGTCCTTAACACCTCGGAGATGGAAGCGTATTCTTTTTTCTCTCCGTTCTCCATGAGAGAGAGAGGCAGTGCACTGAATTCTTTGGGCGTGCCGCCGTCATAGTAAATGACCGGGCGGAAACGTCCGGATGTGATATCTTCCATATAATAAGAAAATTGTCTGTACAGGTGAAGCAGGACATCTCTCGGCAGTTCTTTCGCGGGCATTCGGGATTCCAGGCCTGCCAGATGGCAGATGTCCTCTGCGACTACAGGGCTGATGCCGGTAAAGCTTGTATAGAGCGCCTTCGCAAGAGGCGCAGGCTTTTCGGCCAGTGTGAGGGTGAAGGTGTCAGCTTCTACGGTGAGAGGATCGTGCTTCGACATGGTGTCCGGTATAAAATATGCTCTGCCGGGCAATACTTCACGCACAGAACTCATTTGTGCGGAAACGTGCTTGATGCTGTCGATGACCGTGCCTTTATCGTCACAGAAAATGATATTGCTGTGTTTGCCCATGATTTCTATGATCAGCTTTTTCCGGCACAGATCCCCCAACTCATCCAGATGTTCTATATCCAGGTGGATGATTCGCTCAAGCTTTGGCTGGGAAATGTCTGCGATACGGCCGTTCCCGATATGTTTTCTGAGAAGCATACAGAAATTCGGGGCGGTCATAGGTCCCGGTTTATTTTCTTCTGACAGATAGATCAGGGGAAGGGAGGCGCTGGCCGAGATATACAGCCTTCGCTGCCCCTGTGGTGTTTTTATTGTAAGAAGCAGTTCGTCTGCCTCAGGCTGGGAGATCTTTGCAATACGGCCGCCCACCAGATTCTCCCTCAGTTCATGAGTTACGGCGGCAACGGTGATTCCATCAAAAGCCATGGTATGTGTTCCTTTCCGTCTAAATATAGCAGTATTGTCTAACAGTATAACATATTGACTTGCATATGCCAAATGACTTATAATAAACGTTAGGAAAATGATACCTGTACATGGCAGGTATCCTAAAATGTATTATTTAACGAGGTTCATCATCATGATAAAAAGTATGACAGGTTTCGGAAGATGTGAGGTCACTGAGGGAGAACGCAGGTTTACCGTTGAGATGAAGGGGGTTAACCACCGGTATTTAGATACGAATATCCGTATGCCGAAGAAACTGAATTTTTTTGAGACGGCAATCCGCAGTTTACTGAAGAAAAGCGTACAGAGAGGCAAGGTTGATATTTTTATTACCTATGAGGATGTGTCAGAGAGCCAGGTGTCTTTAAAATATAATGCCACTCTGGCCGGGGAGTATCTTTCCTGCTTAAAGAAGATAGAGGAGGAGTTTTCTCTGGAAAATGATATCCGGGTTTCTACGTTGTCCAGATATCCGGAGGTACTGACGATGGAGGAGCAGGCCGTTGATGAAGAAGAATTGTGGAAGGGGCTTCAGAAAGCGCTTTACGGAGCTGTAGAGAAGTTTGTGGAGACGAGAGCCTTAGAGGGTGAAAACCTGAAAAACGACCTGACAGACAAGCTGGCCCATATGTTAGACCTGGTAGGCCGGATTGAGGAGCGTTCTCCGAAAATTATTGCAGAATATAAGGAGAAGCTGGCGACAAGGGTGAAAGAACTTTTGGATGATGCACAGCTGGAGGAGAGCCGTGTGGCGGCCGAGGTCGTGATATTTGCGGACAAGATGTGCACGGACGAGGAGATCGTAAGGCTGAAAAGCCATGTGGTACATATGAAAGAAACCTTGGTTTCTGATGAAAACGGCGTGGGACGCAAGCTTGACTTTATTGCCCAGGAGATGAACCGGGAGGCCAATACGATTTTATCGAAAGCAAATGACCTGGAGATTTCTAATATCGGTATTGAGCTTAAGACGGAGATTGAAAAGGTCAGAGAGCAGATCCAGAATATTGAATAGTGATATGGCGCCGCATAAGTGAGGGAAGGGACAGGTTATGGATAAAAGAGGAATTCTCATTGTTGTATCAGGTTTTTCCGGCTCCGGCAAGGGCACTCTGATGAAAGAGCTGCTCAGCCGGTATGATAATTATGCGCTTTCAGTCTCTGCCACTACAAGGCGACCCCGTCCGGGGGAGGAAGAAGGCAGGGAGTATTTTTTCAAAACAACCGGAGAATTTGAAAAAATGATTGCGAAAGATGCATTGATAGAGTATGCTAGATACGTGGATAATTACTATGGCACGCCCCGTACGTATGTGGAGGAGCAGCTTGCGGCAGGCAGGGACGTGGTTCTTGAGATTGAGATCCAGGGAGCCTTGAAGGTAAAGGAGAAATTTCCGGATACGCTGCTGTTGTTTGTGACCCCGCCCACAGCCGGGGAATTGAGAAGACGGCTGGTAGGCCGCGGTACAGAGACTATGGATGTGATCGAGTACCGTATGAGCAGGGCCAAGGAGGAAGCAGAGGGCATGGACCGGTATGATTATCTGATCATCAATGATGACCTTGATGAATGTGTCAGGGAAATGCATGGGATCATCCAGGGAGAACACAGAAGAAGTTTTCGCAATCAGGCATTTATAGAGCATATGAAGGAAGAATTGAAAGGAGAATAGTGTATGTTACACCCATCTTACACAGATTTAATGCAGGTAGTGAATAAGGATGTTGAGGAAGGTGAGACAAAGGTCGTGAACAGCCGGTATTCTATTGTTATGGCTACGGCAAAGCGGGCGAGAGAACTGATTGACGGTTCCAGGCCGCTGGTATATGCAAAAGAAGGAGAGAAACCGTTATCTGTTGCTATTGATGAGCTGAACCAGGCAAAGATCAAGGTTGTAGGTGAGGAGGAAGAGTAAAAGGATATGGATTCAGGGCAGGTGCCGTCAGGTATCTGCCTTTCTTCTAAAATAAGAATGGATGTCAAAGGAGATGGAGCATGAACATATTGTTTATTTCACTGGGGTGCGATAAAAACCTGGTGGATTCTGAGGTGATGCTTGGCCTTCTGGATGCAAAGGGATATCGGATCGTGGACGAAGAGTCTCAGGCAGATGTTATCGTTATCAATACCTGCTGTTTTATCCACGATGCAAAAGAAGAGAGCATCCAGACCATTTTGGAGATGGCAGAATATAAGAAGGAAGGGCGGCTTCAGGTTCTGGTCGTTACGGGCTGCCTGGCTCAGAGGTATCAGCAGGAGATTTTGGATGAGATTCCGGAGGTGGACGCTGTCCTTGGCACGGCGTCCTATGATAAGATCACAGCTGTTGTGGAAGAGGCTCTTGCAGGAAACAAAGGAGTACAGATGTCGCCGCTTACTGCGCTTCCGGATGTGGGCGCAAAGCGTCTGGTGACTACCGGAGGACATTATGCATATCTGAAGATTGCAGAGGGGTGTGACAAGCACTGTACGTACTGCATTATCCCGAAGCTTCGGGGAGCCTACCGGAGTGTGCCAATGGAGCGTCTGCTCTGCGAGGCGGAGGAGCTGGCGGCTCAGGGGGTGAAAGAGCTGATCCTGGTGGCTCAGGAGACGACGGTCTACGGAAAAGACATTTATGGGGAAAAGTCTCTGCACAGGCTTCTAAAGGAGCTGTGCAAGATCAGTGGTATCGTGTGGATCCGTCTTCTTTATTGTTATCCCGAGGAGATTGATGATCGATTGATCCAGGTGATGAAAGAAGAAAAGAAAATCTGCCATTATCTGGACCTTCCGATCCAGCACGCCAATGACGATATTCTGAGACGGATGGGAAGAAGGACTTCCAAGAGCCAGCTTGTGGAGATCATTGGCCGGCTGCGTGCAGAGATCCCGGATATTACCCTGCGGACAACGCTGATTACCGGATTTCCGGGGGAAACCAGGGAGCAGCATGAGGAACTGGCGGAATTTGTGGATGAGATGGAATTTGAACGTCTGGGAGTATTTACTTATTCCCCTGAGGAGGATACACCTGCGGCGGCAATGCCGGATCAGATACCGGAGGAAGTGAAAGAAGACCGCCAGGCAGAACTTATGGAGCTTCAGCAGGACATTGCATTTGATCAGGCGGAGGAGATGGTCGGCAGGGAGGTGCTGGCGATGATTGAAGGTAAGGTCGCAGACGAGAATGCTTATGTGGGACGCACCTACAAGGATGCTCCGGGAGTTGACGGCCTGATCTTTATCCATACGGATGAGGAACTGATGTCCGGGGATTTTGCCAGGGTGAAAGTCACAGGGGCGTTGGAATATGATTTGATAGGAGAGTTGATGTGATATGAATTTACCAAACAAATTAACAGTTTTGAGAGTGATCATGGTACCGTTTTTTGTGTTTTTTATGCTGACGGATGTGGGCGGGCCGGCAAATAAGTGGATTGCGCTTGTGCTTTTTGCGGGCGCCAGCCTTACGGATATGCTGGACGGAAAGATAGCGAGGGCAAGAGGATTGGTGACGAACTTTGGAAAATTTATGGATCCTCTGGCAGATAAGCTTCTGGTATGTTCGGCCATGATCTGCATGATTGCTACCGGCCAGCTGACTGCGTGGTTTGTGATTATTATCATTGCGAGAGAGTTTATCATCAGCGGTTTCCGGCTGGTGGCGGCCGATAATGGGATTGTTATTGCAGCAAGCTACTGGGGGAAGTTCAAGACAGTGGCACAGATGTTTATGGTACTTGTATTGATCGCAGACCTGGGTGGTGTGTTTGATTGGATCGGGACAGTGCTGATCTGGGCATCTCTGATCCTGACCATCGTATCTCTGATTGACTATGTGGTGAAAAATGTACAGGTGCTGACACAGGGAGGTATGTAAAATGACCGTAGAGCTTATTTCAGTTGGGACAGAGCTTTTACTTGGAAATATTGTGAATACCAATGCAGCGTATCTGGCGGAGAAATGTGCCGCTTTTGGCCTTTCCTGTTATCATCAGAGTGTGGTGGGAGATAATGAGAAGAGGCTTGAGGACGCCATCCGCCTGGCTTTGTCGAGAAGTGATATCGTGATCCTGGGAGGGGGCCTTGGACCTACGAAGGATGATCTGACAAAGGAGGTCACTGCGAAGGTATTCGGAAAAGAATTGTATGAGGACGCACATTCAAAGGCCCGTATCGCAGAGTATTTCAGCCGGGTACGAAGGGGAAGCGTGACGGCAAATAACTGGAAGCAGGCATTGGTGCCGGAAGGCGCCAGAGTCATAGATAATTATAACGGTACAGCCCCGGGGCTCATTCTGGAAGAAAACGGAAAAACCGTGATTCTGCTCCCGGGTCCTCCGAATGAGATGAAGCCGATGTTTGACAGGGATATTGCCCCGTATCTGAACAGCCTTCAGCCGGAGGGAATTTATTCTAAGATGGTTAAGGTGTGTTCGGTGGGAGAGAGCCGCGCGGAGACCATGATCATGGATCTTTTGGAGCAGCAGTCCAATCCGACCATTGCACCGTACGCAAAAACCGGTGAGGTTCATCTGAGAGTAACGGCGCGTGCCCTGAATGAGGAACAGGCAGAGGAATGTATGAGGCCGGTGATGGAGGAACTGTCCCGCCGGTTTGGCGATCACATTTATACGACCTGTGAGGAGGTGACCCTGGAGGAAGCTGTGGTGGAACTTCTCAAGGAGAAGAATTTTACGCTGACGACTGCGGAATCCTGTACCGGAGGCCTTCTGGCGGGCAGGATCATGAATGTGGCCGGGGTGTCTGCTGTATACCGCGAAGGTTATATTACCTATGCCGACGATGCCAAGGAGAAGCTTCTTGGTGTGAGGAAACATACGTTGGATTCCTTCGGGGCCGTGAGCCGTGAGACAGCATATGAGATGGCTGAGGGAGCGGCAAAGGCGGCCGGTGCAGATGCTGCACTCAGTATCACCGGAATTGCGGGTCCCGATGGAGGGACGCCAAAGAAGCCGGTAGGCCTTGTGTATATCGGTTGTTTTGTGGGCGGAAAGGTGCGTACAGAGGAATTCTATCTTACGGGCAACCGGGAGAAAAACCGGGACAATGCAGTTGTGAGGGCGCTGACGATGCTCAGGGAAGAACTGCTGGGAGTTTAACACCCTGCCGGGCAGGAAATTTTGGCTTTATCAGGAGCAGGGACTATGAGATACCCGGGTGGGTACAGAAAAGAGGAGATGTTTGCGTGGAAATCAGAATACTAATGCAGCAGGAAATATTAGAGGCGCTTCACCTTACATGGGATGTGTTCGCGGAGGATGTAGCTCCGGCGTATACTCCGGAGGGAGTGGCGCAGTTCCAGGAATTTATCAGGTATGAAAATATCATCGGGATGTGGCAGAACGGAGAGATGGTGTTTTTCGGAGCATTGGACGAAGGGAAATTGTGCGGGGTTCTGGCAGTAAAGGCCACCGGGCATATCTGTCTGTTTTTTGTGAAGAAAGACTGGCAGGGCAAAGGGATCGGAAAAATGCTGTTTCAGACGGTGTATAATTTTTGTGCCCAGCAGCTTAGAGTCGGAAAGCTAACCGTAAATGCAGTTCCGGATGCAGTTGAAAAATACAGACATATGGGGATGAGCCAGGCCGGTGAAGAGCAGCAGGTAAACGGGATCCGTTTTGTTCCCATGGAGTGCCTGGTGAGTATGAGCATGGTACAGTCTGTGAAAGGAAAAACGAAAACTTCTGTCATCGCAGCCGCGGTAATCGGCGGTATCGTTCTTATGCTTGCAGTAATCCTTGGAGGAATCGCATTTATAAAAAGTATATACCGGACCGTAGGGTGGCCGTGGGAAGGATATTATCGGGATTATGATTATTATGACGACTATGATTATTATGATGATGATTACGGATACGGGGATTACGGCGATGATGACTGGCAGGAGGATGACGGAAGCTCAGAGAATCATTCGTTGTCCGGTCTGAATGCCGTGGAAGAGTATATTGCCGAAGACCTGCCTTATGAGATTCAGGAGGAAACGTACGACTACTATGATGACGAGAAGACCTCTACCATGGTTTATTTTCTTGTGGCCTATCCTCAGCTGTCCGGTCTGAAAGGTGCGGATACAGAGGCGGTCAACAGAGCCATTCAGGCATGTGCTATGGCCACGGTGGACGAGATCTATACGAACCCGGGCGAAGAGGTGAAGGAACGTGTACTGAAGGCAGAAACGCCGGCGCTCATCAGCAATGTTTCTTATAAGGTGTGCTATGCGACGGAGGATTTCATTAGCATAGCGTTTGAGGATGTACGGGCCAAAGGAGACTACAGCCAGTACAAGGCAGAACTCCGTACTATTAATATCGGACTGAAGGATGGCAAAATCTATGAGGTGAAGGATATTGTGGGACTCAACAGTGGATTCCTGGATGAGTGGCTGGAGGAAATGCGTGACGAGGCAGAGAATGATGCATTTTTGTCTGAGATCAGCAAGGATGAGATGAAGGCAGCCCTGGAAGGGAACGGTAAGGACGGGATTTATTCTGAGGCGTTCTTTGTGCATGACGGAGGCATTGAGGTGGGATACAGCCTGGATTACCCGGAAGGAGATCCTCACGACCTGGGGTATGTGTGGGTGACGGCGCCGTTTGACTTTGACGAGATCGAGGAGTTCATATCAGACCGTGATTTCTGGAACAGGCTGGACAGATAATTTGCAGACAAACTGCAGACAAACCAGGATTAATTTGATACAAAGTGACAATTGACGGGCATCCGAATATATGAGAAAATAAATTTAAGTACGGTGTTAAAGAAATGACAAACCCTACGACAGAAAAATCATACATAGTTGAAAGGAGTTTTAAAATGATTTATTCACATGAAGTAGAAATGATGTGTCCTGTAGCTCAGGGTGCAAATCACGGACCAGCTCCGATTCCGGAAGAAGCAAAATGGGTAAAGGCAAAGGAAGTAAAAGATATTTCCGGCCTGACACATGGTATTGGCTGGTGTGCTCCTCAGCAGGGGACATGTAAGCTCACATTAAATGTTAAAGAGGGGATCATCCAGGAAGCGCTCGTGGAGACCATCGGATGTTCAGGTATGACACACTCCGCTGCCATGGCTTCGGAGATTCTTCCGGGAAAGACTATTTTAGAGGCGCTTAACACAGACCTTGTCTGTGATGCAATCAATACAGCAATGAGAGAATTATTCTTACAGATCGTTTACGGAAGAACACAGAGTGCATTTTCCGAGGACGGGCTTCCGATCGGTGCAGGACTTGAAGATCTGGGTAAGGGACTCCGCTCTCAGGTTGGAACTATGTACGGAACACTGGCAAAGGGCCCGCGTTATCTTGAGATGGCTGAAGGCTATGTAACAGGTATCGCACTGGATGACAAGGACGAGATCATCGGATACCAGTTTGTAAGCCTTGGAAAGTTTACAGATTTTATCAAGGCAGGAGACACGCCGAACGACGCATGGGAGAAGGCAAAAGGACAGTACGGACGCGTTGCCGACGCTGCGAAGATCATTGATCCAAGGAAAGAGTAATGCGAGGATAACTACATAGCCACAAAATAATTCAGGAGGACAAGTAAATGGCTTTATTTGAATCATATGAGAGAAGAATTGATAAAATCAATGAAGTATTGGGAAGCTACGGCATTGCTTCTATTGAAGAAGCTGAGAAGATCACAAAGGATGCCGGGCTTGACGTATACAATCAGGTAAAAGGAATCCAGCCAATCTGTTTTGAGAACGCATGCTGGGCATATACTGTAGGTGCGGCGATTGCGATCAAAAAGGGCTGCAAAAATGCGGCAGACGCAGCGGCAGCTATCGGAGAAGGCCTTCAGGCTTTCTGTATTCCGGGTTCTGTAGCAGATCAGCGTAAGGTAGGCCTTGGACACGGCAATCTTGGAAAGATGCTCCTTGAGGAGGATACAGATTGTTTTGCGTTCCTTGCAGGCCATGAGTCTTTTGCAGCAGCAGAAGGTGCTATCGGTATCGCAGAGAAAGCAAATAAGGTTCGTAAAAAACCACTGCGTGTCATCTTAAACGGTCTTGGAAAGGATGCTGCTAAGATTATTTCCAGAATCAACGGATTTACATATGTTGAGACAGAGTACGATTATTTTACAGGAGAACTCAAAGAGGTGCAGAAAACTGCTTATTCTGAGGGACTTCGCTCCAAAGTAAACTGCTATGGTGCAAATGATGTACGCGAAGGTGTTGCAATCATGCACAAGGAAGGTGTAGACGTATCGATCACAGGAAACTCTACCAATCCGACACGTTTCCAGCATCCGGTTGCAGGTACTTACAAGAAAGAATGTATCGAGCAGGGTAAGAAATACTTCTCTGTAGCATCCGGCGGCGGTACAGGACGTACCCTTCACCCGGATAATATGGCAGCGGGTCCGGCTTCCTATGGTATGACAGATACATTAGGGCGTATGCACTCAGACGCTCAGTTTGCAGGTTCATCTTCGGTACCGGCCCATGTAGAGATGATGGGGCTGATCGGGGCAGGAAATAACCCGATGGTCGGTATGACAGTAGCAGTAGCGGTTTCGATCGAGGAAGCTGCGAAGGAAGGCAAATTTTAAGGAATAGTGTAGAATAAGGGCTATCGCTGACGTGGGTTGTCGGCGGTAGCCTTAAATTTTGCCGGGTAATAGACAAGTAATATACAGGTAATAGACAAGCGGTAATAGACAAAAATCCGTTACAGAAAAAGGGTATCTGCTGGCAGCAAGACACCCCTTAATACGGTTCTATGTAAGGATTATATTTATTTTAGAACATTGTACCGGCTAATAAAGAATAATCTCTTAAATGGCTGGTATCCTGTACGTTCAATATTAAGCTGAAAAATTAGCCGCAAATCAAGAAAAGGGCGGTATTGTTGTATCAGAAAAAATATGATATATTGTCGATAGGGAAATCAAAGAGCCATAGGCGGCTACCCCTCTTTTACTCAGAGGGTGTACAAATGCCCTCCAGATGAGAGAAAGGAGGGCGATAGCAATGTACGTTACATATCAGGATTTAATCCAAATCGGTATACTCGTTGTTGCCCTTATCAGTCTGTTTTATCAGATTTATAAGGGAAGAAAAAAATAGCCGCCAACCATTCGCAGTAGTTGACGGCTGATATTAAATGTTAGCTTAACACTTTGAGGGGTAGCCGCTTTCTTGGTTTCCCTCTCTATCTATAATATAGCATACCTGGCAGTAGGATTCAAGAAAAGAATCTTGTCGTTTTTGCTGAAAATGTTTGCAGGAGCGCCAGAGGAGTATTTCCTTTCGGTATCTTTTGCATATAGTATTAAGAAAGCTGAATTATAAAGGTATGCTGAAATATGAAAGAATATGTAATTTTATCTTTAGAAACACATCTTTTTTTCGGAAGAATCATGAAAGAACATTCTTTGTTCCTGCTTGCCGGATTTCCTGTAAAGGAAAAGACATTTATACAGCGTGCGGATCAGTTTCGGGAAGAATTTGAAGATGGACTGAGAAGGACGGTAAAGCTTGCAGATGGAATCGTAAGTGAATCCGTTTTAAATTCCGGAGAGATTGTAACGGAATTTACACAAAGAGCTGAGTGCCGGACCGAAGATCTGACGGGAATACCCATTGATGCAACTATTACGGGGGCAGAAGAACGGCTCCGCGCCGGAAAATGTGTTATGATAAACAGAGAAATGGTTTATCATGTAAAAATGCTGAACCGGCAGATGCTCAGAAGCCTGAATGGATTGATCGCATTTAAAGAAGAAGTCCTCAGGGAAATGACAAGGTGCAGGCTTTATACTACGAACTATCCTCTGTTGATCGAACATATTCTGCGGGAGGCAAAGATGTACCGGCAGATTTTGTCAGAGCTTGAAGGGAGAGGCAGGATATCTGTTCCTGATCTGAGAAACCAGGAGATATTCTGGAATCAGATCATGATGGAACATGCCCAGTTCATTCGGGGGCTTCTGGATCCGACAGAGTGTGAATTGATTGAAACGGCCAATGAATTTGCCGAGGATTATTGCCGCCTTTTAGAAGAGGCAAGAGAACAGGACCGGAGGGCAATGAATGCCCTGACTGCAAGGACTTTACAGACTACAAGGCAGTATCAGCAGTTTAAGAGTGCAGGAACAGAAGGGATTACAGGCTGTGAAATCCGCTCTGTCATCCTGCCGCTTCTGGCAGACCATGTGCTCCGCGAGGCCAATCACTATCTGCGGATTCTGGAACATGCCCGGAAAGGCGGGGAATAATTATGAAATTGTTGAGGCTTTATGAGCGGTATTTATGAAACCGAACCTGCCGTTTTATTCTATAAAGCCTCCGTCATTGATGGCAATAATTCTTACCGGGCAGGCTTCGATTCCGATGATTTTTAAAGGCAGGATAAATACAAGAGCACGCCCGTTTTCGATCTTGTCTAAATTTGTTAATGATTCTACCATGGCAAGGTTGTTTTTGAACGCGAGATTGTGGTTTGGCTGGTCTGGAATATTGAAGTTTTCCAGGGAAGTAGCATCTGTTCCTATGGCTTTGATCTTCTTTTCCCTGATCAGCCATTCCATAGCGTCGCATGCTACAAATGGATAGGGTTCCCACTCTTCTGTGCGCCATTTTTTGTCAAGCCCGGTGTGCAAAAATACGATATCTCCTTCTTTGATTTTGTCATCATAAGCCTTGAATTCTTCAAGAGACATGCAGTCCCCTGCATTTTTATTTGTGAAATCAAGTACAACGGCCTCGCCGATCAGACTTGTAAGAGGGAAGTCGGCGGCATGAAGACCGCCTTCTACATGGTGAAGAGGGAATTCTACGTGGGTGCCGCAGTGCGTGGAAAATGACACATCTCCGGAGACATACCATGTTCCCGGGCTGTGTGGTTCCCCGCGTTCACCTAAGAAATCCACATCATAGACCCATGTCTGCAGATTAAAAGGTTCCTCTCTTGGTATCATGCGGTGGCTTAATTCTACGACTTTGTTAAAATCAATTTTCATAATCATTCTCCTTTTTATTGGTTTTCTTGAAGCAGATCCATGCGTTTCGACATGCTCTGTTTTAAATTCAGGTAGAGTTCCTTGTACAGTGAAAAATATTCTTTGTATCGTTTGTGGTTTTTGTAGTCTGGCAATGTGGGAGGATTCATCTGGATCCAGGATTTTATTGTGTCATAATCCCGGATCCGGCCGGAGCCGATGGCGGCCAGAAAAGCGTCTCCAAGAGGGGCTTCTGCTTCCTGCACCGGCGTGACGATGGGAAGTCCGGTGACATCAGCAAAAATCTGTTTCCAGATTGCAGATTTTGCACCGCCGCCTACAAGTACGATTTTTTCGAGCTTCGTATCGGTATCTGACATTGCCTCCATAACGTGACAGAGAGAATAAGCAACAGATTCTAAAATGGCACGGTAAATATGTGCCTTTGTGTGAGTAAGCGTTAAGCCGAAGAGAACTCCGGCTGCTTTTTCATCCCAGATGGGCGTCCGTTCTCCCATGAAGTAAGGAAGGGCGATCAATCCGCCGGCGCCGGGACCGATTTTCTTGTCAAGAATCATTTGTTCCAATGCATCATAGGAAGCTGCGCTGTCATTTTCCATAAAATTTTGTGCAAACCATCTTGGAAGTGCACCTGCAGTAGAGGTGCCGCCGTATGTGTAGCTGCAGTCGTGGGGATGTATGCAATACGGCATAGAGATCAGGTTTGGGTTATCCGGTTTCTTTTTGTGGATATATCCCCAGTTCAGCGATGTGCCAAGAACTGCTGCATTGTCTCCGGTGTGTACGATCCCGGCGCTCAGCATAGAAGCAATACAGTCAACAGTACCGGCGCAGATGGACACGTTGTTGTTTAAGTTCAGCTTTCTCTGATATTCAGGGGTTAAAGTACCGATCAGATCACTTGGCTGATGAAAATTTGGGGGCAGGGAATCGAACGGAATTCCCAGTTTCCGGCACATTTCGCCGGACCAGCAGTGACGGCTGTAATCGTAGATTCCGCCAACATTTCCGGCGCTGCAATAATCTACTGTTATTTGTCCGGTCATCCGGAAGATGATATAGCTGTGGATGGGAAGAATGTGCCTGATTTTTGCCCAGTTGCCGGGTTCATGTTCTTTCACCCACAATAATTTTGTGTAGCCGAAGTATGAATCGATTCCGTTGCCGGATATTTGAAAGATTGAATCTTCTCCAATTGTTTCAGCGATTGTGCGCCGTTCTTTTTCTGCGCGCCGATCCATCCAGATGATAGCAGGACGGACCGGGTTCATATTTTCATCACACATTGCGCCGGTTCCGCCATAAAGTGCACTGATACAGATGGATTTTACAGCATGCTTATCCGGGAGTTGTTCAACGACTGTACGGATCGCTGCTGCAGCGGCGTTCAGCCATACGTCCGGATCCTGTTCGGCCCAGTTTGTGTGAAGCTGTATGATGCCGTAGGGGACATGGGACTGTGCGAGGACGGTGCCGTGTATATCTGCGGCAACAGCTTTTGTACCTGATGTGCCGATATCACACCCGATAAAAATACTTGTGTTCATGTTGCTCCTCCTAGATTACTTCGGACAATTCTTTCATGCCCTTTTCATATTCTTCTTTGGAAGGTGTTTTCCCGTGGAATTCTACCACATTTTCCATGAAGGATATCCCTTTTCCTTTGATCGTATGACAAATAATTGCTGTCGGAATTCCCTTGTGTGACCGGGCATCGTCTAAGGCTGTGAATATTTCATTAAAATCATGGCCGTCAATTTCCAGAGTATGGAAGCCAAAGGCTTTCCATTTATCTGCAATATTTTGCATATCTTTTACCTTTTTGGTTTCGGCATCGTTTTGGAGACCATTTACGTCAATAAATACTGCTAAATTGTCCAAATGATAATGTGAAGCGGTAGCCGCTGCTTCCCAGATCTGCCCTTCGTTGATCTCGCCGTCGCCGATCATGCAGTATACGCGTGCATCTATGTGTTTGTGCTTTAACCCGAGCGCCATTCCGTTTGCTGCGGACAGGCCGATGCCTAAAGAACCGCTGGTCATCTCAACACCCGGGGTTTTATTCATGTCGGGATGTCCCTGCAGCATGGAATCAATCCTTCGGAAGGAAGATAAGAGTTTTTCTTTTGGGAAATATCCTGCATTTGCAAGTGCGGCATAAAGCGCGGGGGCAGTGTGTCCCTTTGAGAGGACAAAACGGTCCCGTTCTGCAGATGCCGGATTTTTTGGGTTATAATTCATTTCATCAAAATATAATGCGGTGAGTATTTCTACCATGGAAAAGGAGCCTCCAAGGTGTCCGGATTTGATGTTATAGATCATTTCTAAGATATCTTTGCGGATTATATTTGCCTGCATTTTTAACTCGTTTATATTTCTGGACAACTTTTTGCACCTACCCTTTCATATGGATTGCCTGTTTTGCGGCTGTAATAATATGGTCGGCGGTCAGGCCATATTTTTTGTACAATTCGTCCTGTGTTCCGGACTCTCCGAAATGATCTCCTACGCCGATGCGGATCACAGGAACCGGATAATGTTCGGATAAATATTCGCTGATCGCGCTTCCAAGGCCGCCGATTACGGAGTGATCTTCAGCGGTGACAAATGCCTTTGTTTTCTTCGCCTTTTCCAGCAGTAGATTTTGGGGCAGAGGTTTTATGGAGTAGGTATTCAGCACGGTGGCTTCAATCCCCTCGGCTTTAAGAGCAGAAGCGGCCAAAAGAGCCTGCTCGACCATGAGGCCGCAGGCTGCGATCGTTACGTCTGCACCGTCTCTTAAAACATCTGCGCCTCCGGGGACGAAAGTTTTGGTCTCGCTGAAAATGTCCTCGGCAAGATCCCGTCCCAAACGGAGATAGGCAGGGCCATTGTGCTTTAACATGGCGGCAATAGCAGCTTTCGTCTCAGTGACGTCGGCGGCGGCAAAGACCTGGAAATTCGGAAGAGTCCTCATGATGGCTATATCTTCCAGTGCCTGATGGGTCGCACCGTCCTGCCCGACACAGAGACCGCTGTGGGTGGCAATGATTTTTACATTCAGGTTTGGGTAGGCAATTGCCTGTCGGATCTGTTCAAATGGTTTCTCTGACACGAACATAGAAAAACCGACAACAACCGGCAGCAGCCCTGTGGCAGCCATTCCGGCGGCCGTGCCGATCAGGTCGGCTTCGCTGATGCCTACTCCGAACATGCGGTCCGGATACCTGGCGGAAAAATCTGTCAGCTTCAGAGCTCTTGCTGAATCCGCATTCAGGACTAACATATCGGGGTATTCCCCGGCATTATGTAAAATTGCGTCGATCAGTGTAGAGCGGAAAGATTTTTTCATAATTTTTGATCCTTTCATAAATTTTGTTTGGTAAAATTTAGTGTATACTCCGAGTATATTATGGAGAAAATGGATTATCAATATTGAAAATCATACAAAGAACAGAAGGAAAGACAGATTAAAAATTGTATATTTGGTATAAAAACTCCAAAAATGTGAAAAATTTACTCCAAAAATGACAACTTGAAGATGGAGTGAAAATATGAGATACTATTAGTATAAAACGGTAGAACAGGAGCAAGGATGCATGTACAAAAAAGAGAGTGTGAGAAATATTCTGGCTACGATCAGGTTCCTTCTGCCAAGTCTTACACCGGCGGAAAAGAGAGTGGCAGAGTTTGTTTTGGCTTCTCCGAAAGATGCGGCGTGCATGCCTCTCCAGAAAATGGCAAAATGTTGTGAATGCGGAGAGGCAACGGTGGTGCGTTTGTGCCGAACAGTCGGAGTGTCCGGCTATGCAGAATTAAAAAGGATTTTGCGAAGGCAGCTTCAAAAACCGCCGGAAAAAGAAGAGGCGGACATCCTGGGCGTGGGCCATGATATGAATCAGATTGTGGAGAGTGTATTTAAACTTAATATATTAAACTTAAGAAAAACGCTGGAAGTTTCGGATATTGAAGAATATGAAAGCGCCTGCAGGGTGATTGCGGCGGCAAAAAAAATCTGTTTTTTTGCAATTGGGGATGCAATGTTCCCGTGTAATTATGCGAGCCTGAGATTCCGCAGGATTGGGGTTGACTGTTACGCGGACAGTGATGCGGACGTGCAGATTGTGAATGCCGGAAATATGAAAGAAGGAGATGCAGCTATCGCGATCTCTCATAGCGGAAGGACAAAGCAGGTGGTCGAAGCTATGCGGATCGCCAAAGAAAGAGGTGCGGCAACGATCTGCATTACAAAAGCGGGAAAGTCAGAATTGACAAAGTATTCGGACATTGTGTTATATAATGTTACGACGGACAGCAGTGTGGATAAGGAAGTGATTGCCAGAAGAGTTGCGGAGCAGGCCATGCTGGACGCGATCTATATGGGAGTGCTACAAAAGATGGAGACGAATTCATTTGAGAGGCTCCAAGAGGTTGCACAGAATTTGAAGGTGAACAAATTGCCGGATAAGAATGTATAAGATTGAAGGGAAGAGGAAGGGCGACTGATGAAGTATAAAGCGAAGGACATTGCCCGTGAACTGGGTGTATCACCGGCGACGGTCTCATTGGTTTTAAATAATAAACCGGGTGTGGGGAATGAAAAAAGAAAAGAAATCATGCAGAAGATTGTTGAATTGGATTGTGAATACCTTCTTAGGGACGGGGGCATGAAGAAAGGAGATATTGGTTTTGTCATCTATAAATGCGGGGGAGAAATTGTAGATGAATATCCGTTCTTCAATTATCTGAATGAAAGTGTCACAAGAACGATTGAAAAATATAACTATACGATGACGATGATGTATCTGGATAAAAATATGCCGTTGAACGAGCGATACCTGGCTCTTGAGAATTATCGGTATGCAGGATATATTGTGTATGCCGTTGAGATGTATCCGGAAGATGCGGAAATATTTTCGAGGATCAATGTCCCGTGTGTATTTATTGACAATCCGTTTCCGGGCCTGGCGGTGGATACGGTTGTGGTAGACAATGATCTTGGCATTTATCAGGGCTTTGAATATTTATATGAGATGGGGCACCGTGAGATCGGTTATATTAAAAGCCGCTTTCCAATTCCGTGCTTTGACGAAAGACAATATGCGTTTCGGCAGTGCCTGGCGCGGAGAGGGTTGTCATACAGAGAAGAGCATGTAATGGAAGTGGGTTATCTGGAATCGGAAACAGAAAAAGATGTGGAACATTATCTGGAAGGATGCGAAACATTACCGACTGCTTTTATGGCAGATAATGACCTTCTGGCTTGCCGTGCCGTGCAGGTTTTTAAGAGAAGGGGGATCCGGGTTCCGGAGGAGGTGTCAGTCGTGGGCTTTGACAACCGCCCGATCTGTTCCTTTACAGAGCCTAAGGTTACGACGGTACAATTATCCGGAGATGAAATGGGAGAATTGGGCGTAGAGCTGTTGATGAAGAAGCTGAACGGAAATGAAGATCATACTGTGAAATATAAGCTTGGAACTAAATTAATTATTAACGAAAGTGTAAATAAAATCGTGTAAATATGTGAAAAATATAAAAAACCATTATTATTACTAAATTTAATTTAGTAATAATAATGGTTTTTTATTTACAATTTAGTTGACATAAGTGTAGAAAGGTGCTATAAATTGGTTATAAGGTCGGAAAACACAATAGAATCTGTCAAATTTTAGTCAAAGTGCAACAATGAATAGATGAATAAAACTAAATTATTCAAAAAATATAAGAAAATAATTTAGTAAAAATTTATGGACTGTAATTTGAGAGATTTTGAAAGCGACTGGAAAATATAAAAAGAAAGGAGGAAATATTCACGAAGGCTTCACAGTTTAAAGGCAGAGGTTGAGTTGAAAGGAGAAAAAATATGAAAAAGAAAATAGTTAGTTTATTATTAGTTGCAGCTATGGTATTGGCCATGGCAGGATGCGGAAGCAAAGATGCAGAGTCCGGATCCGGAGATGCGAAAGACTCTAAAGCTTCAGAAGAAACAGAAGTTGCAAATTCAAAAGCACTTGCAGACCAGGAATTTGATACAAGTTACGAGCCTAAGAAGGATGAGTACAAGATTTATTGTACATATAAGTTGGTACATGCATGGTATGACGCCATTGAAGTTGGTGTAAAGGCAGCTGTTGAAGACATGAAGGCAAAGGGTGTAACGATCGATTATGAATGGTATGCACCGGTTGAGCCAGATGCGGTTGATCAGGTTAATTCCATTGAGACCGCAGTAGGACAGGGATATGACTTGATTGCAGTAGACGTTAACCAGGTAGAGACAACAGAGCCTGCAGTTAATGATGCAGTGAAGGCCGGTGTAAAAGTTGCATTATTTGCATCTTCCGACCTGCCAAATACAGAAAGATCTTTCTTCGTAGGTAACAATGATAACTACGGCGACGGCGCTGCGATCGCAGAGGCGGTATGTGAGAAAATGGGCGGAAAAGGCGAGATCGCATTTTTATCAGGAACGATCGGCGCTGTTTCTCATGAAGACAGATTAAAAGCTTTTTATGATGTGGTTGAGAAATATCCGGACATCAAAGTAGTGGATGATCAAAGAGATAACGACTTTGTAGAAAAAGCTGTACAGATTACAGAAGCCTGGATGCAGGCTTATCCGGATCTCGGGGGTATCCTCTGCAACAATATGTCCAACCCGGTTGGAGCATGTCAGGCAGTGAAAGACGCCGGACGTTCCGGTGAAGTAGTGATCGGCGGTATGGATCATGACCTCCGTACACTGGAATATCTGAAAGACGGTACCTTATACGTGGCTCAGGTTCAGAATTGTTACGATATGGGATATAAGATGATCTTCAATGCAGTTAAGACAATCGATGGTGAAGAAGTTGAGGAAATTACAGATGTAGGAAGTTCATCTGTATATTCTGACAAGGCTCAGGACTACATTGATATGCTTTTCGGTGATGAGGCTAAATAATATCTGCAATCGAATAAGATTAACCGACAATATTTGTTGGGCTGGATGATGAAAATTCCACATGATAGCAGTACAGGATCATGTGGAATTTTTTTGAGAATTGCTGTCACTTAATGGTAAAAAAGAGCAGAGGAAGTGAAAAAAGTTGAGCGAATTCGTAATTGAAATGAAGGGAGTAACCAAAACATTCCCGGGAACTAAGGCATTAGATCATGTGGATCTCAGTATCAGACCAGGCGAGATCCATGCGCTTCTTGGAGAGAACGGGGCGGGGAAAAGTACATTGATGAACTGTCTGGTAGGACAGTATATCATGGATGAAGGCGAAATATTTATGGACGGAAGTCCTGTTAAGATAGCTTCACCTAAAGAGGCTTCCGCAAAACATATTGTAATCGTGCCGCAGGAATTGAACTTAATTCCAGAGGCATCCATTGCAGAAAATATTTTTCTTGGAAATGAACGAGGGAGCAGAGCCGGGATTAATTGGAAAAAAGCAGAAAATGAAGCGGAACAGCTTCTGAAGCTGTTAGATGTAGAAATAGATGTTACACAGAAGGTAAAAAAACTTTCCGCAGCATATCAGCAGCTGGTGTCTATTGCAAGAGCTCTGGCATACTCGCCCAGAGTGCTGATCTTAGATGAACCTACAGCTGTACTTACGAACAAAGAAGCAGAGTCTTTGTTTGCTTCTATGCAGAGATTGAAAAAAGCCGGAACGTCTATGATCTTTATTACACATCATCTGGATGAGGTCATGGAACAGGCGGACCGCGCCACGATCATGCGGGATGGTAAGCTTGTAACAGTGACTGAGATTAAAGATATTACAAAAGAAGGAATCATCACTCACATGGCCGGCAAAAAGGTTGTGGAATCTGCACATGTGAACCGTGAGTATTCAGATGAAATATTCTTTGAAGCGAAAAATCTGACACGGAAAGGGGAATTCCGGGATGTAAGCTTTCATGTGAAGAAGGGTGAGATTCTCTGTGTGGCAGGTCTTGTAGGAGCAGGAAGAACAGAGATTTTCAAAAGTGTTTTTGGTATTACCCGTCCGGAAGCAGACGGAAAGATGTATGTAGACGGAAAAGAGGTTGACATTGCCGATCCTCGTGTGGCGATCAAGTTAGGTATGGGATATGTATCAGAGGAAAGGCGGCATGACGGTATTACTCCGGGAATGTCTGTGATGGAAAATATGATGCTTCCTTCTTACGACCAAATTAAGAAAAACGGATTGATCAGTTTTAAAGAAGCAGCAAAGATCACGGATGATTATATTGCAAAATTCAGGATTAAAACTGCTGGGCGGGACGCATTGATCAAGAATCTGTCCGGAGGGAACCAGCAGAAGGTCATTGTTGCCCGCTGGATGGCAAAAGGAATTAAGATGCTCATCATGGATGAACCGACTCGCGGTATTGATGTGAATGCAAAAGCAGAGATCCATGCGCTTGTGAGAGAGCTTGCAGATAATGGTGTGGCCGTTGTGGTGATTTCATCGGAGATGGAAGAAGTCCTTGCTCTGGCAGACCGCGTTATGGTTGTTCATCAGGGGCGTATTAAAGGATATATAGAGGAAGTAGATATGACCACACCGGAAGATGTTCTGAAGGTGGCATTTCAGTAGGACAATATGAAGTGACCCCACATTTGTAGCAACGTGGATTTACCTGTATACT
>CAJTRM010000029.1 GCA_910578865.1 uncultured Dorea sp.
TGGTTTTATATTATATGACCTTAAAAAATTTGTCCAGTTTATTGTAGCCTATCCAGTCTGCTGTCAGCAATGGAGAGGGCAGGCAGTGAAGATATTGGGGCAGAGGCAGAGAGGAGGGGACTTGGCACACCAGCCACCAGAGCAGATATTATTGAGAAGTTAGTCAGGGATGGATTTGTAAAAAGAGAGAAAAAACAGATGATTCCTACAGAGGATGGTATGAAACTGATTACGGTACTGCCGGAGATAGTGAAATCCCCAAAACTTACAGCCGATTGGGAAAACGCCCTTACCCTTGTGGCAAAGGGAGAAATGGGCAGGGAGGAATTTATGGCAGACATTGAAAAGATGGTGTCAGACCTTATCCATAACTGCCATGAAGTCAGTGACGAGCAGAAAAAAATGTTTGCCAGAGAACAGGAAACACTTGGTGTCTGCCCCAACTGTGGCGGACAGGTGGTAAAGGGAAAATTTGGGGCTTACTGCACAAATAAGTGTGGAATGAATGTAAGCAGGATTATGGGAGCTGCCCTAACTGATGAACAGGTAAAAACAATACTGGAAGGAAAGAAGATTTTATTAAAAGGACTGACAAGTAAGGCAGGGAAAAAATATGATGCCTATATTATTTCAAATGGCATAGAGGATTACCATTACACAAAAGACGGGCAGGAGAGGTCAGGAAAGCAGTTTAAATTCAATATGGAATTTCCAAAGAGAAGAAAGAAATAAAAAGAGGAAGAAATAGAATACCGTATAAAAAGTTAGGCAGTCTGTGAAAGCAGATAAAAATATAAATAAAAGGCAGCATGAAAATTAGGCAGTCTGTGAAAAACAGAATAATAATCAAAATAAAAGCAGGAGGACATAAGAATGGAAGAAACAAAGAAGGTGCAGGACAGTGAAAGCAAGGCGGATAAGTTTATCCGTCTTGGAGAGTATCGTGTAAATAAGGTTATAGAAGCCATTGGAAGGATAGAACACCTTTCCAACCGCAGTAATTATGAGTATACGGAGGATCAGGTAGAAGTTATGTTTTCCATGATAGAAAAACAACTTGCCGAGGTAAAAGGAAGGTTTGCACCAAAACAGGAAAAAAATAATACATTTTCATTTGGAAAGAAAGCGGAATAAGGAGGAAATTAAAATGCAACGGTTAGAAAAGGAAATAAATACAAGTAATAAGAAAAGCATGGTGAAGCGGTATAAGATGTACCAGGAAAAAATATCGGAAGTGTTGGGAAAATCAAAGAATGACACAAAGAGAGGAGATAGGAAGTAATGGAATATAAGGATTTTATAGAGCAGGTAAAAGAAAAAATACAGGATTTTCTGCCTGAAAAGTTTGCAGATGCAACAGTTGAGATTGCCCAGGCAATAAAAAACAACGATTATATTATGGACGGTCTGACCATCAAGACAGAGGAAAATAATGCTGTGCCTGTGGTATATCTGAATCCATATTTTGAGCATATACAGCAGGGGATTGACTTATATGACGTATTAGCACAGATTGCAGAAACCTATCAGGCACGTTCCATTGGTTATGATACGGATTTGTCTAAAATCACAGATTATGACAGCATAAAAGATAAGATTGTATGTAAGCTCATTAACGGGGAAGCCAATAAGGGATTTTTGCAGGACAAGCCATATACCCAAATAGAAGATTTGGCGGCGGTATATCAGATTTTATTAGATAAAAGTGCGGAAGGCACAGCAAGCGTAACCATTACAGACAGTCTGATGAAAACATATGGTGTTACAGCAGACGAACTGCACAGTCAGGCATTGGAAAATATGGAGAAACAGCCATACGTTTTTAAGGGGATTAGTGAAATTGTGGAAGCTATTATGTATGAAACTATTCCATTAGAGCCAAACATGAGTAGAAATGAAGCAGGGGAATCTTCGCCACAGATGGCAGAGGATATGCAGGATACCATTTTTGTACTGACAAACGATACCATGTTAAACGGAGCAGCGGAAATCTTGAATGATAAAACAAGACAGGAAATTGCAGAAAAGATAGGAAATTTTTATGTGATTCCCTCTTGTATTCATGAAACAATAATTATACCAAAAGATGCAGGAATGGAATTAGATGAGCTGGAACACATGGTACAGGAAGTCAATTATACACAGGTGGCACCGGATGAACGACTTTCAGACCATGTGTATGAATATGATGCAAAAGAGCATGAACTGTTCCGTAGTGACAGGTCAGGGGAACGTGCTAAGCAGAAAGAAGAAAGAGAAGAAAAAGGACATGAGCGTATTTCCGTAAAAGATAAACTTGCAGAAAAGAAGAACACAGTTCTTGAGAAAAATGGTGAAAAGGAATATAAAAAAGCAGAAAAGAAAAAGGAATCATCACGATAGTTGAGATAGGAGGAGTAAAAAAATGTTAGAAACAGGAGATAAGTTATTAAATGTAATGAAAGAGAAACAAATCAGTATTGCAGAACTCTCAAGAATTTCTGGTGTGGCGGAGCATACCATTCTTGAGATTCTTGCAGGGATTAGAGAACCGGAACTTAGCTGCATGTGTAAACTTGCAGAGGGTCTTGGTATCTGTGTCCATGAACTTCGTGCAGATGAGGAAAGTTATGTGGTAACCGTTCAGAAAGATACTCTTGCAAAGCTGATTGTAGTCAGTGAAATGAATGGGGTGGAGTTGGAGGAACTGATACATAGGATTCTGGAGAAAGGGATTGAGGAATATGGGTTTTAGAGGTGTTTGATAAGATAAGTAAAATGACTGTAAGGTGCGGGGTGCCTTACAGTCTTTATAATAAAATGATGCAGATATAACTTTGAGAGTAATTAAAATGCTTACTATACACATGTAAAATTTTGTAGTATTTTAGTTTGTAATGATTTTAATGGTATGGTATAATTTGGATAAAAGATATATACTGTTTAAATTTTACAGTCATACAGTAAAGGGGCAATAGGTATGGAGAAAAAGTATCAAATCTTTATCAGTTCGACATTTGAAGACTTAAAAGAGGAAAGAAAAAAAGTTCAGGATACAATCTTATCAATGTATCACTTCCCGATAGGAATGGAAATGTTCAGTGCAGCAGATGAAGAACAGTGGGAAGTTATTAAAGAGACTATAGACAGTTCGGATTACTATGTTTTGATTATAGCTAACAGATATGGAACAATTATACAAGAGGGAAATGATAAAGGGATTAGTTATACAGAAAAAGAGTATAGATATGTAAAAAGTAAAAATATACCTATATTGGCATTTGTAATTGACAAATCTGTATCGAGACTTGAAAGTCAACGAGAGACCACAGTCAAGGCACAAAAAAAGCTCAAAGAGTTTATTAAAGAAGTTGGAACAGGAAGGACGATTCAATGGTGGACATCAACAGAGGATTTAGCTTCGAAAGTGATGAACTCATTGAATAAGCAGATACTTAAAGGAAAAAGACCAGGGTGGATAAGGGCAACGGATTATATTAGTGAAAATGAATTAGGTAAATTGGAAAAAGAGGTACAAGATTTAAAAAAACTAAATGAGCATTTGAAGTATAAATCTTACGAATTGCCACCAATGTTCTTAGAAACAATTGATTTGAGAAATATGAAATGTTATATTTCTCAAAGCAATAAAATTAAAGATACGATTGTTTTAGATGATGAATACAATCGTAACGAGAATGGTCATATCATCTATTTTACTAATGATGATAAAAGATTAAAGAAATTTAAAGATGAATTTATCATGTTGGCATATGTATATCCCGAAAATCAAAATTGGGTTAAATACTATTATAATGATTATGGTTTGTTCTTTTCTATCAGAGGTTCTAAAAATATAAGTAAAGTTCAAATAGAAATTAAAGAAAAATATTCAAGTTTAGTTTGCGTATTAAATCAGCAATTTGATGTTGAGGAAGACAGAAAAGATTATTTTATAAAATTAAGGGATTGTGATATAAGACATCTTTCCAATATCAGAGAGATATGTTTTACGATTTATAATGATTATTTTAGTGGTACAGGTAAATGTGAATTTGAGGTTTGTGATGTTTGGTTGAAACAGTAATCAGGGAATTAGCGAGATAATTAAGGAATTTTCTTTTGTAAAAAGAAGATTGGAGGGAGATTTTTATGTATTTAAAAAGTGTACAGATAAATAATTTCAGAAAGTTTGGTACGGATAATAATGTGGTGGAATTTGTTGATTCCCAAGGGTATGAAGCATACAGAAATTCAAAAAAGTTTAATATAGCCATGACAACCACATTGATTGTTGGAAAAAATAATGTTGGGAAAACTTCAATAATTGAAGTGTTAGAAAAATTGATAGGTAAAGATAAGCATTTTAAAGCAGTAGATTTTAATTTCATATATTTAAAGAAACTACTATCATCATATTCGTTGAAAAAGAAAGAGGAAATAGAGTTACCATATATGGAATTTATGGTTGGAATAGGAATTGATAAAGGAACCACAGATTTGGTTACGAATTTAATCCCTCTTATGTTATTGGAGGATGTTGGAAAAGGAAAATTAGATATTAAAATTAGGTATGAGGTAGAAGAAGCAGAGGAATTACGAGATACTATATGCAAGTTGTTAGAAAAAAAGCATTCAGCAGATTTGTTATTTAGTAAGTTTTTGGAGCTATTAGATAATACATCTTACCAAATAAATTATTATAATAAAAATAATCAGAAAGTAGATTTTAAGTTAAGAGATTTAATAGAGCTGCGTCCAATAAAGGCAAATAATATTGAAGGAGACAAGTGTTTGTCAAAGGCGTTTAATAAGATAGTAAAATATAGGTATAATGTATTATTAGAACAAGGGCAAGATAATTTAGAAACAGAAATTATAGGTATAAATAAGAAATTATCTACAACTATTAGAACTAAACATACGGACCCTATAAATAAAACATTAAAGAAAATAGTTTCTGATGATAAAATGAAAGTACTATTAAGTGCTGATTTGTCGTTTCAAAAGCTTCTTGATAATCTTGTTAAATATGAGTATGTCGAGAAAAATATAAATATTCCAGAAAATCAGTTTGGTTTGGGATATACGAATTTAATGATGATAATTGCCGAACTAATTGAGTATATGGAAAAATATCCCGATGATTCGTTTAATAGTAAAATTAATCTGATATCAATAGAAGAACCAGAAACATTTATGCACCCACAGATGCAAGAATTATTTATTAAAAATATAAATGATGCAATTATTACATTGTTAGAAAGTAAAAATAAAAATGTTAATAGCCAATTGATAATAACCACGCATTCTTCACACATTTTGAATAGTAAAATTCATAGTGGAAATACATTTAACAACATTAACTATATGACAGTTTTAAACAACTATGCAAATGTGGTTAATTTGAATGACAAAAAGATTACACCTAAAAGTGATAAACCAAAAGATGATTTGAGTTTTTTAAAGAAGCATATTAAATATAAAGTATCTGAATTGTTTTTTTCTGATGCTGTGATTTTGGTGGAAGGAATAACAGAATATACACTACTACCTTATTATCTTGAGGAAAATAGGGAATTGAATAAATATTATATTTCTATTTTTAATATAAATGGAGCACATGGATTAGTATATAAGGAATTATTAAAAGAATTGGGAATTCCAGCACTAATTATTACTGATTTAGATATCAAGCGTGAAAAGTGGGAAAGGGGGGAAAATAAGGAAGATACAAAAAATACATTTTTACAAATAAATAGTTTGAAAAATAGGACAACCACAAATAAGACCCTGAAATATTTTAATAAAAATAATGAAAAAATTGCGGAATTAAAAGAATATATAGAAGACGATAATCTGTGCATAGTTTATCAAGGAAAAATATCATCATATTATGCAACAAGCTTCGAAGAGGCTTTTATATTAACAAATTATAATAACAAAATTATGAATGAAACTTTAAAAGCAGTAAAGAAAGAAACTTATATAGATATTGTTGGTGAAAATAGTTATGAAAACAATAAGAAATATTCTTACAAATGGCAGTGTAAATTATCAAAATCAAAAAGTGATTTTGCCAATGAATTACTATATAGAATTATCACATCAGAAGAAACGGAATCAATTCCCAAATTACCAAAGTATATTCAAGCAGGATTAAAGGTTTTAGCAAGGAATTTAAAGGAGGGGGTGTAAGATGAGCTTGGAAGTAATATCAGACAATAACAGAAAGAGAGAAAATGAGATTCAGGAAGAACTTTATCAATGTATTGATAAGAAAGAGAGTATTCTCTTTAATTCAGGTGCTGGTGCGGGGAAAACATATGCACTTAAAGAATGTTTAAAATATGTAATTCGTAAATATGGAAATGAGTTAAAATATCGTAATCAAAAGGTTATCTGTATTACTTATACGAATGTGGCAACAAATGAGATAAAGAGCAGGTTGGGAAATACAAATACGGTTTTAGTTTCCACAATTCATGAGAGAATATGGGAATTGATAAAGAATCATCAAAATGAGTTAATAAAGATACATATTGAAAACTTGGCTATAAAAATAAAGAAAATTCAAGATGACATAAGTACAAAAAAAGAATTTGAAGAATTTCGCAAGTTAAGCAATAAAGAAAAGTGTGCTTTTAGAGATGTTGTGTTATCCTGTAAAGAGGTCTATTATGAAAATGATAATAGTAAAAAGGAAGAATTGCAAATGGCATTAAAACCATACTTAAAAGATTTCTTTTATATGACTAACCATATCGGAAATTTTAAGAAAATGGTGAAAGCTATTATAGATGAGGATAAATACTTAACATGTATTGGAAAAATAAAGTTTAAAGAAAAGCAGTATCAAAAAGTACAATATAGTACATTATATAATACAGACCAGTTGCATAGGATGAGAATTAGCCATGATACGTTGCTAGAGTATGCTTTTACTATTATAAACAGGTATGATTTATTAAAACAAATGATAATTGATAAATATCCATATATTTTTATCGATGAGTATCAGGATACCAATGAGTATGTGGTTAAAATTATGAATGTATTACAAGAGTATTCAGAGAAAATTGAACATAAAGTTTTTATTGGATATTACGGAGATTCTGTGCAGAATATTTATGAGAAGGGAGTAGGAAATAATATTACATTGCTTCATAAAAATTTGAGGGAAATAGATAAGGAGTTTAATAGAAGGTCAACTCAAGAGATAATAGATGTAGCAAATAACATTAGAAGTGACAAAATTATTCAAAGGTCTATTTTCGAAGATTGTTATGGTGGAACTGTAAAATTTTATGTTGGAAATGTGGAGGATGTTAAAGAGTTTATGAATAAATATGTAAAGCAATGGACTGTATCAAAGGAAAATCCATTAAATTGTTTTATGCTGACTAATAAAACTGTAGCAACATTTAGTGGGTTTGAGAATATTTATAATTTGTTTAGTCGTACTTCTGTTTACAAAGGAGCAAGGTATAATCAATTAAATTCCGAATTATTAAGCAAAGATTTGTCAAAATTAGGGGAAGTTCCCAGACGCTTATTTAATATATTAAATTTTTTAATAAGTATGCAAGATGAAAAGAGTATGTTAAAAAGCATATTGCCAATATCAGTTTGCAAAGACATGAATATTCAAGAACTTAGAAAGTTGGTGGCAGAATTAAAGAAAATACATGGAGAAACACTAAAAGAAACAATTGAAAGTGTTGCTGAGTTATATAAAAGTGATGCTAAAGGAAATTTAAAAAAGGTTATAGAAACAGTTTTTGATTTAGAAGAAATATCTCTTGCTAGGTTTCAGGCATTTCTTTTGAGAAAATTATTTCAAAATATTACAGATAGTGAAATCGAAGAAGCTAATACTATTATAGAAGAAATTCTTTTGGTAAGTATGGAAGAATATAAGTTGTGGTATAAATATATTATAGAAGAAACAACAGGAATTGTGCGTTATCATACATATCATGGAACAAAAGGCTTAGAGTTTGATAATGTTGTAATTATAATGGAAAATGCATTTGGAAGGGAGAAAAATTTTTTTGATTATTTCTTTAATAGTTGTGAGCATTCTGATTTTAATAAAATAGATATCAAAAAGTATAATCGTGTTAAAAATTTATTGTATGTATCAGTTACTCGGGCTATTCAAAATTTGCGAATTTTGTATATTGATGATGTAAAGGATTTTGAATCTGGAATTAAACATATATTTGGTGAGATTAATCATTTTGGAATGTCGTAAAAGGATATTGTGTATGAAAACTTTGGTCAAAAATTTATCGCAATAAACTGATTCTGTAATTTAAAATTGAATAAGATTGAAAATCTAAAGAAAAATTATAAAATAGCCAGGCACAATATACAGAGGAGTATTGCAAATTACATTTTATAGGAGGAAAAAGCTTGACAGATATTGAGTTGATTAAAATTATTTCTCAAAAAAGTGGACATGAATATGAGGAAACATCTGAGATTATAAATACAAAAATAGGATTCTCTGTTGATGAAAATAATCACATTATACAATTATGTATGAATAATTGTAACTTGATGAATGAAACTATTCCAACAGAGCTATGGCAACTGAAACACCTAAAAAGATTATGTTTAAGTACGAATATGATATCATATTTTCCAGAAGGTATATTGAAATTGCACAATTTGGTACAACTAGAGTTGAATGGGAATCAACTTAGAGTAATTACAGGGAAAATATATGAACTTAGAAATCTTGAGTCAATAGATTTAGCTGGAAATCAATTGGAAAGTCTTCCATTAGATATTGGAAAAATGCCATCATTAAAAAGAATACGTTTAAATTCAAATCGATTAATTGTTTTGCCAACTTTAAATCCCCATAAAGAATGGTTGCAATTAGAAGCAATAGATTTAGATGGTGCAGATATAAAAGAACTTCCCTCATGGCTTTTTTCATTGAAAGCATTAAAATATTTATCATTATCAAAGCTGCATTTGAATCGCTTTCCCGAATCAATTTGTCATCTTTCTAAGTTAGAACGATTGTATCTTGATAGTACTCAGTTTCCACTATGGCCTAATAAAATTTTATTACCCAAAAGTATGCGATTTATTGTCTTAGATGGTGCATATTTACCATCAATTTCACAATCTGGTATTTGTAGAATACCAGATGCTATTATAGAATTAAAACCAAAATATGTTCGTAATCAGAAATCAATAGACCAAAATGATATGACATTTCAGGTGTCTTTGGGTGGGAATATAACTGATGGATTAGATGGAAGTCAGTTATTCAATGATGATCCATATGTATCATATAACTATTTGAAGAATTTATATAATGTAAATAGATTTGAGATTGATCATTTAGAATATGTTCGATTAAAGGATATTAAGATTGCATTGCTAGGTTCTGGAGCTGTAGGAAAAACTTCCTTAGTTCAACGGTTATGCCTGTCTAATCCAGATGATGATAATATTGCGTTAGAAACTGTACAAACAACACATGGAGTCAATATTGATTACCAGATGAATTTACAGAACGTTTGGGATAAAACAAATAAAAGATATGAGAATTTCACAGCACATTTTTGGGATTTTGGTGGACAAGATAAGTATAGAGGTGTAAATAAGTTGCTTTTGACAGATAAAGCAATCTATATTATTGTTTTGGATTCAAGAGCACAATCAATGCCTGATATATGGTTAGAGATGGTAAAGATATATGCACCTAATTCTAAAGTCATTCTAGTAGCAAATAAAATAGATGAGAATCCGAGGTTAAACATCAATTTTAAATATTATTGTGAGAAGTATCCTCAGTTATACAATTGTTTGTTTAAAATTTCTTGTAAATATCCGGTTTTTGGGATTAACAAAATTGTAGATATTTCTTATGCAATTAAAAAAATTATTGAGAGTCAAATGAATCAAATTGCTCCAGTTGGACGGATTGAATGGTTTAAAATTCAATCAGAAATTGAGAAACAGTATTATTTGCACAAAAAAGCATTACTGTCTTCAACAGAATATGTAAATATATGCAATTCTTTTGGATTGACAGACGCATCTGCCCAATCACAGCTTTTGTCCATATTAAGTACCTGCGGAAGTTGTATTGCTATAGAAGATGAAGAATTTTCTGTTTTGAATCCAAATTGGCTTGCAGACTATTTATATCTTTTTTATAACAATTCAGCTCAAAGTAAAGCAATAATGGATTATAAAAAAGAATATATTCCTATGTTAAAAAAACTAAAAGAATATCTGGAGTATAGGGAATTAATAACTGATTATTTAGAGAGTAGAGGATTGTGTACTGTTTTTCGTGATAGCACAAATACAAAAAAAATATTTATTCCTATGTTTCTTCCAGAAACACAACCGAATATAGATGAATTTCCTAAAGAAAAACCGATTCTAAAATATAAATGGAGTTCTACAGTCATTCCCGAATATGAGTTTCAGAAATTTCTCGTTCGAGAATTTTCAAGAATCAGCAAAGGAATTTGGTACGCATGGCAATATGGACTATATTTCAAATGTTACGATTCACAAATATACATACAATTAATGAATGATGGTATTGTTTTGGAAATTTGGTCACATGATATAATAAAATGTGGAAAGTATCTCCAATGGATACGAAATGCTATACTTAGTACAGCTTCAGAAGGTTTCTTTAATGAATATGTATTAATAGAAAATGAAAATGGAAAAGCTTTACTTCCATATAATACATTGGAGGTATTAAATTCTTGGAATATAATTTTTTATTGTTTACCTGAACAGGATGATTGTGCAATACTTATTCCTATTGATATAGAAATAATATCACAAAAATGCGGATTAAAGGGTAAAACATTAGTAAAAGAGAATATAGATATAAATTTATTGATTAAAACAAAGTTAGAGCATGGAGGTGTTATTATGAATTTCGAGATCGACAAAATGTATGGAGATATAAATAATTTTGAAACACATGGGGAACACGCTTCCATTTTTGTTTCAGAGAACAGTACAGATGTCGACTTAATGCAAGCGATATCTAATTTGAAAGATAAGATTGATTTGGTAGGAAATGATTGTGATGAGTTAAAAATTCTTTTGGAAGAATTAGAAAAAAGTAAATTAGAAGATAGAACCTCTATCAAGAATAGAATCAGCAACTGGATGTCTCAGTCTGCTAATATAATCACTATTGGTAGTGCATTATATGAGAACAAACAAGCAATTTTTAATGGGTTGCAGCGTATATTAAATCTTCTATAAATAACCTAATTAAGGAATTTTGTATATAAACAAATTATTCTAGACCTGATATGTACAATATCAATTGTTATAACATAGCGATATAAGCAGTAAATCAAAAAAGGTTTACTGCTTTTATCATACCCCAATACAGAAAAAAGAAAGGAGCAACCCCAATTGAACAACACTCACCCTCACTGGTGGCAATGGATCATGAACGAACCATAGCCACCTTTTTTAATTCTCAAAAAATATAATAACGGAGGTTTACCATGAAAAAATACGATATGATTTCCGACTTATCGGAACAGACCGCAAAAGAAGTAGTGCGGAACGAAGAAAGCTGGAGGGGGTATTTAAACACAGCTTCAAGGCTTTACAAATACCAGCTTTTATTTTATGCCCAAAGACCAGATGCCGAAGCCTGTGCTTCCATAGAAGTATGGAATGAAAAAATGCACTGCTGGGTAAACAAAGGTGCAAAGGGCATTGCCTTGATTGATGATGAAAACAACAAAACACTGCGGTATGTCTTTGATATTTCCGATGTGCATAAGGCAAGAAGAATCGGGAGATACCCACAGCTTTGGAAGATAGAGGAGCAACACAAGGAAGCAGTGCTTAATCATCTGGAAAAAACATACGGAGAAACTGACAGGGAAGCCGGATTTGCAGGCAGGATTCGCAAGATAGTTGAACGGATAGCAGAGGAAAGTTATAAAGAGATTGCCACAGACATGAAATATCTCAAAGAGGGCAGTTTTTTAGAGGAGCTTGACAAGTTAAATATGGAAATGCGGGTAAAAGAAACCTTAACAGACAGCATTGCCTATACCATTTTAAAGCGTTGTGGCATGGAGGAGAGCGAGCTTGCGGAGGAAATCAGTTTTCCCTATATCCATGAATTTAACACCGTAGAAACCCTGTCACAGATTGGAACAAACATATCCGACTTATCCAAGCCTGTCCTTATGGAGATAGGAAAAGCAATCGTGGCATACGAAAAAGAAGCAGATAAAAATTTAACCCAAAAAGGACTTGCAAATATACCCCAGACACGCTACAATGCTTTAAAGTGTGAAAGTGAAAAGCGGGAAGAACCATCCACCGCACAGACCGGAAATACCGGGGAAAGGAGCAAAAATGATGAATTTAGCAAACGAGAAAAACGGAGATTACCAGATACCGATGTTACAGATGGACGAGCAGCCGAAGGGAACACTGACGAAATACGGGCTGATGAGGAAGAATTATCTGAAAGAACACAAAAACGGGATTTACACAGGACTTCTTCTGAAAGGGAAACTGACAGAACACCTGTTGATGATACAGGAGCAGGCAGAGCAGAGAATGGAACGTCTGACAGAGCAGATGAATAAAAGCCAGGGAGTGACGGAACAGCTCAAAGCAGAAAACCAGATGCTCTGGGTGCAGAAAATGAACAACATCTGGCAGTCAGCGGAGGAAACCGTACTGACGGAACTGATATACAGCTAAATAACAAAGAAAACAAACCGGGCAGTGAAGAATTGTCCGGTATTTCTTTATCGGGGCTGGAGCAGGGCATTTTACAGTTTGATGAATTTATGATACATAAATGCCCTGACATAGCCGGATACTTTCTCTTTGAAAAGGATAAAAAAAAGCAGACAGAGTATGTAAAAAACAGCTATAAACATGAGGAATATACAGAGTTCCATGTAAGAGTGGAACGTGTGGGGTACAGGGCAGATGAAAATGGTCTTACACTATGGAACGGGAATTATTTAAGCAGGACAGCCGAAGCCACCATACCATGGAATGAGGTAAGGGACAGAATCGCACAATACATGGAAAATGATACCTACCTCAAACCGGGGCAGGTGCCACAATGGACAGAGACGGAGAATAGTTACCAGCAGTTAAGCCTGTTTCCAAGTTTAGAGGAACAGTTGGGAAATATAGCAGTAGCGGAAGCAAGTATAAAATATACCATGCCCGCTGCTTTTTCTTTACCACAGGAGCAGCTTGACACCATTTTACGCAGTGGCGGGGGCAGGGATAACAGCAGGAAACGTATCTATGCCAAGTACCAGCAGGGAAAGACACCAGAGGAAATGGCGGAGTTTCTGAAAAATGAATATAAAACCACAGGAAAAGGCTTTGGAGATAATCCTGTTTCCCTGTGGTTTGATGAAAACGGTATGCAGGTTGGGTATGGCACATCGGCAAAAGAAGCACCTCTTGCAGTAATGAGCTGGCAGGAAGTAGAAAGCCATATCCGTTCCATGGTGGAGAATGGCACCTACATGAGTGCCAATGAGGTATTTTTAGTAGAATCCGTAGAACGTGAGAGGGTTGCCAATGATATTCAGAACTTCTTTCGTGACGGTATCGGGGAAATGCCCGAAAATCTTAAGTTAAAAGCATATAATTATCCTGAAAGTATCTCACAACTTTGTAGTCTTTTATTTACAAAAGAAGGTCGTGAGCAGATTGTAGGAGAGATTGAAAAGGCAAAAGCAGGGCTGGACAGTGGTGAAAAGCAGATTAAATGGAACTATGTGAAAACACCAGAATATCTGTTAGAGCAGATGGCAGATTTAAGTGCAGAGAAAAAAGAATATCCCGCAAATGATACAGTGGAAGTCAGGCAGGAGGACTTTATCACACAGGACGAAATAGATGCAAGGCTCACAGGCGGCAGCGGATTTGAATATGGAAAATTCCGTATATATGATTACTTTAGGGAAAACCATACCAAGAAAGAAAACATAGAATTTCTAAAAAAAGAGTATGGCACAGGAGGAAGCTCCCACGCACTGCCCGGCAGTGATGTGGCACACGAGGATCACGATGCAAAAGGTATTTCACTTGAAAAGGGCAGTTATGGAAATCCTTATGCAAAAGTGCTTTTAAAATGGAACGTGGTAGAAAAGCGTATCAGCGAACTGATAAAAGCAAACAGATACCTCAGCCCAAAGAGCAAAGAAGCCTACAAACAGTATAAGCAGGAACAGGCAGAAAAAGCCATGCAGAGGGAGCAGGTGATGTTGTATCATTTTAGTTGACATCTCAAACGCAAGGATTTGATGTATAATCAAAGAGAATTAAGGAGGCAACTAGAATGGCAAAAAAACAACGGAAGTACGACATGGAATACAAAATCCAGGCTGTAAAGCTGGCAAAGGAAATTGGCGGCGCAAAAGCGGCAGCCGAATTAGGCATCCCTGAAAACACCCTGTACGCTTGGATGAAAGCTGCAAGGGAAGGACGCCTGGATACCGGCCCTGGCTCACACACGCCACAGACGGCAATGAATCTCGCTGAAGAACTGGCTCTCCTGCGCAGACAAGTCAAAGAGCAGGAAAAAGAAATACGCCGCCTGAAAGAAGAAAATGAATTTCTTGAGGAAGCAAGCGCTTTTTTCGCCGCCAGCCGTCGGAAGTCTGCAAAAGGCAGAGAATGACGTTTCTTGCCATAAAAACCGAGGACGGCGCGATAAAGGGAAAAATTTCTTTCTACTGCCGGATGCTGAAAGTGACGCGGCAGGGATTTTATAAATATCTGGCAGGCAAAGACCGTCCGTGGAAATATCAGGATTTAGCCGATGCCATGCGGGCAATCGCATCAGAAGATGAATGTAACGATACATATGGACGGATCCGCATGTATCAGGCGCTTCTCTTAAAACAACCGGAAGGCATCCGTATTCCCGGCGAGAGAACGGTTTACTGCGTCATGGAGAAAATCGGACTCATCCACCGTCCGAAACGCAAACCCAACGGAATTACCAAAGCGGACCGTGAGGCGCGAAAATCCGACGATCTGCTGAAACGGGATTTTTCATCCAAAGAGCCGTTAAAAAAATGCGTTACAGATATAACTGAAATCAGCGCAAAAGACGGAAAGCTGTATGTATCCGCCATATTTGACTGTTTTGACGCTGCAGTCCTGGGACTGGCAATGGATACCAACATGAAAGCGGCATTATGTGAGCGGACGCTTGACAACGCCGTCCGCGCCTATCCAGCGCTTAGAGGAGCCGTTATCCACTCTGACCGCGGAACCCAGTACACCAGCGAAACCTATCGCAGGGCGGCTGCAAAATACGGCATTCTTCAAAGTATGAACAGCGCCGGAGGACGTTGCCACGACAACGCACGATGCGAAAGCATGTGGGGGCGAATGAAAGAGGAACTCCTTTATGGGAGGCATCATATAAAGAAACTGACAGTGGAGGAAGTGAAGACCCTCATCTTTAGATATTTTATCATTTATTGGAATAACAGGAGGATATGCTCCTCCAATGAAGGACTTCCTCCTATGGTTAAGCGGCAGAGATATTATGAATCTCTGGACATTGCAGCTTAGACATTTATATCCTTGTGAAAAAAGTGTAAACCAATATTGACAATGTCATCGTTAGTTTCAATGTCACGAATCTTTATATTATCTGCATCATTAAGTAAATCAAAAACCTGATCTTTAAAGTAATTTAATTCCATTTCTTCTCCTTTCTAGAACACAAGTTTCTATAATTAGTATTCTAATACGTGTAACAGATTACAAGAATACTATAACAAGTGTAAAATAAAAAAGCAAGAAAAAATATGTCTTATTTATCGACAGGAGGCGACAATGGAAGAAGATTATGGACATTTGGAAATTCGGTTAAGGGAACTATTAGAAGAAAAAGGCTTGAACAGATACCAGTTGTCACTTAAGGCAGCTATGATTGCGGTATGCCTTGGATAATTTAGAGTTTATTCCGGAAGATAAATAGTAAAGAGTATGAGCAAGGCAGGAAAATTTATGTAAGCCTTGCTCATATTGCAATTACTAAATGGAAAGTTGCCATATGATTTTTAATTTTCTTTACATGGCGTTTTGGTTTCTTTTATATTATTTGTACAGTAAAAACTTCTATCATCATTTTTACACCAAGCCGAAAACCATCAGAGAACATTTGAAAGAAATCAAGAGGGAGCAGTGCCGCCTGTTCGTCTAAAATACGTTCAAATTCTTTGTCAAGGGGACTGCCAACCTTTTTTATGAAATCGTCATAATTTTTATATTGTTTTTCCCTAAGTTTTTTATACTCATCGAGTATGGGCTGATACTGATATTCTGGACAAATGTCCCCATGATATAAGTCTTGTAATACTTTTTGCACGTTAATCACCTCCTATTTCTTGATTACTAATCCGTACTACATAATAGTATTATGTTATTGTAATATACAAATGTCAATATCCAACAGGTATAATAGAATACAAATATATAATACAGAGGTGTAATTATGAGCAGGAAGTTTGTTGTAAAGCAGAAAAGCATAAAAGATAAAGAAGAAAAATCGGTTGTTATGACTTTGAGAATAGATAAAGATTTACAAGAGGAATATGACAGATTATCTGTGAAAAGTGAACGTTCCAGAAATGAATTGATGTGTATGGCATTGAGATATGCGTTAGAAAATTTAGAGTTTATTCCTGAAAATGATGAGAAATAAAGGGTTATTCCAAAAGCAGTATGATAAAGATAAAACAGTAGTCTGTAAGGCAAGTGGGCTTAGACTACTGTTTTCTATTAAGATTTATGAGCTGTTTTGAATAATTTAAGTTTCCTTAAGTATTTCACATAATTGTTTCAGAACTTCGGAGTTATCAGAGCCAATCACTGCTTTATCATGGGAAGCACCTGCATTTCTCAAAGTTATATATAGTAATTCCTTAAGGTATTGTATCGGATTATTGTTAGAAAGCCATTCAAAGTATTCAAAAAATTCTTCCTGTGTGATTCCGACATCAAGTATAATGGGCTTTTTGCCGCTTTCTTTTAATTCTTTTGCCATTTGGTTAATATTATCAGTTATTTTATTCCAATCAAAATGCTCCCAGTCTTTACTCCATTTTTCAGTGTCCTTTTGGTCAGGATGATTTTCTGTTTTTTCATAAGCCTTTATATCTGCGGAAATTATTTCATGAAAATATATGATGAGTTCCTGGTATTCGGATTCCATATCGTCATTTTGTGCATGAAGTTGTCCCATAATATACAGCTACATTTGGGGAGTAACATATATGATGTATTTTTCTCCGGTGGGAAGGCGTTTTATAAGAAAATATTTTATCATTATATTCGTAAAACAGCAGGTATGCCTTTAATATACTATCAATATCAGCTTTTTGTGGTGGAAGGATAATTTTTAACACATGGATATCCTCCCTTTCCATAATGTTGACATGAAACTTATATTCTGTATCTGAAACAGAAAGATTTGCTTTTTGATAGAAAGAATTAAAGGAAGAGTTTATATAGTCTTCTCTTCCATACCTCAATTCATTTAAAGTACACCGCTGTTCTAAAACATTTCCTGAATATATTTTTTCTGGAAGCAGTTTTTCAAAATAATAATAATATATATAGTCATCAATAGTAATTTTTTGTTTCATTCTTATACTCCCTTTCGTTGGTGAATTTTTATGCTGTCAGTTGACAGCTTTTAGAATTATTAGATGTGATAAAATGTCCAATCCTATAATCATTTTCTTTTAGAACGTAAGTTTATGTGATTAGTATTATAATGCTAGTTACATATTATAAAAACACTATAACAAGTATAAAATGAAAATGCAAGAAAAAATTAGTTTTACAGGAGCAACAAGTTGATAAATAAGACACATAAATTATCTTTTGTAAGAGAAAAAAATAACTAACCACAAAACAAATGTTTCTGCAATTAGTATTAGAATATATGTATAGGGTTACAAAAAGTCTGTAATAAATATAGAATGGTGAGATAAAAAACAATAAATCAGAGGTGGAAAAGTGGAAGAAGATTATGGACGTTTAGAGATAAAATTGAATGAATTGATAAAGGAGAAGGGAATAAGCAAAAACAAACTTTCCTATAAGGCGGAAATGAATTGGAAGCAGATAGATAATTATTGCAACAATAACATTACCCGTTTGGATACATATGTTTTATGCAAACTTTGTACAGTGCTGGAGTGTGAAATACAGGATTTGCTGGTATTCCATCCTTCAGAAAAGAAGCAGTGATTTGTAATATTATAAGAATATGAATATGAAAGAAACTTTACTGGCATTCTTTGACAAAATGTGATATAATGGCAGTAGTCAGATTAGAGCAAGTGGGGATAGTCTGCGGTTGTCCTTTCTGGAAACGGAAAGGAGGTCTGTATGAATACATTAGAAGTACTTACACTTTTATTGGTTGTGTTTGCAGCCTTAACATATATAGATTCTAGAAACAACCGCAAATAACGGAAAAAGCTATCCTCTACTGCCAATAGGGGATAGCTCGTGATCCGTTTGTTTTTTAAATAGATTACTTGTTTCCGATTGTGCAACCGTTGGACGTACCAAAATCCTTCGGTTTCTGATTTGATTATAAACCATTTTTGCATATTTTGCAAGAGGTTTAGGAAATAAGGGTGTTTCGGCACTCTTATTTTTTTGAATATTTTAATACTTTATTCGGTTATTGTAAATATTTTTTTTACAAAGTAGGTATAAAGAATTTCTATGGATTTTAGCAGAAGTAGGCATTTTTGGGAATGTGTATAACTGTCCGTTTTATGGAATTGTGGGCAACATTGTTTGCAAGATGTGTGAAAGGTGTTTTTCCTTTTCCACATCTTGTGAATGGTGTTGTCCATGATGGAATGGTCAGTTATGCACATTTCCATGATGCGTTATATTTATTTTATAAAGATTTGTTTTTCTATTATTATAAGGCTGGTTTTTTATCCTGCTCTGGTTGCTTCTGTGTGTTTTGCTGTGAGATTTCCTGTCCTAAATATTGCTTTAGGTTTTCGAGTTTTCTTGTCAGGGATTTTACTTCTTTTTCACAGTTTTTATAGGTGGCAGTCAGGTTGTTTTTCTGTTTGGTCAGCTCTTGGTATTCGGCTTTTAACTTGTCAATATTTATGCCTTTTAGGTTTATGCCTGCCTGCTCTAACATACGTCTTGCACCACCATAGAGAATAATCCTGCTTTCATATCTGCGGAAATATGCTTCGGGATTTTTTGCTTTTTTATAGCCGATATGGTAAGAGCGGTTTGCTTTGTATTGCTCTGCATATTTGATGATTTCTCCAAGGTCTTTTATTCGGTGTTCCAACTCCACCACACTCTGCTTGGCAGACTTCCCGGCTTCGGTTTTTACTGCAATTTTATGTTCCAGTTCCGAAAGAGAACCTGCATCTATATAGTTCTTTGCAGCAATTTTTAAATTTTCTATATCTGCCCAATGTTTCAATCCGGGACTGCTTTGGAATTTCTCGTCAGAGGTATCAATCAGCCTGCGTGATGAGTAATCTTTTTTTGGAATAACAGCTTTGCGTTCTTTCTTTCAATACGTTCTTTAATACGCTCCTTTGTGTATTCCTTTCCCAAAGACTTTGCACTTCCACGCACAAAACGGTCTTTATTTAATGGTCGGAATGAGATATATTTAGCAGTTTCATCATTCAAAGTTTCCCCTTTTATTTCATAACCTTTTGTCCTAATAAGAAGTAAAAATTCCTCATAGGTGGAAGCTGTCCTAATGCAGTAATTGATGTCTTTTCTTAGCTGTGGTTTTGATGATGTTATATTATTATCTGCCTGCCATTGGTTGTATTTTTTTCCCTGTTTTCCGCTTGGAATTATGACGGAAAGATTTTGCTCCCTGCACAGTTCATCGCTTAACCTTCGTATGCGGTAATAGCTCTGTTTGCAGTCATGGTATTTATCGTGTTCTATGTTATCAGCAGCACAGAAAATGATATGGTTATGAACATGCCCCTTATCAATATGGGTGGTAACAATATAAGAATATTTTCCTTCTAAAACCTTGTCTGCAAGCTCTCTTCCTATCTGGTGTGCTTCATCAAAACTGACTTCGCCGGGGGCAAAAGCCTGTATCATGTGGTAGGCTTTATTGGGGCTGTTTTCACGACAGTGGTCTAAGGTATATTTAAAGTCAATGGCTGCTGTTTCGGGGGAACAGGCATAAGAAGAAATCAGGATGCCTTCGTCTGTTTTATCCGGATTGCAGATATAATCTACTGCTTTATTAACGGTTGCTTTGATAGCATGGATTTTTGTGTATGCCATACCTTTTTCATCAACTCCTTTATCTCGTCCATATCTTCCTGATAGATATGGCTGGTGCTGTTAATTCTCTTTGCAATCTGGTTTAAGTTGGAGCTTATCCGTCCAAGTTCGGTATTGTAATTTCTTAAAAAGCTGTAATCCACGTCATAAACATATCCGTATAAAATGAGCTTTCGTAAGAAGGCAGATTTGCTTTTCATGCCGGAGAGTTTAAACTTTTTTTCTAGGATATACTGCTCGTCATCATTCAGGTAAAATTCATTGCGGTTTTGGCGGCTTCTGTTTGCCAATTTGTCCACTTCCTTTCTAAAGTTGGGTACAAAAAAACTGCTGTAAAATGTTCAATGTTTACAACAGTTGGTTTCAAGATTTATTCAGTTTTGGATAAAGCTATCCAAGTGAAAGTGTATAAAAGGAATGAAAAAAGGTCAAGGATTTTTAGTATGAAGATATAAGGAAAATGAAAGAGGGTTAGGGAAACTTCCCTAAGGATTTTGTTCAGGAAAGCCAGCCGACTTTACATGAATAAAATTGCCTGTGTCCGGACACAGGCAGTGCTTGCTAGGGTTGTTTCCGACATTCCCGAAGGGTGTGTCGGAGTAAGTAGTTGTGATAATGAAAAAGTAATGATAACCAAGTTCGTTTGAAATTTTATGAGTAAAATTTTAAATATAAAAAATATAATTGGTAAATATATGCAAAAAGTTATCTTGTATTTCTATTTGATAATAATATTTTAATATAATAAAATATAAACATACTAAATCTATATTAGTATTATTTAATAAATACATATTAAAAAATTTAAGAGCGAGGAGGATGCTAATGAAAACAATAAGGAAATACTGGTCTATGAAAAAAACAATTGCTTTGTTATTAGTAATAACAATAACAGGCGTCTATGTCATAGGAGACAAATTTTCTTCTGTGACAATTACAAAAGATAAAAATACTCAAGTTAGTATGGGTAATCAAGATACATATAATATTAAACCGGTTAGTGAGTTGAATCTTGCTGAAACGGATACCGGGATTGGCAAAGCAGGCGAGTCATTAAAGGATGGATATGAAGAACTTGCTGTATGTAAAAACAAAAAAGATTTTGACACTTCGATGAAAGGTTTCACACAGTTAGTTTCTTCGCTAAAAAATGAAACAATTGAAGAATTGGCTACAACAGATAATGGTACAGAGGAATACAACAATTATCGCTTGGCAGTGCTTTCAGGCTTTGAAGAGTTGGAGGATTGCATTAGTGGGCAAAATGAGAAAAACTATGAAACTGTTCTCAAAGAAATTGGAGAGATTGTTGCTCCAGAAAAACAGCATACACCATTAGCTGGTGAGTTGCCTTTTAATAATGTTTCCCGTGATGAAATTGAAATGGAAGCATATACGGAAAATGACTCTGTTGCTTATGAAACCCAGAAGGAAAGTTATAGCAGAAGTGATTTAGAATTTACAAATGATGTGGTAGTAAATGATAAAATCCGAGCTGAATTTTCAGAATTATCCAGTGTGTTGGAAGTATATCAGTATATAAAAAATAACTATATGCCAGAGTTTTATTATGGTTCACGAAAAGGTTCTGTGGGTGCATTTGAAGAGAAGGCGGGAAATGATTATGATCTTTCCAGCCTGTTATTGGCAGTATTGCGTGACAGGGAGATTCCGGCACATTATGTTCGTGGTGAAATTGAAATTACAGCAGAACAGGCGGTAAAATGGACAGCAGCCGATAATATCAATGCTGCACTTCGTATGCTTTCTGCTTTGGGAATCCCTGTGACAGGATTGACGAAAGATGGTAATATTGTTGCTGTCCGGTTAGAGCATGTCTGGGTGGAAGCCTATGTGCCATATACAGATTATCGTGGTGCAGGTAATCAGTCTGGTGAAAGTTTATGGATACCACTGGATGTCAGTTTTAAAGAAATGAATCATTTGGAAGGGATAGACCTTACCTCTGTAAATGATTACATAAATAATGCAGAGAATTTTTTGACTGCTGATACCGAAATGAATGGTGTAAATATTGGAGAAATATCAACAGTTATCAATGGTCAGGAGTCTGCCCTTACAAAATATTTATTGGAAAATGGTTATGCTGACTCTACAAGGGATGAAGTATTTGGAGGCAGTGAGATTGTTTATGAAGATTTAGGCTTTCTTCCTCTTACACTTCCATATGAGGTATTGGAAAAGCTGGATTCTTTCGGTGACATTCCATTAGAATTAACAGATAGTATTTTGTTCTCTTTAGTTGGTAATTCATCTTATGAATTTGAATTTACTGGTGGAAAATCAATCAACAAAAAGTTATATACTCCCGATTTATATGGAAAGCGTGTTGTGTTAGCTTATACCCCGGCTTCAGAGTCGGATGAGGCAATATTGGAGCAATATGGAGGGATATTTAAAACGCCAGCATATCTTTTAAAATTGAAGCCACAGTTGATTGTTGATGGTGAGGTTGTTGCAGAAGGTTCTGCTTGCAATGCCGGATACAGACAGAAATATACAATTAACATCCACAATGGTTCTCCACATAAGAATGACAGTAAAGTTGAAAATTCAGTTGTAGCAGGTGGCATATATTGTATTGCTCTTGACTATGGGACAATTTCAGCAGGTGAGTTGGAAAACTTATCAGATAATATGGAAGCACTGAAAGAAATTGTATCAGAAGATAATATTTATACAGATGCAGGAATGGGTGAAATATTAAACAGCATTGCCAAGGCATACTTCGCACAGCTTGATATGTACAATGCTATTATTTCGGGACAATTTAATGTAACTTCAACTCGTGATTTGAGCATAGGTATAGTGGGATTTAATATAAATGTTGTATACACTTTCAACAGACCTGCTGAATTAAATGAAGGTGGAGTATTCCTTGATATTGGACATGATGTTCATAGTGTTGTTTCTAATGATAATAACAATAAGAACGAAAAGACTTATATGCTTCAATCAGGTATATATGCTTCTGCAATGGAACATGGTATCCTTGAACAGGTTACAGGAGTAGAATCCGTATCTACAATTAAGACATTTCAATATGCTGTTGAAAATAATATTTCTTTTCATGCAATTGCAAAAGAAAATATATCAACTGAGATTAGTCAGCTTAATGTATCTGAACAGATTAAACAGGATATTTATACAGCAGTAAATACTGGAAAGATTGTTATTATACCAGAGCAGGAAATTGAAATAAATCAATGGTCAGGGATTGGTTATATGGTTCTTGATCCAGACACTTTTGCTTGTGGCTACATGATTTCAGGTGGTTTAGCCGGTGGAGCGATGACAGCCGGACAGATGCTTAGTGAATATATACAATATGTAGTTTTAGGTGCTGTTTCTATTGTACTATGGGAAGTTCTTACAACTGCTTTGCTTGCAATGACACCATGTGGATGGCTTGCTGCAGTACAGGTGATTCTTAAAGCAGCACAAATAATAATGCTTATCAATGCTGTTATCCAAATGATTGATTTGGTTGTAATGTACGCAGAGACAGGTGATATATATTATTTACAGGAACTTTTAGTGCAAGTATCAGCGTGTGCCACACTAAGTATAGCAACAAAACTATTGGGGAATAAATTAACTCAATTGAAAGAGAAAGTAACGAAAGCAATTGATGAGGCTAGATTGAAAGGTAAGTGTTTTATTGCAGGAACTTTAGTTTTGACCTCAGTTGGTTTTGTGCCAATAGAAATGGTAGCTTCCGGAGACATGGTGTTAAGTTTTGAACCTGATACACAGGTGGTCTCTGAACAGGTTGTTGAAGAAACATTTGTGAGAGAAAACAGTGAACTTGTTCATATTGAAGTTGGAAATGAAACAATATCTGCAACTCCTGACCATCCGTTTTATGTGCCACAAAAAGGATTTGTTGAAGCTGTTAATCTGCGTGCAGGTGATATTCTTTGTACTGTTAATGGAGAATATGTTATTGTAGAACAGATACAGCATGAGATTCTTGAGGCACCGATAGAGGTTTATAACTTTAGAGTTGCTAATACCCATACTTATTTTGTTGGGGATATTTCTGTTGGAGTTCATAATGCGAACTATGCTAATACGGGAAATAAAGTTAAACCTGAATCTGCTGTTACAGGAAGTAAAAAGCATGGTGTGAATTGGAAAGAAGGTCCTGCACGAGCAAAAGCGACAGGAAAACCACAAGGACAATGGGCACAAGAAGATTTGGATTTTGCAACAAAGATAGCCAATTCATTAAAACCTGGAGAAAGTGGATATTTTGATTTGCCGGAAGGCTCTAAATCAATTGTTCATATGCCGGATGGTACAACAAAGCTGGCAACCAGATTTTGGATAAGAAACAATGGAACTGGTACTTGGCATGGGTATCCGATGTAATAGAGGAGGTAACTGTAAATATGATTTTTTATATTCAAACAAGCAATCCTTGTATTGTAAAGGAAACTAATACATATGATAGTAAACTTTCTGAGGCAATAGAGAGTGTTTTTCCATTGAATACGGAGGAATTAATCTTATTTTGGAATTATGTTGGAATACCTATATCTTACAAATATGATATTAGTTATATGATAGATGATATTTTAATGATTTTGCAACATATTCAATTAAAAAAAAGTGGAGAATTGCTAATTCATTGGCTTCCAGATACATTTAGGGCAGATTGGAAATTAGAATGGAGTGGAGAAATGATTTCCATTAATGCAAATTGGGAAAATCTTAGAGGCGATTTGCAAAAAATATTGATTCATTCAGAAAGAGTAGAACTGTTAAAAAAAGAATTTATATGTGAATGGAAAATGTTGCTTAAAATATTAATCAGTGCTTTGAAAAAAAACGGATATGATCAGCTGATAAAACAACAATATGATGAGTTGGTAAAAAGTTTTAATGATATTAAAGAATATGGAATATTATACAGAAACAGGAGGTGTATTCAATGAAAAAGATACGGTTATTAGCTATTCTGATTGTTGTTGTACAAGTATTATACTCATTACCAGCTTCAGCTTTTGCAAGTGGAAAAAATGAATCAATGGAGAATAGAGTAGAGTTAAGTATATCTTACTTAGATGAAAAACAATTTGAAGATGGAACATGGGGAGAAATGGGAAAAACTGTGTCAGGTGATATTACTCAAATACTTGAGTATATGTATTCTGGTGATTATAAATTGGATATGATATTAAGGATGTTAGACAATGCTTCTGATTATTTTTATAATATGAATGTATTAAATACTGAAAATCTTTCACATTTTTTGTTGATAGATGATATTCGCGATGAAGATGGGACTTTTCGGCTTTGTAATGCCCAAAATTCAGATGGAGGTTTCGGACTTTCCGAAGGCTATGCAAGCGACATCATTGATACCAAACTGGCATTAAAAACCCTTGCAGATATTAACGAAACACAAGCAATGACCAAAGCAGCAGTCTATATTGCTTCCTTGCAGAATGACGATGGCGGTTTTCCATATCAGCCGGGACTTACATCTAATCCAGAACTGACAGCAGAGATAGCAGACATTCTGGCAGACTGCATAATAAAGAAGCAAACACTGTCGGATACATTATCCGATACTATTCATGATTTAAACGAATATCTGGAAGCAAACGCAAAACCAATTAGCGAACTTTCAGCAGACAACCTGTCAGAAGTGTATCAGCATTTCCATACAGCATTGTTTCAATTAAAAACAACAGGCAAATATAATGTGAAACCTTATTATGAGTTACAGAATGAGGATGGAGGCGTATTTGATGATCCAATGGCAACAGCACTGTTTCTGGAATTAATTGTGCGTGAACAGAATACAGTTATTGCAAAACTGGATTCCATTTCCATTACAAATGATAAAGGTTATTCAGTTTCTTCTTTCAATGCAAATGAGAATGTAAACATTACCATTGAAAGTGAGTATGAAACAGAAAAAGCATATATGCAGGTTTCCATAGACACACCTTCCGGTGAAAATATTCCTTTGGAGAGTGAAAGTCCGGTATGGAATACAGGTAACTATGAAGAAGGCACTTACACTGTGAAAGCAGAAATTAAACGTTCCTCAAATGATGAAACAGTTGCAGAACTGATGCAGACGTTCCGTATTGAATATAAACTGGCAATTGATAATATTTCACTTTCGCTTAGTCAGAGTTATTCAAATTTGTTGGATAAAAATCCGGTAAGCATATATGCAGATATCAACCTGCAAAACTATTCAGAAGAAAAGGATAAGGTCAGCATACATTGGAAAATAGAATGCAGTGGCAATGAAGTTTTTTCTGGCGATAAAGAAATCACAGAAAAAGATATAATGGCAGAAAACATTATTCTTGGAGATTTTGTGCCGGATACATCAGAAAAAAGAACCTATATAATAACTGCGGAAGTCTTATTTAATGATTTGACAGTTGCCCAGTCTACAACAAACTATTATGTATCAGACAAGGGTGCCGCTATTTTAACAGATGTGGATAAAGAGTATATCTATGAATCAACGGATGATGCGGAAATATCCTTTAAAATCAGGGATGAACGGGTAGTAGACCTGATATTTACCACATCTTCTGATGATACTGCACTGATAAAACAATATGCAGATAAAATTGAAAAAATTAAGAAGAAACTTGAAAAACAGGGCTATATTGTAAATCTCTGTTCGGTGGAGACTTCATATCTGACAGCACAGGATACTTTTGCATGGAATGAGTATGATCATCCGAATTATGATGTACAATCTCCATATACCAAACATATTATTTATGATGGAGATAACATAAAAATGACCGGTTACAGATATGTTCCATATAAGGATTTTCTGCTTGTGCTGGATAACAACAATTCACAGAAAATATTTACATTTGATATTCAGAGAGATAACACTGACTGGCATAGTATGTATGGAGGAGGATTTTTGTTTAATACTGTGATTGAAGATGAGACTATCAGTGGATATTATGTCCTGATAACTTCAGGAGGCTTAAGACTATATAGTCTTGATAAAATAAATCTGAATACATTCCGAAACAGTTCTGCTGCAGGAACACTGTTAAAGACTTTTCCGTTCTCCAACCTTTATGAGGAACATCATATTAAAATAGCAGCAGATAACCATACACTTTCACTTTGGGATGGAGAAAATCTTGTTATTGATAACTATGAATTGGAAAAGATTTTTGGAAATGGATATGGACCAATTACAAGCCATGCCAGCCATGCCTGTTGGCAGCGTTCCTATTTTACGTTTGCTAATATAACAATGCAGACGATTAAGGGAGAAAATTTGTATGATATTCTGGACAACTATAATTTTGTAAGCCAGAACAGCCGTTATGTCATAAATTTAAGTGACAATGTGATAGACAATCTTAGTACAGAAGAGGAAATGGAAGTAGTTGCACAGAAAATTGTTGATAAAAATATAACATTTATCGGACTTGGTAACGATACCAATGAAACACAGTATCAAAGCCTTATAGACATCATTACAGACAATGGCATTTATTATGATTATACAGAGGAAAACACAGAAGACAACCTGTATGACAATATTAACAACAGGGAAGAAGAAAAGCGTGTAAAAGTGGAAAACCAGACAGTTGCCATTGACCTTGTATTCACAGGGGTTTTACAGGATAACACAACATTTACACATAAATTTGACAGGCTTTGTGTTGGTGAAACATTGGAATTTACCATACCACAGGAATTGAAAAAACTTGTTGTGGGAACAGATGCAGTTCTGCTTAAAAATATTACATTAACCTATAAAGACGAAAATGGTATAAGCAGAACCACAAGTGCAGATAATGTTACCCTGCCTGTCATTACTCCGGAAGGCAAAATCGCAAATGCAGTTTCGACTGATAAAGCGGAATATTTTTCTTATCAGGATGTTATCATTTTCGACAGGATACATAATAATGCAAATAACAGAACTGCAAAAGGCTTGACGAATATAATTATTGTCAAAAATGAAGATGGTGAGAAAGTTTCAGAATATACCAAAGAACTTCCGGAACTCATGCCAAAGGGTTATACCGAACGTCAGGAATTGTGGAATACAGCAGAATATGTAGCAGGAAATTATAAAGTTATTTCACAAGTCTATGATGGAGAAAGACTGGTATCTGAAAGTACTGCCGGTATCACAATAGTTCCAGGCAATCCTAAAATTGACCTTGAAGGTGAACTTATGATTTCTGATAAAAAATTTCATGTAAGTGATACCATAACCATAGACAGCAGTATAGAGAATGTTGGACATGCTGATGTTACAAATGGACAGATGGTAATAAAAGTTATAGATACTGCGAATAAAAAGACAGTTTATAAGTATGAGACACCATTAAACCTTGCGGTTTCTGAAACAGGTTCGGACAGCATTTCTGTTATACCGGAAACAGATTTTGCGGACATGAAAGGCAGTGAATATCTTGTAACTTATGAAGCAGTTACGGAAGATGGACAAGTTATCCCGCTTGCCGGAAATGGATTTGTATTAGAAGGTATTACAGTTACACTATATTTTATCGACAATAGCAACGAAAAGTGGATAAAAAATGATAATGCAGTTATGGAACTTGTGGATAATACATACGGACATGACCACTATACGATGACAAAACTGGATGATGAAACATGGGCTGTAAAGGTTCCGGCAAGTGCATATAATATTACATTTAACAGATATGATTCCGGTAAAACTACACAGTGGAACTCATGGAGTGCCGGAGGAAGGGATGAAAATAATGCATATTATGTAGAAGGACATGAGTATGGTTATTGGAAATATGTAGAGGAAAGCAGTTTAGAAAAGTATTTCCATGAAGGAGATATTATATATTTGGATTTGTCAGAATTTCCTGCATGGGAAAGCAGCAGTGCAATGATGTATGTAAACTTTTCAAGTGCATCCAAAGAAGAAAATGGCGGTTCTGATATAGATATGGAAGCAATGGAAAATTCAGAAATATATCAGCCGCACAAATTGGATTACCAAATTAGTGAGTATGTATATGCATACATTGTTACGAAAGAAGATGAGGGAAAGAATACATTGAGGTTCTGGAGAGGAAATCAAAATATTTTGTGGAATTGTTCTGTCCTGCTAGATTACAAAGAATATAAGAATGGTAATAACTGCGTTAAAGTAACAGGTTGGAATTCGCAGGGTACCGTTTATGCTAAATAGGTAATGCTTGGTATGCTGTACATCAATGGCACATATATTCTTAAGTAGGAAAACTCTCGTGTTTATGCGGGTTTCAGAGCTTGGGTAAACGCCGGGATTGCCCATTTTAAAAAATAGTGGATGAAACAAATCGCAGTTTTTGGAGGTAGTAATATGAATTTTGATATAAACAAATTGAAATGGACAAGAAAGCCTGCGGATTATACTGTATCCGAAGATAAAATTGAAGTCACAACGAATCCTCACACAGATTTATGGCAGAGAACATACTATCATTTCAGAAATGACAATGCTCCCGTTTTGCAGATGGAAACAGATGAAAAATTTTTTTCCTTTACAGTAAAAACAGAATTTGAAAGTAAGCAAAGATTTGATCAATGTGGAATTGTAATGTATCTTGACAGTGAAAATTGGCTTAAAGGCTCGATAGAATACGAAAACGAAAAATTCCAACATCTTGGAAGTGTTGTTACAAATAATGGCTATTCGGATTGGTCAACAACAGAAATAGATTCTTCTGTAAAATCAATGTGGTATAGAATTAGCAGAAGAGAAGATGACTATTGTATCGAGTGTTCTGAAGACGGTGTTACTTTCAAGCAGATGCGTATATGCCATATGTGGAATGGTAACGGAACGATTCGGTTTGGCATTTATGCTTGTAGTCCTGAAGAATCATCTTTTAAGGCAACATTTACCAACATGAAAATAACGGAATGTAAATGGCTTGCTCATAATGGACAGCAGCCAGACTAAGAGTATAAAAAAAGTTGACACCCCATTCCAAAGGATTGGTATATAATAGAATCTGCTCCTCTAATGGAGGTCTTCCTCCTATGATAAAACGGCAGTGATACTATAATTCCCTGAAAGAAGTAGCATAGGATAGGGACAACTCTTATGATTCAAGATACTGGACGGATCCGTTTGGTCGTATTTGCATACTCTATAACCGTTATATATAAAGCAAGGGTGAAAAGCTTATTGTTTCGACTTTTCACCCTTCATTGTCATAGAAGAAGGTCTAGTTTCTATCTTTGAATCCCTCATACTCTTTGATTAGTTCTTGAAATTCTGAGGAGTTTTGCAACAGAGGTTCTTTTTCCATTGCAGAAAGGATCACAGGAATCATTTGCTTTGGTTGAAATGTTTGCGCAGGTATGCGATTAAATAATAAGGTTTTATCCATATTCCATGGATCGCGCATTGCCAAAAGCATTTCTCTCAAAATGGAAATACATTTATCGGCATCTTTTTCCGCAAAGGCGATTTCCAATGGTGCAGTGAATGCGCTATACTTCCACATTTCAAAGAGTGTGACCATCTGTGCAGATTTATCTGCTATCTTTTTTGCAGTGGGAAGTTCGCCGCACTCTATCTCAATATTCATCATCTTGTATAGCAGTAGCTGAACCTTGTTGAGAGCTAAATGTAATTCTCCCTGCAAATCCTCCACTGCTTTCTCTGGTTTGCCCTGATGTTTATCAATTTCAACCTGCAGCCAAAACTTATCAGCCATGCTGCCGGCAATGTCGTTTCTGTCAGGCATTAAGTCCAATGTTTCCTGGGCTTTTTTACAGTCTCCACTGCGAAGGTATCTGCTTGCCAACATAAAATTTGCACTGTTGCTTATTTTTATGTCTGTGCTTCTGGCAAGCCGGTGATACCATTCAAGGATCTGCTCCTCATAGAGGCGCATTTCATCTGGAGTCAAGTCGGACATGGAAAGAAGTCCATCCAGTTGGATTGTAAGAACATGCATGAGTCTCTCGTTGTGGGGATATTCGTGGATCTTTTGCCCTGCTGTTGCAAATCCTTCTTCGAATCCGTTATCTTCAACGATCTTTCCGACCTCCTTACAGAACAAACTAATTTCTTGCTGTGTTATATCTTCATGAAAACAAAAAAGAGTGTTTATGTCAATTTTTAACAATCGGGCTAACGGAGCCAAAAGCGAAATATCTGGACTGGTTGTTCCTTTTTCCCATTTACTGACTGCCGGAATAGACACATTGAGATATTCTGCAACTTGTTCCTGCGTAAGTCCTAATTCTTTTCTTCTTTCTTGAATAACTAAGTTCATAGGCATCATAGAAGCCTCCTTTTTTGAGAATGGCACAAAAGCTTTTGTTGATTTTATTATACTTGTGTATTTCCAAAATAACAATTGAGCAGTTGTTAACTGAGAAATAAATTTTTTAACTATAAGTTAATATTAGTGGCAAGGCGTTTGTGTCCATGCCACGAATTCAGTGGTACGGTTTACATTATGCGTAAATCAGTTTGGTATTATGTTCTTGGAGATAATAGGGACAGCTCCTATGATTCGTGGTATTGGTTGAATCCATTCGTTGATGGTACGGATGGGGTGGCAAAATTAATTTTTTAAATATCAGACGATTGTCTTGACAACCGCTTTGCAATGTATTATGCTGTGCATTATTTATAGAATACAGTGTAAGATGGAGAGGCGGTGACGGTTTGGAGATTGCTGAGAGGGCTGTTTCAATGATGCAATAGAAATTTCTTTGTATGGTGCGCAGGCAGAAAAAGGAATCCCTGGTAGAGCAGATGCTGGCGCAAGGGTAATTATACCCTGAGTGATTAATAGATTTTTATTCAGCATTTCACGGCAACAGATAAACATTTCACAGCAATCCAATTGTTTTGACATTTCTGACAGGCTATAATAAAATATCTATCTATGGCAGGGGCAAAAGTTTATCTTTTGCCGCTGACGGTATAATGACGAGGAGGTGACGCATTGATCCGTATTGCAATTTGTGATGATGAAAAACATATGTCTGATCATATAAGGTCAATGGTCTCTGATTTCTTTCGTAAAAAGAACCGGGAGATCAGCCTTCGTATGTTTTCCAGCGGCGAAGAGCTGCTGAACTACAATGGGCAGATCGACATCCTGTTTTTGGATATCCAGATGAAGGACATGGACGGTATGGAAACGGCAAGGAAACTGAGGGCGGATAAATTCCGGGGCTTTTTAGTCTTCATTACGGTACTGAAAGAAATGGTGTTCCAGTCTTTTGAGGTACAGGCCTACGATTATCTGGTCAAGCCGGTGGATAATAAACAGTTTGAAAAGACGATGGAGCGCCTCTATACTGCCATACAAAACGCCAGTGAAGACAGCCTGCTGGTGCAAAAGGGATATGAGGGGCGTATCATCCTAAAGGATGAGATCGTCTACTGTGAGATCATAAACAGGAAAATATATCTGAACCTGGCTTCCGGCGAGGTTGTTGATTATTATGAAAGGATTGAAAACATGGAAACAAAGCTGGACAACCGTTTTTACCGGTGCCATAGGAGTTATCTTATTAATCTGAAACATTTAAAAGGCTATAAAAACGGGACTGCCTATATGGATAATGGCAAAGAGATTCCCGTATCACGGCTGCGGAGCAAGGAGTTTTCCGGTGTTGTTCTGCAGTATATGAAGAATATCTGAGATTTGTAATTGTTTCGATCGGAATTGCGCATTTACTGCGCAATTCGTGCGAAAGCGTACAGATGCAGGAGCAATCCCCATTGGCGAAGGCAATTTTATGGGATTGCGGAATATCTGTGAAGGAACTGAACAGATCTGCAGGGTATTTATTTGTGGGAGCTGGTAACATGGCAGAGTATTTAGATTTTTTCAATATATACATTATGGGCGTGATTGAGATGTCCTTCCAGTTTTATTTTCTGGCAAAGATCCTGAAAAAGAAAATATGGCCTCCTTTTTATTTCCTGTTTGGAGTATGTGCGGTGATTGTTACCCGCTTTCTTTCAGTTGGCACGATGACTGGCTTCGTGGTGATTGTATTTCTTCTTACGATATGTGGAATCTTGGTCTGCCATGCGGATTTTAAGTCTTCCCTTTTGTATGCGACCCTGACGACTGAAATCATGCTACTCTGCTATGGGATTGTGAAATCTCTGATAGGTTTGTTGTACGCATGGCTACCATATTTTTTCTATGATATGGCTGGTATTGCGGCCATGATGGTCAGCGAGGCCACGTCCCTTTTGCTGGCCGGGGTTTGTTATTATATGGTGTATCGCTATTTTTCCAGGGATGTTTTTTATCCAAGGGATGCAATGCATCCCTTTTATACCGCATCGGAAATGCAGCAAATGTTTCTGGTTTTCATTCCGATCCTGATGATTTTTATTATGAGTGAGTACATTAATACGCTTTCATTTGATTACCAGTATGTGGTCTTA
>CAJTRM010000030.1 GCA_910578865.1 uncultured Dorea sp.
AGGGACAGGTATCTATCGGAAGGAATACATTTCCGGTAGATGCCTGTCTCTTTTTGTTGTTCCATGTCCTGGAGGGTGTTTTTGGAATTGATCTGAGTTTTCAGGGCAATGTTTTCCTTCTCCAGCATCTCTAGTTCGGATCTGCCGGAGGCAGTGATAGTGCCGTTGGATTTCAGGGCATTCAGTTCTGTGATGCGTTTCTGGTTTGCCTGGTACTGGTTGTTCAGGGAACGGAGTTCTTCCTGAGTGTTTTTGAAGTTCTGAGAAGTCTCTTGTGCGGAGGCGAGAGCCTTGTCGCGGGTGACGGTGAAATGGTCGATGAGAGCCAGGATGCCTACAGTTGCGGCAGTAGCAGCGGCAATCATACCGACCGGCGAGGTGAAGAAGCCGGTGAGCATGGGGCCGAGGCTAGCGAAAGCAGAGGCGGATTGAATTCCCAGCTTGGCTATGGCAGCGGAAACTTCTTCGGCGGAGCTTTCGAGCATGTCCATTTTACTGGCTGCCTGCAAGATCTCCCCTTGGAGTTTTGGATTTAGGTGGAGACTGCCTAAGTGTTTTACTGCAGTGTTGACGTCCAGACCGTTTAGAGAACGGGAGAGCTTTTTAAAATGGAATTTACCAGTAGTGCCAAGATTTTCTACAATATCAGTATAAGAGGTAAATTGACGTATTGCATTAGTGCTATTTTTGTTGTTTCCTAAAAAACGAAGTGACAGTGTGGTGTGAAAGGGTCGTTTGATATGTTCCATGGAATCTTCATATGTTATAATCTATAAAAAGGTATAAAAGGAGAGGAAACATATGGGAAAAAATAAGTATTACTGTAAGATAGATGGGATTATCTATAACTTGAAAATGATTCAGGATATCATAGACGCGAATCCGAAATACCTGAGTGAGGAGATATCTACGGCCTTGGAGAAGGAATATCATATAGCAGATCTAACTGCATTTTTGTTGGGTGAGATTATAGAAGAGACCAAAGAAATTCCGACAGACTATGATAAAGCATTGAAAGAATTTCAGGCAAGGAACCGTAAAAGGTATGGAAATTCAGAAAGACAGTTGGAGGACACTTATGATAATTCAGGTAATGTTCTGTATAGAAGTGCGGATACGCCAAAACGGACAGAAGATAATAAGTACTACTGCAGGATAGACGGGGTTCTGTATAACTTGAAAAAGATCCAGGATATCATAGATGCGAATCCGAAATACCTAGGAGGGGAGATATCTATGGCCTTGTGGGAGGAATATCATATACCGGATCTAACTGCATTTTTATTGGGTGATATTATAGAAGAGACCAAAGAAATCCCGGCAGACTACAATGAAGCATTAAAGGAATATCAGGCAAGAAACCGTAAAAAGTACGGAATCCCCGAACGATTTCGGCATTCAGATGATTCCAATGATAAGAATTCCAGAAATAGGGGTTGTCCCCGCTGCGGAAGTACCAATTTTTCCAAACCAATATGGTCCTTATATGACTATAAATGTGGAACCTGCGGCCATGAATGGGTGAGGTGTCCAAAGTGTGGAGGCAGTAATATAAAAATAACCAAAACTCCGCCTCTCTGTGCAGGGAAGAATTCCTTCAATAAATGTAAAACCTGTGGCCATGATTGGTTCAGGTGTTAAAGAATTATAAGAGGTATTTCATGTTCAAACGACAAAAAATCAGCGTTATACCAGACGCTAATCGGTAAACTTATCCGCCATAGGAAAAGGCGGCACACTTAGAATAAACAATAGTACCCTCAGTGTACAAGGGCGTGTATCCCTTTGTACACTGAGGGTATGTTTAAAGAACCCCCATTCACACAGCTTGTTCATAACCCTATTTTTGTTATGTCCTGACTGTGAAGCAGAAAGACCTTTGGGGTGTCCGAATCAGCAATAAGTCCGCTCAAAAAGCAACAGGTATCTGTCGCAAAGATTATATTTCCGATAGACACCTGTTTTGAGATAACAAAGAAAAATAACACTGGAGCAATTATACAATATTTTCTTTGCAGAGATATTCATAGATGCGTTCACAGTCATAGTCAGGAGCAAATGTTTCGGCGGCATTGCAGATGGAAAGGATACCGGAAAGTTCTTCTTCCAGTTCATTCGCGATTCTTTCAGGGGCTGTGCCTCTTTCAAGTTTTTTAATGACCTGATGTATTAATTTAAGTGTGCTTCCCTTCTCAAGTCCTTCTTTCAGTCCTTCTTCGTGCCCTTCCTGACGTTCATAATATTTTTCCTCCCAGGCCTGCATATATTTCACCCCAATCTCTTCATTGGACTTCACCTTACAGACCCGATCATGGATACGTTTAATACGATTGCTGCCTGAACTTACGGCAGCCTGCTCTGTAGTATGCTCCAGATAGTGGAGGAAATCTGCCAGTTCCTTTGTGACTTCGGAGTCATTCGTACCATGAATGTTCAGAAAGATCCGGGTGGCTCCGTCATCAAGGATACAGTCCGGCCGTTCCTTGCAGCAGGCATGGAAAGTGTAGCAATAGAGCCCATGTCCAAACAAATCGAAGGGGGTAATGATAATAATATAGGACTTATTCAGAACATTATAATCAGGAATCCCCGGCTCCAGTAAACTGGTATCGATGTCTGTCAAGCAGAGGTACCGGATGCCCGAAGATAATACTTAAGGCATCCTGATGTGTCTGCGGATCTTCCATCACTTCATCAAAGAGGAAACGGTCAGTAAGGTTTAAGTCACCAAATGGTATTAAATTGTGTTTCATATGTTCTCCTTATTATTTTATCACAGTATGCAGCCGGTTAACAGGTAAATTTAAAAAAGATATCATCGTCCTTTCCGGCCATTTGCAGGAACTAAGGAAATACAAGAGAATTTAGGAAAACTAAGAGTTCTGTATATCCCGCATGTCCCGCAGGGCTTCGACGGCTTCTTTCAGGTTGAGCTTATCCGGGTCAATATGCTTTATCTTGTCTGTCATGGCAGCCAGGAGAGCGCCGAAGGTATCCTCCCGGCGATGGATCAGCTGCTGTTTGCGGTATTCCACCATTTTGTCTGTATCAGAGAGGATTCCGTACATCTGGATGACCGCCTCCTGGTAGGGGCATGTCTGGATGGAATCCTTATCCCATTCAAAGAATTCATGGTAAAGCTCCATTAATTCTTCGTCGTTTATCACTGCTTCGTATACATTTTCCCGGACAACAGTGCTGCCTTCTTCCATGTCGAAGCTAAGGCCGTCTACACAATGCAGGAAGAATACGTTGATCAGCATCATGTCCGCATAATAGGGAGCGTACTGTACATATCCTGCTTCATCAGTTACAAAATATCCCTCCGTCAGCTCCTGGGGCATCAGGATGCGGTCCTGCATGGTGAGGGCGGGTTTGATTTTTATCTGTTCCTTTTTCATTTAGAGTTCCTCCTTCTTTTCGGGTCTGTTTTCTTTCCATTTCTGATAAGCGTATCTGGTCTCGGATTTGAGGTACCAGCATACGATCCTGCCTTTTTTGCCGGGAAGTTCAGATTCGCAGACGTGTACCGGCTGGCAATTAAGCCTTGCGTACATCAGAATCTGAGGAAGGGTGTCAATGGGGACAAGGTTTGTTTCCCCGTAGCACATAAAGGCTTCTTTTAATGTGTCAAATCTTAATCTGCTGATAATATCACCTACTTTGCTGTACCCTCAGCGGACAAGGGTATACATAATTGAAAAACGTAAAAAATAGGGCAGAAATGTGCATGTACTGCAATTTCTGCCCTGAGGGCAATGACAGCCGAAGCGCTAAGGCTTCGGCCGCCATTGTGGTATGTGAACAAAACTACAATACAGACTAATTCTCCTCTGCTTCTTCGATAATGAGATCAAGCATGTTATCATCCTTGTCTGCCATTAAATCACAGGTGATCGTGATGGCGCCAGGTTCGCCGTTGTTGGCGAATGCAAGAGACATCTGTGACTGAGGAACGCATTTGTATGCGATCATCCTTGCCGGAAGGATATCGTCGTCCTCTGTCTTCATGTATGTCTCGCCTTCGACGATAAATGCTTTCGGGAAGCTTGTGGATTTGATGTTGATCCTCTCTACCTTGTCGGATACGACCTTCGTATAGTAGGCAACTACGACGGAGCCGTCCGGAACGTCTGTGAAAGTAACGTCCTTTCCTGCGATAACCCCGGTTAACTCGCTGTCGCTTACGCAGTCGTCCTTCTCCAGGTAGAAGTTGGAGACAGAACCTTCCGCCGGCGCACTGCCGAGAGTGATCTTTCCGCCTTCTACAACGTGTTCTTCACGTTTTGTATATTTAGCGTCCTGAGACTTCCTGCCGCCTGTGATCATTTCCCACAGCTTCACAGACTGCATCTGTGTCTCGATGGTGAGTGTTCCTCCCTTTTCACCTGAGAAGGAAACTCTCTTCGGATGTCCGTGTCCGCCGTATGCGAACATCGTCTCACCTGTAAGCTCTGTTGTTGTTGTGTTGGCAAAATCCAGGTTCAGGAATGGTTTCTTTGTGTTGTAATCCATAAAGATCAGTTTCTGCACCTCTCTGTTAGCCATTGTTGAATTTAATCCCATCATGTAGTCCTCCTTTAATTTGTAATGTTTTTGTACCATGAGTTAAAATCGAATTTGTGTTCTTTGTCGCCCCAGACGGATACGGCAGTTTTGCCGCATTCGTAGACATCATTGCTGCGTAGCCTTGCAAATGTATCCCATAATTGGTAGACGGTCATATCCCACACGTTTGTATAGTTAATGCTGTTATGCCTGGCGCATACGGCGGAGATAATGTTCCCGAGCTCAAGATTTGAGTCGGTTTTTGGTTTTGTACGGGCCTGGTTTTTCTTTTTCTGCATTTCCATGTACCGCGCGAGCCCTTTTTTGTTCTTCACCTTTGCCAGGTTAATGTTGGTTTTGGTATCAATGTGGTTAAACTGAAGAATAATGTCGCAGACCAGGGAATAGTTGTTTTTCTGGATGCGCCCTGTGATGCTGCCGTCTTCTTTTGTGAGCAGGAAAGCGTCCTGTTCAGGGTCATATCTGACATTTTCCAGGAAGAAAGAGTCAAGCAGGATGGAAAAGGACACCTGGGTGCCCGGGCTGCTGACTGCAATGTCATACATGCCAAGCATTGTCCTGTCGTCTTCGGACAAGGTCTGATACCAGTCGTTCAGCTGAGGTTGTACCTGGGTACAGTAGGTTTGCGGTGATATGCCGAGCAGAGCAATATACGTGGAGTAAGCCCGGTAAGAGAGTGCGGCGATATCCCTGAGAGTGCAGGGCTTGATGCTGCCGACCCCCAGTATAGGGAATGGGTTCGGGCTTATCAGGTCAAAATAGTCAAGCTTCATAAGGTCACCTGTAGATGCTGTAGACAATGGATTTTCCGTACCAGCCGTTATCTCTCCAGTGAGAAGTGACAGGATCCTTATCTTCTGTAAGGTTGATCTGTCCGATTCCAAGACTGCGGGAGAAATCCATATCTTTGCTCAGATTCCGGTGGACTGCTGCGATCACCATATCAATTCTGTTGCCGGCAAGGCCGTAGCTGCTCTTGTAGAACTCTTTTTCTGCATTTGTCAGACGGATGTTCTCTAAAGAGGCATAAGCACTGATCGTAAGCTTATGTTCCAGAGTTGATTTTCTGACATATGCGACTTCTGTGTCCAGGCAGAGGCAGATTGCCTGATGTTCCGGTACAGTCCCGGGATGAAATGGTGTGTCCAGGCAGTGTGCGGACCAGTTTTCCTCTAATGAAAGCGTCTCATCTGTCCGGGGCATGACCAGTTTCTGAATTAACTCATCTTTCAGAAACCGGGGAATGAGTATGTCTTTGATGTTTCCTGAATGGACCAGGGAATCCGGTGGTATTCCCATAGGTTTCACCTCCTTAAGTATTTTTGGGTTATGGGGACATTTGCAGATAGGGCATGCTCCCTTGTAGGCAAATAAGTGTAAAAATGGAAATGTTCTGCATTTGCAAGGCTTTGAGACCTGCAAATGCAGAACGTGTGTTTGAAAAAGAAATCCGGATATGCTGGAAAATTCAGGGAATTCCGGGTATTTGAACTTGTAAATGCGTGCTACTGAATTGCCTTTCGGCGTTCATATGCCCGGCGGTTCTGTTCTCGGCGGAGCTTTTTTTTGTGTTCTTTTTGATGAAGAGGGCAGCGGCAGGTAGAGGTGTCCCGGGCCTCCACTTCCACCGGGCAGCCGCAGTCCGCACAGGTAATGATTTTGGTCCCCACAGGCTGGTAGCCCCTGCATGCATTGCAGTATTTCTGATTAGGAGACGACGGGAGGAATCTGGTGCCGCAGCTTTTGCACAGGATGCTGCCGGAGGGGAGATTGCGCCGCAGGTTGTCTGTGAGGATGTCTCCGAAGCACTGCCACAGGATTTCTTTATAAGGCGTTTTTTTCGTGTACAGGTGTCTGACCAGCATGTCCGCCACCTCACAGGCGGGATATCCGCAGGTTAACAGCTCTTCGCGGATGGTCTTTATGACGAAGTCGATATTGTCTTTATTAGAAGGACTCAGACGGAAATGGTAGCGGCGGTTGAGCCGGTTGTAGGTATCGATCACAGCCTCATCGATCTGTATCTTGGTATTTCTCATCAGCTTCCGGTAGGAAAATGTGCCGAAATTTTTGGCTGACAGGCGGATGGGGCGGTATTTGATCATTTGATCCAGCTGATCCACAAAACTCTGGGAGCGCGGTTCTGTCTGGCTTTCTGTCTTTCCTTTGGCGTATTGGAAGAAATGGGGAAGCTTCTTCTGGGTGTATGTACTGATCAGCGCGTGGATATGTTCGGGGCGCTTTGGCATGTAAAGTGTTTTGGCCATATCAATGCAGAAGTTATTTTCCATACAGAGAAGCTTTACGATCCGCAGGGCAGTTTCCTTTTCTTCCGGGGAAATGTTCTTCCAGTCGGTAAAATGGAATACTTTTGCAATACTGTTGCTGTAGTAGCCGATGTTTCCGCCGGTGTAGGCTGCATTTAACCCCTCATAGAGGGCCTCGCCGTTCAGAGTGACCGGCTGCGCCTTCTTCATTTCATAATAGAGGGGAACTACCTGGCTTTCTTCCATATTCCGCTGGGCTGCGGCTACAAAGGCCGGGTCGCAGACTACCAGGGCGCGGTCGCCGTCTACGTCAAACTGCAGGATTCTGGAGATCGGGTCGTGAGTGCTGGTGTAAATGGCATTGGTGCGGAACCACCGTAAGATCTCAGGGGATGCCGTGTTGGTCCGGACAGCATGCTCCATGTACAGGTGAGGGCTCCTTAAGCAGTCAAGCAGTTTCCCATCGCCGAACAGCCGGCAGGATACTTCCCCGTTTTTTAAAAGTCCCTCAGGTGTCTCTATGCCGAGAAACAGGTGCTCGCAGAAGGCGTAAAGATCCGGCGCCAGAAAGGTGTATTTCCCCTGGATCTCCAGCTTTCCGGAGCGGAACTGGCGGATCAGGCTTTTTTTGAGTTCCCGGAGCCTGGCGCGGCAGTATTCGTCCTGCAGCATTTCCGGATAGAGTTCAAGGGCCTGCTGAAGCCAGGTCTTGTCTTCGTTGCTTTTGACTACGCCGAAAATCCGCAGGATGGTGTCTCTGTCTGAGGAAATGCGTTCCAGGGTATCAAGAGAGCGCCGGATAAAAAGGCCGGCTTCCTCGTCGGTAACGTTGATGAGCGTCTGCAGCATCTGGTAGTTGATGGATGCATTGGAAAAGTAATCCTCCTCCATGTTGCAGATACCTGCCTGGCAGCCGAACGTCTCGTAGGCGTCCTGGTATGCCTCCCAGGAGTCGTAATAGCGGTGCATTTTGAACTGGCTTTCTGTCAGGATGATCTGGATGTCGTCTTTTAAGATATCCCATGTTTGGCCATAGATGTCCGTAACGACGGGAGAGGCTTTTTTTTCACGGATAAACTTCACAAAATCAAAGGAGGCCAGGAGGCCTTTGACCCAGGGGAGACGGAGCATAAAATTCTTCTTTGACAGTCTGGGAAGGATCATGCCGCAGCCGTCGGTGTGAGGGACGGGGATGTCCATGGACGTCCGTTCAATCTGATAGGTGTCGTCATGGATGAAGTCTACCTCGCAGTTTACAGAGGTCTCAAAGTCCGGCACCACAATGCATCTGCGGATATCAAAGCCCTCAAAGGGATCCGTGGCAGAATTGGAGAGAGCCAGGTATGCCAGGAATTTGTTTACATTCATGCCGCCCTTCTGGTTGATCCGGTCTGTGGTCAGCCCGCACATCAGTGTATCCTTGATCTTTTCCCACAGGGCTTCCCGGATAAAGACGGTTTTTTTCGTGCGGATCTGGCCGGCAGAAGAAGTAAAGTAAACGTAGGTTTCGTTCTCATAGGTATATCCGTTGATGACCAGTTGTTTTACGATGTCGTAGAAGTAAGTCTGCACCACCATCAGGTCGCAGGTGAGGGTGTCTGCCGGGATGGAGGCGGCCCTTGTGAGGGCGGATTCAAACACAGAGATCACCCGGGTGTCAGTGAGCTTCTCTTGATTTAATTTGCGGCAGAGGGACGGGTCTGAGGAGATGGCCCGGCTTAAGCGTTCTTTATATTCTCTGATTTTGGCGCCGCAAAGTGAGAGCAGCCTTTTATATTTTTCTCTTTGATCGTCAGAAAAGCAGTCGGTGTCTGCTTCCTTCAGCAGCCTTTTTCGGCGCAGGAAGCGGAGCATCCGGTTGTGGTACTTTTGTTCCTGCGGGGTGTAGAAGCAGCCGGTATCAAGGGAATAGAGATGGATCTGATTTTTCATAGGAATCCTCCTTCGGATAAGTGAAATATACGGTTCATTTTTCAGGTCAGCTATTTATGATCGGATACTTTGGTATGCCGGCGGCAGGCCGGGACGTCCGCCGGGCGGCGCTCACTTAAGCCACAGTGTCCACATGCGGTCCTGTGGAGCGTAGCGTGTGCAGAGGCGGTCATGCTCGAAACGGAGCAGATCCCGGATCTGGTAGGTAAACCACGCATAACAGACTTCCCCGCGGCGAAGCTGCCGCAGAGTATCATTGATGAACAGAGCGTAGCTCTGCCAGTTGGTGATGCCGTCATAGGAATCCAGCAGTTCCTCCTTCCAGTAAAAGGGCTCTTGTGAATGGCTGTTTGTAATTTGGGTATTGACGGATGGACGGACCAGCTGCTTCATGAGTGTGAATTTTTCCTGCCACTGTGCATCCGTCATGTTGACGGATGGGGCGGCAGAGTGCGGTCCGGTGTTCAGATAGATTGCTTTAGATAGTTCCTGTATTGTCATAATGGTATCCTCCCTTAAGTAGATAGACGAAGTTCCATTTTGACAATGATAGATAAGTTGGATTTACTATATCACCGGCAACAATTTCTGTCAATAATAAAATTCCGATTTTACAATTATTAAAAAAGGTATTGACATAAGGAACACAAGTTCGTATAATAAACATATCGAACGAACGTTCTTTTTGAGATGATAGATAAGTAGTGTCAGAGATTAAGAAAATAGATGAGATTTATCACCTTGTATTAGGAAGGCAGAAGCAGGGGAAGATATTCTTTTTTAGATATTTTTTATGTGGAGGTTGCGTTATGAGCAGTTCAGAGGTTATGACAACGTATACTCAGCCGGGGATTCCCCGGTACATGCCCGGGGGAGCGGGCGGACTGCGTCCGTCAATGTTTGAAAAACTGAGCATTCTGGCAGATGCGGCGAAGTATGATGTGGCGTGTACGTCGAGCGGCACTTCAAGGAGTAATGACGGAACGGGGATGGGAAGCTGTGAGAGGTCAGGGATCTGCCACAGCTATTCCGCGGACGGGCGGTGTATCTCTCTGCTTAAGATCCTGTTTACCAACGAATGTATTTATGACTGCAGATATTGTGTCAACCGCAGGAGCAATGATGTGGTCCGCGCGTCCTTTACCCCGGACGAGGTGTGTACTCTTACGATGGAGTTTTACAGGAGGAACTATATCGAAGGCCTGTTCTTAAGCTCCGGGATTCTGAGGAGCCCGGACGATACGATGGAGCTGATCTGCGCTTCTTTGTATAAATTAAGAAGAGAGTGTAATTTTCAGGGATATATTCATGTAAAGGCAATTCCGGGAGCCAGCCAGGAGCTGATCCGGCGGGTGGGGTTTCTGGCGGACAGGATGAGCGTCAATCTGGAGCTTCCCACGGCCGAGAGCCTGAAGCTTCTGGCTCCCCATAAGACGCGGAAGAATATTCTGACTCCTATGCGGCTTGTACAGAACCGTATGGCGGAGAACCGGCAGGAACTGGCTCTTTACCGCAATGCTCCCCGGTTTGTACCGGCGGGGCAGAGTACACAGATGATCATCGGGGCCACTCCGGAGACCGATTTTCAGATTATGCAGGTGGCACAGTCCCTGTACCGGAAGTTTGAGCTTAAAAGAGTGTTTTACTCGGCTTTTGTCCATGTAAATGAAGATTCCCTGCTCCCGGCGCGCACAGACGAGGGGCCGCCGCTTCTGAGGGAGCACAGACTGTATCAGGCGGACTGGCTGCTTCGGTACTATCACTTTGAAGCAGAAGAGCTTCTGTCGGAGGAGACACCTAATTTTAACGTGCTGTTTGATCCAAAATGTAACTGGGCGCTGAAGCATCTGGATCAGTTTCCGGTGGAGATCAACCGGGCAGATTATCATATGTTGCTTCGGGTTCCTGGACTTGGATATAAGTCTGCCGTCCGAATCGTAAAAGCGAGACGTGTAGGTACACTTGATTTTTCCGACTTGAAAAAGATCGGGGTGGTATTAAAAAGGGCCATGTATTTTATTACCTGCAATGGGAGGATGATGTATCCGACGAAGCTGGAGGAGGATTATATTACGAGAAATCTTCTGAGCGCAGGGGAGAAACTGCCGGAGGAGGTTGTAAATATGGGATATCAGCAGTTGTCTTTGTTTGATGATGTGAGATTTGCAGGCAAGATGCAGCAGTATGTTTGAGTCGCTTCTTTGCCGCATGTAAGGGGGGATTTTTATGAAGACAGTATATGTGTGTAGTAACACGGTTACCGGAATCTATTCCGCCGTCTATGATGCCTGGAAGGCCAGAAGGGCGGAGGATGAGTGTTCCATCGCGCTGCGCGGGGCGGTGGAGACAGAGCTTTTCTGCGAATATGAGGAGGTGGAGGAGACCGTTCATAAGGCGCAGGCTGTGGAGGCATTGATCTGCCGCCATTTGGGGAGAGAGGCCTATTGGGACATTTACCATGCAGTCCTTTCGGCGGATACAGGGAAAGGAGATGCGATACTGGGAGCGATGCTGGCAGCGAAGACGATACCGGACAGCAGAAGGATTATGGAGCATCTGAGCCACCCAAAGGTAGAGAAGGTCTTTGAACTAAGCCGCTCGGTCATCGGGGAGGCTCATTTCCTGAAGGGCGCCGTGCGGTTCCGGGAGCTTGTGGGCGGTGTCTTATATGCACAGATTTCCCCGAAAGCACAGGTGCTCACCTGCCTTGCCCCTCATTTTGCAGACAGGCTTCCGCTGGAGAACTGGATGATCTATGACAGAGTCCACCGGATGTTTGTTGTCCATGAGGCGGGAAAGAAGTGGATTCTTGTGCAGGATGAGTTTCTGGATCCGGGCGCGCTTCCGGGACTCACAGAAGCGGAAAAGGAATATACGAGGCTCTGGAAGGGATTTGTCAAAGCCATTTCCATAGAATCCAGGGAGAACCTTAAGCTTCAGCGCCAGCATCTGCCGCTGAGATTCCGCCCGGATATGGTAGAGTATATGGTATCAGTTCAGCCATAGCCGGTACAACGTGTGCATCATGCTTGCATGAATGAACACGTTATACTGGCTGTAAGAGGAACGCCTGATTATGAGCAAAAAGAGTTGCAAAGCAACGAAAAGCACGTAAGTGCGGTTTTGCGAATGGCGTAGTCTGAACTGTTACAGTATATGTGAAGTGCGCGGACAATGACATAGACTTTGCATTTGAGGTATGATATAATTTTGTAATAACAAAGCATCGGAAAAATCACAAAGGAGTGATGATATGACAGAGAATGAGAAGCTTGATTTAATTCTTTCGGAAATGCAGGAGTTAAAACGGCGTGTGTTAAGTGTTGAATTAACTCTTGAAAATGAGACAAACCGCAATATTAAAATCATTGCGGAGGGGCATCTGGATTTGAACCGTAAGTTGGATGAAGCGTTAAAGGCAGAGAATGAGAAGGAAATGCTTTTGATTCGTGTGAATATACTTGAAAATGAGTTGCGGAAGGTAAAGGAGCGTATTGAAGGTATTGCATAACAAACAGGTGTTGTGCGGTTATATCTTTCATCGTGCACAGGAAAAGAGGGCGCGGAAAGTACAGAATGAATGACACGGACGCGCGCTCTTTTTTTATGCCATTATGTGGTGGTACACATGTGTATTACCACATAAGTATTTTCTTTGTTATACCGCCTCTGAATACTTAAAAAAGCAGAAGGTTTATGATACAATGTGCAGGTAACAGTTCAGTCATAGCCAGTATAACGTGTGAATCATGCTTGCATGAATGAGCACGTTATACTGGCTATGAGCGGAGCGCCTGATTATGAGCAAAAAGAGTTGCAAAGCAACGAAAGGCACAAAACCGATATTTGATAAAGGATGTATAGAATGGAGAATAATCAGCCTTTGATCCGCATATCCGTGCGTAATCTGGTGGAATTTATACTGCGGAGCGGGGACATAGACAACCGAATAGCGGCAGCGGACAAGGACGCCATGGTAATGGGGGGAAAGATCCACCGGAAGATTCAGAGGCAGATGGGCGCAGGATATCATGCGGAGGTTCCTTTGAAGTGTGAGATCCCCTGCAAGGGATTTACATTATTGATCGAGGGGCGCGCCGACGGAATTATGGAACTTCCGGCCGGAATTGTCATTGATGAGATCAAAGGGATCCTGAGGGAGCTGGAGTCGGTGAAAGAGCCGGTGGAGGTTCATCTCGCCCAGGCGAAATGCTATGCCTATATGTATGCCGCGCAGAAGGAGCTTGAAGAGATCGGAGTGCAGATGACTTACTGCAATATGGATACGGAAGAAATTAAGCGTTTCCAGAGCGTATACAGTTATGAGGATCTGAAAGGCTGGTTTCTGGAGCTGGCAGGCAGGTATGAGAAATGGGCCAGGTATCAGATCCGGTGGAAGGAGAAACGGGATAGTTCTATTAAAGGAATACAGTTTCCTTTTTCTTACCGGGAGGGGCAGAAAGATCTGGCCGCATCGGTGTACCGTACGATCCTGCGGAAGAAGAAGCTGTTTATCCAGGCGCCTACCGGGGTGGGGAAGACGATGGCGACTGTGTTCCCGGCAGTGAAGGCAATCGGCGAGGGGCTTGGGGAGAAGATCTTTTATCTCACAGCCAGAACGATTACCCGGACGGTCGCCTGGCAGGCGTTTGATACCCTGAAGGAGCAGGCGCTGCGAATGAAGGTGCTGGTACTTACGGCCAAGGATAAGATCTGCTTCTGCGAGGAAACGAACTGCAACCCGGAGGACTGTCCTTATGCCAGAGGGCACTATGACAGGGTCAATGATGCGGTCTATGAGCTGATGACCACCTCGGATGAGATGAACAGGGAGATCCTGGAGGAGCAGGCGCGCAAGTGGAAGGTGTGCCCCCATGAGATGAGCCTGGATGTTTCGGAATGGGTGGATGCGGTGATCTGTGATTATAACTATGTATTTGATCCCAATGCACATCTGCGCCGTTTTTTCGGAGAAGGTATGACAGGCCAATACCTGTTTCTGGTGGATGAGGCCCATAACCTGGTGGAGCGGGGCAGGGAAATGTACAGCGCTTCGCTGTACAAGGAAGATATACTGAAGATGAAGCGGCTGGTCAGAACAGAAGACGGAAGGCTTGTGAAGCGGCTGGAGGAATGCAATAAGCAGTTTTTGGCGCTGAAACGGGAATGTGAGGACTACCAGGTGTTAGACAGCGTCTCTCATATTTATCTGAAGCTTATGAACCTTATGTCAGAGCTTGAGCGGTTTCTGGAAGAGTGCAGGAAGGAGGAACTCCGCAGGGAGGTTCTGGATTTTTATTTTGAGGTGCGCCGGTTTCTCAATACCCATGATTGTCTGGATGAGAATTATATGATTTATTCGGAGTTGGAAGAGAACGGACATTTTAAGGTGCGTCTGTTTTGTGTCAATCCGGCGGTCAATCTGAAGAAGTTTTTGGATAAGGGAAACAGTACGGTGTTTTTCTCGGCGACTTTGCTGCCGATCCATTATTATAAAAAGCTGCTGAGCACGGTGAAAGATGACTATGCGGTCTATGCAGAGTCACCCTTTGACACGAAAAAGAGACTGCTTCTTATGGGAACGGATGTGAGTACGAAATATACCAGAAGAGGGGAAGAAATGTACCGCAGATATGCCCGGTATCTGTGGCAGCTGGCGTCCGCCCGCCGGGGGAATTATATTGCGTTCTTTCCGTCCTACCGGTTCATGGAGGCAGTATATGAGGAATTTCTGACCGTACTGGACAAGGCGCCGCGAAAGGACGGGAATCCTGTCATCGATTATGTGATGCAGTCCCAATATATGTCGGAGGAGGCAAGGGAGATCTTCCTTGAAAATTTTGAGGAGGAGCGGGATAACAGCCTGCTCGGGTTCTGTGTGATGGGAGGTATTTTTTCCGAGGGAATTGATCTTACAGGGGAGCAGTTGGTGGGCGCAGCCATTGTCGGTACAGGTCTCCCCCAGGTGTGCAGGGAGCGTGAGCTTTTAAAGCAGCACTTTGATGCACAGGGGCTTCGCGGATTTGATTATGCCTACCTTTATCCCGGGATGAATAAGGTTCTGCAGTCGGCGGGACGTGTGATCCGTACAGACGAAGACAGAGGAGTGATTCTGCTGCTGGATGAAAGGTTCCGGGACGGAAGATATCAGGAGGTTTTTCCGAGAGAGTGGAAAGACTGCGGAATGTGCAATGTGGAACATGCAGCGGGACAGGTGGAAGAATTCTGGAGAAGGGGCAGTGCAAAGGACGGGGGATCCGCGGCCGGGCCGTAAAAACCCCGCCCTTTGTAATAGCCTTGCTGCCGGCTTTTATGCCAGATCCAGTTTTTTCTTCAACAGTACCTGGGTAACGATATAACAGATGGCGGCAGCGGTAATGCTTAAAATCATAGTGATATTGAAGGTGCTGATAACATGGTCCGCTGCATTGACTCCGGCCATTGCCTCGGATTCGTTGAATACTACCGAGAAGAGCCCGAATGCTGTCAGTATTGCAGCGGAAATAACAGCGAATATCATACTGATTCCGAGATAGGATATGACAGCCCCCAGAATCGGATGGCTCTGGAAGCGCTGTCCGATCACGATGGAAGCGTAGATCATAATTACAGTGGCCGCAGCGTTTATCAGTGAAAACAGCAGCAGGAACAGTATGATCTTTACGGCTGACAGATCCAGGCCGGAAAGCTGAAGTTCTGCAAGGAGCACGTCTTGACTTTCATGATACAGTTTTACCACATCTGAAGTTGCGATCACAAAGAATATGGATACAAGCAGCAGAATCTGGTCAAGGAACATCCAGAATGTCCCGGCGATTGTTTTTGCCGCCAGATGCTGGCTTCTTGTTGCCGGAAGGGTGTGAGTCAGATACCCTTCATATGAGAAAAGATTTTTATAAAAGCGTATGGCAATCAGGATCTCGGTGGCGAAGGAGACTCCGGAGGCAAGTAAAGAGAACAGGATAAAAGCAAGTGCCAGGTATGCGCCGCTTTCTACGTGTACAAGGTGGAATCGTTCCGTAAAAAATACACGGACTGCTGCGGCAGCCAGAAGCAGAAATACATGTATGATAATAAGGATCCGGTTCATTGATTTTAAGTCGTACTTGATGAGTTTTCTTAACATCGATATACCTCCCTGAATAATGCGTCTACGGATTTCCCCTGTTCCATGCGGATCTCGTCTACGGTGGCGTTAAGCGCCAGATGCCCCTGACGGATGAAGATGACCCGGTCGAGGATATTTTCGATATCCTGGATCAGATGCGTGGACAAAAGGATCGTAGCATTTTCGTTATAGTTATTGATAATTGTCTGGAGAATATAATCTCTTGCGGCCGGATCGACACCTCCGATGGGTTCATCCAGGATGTAGAGCAGTGCGTCGCGGCTCATGACCAGAATCAGCTGTACTTTTTCCTTTGTTCCTTTGGAGAGTGTTTTGAGCCTGGCATTTTTGTCTATCCCCAGGTCTGCGAGCATGGTATATGCACGTTCCGCTACAAAATTATCATAAAAGTCTGCGAAATAGGTCACCAGCTCGGAAATCTTCAGAGAGTCGTCCAGATAGGTATGCTCCGGAAGATAGGATACGATCTTTTTGGACTCTACGCCGGGCCGGCAGCCGTCGATCAGAATGTTTCCCCGGGTGGGCGTCAGAAGATCGTTGATAAGTTTGATTAAAGTAGTCTTTCCGCTTCCGTTGGGGCCGAGCAGCCCTACGATCTGTCCCCGCTCCAGTGTGAGGTTCAGGTTGTCAAGGGCGTAGGCCGCAGTGTTATATTGCTTGGAAAGACCCTGGCATTCCAGAATAGGTTTCATTATGATTCCTCCTTTACAGCTTCTTTTACGAGAGCAAGTGTTTCTTCCTGCGGGAAGCCCAGTTGCTCCATCTTTTCAAAAAAGTCGCGGATATGTCTGGCTGCGAGTTCTGTTTTCAGTTGTTTTAACATAGATTCGTCCTCCGTTATAAATCGTCCGCTGGTCCGCTGCGAGTAAACGAGACCGCTTCGTTCCAGTTCGGACAATGCCTTTTGCATTGTATTTGGATTGACAGCAGCATCAAGGGCCAGTTCCCTTACAGAAGGAAGTTTTTCTCCCGGCCTGTATGTGCCCGACACGATGTCCTGCTGGATCTTTTCCATCAGCTGAAGATAGATCGGACGGCTGTCATCTAAATTCCATGGCATAGAATCACCTCTCTTTTTGTAAAAAAATTATTGTACTATCTAAGTAGTACAATAATACAAAAGTACAGATCTGTCAAGACCTTTTTTGTTCTTTGATGATTTTTTCTTGTATGTCGGGATCGAACCTGCCGTTTCTCAGCATTTCGATTTCATGCTTATAAGGAGAATAGGATTTTTTCGGTTCGGTGGGGGATGGGATATAAGGTGTCTCCAGTATTTTAGGCACATGCTCGAAGTCAGGGTGGTGCACGATGTAAGACAGTGCGTCAAAACCGATATTGCCGAAGCCAAGATTGGCATGCCGGTCTTTGGAGGCACCCCTCTCATTTTTGCTGTCATTGATATGGAAGACGGCAATCTGGTCTTTTCCCAGGAGGCGGTCGAATTGTTGGATCACACCGTCAAAATCATGGACGATGTCATAACCGCTGTCGTGGGTATGGCAGGTATCGAAGCAGACGCGCAGCTTGTCGCTGCAGGAGACTCCATCGTAGATGCGCGCCAGTTCTTCAAAGCTTTGCCCAAGTTCGGATCCTTTTCCGGCCATGGTTTCAAGGGCTACGAAGAGATCCGTATCCCGGGTGAGGACTTCGTTGAGGCCCTTGACCACCTGGCGGATCCCGGTGTCTGTCCCTGCTCCTACGTGGGAGCCCGGGTGCAGGATGAGGATATGACTTCTGCATGCCGCACTCCGGTCGATTTCTTTGGCAAGGAAATTCACTGCCAGCTCAAAGGTTTCAGGTTTTACAGAATTACCCAGGTTAATAATATAGGGCGCGTGGACAATGATATCCTGAATGCCGTGCTCCTTCATATAGTCCCATGCCTCGTCAATCTTTAATTCAGAGATGTCTTTGCGTCTTGTGTTCTGGGGCGCCCCGGTGTAGAACATGAAGGTGTCCGCGCCGTAGGAGACCGCCTCCTTTGCAGATCCAAGAAGCATGTCTCTGCCGCTCATTCCTACGTGAGATCCTAATTTTATCATCATATGCTCTCCTTTTCTCAATAAACTGTTTTTTGGTCGGTTGTTTCTTATCAATATTGCCATGTGCCGCAGGTTTTTGCAATAAGTTTGTAAGAAGAGGCGGAAATCTGGTTGTTGATCGGATTTTCTTGTGTTAGAATACACCTTGTAACAAATCTGATATCGGAAGTTAAGGGGGAACAGGATGAAAAGGATCATAGATTTGATTGAAGAAGAGATTGCAGGCGCATTTGAAAAGGCGGGGTATGACCGTTCTTATGCAAGAGTTACGCTGTCGAACCGTCCGGATCTGTGTGAGTATCAGTGCAACGGAGCCATGGCGGGAGCAAAGAAGTATAAGAAAGCGCCGATTATGATTGCGAACGATGTGATTGCAAGTCTTGAGGATAAAAAGTACATTGGTGAGATCGAGGCTGTCAATCCGGGATTTATTAATATAAAGGTATGCGCCTCTTCAGCGGCGGAATGTCTGAATGAGATGAAAGAGGACGGAGCGCTTGGACTTTCAAAGGCAGACTGTCCGCAGATGATCGTGATGGATTACGGCGGCCCGAATGTGGCTAAGCCCCTTCATGTGGGGCATCTGCGGTCTGCGGTTATCGGAGAGAGTATCAAAAGGATTGCAAGGAAAATGGGACATAAGGTTCTGGCGGATATCCATCTCGGAGACTGGGGATACCAGATGGGCCTGATTGTCACGGAATTAAAGGAGAGAAAGCCGCAGCTTCCATATTTTGACGAGGCGTATACCGGGGATTATCCGGAAGAAGCACCGTTTACCATCGGGGAGCTGGAGGAAATCTATCCAACTGCAAGCGCCAGGGCCAAGGAGGACGAGGCATACCGGGAGGAAGCGCTGCATGCCACCTATCTTCTGCAGAACGGCCATCGAGGCTATACGGCCATCTGGAAGCATATTATGCAGGTGTCAGTGTCTGACCTTAAGAAAAATTATCAGAATCTGAATGTAGAGTTTGACCTCTGGAAAGGGGAGTCCGATGCACAGGCTTATATCCCGGATATGATCGGGCGTCTGAAATCCGAAGGGCATGCACATGTAGATCAGGGTGCGCTGGTGATCGACGTGCAGGAGGAATCCGACACGAAGGAGATCCCTCCGTGTATGGTTCAGAAATCAGACGGTGCGTCTCTGTACGGGACGACGGATCTTGCCACTCTGATCCAGAGGGAGGCAGACTATCATCCGGATCATATTATTTATATTGTGGACAAGCGGCAGGAGCTTCATTTTGTGCAGGTGTTCCGTGCAGCCAAGAAAGCAGGGATCGTGCCGGAGAAAACCAGGCTTACATTCCTTGGCTTTGGTACTATGAACGGCAAAGACGGCAAGCCCTTTAAGACAAGAGAGGGGGGCGTGATGCGCCTGGAGAGCCTGATCGCAGAGATTGAAGATGAGATGTACCAGAAGATTGCGGACAATCGCACGGTGGAGGAGCAGGAGGCCAGGGACACGGCTAAGATCGTAGGATTATCTGCGCTTCGCTACGGGGATCTGTCCAACCAGGCGTCCAAGGATTACATTTTCGATGTGGACCGGTTCACTTCCTTTGAGGGAAATACAGGACCGTACATTTTATATACGATCGTGCGTATCAAGTCGATCCTGAATAAATATCAGGAAGGCGGCGGCACCCTTTCCGGACTTCGGGTCAGTGAGGCATCCGAGGCAGGTGAGAAGGCTCTGATGCTGGAGGTGGTGAAGTATAACGAGGTGATGGAGACGGCATTTGAGGAGCTGGCTCCTCACAAGATCTGTGCGTATATTTACGATCTGTCAAATGCGTTTAATCGTTTTTACCACGAGACCAAGATCCTGTCCGAGGAGGACGGGGAGAAAAAGAAGAGCTACATTGCCCTTCTGGTGCTGGCGAAGGAGGTTCTGGAGTCTTGTATCGATGTGCTTGGATTTGAAGCGCCGGAGAGGATGTAGATATGACAGGGAAGTTATTTTATGACGACAGCCACAGAGTGGAGTTTACGGCGGAGGTGCTTTCCTGTGAACCCTGGAAGAATCAGTATAAGATTGTTCTGGACCGGACGGTGTTTTTCCCGGAGGGAGGCGGTCAATATGCGGATACCGGGGAGCTGAACGGTGTAAGGGTGACGGATGTGCATGAGAAGGACGGCGTGATCTTCCACACTGCAGACGCACCTTTAAAGGAAGGAGAGACCGTGGCCGGAAGCATCAACTGGGAAGAGCGGTTTGAGAAGATGCAGCAGCATACCGGGGAGCATATTGTGTCCGGGCTGGTGAATGCAAGGTTCGGGTATCATAACGTCGGGTTCCACCTTGGCGGTGATTACTGCACCATGGATTTTGACGGGGTGCTCACGAAGGAGGAATTAAAAGAGATTGAGTTTGCGGCTAACGAGGCGGTCTGGAAGGATCTGGAGGTGGAAGTGGAGTTTCCGCCGAAGGATGTGCTGGAAGAAATGGAATACCGCAGCAAGATCGAGATTGAAGCACAGGTGCGGATCGTGACGGTTCCGGGATACGATGTGTGTGCCTGCTGCGCCCCCCATGTAAAGAAAACCGGGGAGATCGGGCTCATCAAGCTGGTGAATATGATCCACTATAAAGGGGGAGTCCGGATCACTATGCTCTGCGGGGCGCGTGCTCTCAGAGATTACGGGAGAAAGGACGAAAATATAAAGGAGATATCGACGCTTTTGTGTGCAAAGGAGCTGGAGGCTGCAGAGGCGGTGAAGCATTTAAAGGCAGAGCAGGAATCCCTGAAGGGCAAATGTGCCGCCCTCCGGCAGAAGCTTCTGTCGGTGCAGGCGGGGGAGGTTCCTGTAGAAGACGGTATTGCCGCGGTGTTTGATCCGGATCTTGAAGGCAGCGGGCCGCGGGAGCTTATGAATCTCCTCCTGGACCGGGGAGCGACGGTTTGTGCGATATTTGCCGGAACAGATGAGGACGGATACCGGTATGTGATCGGCAGCAGGACAAAGGATGTGCGTCCTCTCAGCAGGGAACTGAATGAGGCTTTCTCCGGCAGAGGCGGCGGGAAGCCGGGCATGGTGCAGGGAACGCTGTGCGGGTGTGAGGAAGAGATCCGCGGAAAGCTATTGTTGTAATTACGCGGCAGCAGGACGGAGGGAATCCCGTATGCGGCATGCAGGGTACATTTTAGGCATCAACCCATGAACCAAAGACAGTATAAGCGCGCTTTCGTTTGTATGAGGATGCCGTGGCGGGCGTGTTGTGCGGTGCAGTGAGATCCACCGGCAGCTGCAGGAAATCGTCCAGTTCCTGGTAGGTTTGAGCCAGGTTATTTGCAAGGTTGTTTACAGGGGCGGAATATGTGGCGAAAAGCGCCGCCGGATTTTGGCCTCCGTTTGTAACAAGTGCGTTTAATGTATTTATCGTATCCTGGATCTGCAGGACGGCATTTTGAACGGCAATCGGCAGGGCGGGCGCGCCCGGGGGGACAACGGCAGCCAGGAGTCCCTGAAGTACCGCAGAGTGGTTTTGCAGATCGGCCAGGGTTACGGTCGAAGGAATGACAGGCCGGGCCGGGTCGCAGCCGGCAATATATTGTAACAGGTCAAGCATCGCTGGCCGCAGTGCAGGGGCGTACTGATTACGCAGCTGAATGAATGCGGGATTGTAGTTGCCGGGCCTGTCGGCGACATCCAGGTCTGACCAGTCTGTGCCGATGAAAGGATGGGCAATTCCGTCACGGACAGAAATGGGGTACTGGGTGCCGGTTACAGTCGTTGCGCGGTTCAAGGCACTTCTGGTGTAATATTCCTCCGTTACCTGACGAGCCAGAGCAGCGGTGTTGCAGCCTGCCAGGATGATGGAGCCGTGCCAGAAGAGCGGTTTGTTTACGGCATCCGCCACTCCGGCAAGTGCATCAGCATTGTAACCGGCCTGCGCGACCGCATCTCCGTGTCCCGGCGCAGCGCCGGCCGGCCGGCTGCCGTGTCCGAGCAGGATAATGTTTTCTGCCACTCCGATGGAGGGATTGCTGCGGTAACCGGCGCCTGCCAGAGTGTTTGCGTTAATCACAAGGGCTCCCTGATTCGGAAAGTTAAAATGTTCCAGATGGGAGAGGACGTTGTTGGGGGGATGTGTTGTATTGTCCAGACGTATTTTTATTCGCTGGATGGTGTTGCTTTTTTTGGACCGGTCTGTTTTTTTGGGCTTTTCTGTGTAGGTATACATGTGAACGCTCCTTTCTGAGAGTGGTGTGTGCGGAAGGATTACTCAAAATAACTCAAAAATTCTTCGGTGGCTCGGGATACGGGCAGCTGACTGTTATAGGCAATTGCGAGCTCCCGTTTCGGGAGCTTTTCTTTCAGTTCCACTACAAACAGGCTGTCGGGCATATGCTCCATGCAGTAGTCCGGGATAAATGCAAGTCCCAGGCCGATTCCGGCAAGGTCGATCAACAGGTCATTGCTGCTAAGTTCAGCCTCGGGAACCAGATCCAGTTGATGCTGCTGAAACAGGGAATGTAAAAATTCGCTGGTGGTACTTCGTTTATCCAGCATCAGGATGGGATAATCCAGCAGCTGCTTATAAGTAAGTTTTTTGCCTTTCAGATCCCGGAAGGATTCGTTGGCAATGAATACGTCCTGGAAAGACCTGATCCGTTTTGCGGAAGGTATATGCTTCAGGTAGGGATTGGGGCAGTTCACCACGATCAGATCTACCTGCCCGCTCTCCAGCATTTCCGTGCACCGGATGGAGGAGGCGTTGGTCACCTTGATATGGGTGCGGGGAAATGTTTTGTGGAATTTTTCCAGGTAGGGGACGAGAAAGTAGCGGCAGATGGTATCGCTGGCGCCGATCCTCAGCTGCCCGGCGCCGGAGGAGGCATCTGTGAGCTGGGTTTCGCCCCGGCCGATCAGGTGGACGGCTGGCTCTACGTGCCGGAGCAGGATTTCTCCCTCCGGCGTGAGGCGTACTTTTTTCGTGCTTCGGATGAAGAGGGTACGGCCAAGCTTTTTCTCCAGCGTCTTGACAGACTGGCTGACGGCGGACTGGGAGATATAAAGCTGGTTTGCCGCTTCGGAGAAGCTTAAGGTAGAGGCTACATAGTAAAATACCTTGTATAATTCATAGTTGATATCCATGGGGATTCCTCCTTGATGTCTGTAGTGAATAAAGCTGCCGGCACACAGCGGCCGGCTTTATCTATAGTATACCTTATAGGCGGGGAATTTGAAAGTTCAAGGCATGACTGTTTTTAGGAATCCATGACTGATTTTTAAGGAAAAGCATGGCGGACATCTGCCGGATAAGGTATAATGTTACTATCGGAGGGAAAGAGCATGAAGAAATTGCAGTGTTTTCTGGCGGTTCTTGCAATGTTTCTTGTGATCATCGGAGTGCTGGTCACAAGCTTTGAAATTGTCATTTACGGGGATCCCCAGTATCAGTTTTATGAAAAGGAATACCGGAAATATGAGGTGGCGGATTCTCTGGATATGGAGCTTGAGGATGTGATGGAGGTCACCGTCTATATGATGGACTACCTGATCGGCAGGGAGGACGAGCTTTCCATTGTCACAGATGTGGACGGGAGGAGGCAGGATTTTTTCAATGAGCAGGACCGGCTTCATATGTCGGATGTGAAGAATCTGTTCCTCGGGGGCCTTCGGCTTCGGACGCTGGTTTTGGCAGTGGCAGCTTTGATGATGATAGTTCTCTTTGTAAGCGGCGCGGATATGCACAAGCTTTTGCCGAAGGCGTATTCCATAGCGGGAGGAATCTTCTTCTTGCTCCTTGTGTTTCTCGGGGCAGCGTTTTCGATTGATTTTACGGCGTGTTTCCGGATTTTCCATGAGATCTTCTTTACGAATGACCTGTGGCTGTTTGATCCGGCCACGGATTATATGATCCGTATGCTGCCGGAGGGATTTTTTGCAGATATGGTGCTGCGGATCGGGCTGACTTTTGTAGTTTTTCTGCTGGCGGTTCAGGCAGTGTTTGTCCTGGGAAGGTTTTTCGCTGCAAGGCGCCGGGAGGCGGCCGGTTCTCCGGAAGACCCTGATACAGAGAAGAACGGGTGATCGGCAGCCTGGGTTGTTGGAATGGGCAGATATTTATAAGTATAGATTATAAAAATATTAAGATATATTAATTATTTTAATAATAAAATATATGTTACAATGAAGTTATACCATTAGTACCAGAGTTACAGAATTCACGAAAATGGAGGGAAATGTATGAGCAACGTTAGACGGGTGTATGTGGAGAAGAAGCCGGGCTTTGGCGTGCAGGCGGGGGATCTGAAGGGCGAGATCAGAAATTATCTCGGAATCCGGGATGTGGAGGATGTCCGTGTGCTGATCCGCTATGATGTGGAAAATGTTTCGGATGACACCTTTGAAAAAGCGTGCCGCGGGATTTTTTCGGAGCCGCCGGTAGATGATCTGTACAGGGAAACGTTTGAGGCGTCTGAAAACAGCAGGATATTTTCGGTGGAATTCCTGCCGGGGCAGTTTGATCAGAGAGCGGATTCAGCGGTTCAGTGTATTCAGTTTATTAAGGAGGACGAAGAACCGGTTATTAAGACGGCGACGACCTATGTGATCGCAGGAAAGGACGGCAGGATTTCGGACGAAGAGTTTGCAGCCATTAAGGCTCACTGCATCAATCCTGTGGATTCCCGGGAGACGGGGATGGACAAGCCGGAAACGCTTGTCACCGTGTTTGATGAGCCGGAGGATGTGATTCTGTTTGACGGGTTTCAGGCGATGGCGGACGGAGAACTTAAGGAACTTTATGATTCTCTGGGGCTTGCCATGACCTTTAAAGATTTTAAACATATTCAGAATTATTTCCGGGAGGAAGAGCACAGAGACCCGACTATGACGGAGATCCGTGTACTGGATACCTACTGGTCGGATCACTGCCGTCACACTACATTTTCCACGGAGCTTACGGATGTATCCTTCGGAGAGGGAGATTACCGTGCGCCTATCGAAGATACTTACCGGCAGTACCTGGCGGATCACAGCGAGATCTTTAAAGGCAGGGAGGACAAGTTTGTCTGCCTGATGGATCTTGCTCTGATGGCCATGAGGAAACTGAAAAAAGAAGGGAAGCTTGAGGACCAGGAAGAGTCGGAGGAGATCAATGCATGCAGTATTGTAGTTCCGGTTCAGGTAGATGGTGTAGAAGAGGAGTGGCTGGTGAATTTTAAAAATGAGACGCACAACCACCCGACGGAGATCGAACCGTTCGGAGGCGCTGCCACCTGCCTTGGAGGGGCTATCCGTGACCCGCTGTCCGGGCGTACCTATGTCTACCAGGCTATGCGCGTGACCGGTGCGGCGGATCCCACCGTATCTGTCAATGACACGATGAAGGGCAAGCTTCCTCAGAAAAAGCTGGTCCGTGAGGCGGCTCACGGCTACAGCTCCTACGGCAACCAGATCGGGCTTGCTACAGGTGCAGTGAAGGAGATCTATCATCCGAATTATGTGGCAAAACGTATGGAGATCGGGGCGGTTCTCGGGGCGGCTCCAAGGCGTGCGGTTATCCGCGAGACTTCCGATCCGGGCGATATCATTATTTTGCTGGGAGGGCGTACCGGGCGCGACGGCTGCGGCGGGGCGACGGGTTCTTCCAAGGTGCATACGGAGGCGTCCATTGAGACGTGCGGCGCCGAGGTTCAGAAAGGAAATCCGCCTACCGAGCGCAAGATTCAGCGTCTGTTCCGCCGGGAAGAGGTCAGCAGGCTGATCAAAAAATGCAACGATTTCGGCGCCGGCGGTGTTTCGGTTGCCATCGGTGAACTGGCGGACGGCCTGAGGGTAGATCTTGATAAAGTGCCGAAGAAATATGCGGGTCTTGACGGCACGGAGATTGCTATCTCCGAGTCCCAGGAGCGTATGGCAGTTGTGGTAGACCCGAAGGATGTTGCAGAATTTATGGGCTACGCAAAGGAAGAAAACCTGGAGGCAGTGGAGGTTGCAGTGGTAACGGAGTCTCCGAGGCTGGTGCTTTCCTGGAGGGGAAAAGAGATCGTGAACCTTTCCCGTGCATTTCTTGATACCAACGGGGCGCATCAGGAGACGGCGGTGGCTGTGGACATCCCGGACCGGAAAAATACAATCCTCGCGAGAGAGGAAGTGGCGGATATAAGGGAGAAATGGCTGTCCACACTGAAGGATCTGAATGTCTGCTCTCAGAAGGGGCTTGTGGAAATGTTTGACGGCTCCATCGGAGCGTCATCTGTGTTCATGCCTCACGGGGGGAAATATCAGATGACGGAGACCCAGGCTATGGTGGCGAAGCTTCCGGTACTGACCGGCGACTGTGACACGGTGACCATGATGAGCTACGGGTTTGACCCGTATCTGTCCACCTGGAGCCCTTATCACGGTGCGATCTATGCGGTGACGGAGTCAGTGGCCAAGATCGTGGCAGCAGGCGGAGATTACCGGAAGATCCGGTTTACCTTCCAGGAATATTTCCGTCGTATGACGGAAGATCCTCACAGATGGAGCCAGCCGTTTGCGGCGCTTCTGGGGGCTTACAATGCACAGCTTGGATTTGGGCTGCCGTCCATCGGCGGCAAGGACAGCATGTCCGGGACATTTGAAGATATTGACGTGCCTCCGACACTTGTTTCCTTTGCAGTGGATATTGCGGCAGAGAAAGATATTATTACGCCGGAGCTTAAAAAGGCGGGCAGTAAGTTAGTATGGCTCCGCATAGAGACGGACGAATATGATGTTCCGAAGTACGGGAAGGTTATGGAGCAGTACGGGAAATTTACAGAGGATATCCGGGCAGGAAGAATCGTATCGGCGTATGCTCCTGACCGCCACGGCGTGATTGCGGCCGTGAGCAAAATGGCGTTCGGGAACCGTATGGGTGTGAAGATCGAGCATAATATGGATGCCAGAGATCTGTTTGCACCGGCGTTTGGAGATCTCATTGCAGAGGTTCCGGCGGAGAAGGTTTCAGAGCTTGCCATTACTTACACAGTAATCGGTGAGGTGGCGCAGGACGCTGCATTTACCTATGGAAATGTGGAAATTTCCATTTCTGAGGCGGAGGAAGCATGGAAGGGAACCCTTGAGAAGGTATTCCCCACCAACTCCGGGGCAGCAGGCCAGGAGGAAGCAGTTGACCGCGGGCTGTATGAGACCTCGGATATTCATATCTGCACACATAAGATCGGGCAGCCGACGGTATTTATCCCGGTATTCCCGGGGACAAACTGCGAGTTTGACAGTAAAAAAGCATTTGAACGGGCAGGGGCCAGGACTATAGTGAAGGTGTTCAGGAATCTGGGCGCCGCTGATATCATAGATTCTGTCCATGTATTTGAAGAGGCCATCGGGCAGTCCCAGATCATCATGTTCCCGGGCGGCTTCAGCGCCGGAGATGAGCCGGACGGCTCCGCGAAGTTTTTTGCGACTGCCTTCCAGAATGCGAAGATGAAGGAGGCGGTAGAGAAGCTCCTGAATGAGCGCGACGGTCTTGTGCTCGGTGTATGCAACGGTTTCCAGGCGCTTGTGAAGCTGGGGCTCGTTCCAAACGGAGAGATTACAGGACAGACTGCAGATTCACCGACATTGACCTACAATACGATCGGACGCCATATTTCTAAAATGGTATATACAAAAGTAGTGACAAACAAATCCCCGTGGCTTGCAAAGGCACAGAACGGCGGAGTATATGTGAATCCGGCTTCCCACGGCGAGGGACGGTTTGTTGCAAATAAAGAATGGCTGGACCGGTTATTTGCCAACGGGCAGGTGGCGACCCAATATTGTGATCCGGAAGGGAATGTTACCATGGACGAAGAATGGAATGTGAACGGTTCTTACTGCGCGATTGAGGGTATCACGAGCCCGGACGGGCGCGTGTTCGGAAAGATGGCGCACTCTGAGAGGCGGGCGCGGTCTGTGGCTGTGAATATCTATGGAGAGCAGGATTTGAAGATCTTTGAGGCTGGGGTGGAATACTTTAAGTAGTTAATTGGGGACGTAGTAAAGTTGCACTTTACTACGTCCCCAATTGCGTTTTGACCTGTCCCCAATCACCCTCATCTCCTCTCGAAATTGCAACTCTGAATATTATTTATTGCAATCACAAAGAAAAGACTGTTGAAATCTGCACAAAAAAATAAATAATTGCAGGAAATGAAGTGCTAAATTGCAAAAAAAGAAAAACTTTTGAAAATATTTCTTGTGTTTGCCACAGAAATATTTTACAATATGAAAGAGTAAAATATTTACTTGTTTTGACACTTTGAAGGAAATACTATTTAGTAGTAGGAGGTAAATAAGTATGTCATATGTTGATGAAGTCCTGGAAAGGGTAGTAGCGAAGAATCCTGCCGAGCCGGAATTCCACCAGGCAGTGAAGGAAGTACTGGAATCCCTCAGAGCAGTGGTTGAAGCGAATGAAGAAAAATACAGGAGGGACGCTCTCCTTGAGAGGCTGGTAGAGCCTGAGAGGCAGTTTAAGTTCCGTGTTCCCTGGGTTGACGATCAAGGGCAGGTGCAGGTAAATACCGGATACCGTGTACAGTTTAACAGTGCCATCGGCCCATATAAAGGCGGGCTGCGTCTTCATCCGTCTGTAAATCTCGGGATTATTAAGTTCCTTGGATTTGAGCAGGTGTTCAAGAATTCCCTGACGGGTCTTCCTATCGGCGGCGGAAAGGGCGGTTCTGACTTTGATCCGAAGGGCAAATCGGACAGAGAGGTAATGGCATTCTGCCAGAGCTTTATGACAGAGCTATGCAAATACATTGGTGCAGACACGGATGTACCGGCAGGAGATATCGGAACGGGAGCAAGAGAGATCGGCTACCTGTTCGGGCAGTATAAGAGGATCCGGGGCCTGTATGAAGGTGTGCTGACAGGCAAGGGATTAAGCTACGGCGGTTCCCTGGCAAGGACGGAGGCTACCGGGTATGGTCTGCTTTATTTTACAGACGAAATGCTGAAGCTGAACGGAAAGGAAATTGCAGGGAAGACAGTAGCGATATCCGGTTCCGGAAATGTGGCCATCTATGCAGCGGAAAAAGCGCAGCAGCTGGGCGCTAAGGTGGTAACAGTCAGTGATTCTACCGGATGGGTGTATGATCCGGACGGAGTGGATGTTGCGGCCCTGAAGGAGATTAAGGAGGTCAACCGTGCAAGGCTGACAGAGTACAAGAAATATCGTCCGGACTCCGAGTATCACGAGGGGCGCGGCGTATGGTCTGTAAAGGTTGACATTGCTCTTCCGTGTGCAACTCAGAATGAGCTTCATTTAGAAGATGCAAAGATGCTGGTTGCCAATGGATGTATGGCAGTTGCAGAAGGCGCTAATATGCCGACTACTATGGAGGCTACCGAGTATCTTCAGGAAAACGGAGTTATGTTTGCGCCTGGAAAGGCATCTAATGCCGGCGGTGTTGCTACATCTGCACTTGAGATGTCACAGAACAGTGAGCGTCTGAGCTGGACATTTGAGGAGGTTGACAGCAAGCTGAAGGGGATTATGGTAAATATCTGCCATAATGTTGATGATGCTGCAAAGCGGTACAATGCCGCAGGAAATTACGTAGTGGGGGCAAATATCGCAGGGTTTGAGAAAGTGGTAGATGCCATGACGGCCCAGGGGATTGTTTAGTGGTTAATTGCCTGGCAGTGCCCCAGGCAGACAAAAGACGATGGTTCCTTTGTCCGCCGGCAATCATTTTGTAAGATTGTATTAAATGTAAGATGGCATTAAATGCAAGATGGCATTAAATGTAAGATGGCATTAAATGTAAGACGGTATTAAATATTAAGATAGTATTAAAAATGAATGAGTCCTGTGAACTATGCGTTTGCAGGACTTTTCGGATACTCTCTTTTTCGTGCAGAGATTGAGAGGAAAAAAGCGAGATCGTAAGCTATACTGAAAACTGTCAGGAGGAGTTTTATTATGGAATGGATTGAAAAATTAAACGATGCGATAGGCTATATCGAGGAGCATTTGACAAAGGAGATTGATTATGAACGGCTTGGGCAGATTGCTTGCTGTTCTTCCTATCATTTTCAGAGAATGTTTACTTATATGGCGGGGATTCCCTTATCTGAATATATCCGCAGGAGAAAAATGTCTCTTGCCGCCGTTGATTTACAGAGTAAAAATATGAAGATCATTGATGTGGCCGGGAAATACGGATATCATTCCCCCACCGCATTTAACAGAGCATTTCAGTCTGTTCATGGAATGGCCCCGTCTGCTGTAAAAAATGAGGGCGTATCCGTAAAATCCTTCCCGCCTGTCTTATTTAAAATTACCGTCAAAGGAGTGGAAGAGATGAACTATCGAATTGAAACAAAAGAAGCTTTCCGTATTGTAGGCGTATCCGTACCACTGGAGAAGGATATTGAGAAAAATTTTACAGTCATACCCGCAAAGTGGCAGGAAATATCTATGAACGGAACATTACAGAGATTGATTCAGATCATGAACACACCGCCTATGGGAGTGCTTGGTGTCAGCACTTGCAATGATACAGAACCGTGGAGATATTATATCGCAGTATCTACTTCGGAGGAACCGGGGGATCTTGAAGATTATATTGTGCCGGCGGCAACCTGGGCTATATTTTCCGGGGAAGGTACCAATCAGTCCATCCAGGAATTGGAGCGGCGGATCGTAACAGAATGGCTGCCGACTTCGGGATACGAGTATGGAAATGCTCCCGATGTCGAGGTATACTTAAATCCGGATCCGCAAAATGCACAATATGAAGTGTGGATACCTGTAGTGAAAAGCAGGGACTGAAGACTTCTGTATCTTTATGTCCCAATCTGGTGTTTTACATTTTCAGAAATCCGGATCGAAGGAAATAACCAAAACAGTGCAGCCATAAGGCTGCACTGTTTTAGTCTTTCAGTAGCGGGAACTGGATTTGAACCAGCGACACCACGGGTATGAACCGTGTGCTCTAGCCAACTGAGCTATCCCGCCATATTTGATTTTTAGATGATATGGGACCAATAGGGCTCGAACCTATGACCCTCTGCTTGTAAGGCAGATGCTCTCCCAGCTGAGCTATGATCCCATATTCCGGAGTTCGTATCCCGAACCCGCTTCGCTATTATACTATTATTTTTTGTTATATGTCAACACTTTTTTTGAAATATTTACAAACATTTACAAATACTTTTTAGGGGGCCGGAAAAATAGAGAATGTGTTAACATATTTCCAAATAAAAGATACTTTACAAACATACCGGTAGTATGTTATACTCCGAACATACTACCGGTCGGTTATAGGAGGAAGGATTATGGCACGAAGCAAGAACCCGGAAGGGACTGTAAATTTAATTATGGATGCTGCATTTCGCTTATTTATGGAAAAAGGCTATGAGCATACGTCTGTCCAGGATATTATTGACAACCTGGGAGGGCTCAGCAAGGGGGCAATCTATCATCATTTTAAGTCGAAAGAGGAAATTCTAGTGGCAGTCGTAGAGCGGATGACGGCGGAGTCAAACCGTGTGCTGGCAGACATCCGTGACCGTTCAGATCTGAACGGAAGAGAGAAATTAAAGACGATTTTTAAGAGCTCAGTCAAGAGGCCGGTGCAGGATGAGATCTTCACGGTAGCCCCGGATTTTCGGAATAATCCAAGGCTCCTCTTCCTGATATTCCGTGATACGGTGGACGAGGTGGCCCCCAACTATATTTTGCCGATCATAGAGCAGGGACTTTCGGATGGCTCCATTCAGACGGAATATCCAAGGCAGCTTTCTGAGCTGATTATTCTGGCGGCAAATATCTGGATGAATCCCATGATCTTTGACAGCGGGGAAGAGGATTTCTACGGAAGGCTAATGATATTCAAACAGTTAATGGAAGGCTTCGGGCTGGATGTGATCGATGAGGAGATGCAGAGCAGGCTTCGGGAGCTGGCAGGTATTTATCAGAAGAGAAAATAGCAGGAAAGGAAGTCAGGCATGAAAAAAGGAGTGTTTTCAAAGGATTTTACATTAGTGGTCATCGGTCAGGTCATCTCACTGTTTGGCAACGCCACCGTGAGGTTTGCCCTGCCCCTTTATTTGCTGAACCAGACAGGGTCTGCGGCCGTCTACGGGACAGTGACAGCATGTGCGTTTATTCCCGCGGTGCTGCTCTCGCCGGTGGGAGGCATTGTGGCGGACAGGGTTAACAAGAGAAATGTCATGGTGATTCTGGATTTCTTTACAGGATGTTTGATACTGGCGTGCTCCCTGCTGCTTGGGAAAATGAATCTTATCGTGCTCCTTGCAGCGACACTGATGCTCTTGTACGGCATTGCAGGTGCATACCAGCCGTCGGTGCAGGCAAGTATACCGGTGCTGGTGGACAGGGAGCGTATCATGGAAGCCAATTCCATCGTAAATGCAGTGAATTCTTTGGCAAATCTCACAGGGCCCGTAATCGGAGGAATCCTGTACAGTGCGTATGGGTTGGGCGCTGTGCTGTGGATCTGTATAGTATGTTTTTTTGCATCGGCGGTTATGGAAGTCTTTATTCACATACCGTTTGTCAGGCAGGCGTCCCGCGGAGGCATCCTTCAGACGGCAAAGGCAGATTTTTCAGAGAGTATCGGGTACATCCGGAAGGATAAACCGGTGATAGGGAAGGTCATGCTTGTTGTCTGCGGGATCAACTTGTTTCTTTCTGCACTGATCCTTGTGGGGATGCCGTATCTTATTACTGAGGTGTTGGAACTGGAGGCGGCGTGGAGCAATAAGCTGTATGGCTTTGCACAGGGCGCGCTGGCGGCAGGAGGGCTGGCGGGAGGTATCTGCGCCGGTATTTTTGCAGAGAAGCTGTCGGTGAAAAAAGTGGGGAACCTGATCGTTGCCTGTGCACTTTCCTTGTTTCCGGTGGGGCTGACATTGATGTTATGTTCCTCCGGGATGGTGAATTACCTGGTTCTTACGGTATGCTGTTTTGTGATCATGGTATTGTCTACGATCTGCGGAGTGCAGCTGCTGTCTTTTATCCAGACAGAAACTCCGCAGAATCTGATCGGGAAGGTGATCGCTGTGACACTTACCATATCCATGTGTGCCCAGCCGCTGGGGAATGCATTGTACGGGGTGCTGTTTGAGGTGTGCGGCGGGATGGAATTTGTGGTGATTTTGTTCGCGGGGGGCGTATCCCTTGCCATTTCATACAGTACGAAAAATATATTCGAGAAGCTGTGAGAAGGGAGGATGAATACGATCCTGCTGGCGGTGGGAACACCTTTTCTGTCCGGGAGGACGGGGAATATCTGCTGTTTCAGGATCGGATTGAGAACGGTCTGATGAGCGGGGCGGTGAAGGGATAGTTGCTCAAAATAGTTTCATTCCTTGTAATTTGATGTGAATCATTATATAATACCCTCAGCAGACAAAGGGCGTGTGTTCCTTCGTCTGCTGAGGGTACAATCAATGTACGAATGAAGCATTCCTATAGAGAATGAAATTTGAACTTTGAAAAAATAAAATCTCCCCGTA
>CAJTRM010000031.1 GCA_910578865.1 uncultured Dorea sp.
TTAAAAATATATCGGGAGATATATTGACAAATTTCAAATATTGAGATAGGAGGAAAAGCAGATGACAAAAGCAGGTGAAAGAGAAGCTGTAAAGGTGGAGCATGTAAACGGAGGCGCGGGCTATATCCTGAAAGAAGGGCTGATCCATGCAGAGCAGCTGGGGGAGCATTGCAAGATGTTCAGTAAGGTGACGCTGCCGGCCGGCTGTGAGCTGGGGCATCATGAGCACCATGGAGAGACGGAGACCTATTATATTTTATCCGGGAAAGGGATCTATGAGGATAATGGAACGGAGATTCCGGCAGAGGCGGGAGATGTATTCTTCTGTAAAGACGGAGATGGACACGGCATTAAAAATACCGGAGATGAAGAGGTGGTATTTGTGGCATTGATTCTCAAGAAATAGGTTTAAATCAGAAAAAATACCCTCAGCGGACAAGGGGACGCTGAGGGATGGAAATAAGATCTATATCATTGTCGGAAGGCTTTTGGAGGTCGGACAGTGGTATAGATTTTTTTGTTTTTGAGCCAGAAGTATCTTTAGAAAATCTTTTGTTTTTCCAGATGCCTGTCTTAAGATTTATTGTCTATAGTTATTTTAACACAGAAGAGCAGACAAAAGTGACAGTTCCCGGCGGACATGTGTTTTTTGTACACCGGGGGTATGAAGATGCCGGCAAGGAGGACGCAGTATGAACGTGCAGGAGCTTACCCAATATTTTTCTCAATATGGTGCGATCGTGGTTTTTTTGATTGTTTTGCTGGAATATATGAACCTTCCGGGATTCCCGGCAGGAATCATTATGCCGCTTGCAGGAATCTGGGCGGCAAAAGGGAACGTAAGCTTTCTTGCAGTGCTGTCACTGTCGGTAGCGGCAGGGCTTCTTGGGAGCTGGGCGCTGTATTTCCTTGGAAGGCTGGGAGGAGAACCTTTTTTCCGGTTTTATGTGAAAAAGTTTCCAAAGCAGAAGGATCTGATTGAGCGGAACCTTGAAGTGCTCAGGAAGAAAGGCGCTTACGGAGTGTTTATAAGTAAGCTTGTCCCCATGCTCCGGACATTGATCTCCATACCGGCCGGAATGATATCTCTGAATTTCGGGAGCTATACCGTGAGTTCTCTGCTTGGGGTGTTTGTGTGGAACCTGGTGTTCGTGGGAGCCGGATATTATTTCGGTGATTCTGTGTGGAGCCTGCTGGCGTGATGTTGACTTTAAGAGGAGTGATGACATGAAGATTGCAATGATGACAAATAACTACAAGCCATTTATCGGCGGAGTGCCGATATCTGTGGAACGGCTGTCAGAAGGGCTTCGCCGGCTGGGACATGAAGTATGTATCTTCGCACCAGAGTATCAAAAAGGCGTCTGTGAGGAGGATGTGATCCGCTACGGATCCGGCAGGCATCGGATGGAAAATGGAATGGTCTTCCCTAATATTGTGGACCGCCGGATCCGGGAAGAATTTGAGACAAGGAAATTTGATGTGATCCATGTGCACCAGCCCATGCTGATCGGGAATGTTGCACAATGGTACAGTAGAAAATATTCTATACCGCTGGTGTTCACCTGGCATACAAGATATGAAGAATACCTGCATTATCTGAAACCATTTTCGGATTTAAATGAGAACCGAAAAGTTATGCAGTTTATCTATGAGAAATGTAGGAAAGGACTCCCACGGTATATGAATGCTTACGCAAACCGATGCAGCCTGGTCTTTGCACCGTCCGGAGATATGGAGTCTTATCTACGGCAGCAGAATATAAAGCCTCCGGTCAGAGTTCTGCCTACAGGACTTTCGGAACATTCCTTTACGGAGGATCCGAAGCGCTCGGCACAGCTCAGGCAGAAACTTCTGGGCGACAGAAAGTATTTGCTGTGCACGGTTTCCAGAATTGAGAAAGAGAAGAATCTCTATTTTCTGATAAATGCTGCAGGGAAACTGAAAAAAGAGCTCGGGGACCGCTTTCGGATAGCCGTGGTCGGGGAAGGAAGCGAAAGAGAAGCGCTGGATCGTTATGTGAAACAGTCGGGACTGGAAGATGTGGTAAGTTTTACCGGAGGTGTTCCGAATGAAGAAGTGAAGGACTATCTGTTTGCCAGTGATTTGTTTTTGTTTGCATCGAAATCAGAAACGCAGGGGATTGTGCTTGCAGAGGCAATGGCAGCCGGGCTTCCTGTGGCGGCAGTCCGCGCCTGTGGCGTCAATGATATTGTAGAGGATCAGGAGAACGGGTGTCTGAGCGAAGAGGACGAAGAGGAGTTCGCCGGGAAAGTGTGCCGGATTTTAAGAGAGCAGATGTACCGTGCCCGGTTGAAGGAAGGCGCCGAAAGGACTGCCCTGCGTTACCGGATGGAGGCGGTTGCCAGGAAAGCAGAGGCGGGTTATGTCCTGGCCGGTGAGTTTAAAGCAGAAAGGGGTGGAAACTATGGGTATCAGAACTATAGGGCAGAAGATGCTGAGCCGGATCTTTTACATTTATTTAAAGTGTCTTGAGCGGACAGTGCAGATTGAGTGGATCCATCCGGAAGTATTTACAGGGCACCATGTGGTGGGTTTCTGGCATGAGGACAGCTTCGCCATGAATCTGGTGCTTAAGACTGTGACCGACAGGGGAAATAAGATGTCAGTACTTGTGACCGGGGATGCCAGAGGAGAATATATCAGAGATATGGTTGAAAAATGTAGAGGAGATTCCATCCGTATCTGTTATGGATTCGGAGATCTCGGGACAATCCGGGATATCCTGGATGCTCTGAGGGAGCCGGAAAGAAGTGTGGCAATTGCCATGGACGGTCCATTAGGGCCGAGGCATATTCCTAAGAAGATGACCTATTTCCTGTCAGAGAAAGGGAGAACTTCCCTGGTGGGGGTTACGCTTAGCTATTCCGGGAAACTATCTCTTAAGGGCAGATGGGATCATTATCGGATTCCTCTTCCCTTTTCCAGAATCAAGATACGCTTTGATGATTATGGTATCGTATCGTCCAGGTGTATGCCGCAGCTCAGAACGTGCCTTCCGGAGGATGCTGCTGTGCAGGTTCCTGATGGGGCGGGCAGACTGGTTCCGGGTCAGGACGGGGTCTCGGTGTACAGAGGTGTCCGGTGATTGACAGCAGCGCGGCAGAATTGTAGTATAATGAATAGCGCTCCTTCAGTTGGAGGAGATGATTACTTGTGAAAATGACGACAGAGGGGGAACAAAAATGGAAGTAAATCATGTGCTCGTGGTGGAAGATGACAAAGAAATCCGCCAGGGTGTAAAAATATATCTGAAAAGCAAGGGATATGAAGTCATTGAGGCGAAGGACGGCATCGAGGGGCTTGAGATAATCGAGAAAGAGGATATCCATCTGGCCATTGTGGATGTGATGATGCCGCGGATGGACGGCATTACAATGGTGATGAAGCTTCGAGAGAAGCATGATTTTCCGGTTATCTTTTTATCTGCCAAGTCTGAAGAGGTAGATAAGATTATGGGATTGGACATGGGGGCAGATGATTATGTGACCAAGCCATTTACCCCTATGGAACTTTTGGCAAGGGTGAATTCTCAGCTTAGAAGATACCGGAAATTCATGGAGAAGCTGGAGACCCGGGAAGAAAAATCCAATGTATATGTAATCGGTGGCCTTGAGCTCAACGAGGATACCAAAGAGGTGTCCGTGGACGGGGAACCAGTGAAAGTAACACCAACGGAATACAAAATCCTGCTCTTGCTGATGAAACATGCAGGCAGAGTCTTTTCGGCAGAGGAAATCTACGAATGGGTGTGGAATGAGCGTGCGGTAAATACGGATACGATTATGGTGCATGTCCGTAACATCCGTGAGAAGATTGAAATTAACCCGAAGGAACCAAAATATTTGAAGGTGGTGTGGGGAGTTGGATATAAAATTGAAAAACAGGCATAGGTCAGCTATTTTATTGATCCTGGCAACGATTATTCTGACGGCGCTTATTATGATAAGTGAATATCAGGGATTTTATGAAGACACAGTTTCTTTCCGGGAAGGCCAGAATGAGGAGCTTGAGACGTCCTCTGATTATCTGGAGAAATTCGTACATGCAAGTTATGTCCTGCATATAACAGAGCATATTCTTCCGAAGAGCGAAGGCGAACTGTTCCTGCAGGAAACCTGTCCGGAATGGATGGACGACTATTCCGATATTTATCCTTATATGGAATATACGGTGTGGGATGAAAAAGGAGAAACCATATCAAAGAGCAGCCTGGATTCGGACGAGTCATTGAGGGAAAATAATCTGTCCGGCTACGGCATTGGCGTAATTGTTCATTATGATGAAAATGGAGTGGCAGAAGGCCGGGTCAAAAACGGACGTTACAATCAGGAGCAGACCATTGAACTCAGAAAGATTTTAAATGAATTTGATGAGACGGCGGAGATCTTGTCAAATTCATTAGAAGGATGGCAGAGGGAGTCCGCAGAGACCGAGGAAGAGGAGTTTGGGGCAATACCCAGAAACCGGACATATATTTTTGCAATGACACAAGAAAATATGTATAAATACATGAATGAATATATATATTGGGGTGAGGAGGGAATGACAGGCACCATACTGACTATGACAGTCTTGCTTATGCTGATTGTGGCGGTTGCTGCGTGCATCTATCCGACCTTTAAAACCTTGAATACCGGAGATGAGAGAATATTTTTACTTCCGGTGGAATTGGTGAGTATCGTTTTTGTAGCTGTGATTGCATTGGTATTTGAAAATATTGAATGGATTGCGTTGAGGAATGATGGCATGGCTTTTGGCGGGGATTTTCTGATCTGGACGGCAGTATTTGCAGCTACCTACTGGACAGCTGCAAATATCAGGCATATTATCACCATGGGGCCTAAAAAGTATCTGAAGGAATATTCTGTGATCGCAGGCTCGTGGAAGCAGATCAGGCATGGAAGCCGTCAGGCGGCATCTTTGTGCAGAAAGCTCATGAGCCAGGTGTCGAGGTTCTTTGACCAGATCAATTTTGAGGATAAGCATGACAAATTTATTCTGAAAGCCGTACTATGCAATTTTCTGGTTTTAGTCGTTATCTGTTCCATATGGTATTACGGAATTATCGCGCTTATCATCTATTCCATGATTCTGTTCATCCTTCTCAGAAGATATTTTGAGAGATTGAAAGAAAAATACGCGATATTGCTTAATGCTACGAATCAGATGGCAGAAGGTGATCTGGACGTAGTGATCACAGAAGATCTTGGCATATTCAACCCATTTAAGGAGGAGATGGAGAAGATCCGGAGTGGATTTAAAAATGCGGTAGAGAAGGAAGTGAAAAGCCAGCGCATGAAGACAGAGCTGATCACTAATGTATCGCATGACTTGAAAACACCGCTCACTGCGATTATCACTTATGTAGACCTTTTGAAAGGTGAAACGGATGAAGAGAAGCGACAGGAATATTTACAGGTGCTGGAGCGAAAATCTCTGCGGCTTAAAGTGTTGATCGAGGATTTATTTGAGATCAGCAAGGCAAACAGTGCCAACGTAACGCTCCATATTGTAGACGTAGATATTGTGAATCTGTTTAAACAGGTACAGCTGGAGCTTTCCGATAAGATTGCAGACGCAGGGCTGGATTTCCGGTGTATATATCCGGAAGGGAAGGTGATCGTGCCTCTTGACAGTCAGAAGACATATCGGATATTTGAAAATCTGTTGGTTAATGTTATAAAATATGCGATGCCGCACACAAGGGTTTATGTAGAAATCGTCCAGGAGCAGGATGCGGTGGCAGTGAGAATAAAAAATGTGTCGGAAGCGGAGCTTAATTTTAATCCGGAAGAGGTGACAGAACGATTTGTCAGGGGCGATGTTTCCAGGAATACAGAAGGGTCAGGCCTGGGCCTTGCTATCGTGAAGAGTTTCGTGGAGCTTCAGAAGGGGAAATTCTGGATAGAGACGGAGGCGGATTTGTTTAAAGTAGAGATTCAATTTGGGACGTAGGAAAATTGAATTTTACTACGTCCCAAATTGAACTTTGACCTGTACCCAAATGAAAATTGATTGACAAATCCAGATTTTTCTCATATTATATATTCTATATGGGAAAGACATTGAACGAAGAGAGTAGCAGTACATGGGGCCTGCAGAGAGAAGCTGTCATCGGCTGGAAGCAGTTTTAGGAAACCGTTCTGTGAAGTGCATTCGGGAGTTGATCCGGTGAAAGGATTTCAGAGATTATTTGTGAAGGAGATTCAGTAACCGGATACGGGATTACACACGTTACGTGTATTGAGCGGAAGATATCCATGTGATTGTTCAAAAGAGGTTTCTGAGCAATAGATATGCATACCCTGAAAGGGGGGCAGATGGATGACTTCAATAAGAGTGGAACCGCGGATTTACTCCGTCTCTTGTCTGATGCAGGAGACGGAGTTTTTTTATTCTATTAGGAAAGCCTTTGCCACACTAAAGCGTGAAAGTGCCGTCCCTATAGAATAAAAAATATGTGTACTTGTCCGCTTTGTTCTTGTTCGGCAGCGAATGAAATAATATGAATCAGGTTAGGAGAGATCTTTATGGGAATAATGTCTTATATCAAGGATGAAATCCGGGTGATCCGGGAACGTGACCCTGCCATTAAGTCTAACATGGAAGTTTTTCTGTATCCCAGCTTCAAGGCGATCCTGCGTTACCGTGTAGCGCACAGGCTGTATCTGAAGAAGCATTATTTTCTTGCCAGGTGGGTATCCCAGCGGGCGGCAAGGAAGACCGGGATAGAGATCCATCCGGGGGCGACTATCGGGAAAGGACTTTTTATCGACCATGGGAGCGGCGTAATCATAGGTGAGACCGCAGAGCTGGGCGATAATGTAACGCTGTATCAGGGTGTGACGCTTGGTGGTACCGGAAAGGAACAGGGGAAACGGCATCCTACCTTGAAGGATAATGTGATGGTAAGCGCCGGAGCCAAAGTTCTGGGATCGTTTACTATTGGGGAAAACTCCAAGATCGGCGCCGGATCGGTGGTGCTCAAGGAGGTGCCTCCCAACTGTACAGTTGTAGGTGTGCCGGGCAGGATCGTGAAGAAGAATGACCAGAGAATGCCACGCACAGACATGGATCAGGTACATTTGCCGGATCCGATCAGTAATGACATTCAGGAACTTCAGGCAGATAATATCCGCCTGCACGGCAAGCTAAAAGAATTAAAGAAACAAATGGAAAATATCAAGGGAGGAAAGAAGTAATCATGAAACTGTACAATACGCTGTCAAAGAAAAAAGAAGAGTTTGTCCCTCTGGAAGAAGGAAAGGTCAGGATGTACGTCTGCGGCCCTACAGTCTATAATTTTATCCATATCGGCAATGCACGGCCGATGATCGTATTTGACACGGTCAGAAGATATTTTGAGTATAAAGGGTATGATGTGAATTTTGTATCCAATTTTACAGATGTGGATGACAAAATTATAAAAAGGGCCATTGAAGAAGGTGTTTCTTCTGATGAAATATCCAAGCGCTATATTGCAGAGTGCAAAAAGGATATGCAGGGCATGAATATTAAGCCGGCAACGAAGCATCCGCTGGCTACAGAGGAAATCTGCGGCATGGTCGACATGATCCGGACTCTGATCGAAAAAGGCTTTGCGTACGAAAAGAACGGGACGGTATATTACAGGACGAGAAAATTCGAGCAGTACGGCAAGCTCTCACACAAAAACCTGGATGATCTGCGGTCTGGGGAACGCTCCCTCTTGGTGACCGGGGAAGATGAAAAGGAAGACCCGCTGGATTTCGTACTTTGGAAGCCGAAAAAGGATGGAGAGCCTTTCTGGGAGTCTCCGTGGTCCGACGGCCGCCCGGGCTGGCATATCGAATGTTCGGAGATGTCCAAGAAATATCTGGGAGAGCAGATCGACATCCATGCCGGCGGGGAAGATCTTGTATTTCCTCATCATGAAAATGAGATTGCACAGAGCGAGGCCGCAAACGGTAAAGAATTTGCGAGATACTGGATGCACAATGCATTTCTGAATATTGATAACCGTAAAATGAGCAAGTCACTTGGAAACTTCCGTACCGTGCGGGAGATCAGTGAGCAGTATGATCTTCAGGTACTTCGTTTCTTTATGCTGAGCGCTCATTATAGAAGTCCGCTGAATTTCAGCGCCGACCTGATGGAGGCCTCCAAAAACGGACTGGAACGGATCGTGAATGCGGCAGACCATCTGAAGTTTCTCATGAAAAATGCAAATGCAGAAGGAATGTCGGAGGCAGAAGGGGCTTTGCTTGCAAAGACGGATACGTTTGTGAAAGACTATGAGCGGGCAATGGAGGATGATTTTAACACGGCGGATGCTGTGGCTGCGGTATTTGATCTGGTAAAATTTATAAACAGCAATACGGACAGTGAAAGCTCCAAAGAATATCTCGGCAAATTGTTTGATATTCTGGTTACCTTGACAGATGTTCTCGGACTGATCGTGGATCAGGAGGAAGAAATGCTTGAGGAAGATATCGAGAAATTGATCGAGGAACGTCAGGCGGCGAGAAAAGCCAAGGACTTTGGAAGGGCAGACGCAATCCGTGACGAATTGCTGGCAAAGGGGATCATTTTAAAGGATACCCGAGAGGGAGTACAATGGAAAAAAGCGTAAGTTGGCAGTTTGATTCCTGTATGCAGGAAACGTTTCAGATGAAAGAGGTGGATATAAAAGAGTATTCACCTCTTACTTTGGCGTATATCGGGGACAGCATTTATGACCTGATCATCAAGAGTCTGGTTCTCAATCAGGGAAACCGGCCGGTGCAGAAGCTGCATTGTATGACAAGCTCTTATGTACAGGCCAGTGCCCAGTCGAAGATGATGCGTGTGATGCAGGAACATCTCACAGAGCAGGAACATGCAGTTTATAAAAGAGGGCGCAATGCGAAGAGTGTTTCCCCGGCCAAGAACCAGTCTGTCACAGATTACCGGAGGGCTACCGGGTTCGAGGCGCTGCTTGGCTATCTGTACCTGAACAAAGAGTACGAAAGGCTTCTGGAGCTTGTAAAGCTTGGTCTTGAGAGTCTGGAAGAAACAGGAGATTTTTTGTAAGAGCGGTAGCCCGATGCAGGTGGAAAATATTATGAATGCATAGAAGGAGTCTGTATGAACGAGGAGAATAAGAAAACCAATGAAAATATGATTGAAGGAAGAAATGCCGTGCTGGAGGCATTCCGCTCCGGCCAGCCGGTGGACAAGCTTTATGTTCTTGACGGATGTCAGGACGGGCCGGTGCGGACAATCGTGAGGGAAGCCAGAAAACACGATACCTTCCTTCAGTTCGTGGAAAAAGAGCGGTTGTCCCAGATGTCTGAGACCGGAAAGCACCAGGGGGTGATTGCGTACATAGCGGCATATGAGTATGCGCAGGTGGAGGATATGCTGGCGCTTGCAAAGGAAAAGGGTGAGGATCCGTTTCTGATCTTGCTTGATAATATTGAAGATCCCCATAACCTGGGGGCAATCATCCGTACGGCCAACCTCGCCGGGGCCCACGGGGTCATTATTCCAAAACGCAGGGCGGCAGGGCTGACTGCGACGGTGGCAAAGACATCGGCAGGGGCGATTAACTATACGCCGGTTGCAAAGGTGACAAATCTGAAAAAGACGATGGAGGAGCTCAAAAAGGAAGGGCTGTGGTTTGTCTGTGCGGATATGGACGGCACAAGGATGTATGACCTGAACCTTACCGGCCCCATTGGTGTGGTGATCGGAAATGAAGGGGAAGGCGTGAGCCGTCTGGTAAAAGAGACCTGTGATTTTACGGCTGCAATTCCCATGAAAGGTGATATTGATTCCTTGAATGCATCTGTGGCTGCCGGAGTCCTGGCATATGAGATTGTAAGGCAGAGGCTGTAACAGTAACAGCGGGGCTGAGAGGCACAGGCAGTATGCCGGGCCGACCATCGGAGGGGAAAGGCAGATATGGGAAAATATGAACATATGACGGATGAGCAGCTGATATGTAAGCTGAGGGACGGAGAGAAAACGATTATAGACTATATTATGGAAAAATATAAAAACATGGTGCGGAAGGAAGCCAATGCCATGTATCTTTTGGGCGGTGAAAACGACGATCTGATCCAGGAGGGGATGATCGGGCTCTTTAAAGCTGTACAGGATTATCAGCCGGAGCAGGACACGTCCTTTTACAGCTTTGCAAAGCTTTGTATTACAAGGCAGATGTACTCTGCCATCACAGCATCAAAGCGGAAGAAGCACAGCCCCTTAAACAGCTACATTTCTCTGTATGAGAAGAGGGAGGACGACAGTTCCCTGATAGATACGATGGAGGCGGGGCGGCAGAGCAACCCGGAGGAACTGCTTGTAAGCCGGGAGCATGCGGCGCTTCTTGAGAGCAGGCTGGAGGAGAGCCTGAGCGACCTGGAGAACCGGGTGCTGTACCTGCACCTTCTGGGTACAGATTATAAAACGATTGCGAGGCTTCTCGACAAGAGCCCAAAGACTATAGACAACGCACTGCAGAGGATCAAGAACAAGACGGAGAAGATCCTGGAGCGGGAGGAGTCCGGAGGGGCGAAGAAGTAAATGTATGTGTTTTGCAATTGAAAATTTTGAAAATTTTTTGTGTTGGTTAAGAATAAAATCTGTTGACAAGTCCATGTTGAATAATGTATACTATCACTGTTGCATATCACATATGTGTGCTGTCGTGGCTCAGTCGGTAGAGCGTCGCCTTGGTAAGGCGGAGGTCGGCGGTTCGATTCCGCTCGACAGCTTTTGATACAAAGTTTTAATTACTCCTGGCATAGGAGTAATTTTTTTATGCAGCATGAGAAAGATTCAAAACTTATGGAGTGTGAGGCACAGATGAAAAAGTCAACAGTAATGACCGAAGGAAGTATATGGAAGAAAATTTTATATTTTTCAATTCCTCTGATTTTGGGGAACCTGTTTCAGCAGCTATATAATACGGTGGATTCTATTATCGTAGGAAACTACATCGGAAGTGAGGCACTGGCGGCAGTGGGTTCCAGCGGCTCGATCATAAATCTTCTGATCGGCTTCTGCATCGGTGCATCGGCCGGCGCCGGCGTCATTATCGCACAGTTTTACGGAGCGCAGGACGCAGAGGGCGTCCGGAAGGCGGTACATACTACCATAGCCGTTGCCATCGGTGCAGGGGCAATTCTGACGGTGATGGGAGTGTTAACGACCCCTCTGATTTTAAGGGCCATGGGTACACCCCGGGAAGTTTTTCAGCAGGCGTCCGTTTATCTGCAGGTGTATTTCGGAGGGATTTTCTTTTCTGTAATCTATAATATGTCTGCGGGTATCCTGAATGCGGTGGGGAATTCCAGACGTTCGCTGGTCTACCTGCTCATCGCCGCAGGTTCCAATATCTTTCTGGATCTGCTGTTTGTTGTGGTTCTGAAAATGGGTATTATCGGAGCCGCCCTTGCCACAGATATCAGCCAGCTGCTATCCTGCATTTTTATTCTGGCGTTCCTCACCCGGAGTCAGGAGGTGTACAAGGTGAGGATCCGGGACATCCGGTTTTATGACCATCTGTTTGCAAAGATTGTGAGGATCGGCCTGCCGACAGGAATCCAGAACATTGTAATCTCTTTATCCAACGTAATCGTCCAGTCCAGCGTCAACAGTTTTGGGGCGGTGGCTATGGCAGGATTTGCGGCTTACATTAAAGTAGACGGCTTTAATATCCTTCCAGTGCTCAGTATCAGTATGGCAGCCACTACCTTTACAGGGCAGAATATCGGTGCGGGGCGTCTGGACCGTGTCAAGAGAGGAATGTATGTGTCACTTGCCATGGGGGTAGGTTATACGATCGTGACGGGGAGCCTGCTGCTTTTATTTGCGCCGCAGGTCATCAGCGTATTTACACAGGAGCAGGCAGTGGTGGAGTTCGGCTCCTCAATCATGTGGTTCTTCTGTCCCTTCTACTGGATGATCGGTATCCTGCAGGTTCTGGCAGGTACGGTGCGCGGTGCGGGAAAGACGATGCAGGTGATGCTGGTGTTTTTGTTTTCCATGTGCATTTTCCGTGTGTGCTGGATCTGGGCAGCGCTTCGGGTTGCACACAATATTACAGGATTGATGCTGGCATATCCGACTTCGTGGCTGGCAGGTGTGGTTCTGATCCTCCTCTATGTGTGGAAAGGGAACTGGATGCCTTATAAACCCGGGAAATCGGCCGGTGAATCAAAGGAGTAAGCAAGATGAAGGATGAGAGGAAGCAAGGCGTAATTTTTGTGGCATTGTCGTACATTTTGTGGGGATGTCTGCCGGTATTCTGGAAACTGCTGGATCATGTACCGTCCTTTTATGTATTGTGTGCCAGGGTAGTGTGGTCGGTAGTGTTCTGTCTGTTTTATCTGACGGTACTGAGAAAATGGAAACGAATCCGGGAAATCTGGCAGGATAAAAAGACCGTGTTTCGGTGCGGCCTGTGCGGTGTGGTAGTGTGTATTAACTGGGGAGGCTATATATGGGGTGTAAATAACGGGCATCTCATTGACTGCAGCTTTGGGTATTATCTGAATCCCATCCTGGTAGTTCTTCTGGGGGTCTTTTTCTTCCGGGAAAAACTGGCAGGGGAAGAATGGCTGGCAGTTGCCCTGGCTGCTTTCGGCGTAGGGTATCTGATCGTGCGTTCTGGTACGGTTCCGGTATTGGCAGTGCTGGTTGGAGGAAGCTTTGCCATTTACGGAATGATGAAAAAGGGACTGTCCATCCGCAGTGACGAGTCTTTGTTTTTAGAGACGCTTCTGGTATCTCCGGCTGCGCTGATCTATATGATCGTAAAGGAGATACAGGGCGCAGGGGCAGTCGGAGTGCTTAAGGGACAGGAGTGGCTTCTGCTTCCGCTGGCCGGGATTATTACGGCTGTTCCGCTTTTAATCTACTCGGCAGGGGTGAAAATGATTCCTTTTTATCTGGCGGGGATTCTGATGTATCTGAATCCGACGATTCAGTTTCTGATAGGAGTGTTCTTATATAAAGAAAAGATCAATGCAGATAAATTCGTTTCTTTTGCATTTATCTGGGCGGGGATCCTTGTTATGATGGTTTACAGCATACGGATGAACAGGAAAAGGGCAAAAATAAAGGGCTGAGATGAAGGCCCGGGACGTAATTCTACTATAAGAATCGTCCTTGTTTCATTATAAATTTTGTGATAAGATGTACGCATGATGTGAGTCATGCCCGTGACAGGAATGTAATCAAGGGCAGAATCTAAGGAGGAAAGAAATGGGAGAAGAGGCAGTAGTTTCTAAAAATTTTATTGAGCAGGAGATAGATAAAGATCTGAGGGAGGGTGTCTACACAGAGGTATGCACCAGATTTCCCCCGGAGCCCAATGGATATCTTCATATCGGACATGCAAAGTCCATTCTTTTGAATTCAGGGCTGGCAAAGAAATATAACGGAACCTTCCACCTGCGGTTTGACGATACGAATCCGACGAAGGAGGATACAGAATTTGTAGAGTCCATCAAAGCTGACGTGGAATGGCTGGGCGCCGACTATAAAGAACATCTGTATTTTGCTTCCGATTACTTTGACGTGATGTATGAGTGTGCCGTCAAGCTGATCAAAAAAGGAAAGGCTTTTGTCTGTGACCTGAGCGCAGACGAGATCCGTGAATACAGAGGTACGCTGAAAGAGGCCGGAAAAAACAGCCCCTATCGTGACCGATCCGTGGAAGAGAATCTGCGTCTGTTTGAGGAGATGAAGGAAGGAAAATACAAGGATGGAGAGAAAGTGCTCCGCGCCAGGATTGACATGGCATCCCCGAATATCAATATGCGCGATCCGGTCATCTACCGTGTAGCGCATATGCCCCACCATAATACCGGTGATAAATGGTGCATCTACCCGATGTACGATTTTGCACATCCCATCGAGGATGCGGTGGAGAAGATCACGCATTCTATCTGTACGCTGGAATTTGAGGATCACAGGCCCCTTTATGACTGGGTAGTCCGGGAATGTGAGTTTGATCCGGCGCCCAGGCAGATTGAATTTGCGAAAATGTACCTGACGAATGTGGTGACAGGAAAGCGGTATATTAAGAAGCTGGTGCAGGACGGAGTGGTAGACGGCTGGGACGATCCGCGTCTTGTGTCCATCGCTGCTTTGAGAAGGCGTGGATTTACCCCGGAATCCCTGAAAATGTTTGTAGATCTCTGCGGAGTGTCCAAAGCTCAGGGTTCTGTGGATTATGCCATGCTTGAGTACTGTATCCGCGAAGACCTGAAGCTGAAGAAGCCGCGTATGATGGCGGTCCTTGACCCGATCAGGCTTGTGATTGACAATTATCCCGAAGGTGAGACAGAATGGCTGGAGGCAGAGAATAATCTGGAAAACGAAGCTCTCGGCAAAAGAAAGATTCCGTTTTGCAGAGAACTTTATATTGAGCGTGACGATTTTATGATTGAGCCGCCGAAAAAATACTTCCGTCTGTTCCCGGGGAATGAAGTGCGCCTGATGCAGGCATATTTCGTAAAATGTGTAAGCTATGAGACAGATGCAGACGGCAATGTCACGGTAGTACATTGCACTTATGATCCGGAGACAAAGAGCGGGAGCGGCTTTACCGGACGCAAGGTAAAGGGAACGATCCACTGGGTGGCAGCCCCTTATGCAAAGCAGGCAGAAGTGAGACTCTATGAGAACTTGATCGATGAGGAGAAGGGTGTGTACAATGAAGACGACGGTTCCATGAACCTGAACCCCAATTCTCTGGAAGTCCGGAAAGAATGTTATGTAGAGCCGAACTTTGACGATGCAGAGGCGTATGACAGCTTCCAGTTTGTAAGAAACGGATATTTCTGTATTGACGCAAAGGATTCGACGCCGGAGCAGCTGGTGTTCAACCGGATCGTATCCTTGAAGAGTTCCTTTAAGCTTCCGAAATAAATACAGCGGCGGGTGAGATTATGAATGAATTGACGATTAATTTAAGACCCCATGATAAGATTCCGATGTATGAACAGATTTATTCCTATATAAAGAACGATATCCAGGGTGGAAGGATTGCTTACGGTGAGAAGCTTCCTTCCACCCGGGCGCTTTCCAGGCATCTGGAGGTCAGCAGAAGTACAGTGGGATTAGCCTATGAGCAGCTTCTGTCGGAAGGATATATCGAGTCGGAGCCGTGCCGGGGTTTTTTTGTAGCCCAGGTGGAAGGTCTGTATCATCTGCAGACAATAAAGGCCAGGTCTTCCGACAGAGAAGTGCCGGGGGAGTCCTATCAGTATGACTTTACGCCAAACGGAGTTGACCTGAAGAGCTTTCCCTATAATGTATGGAGGAAATTGTCCAGGGATATCCTTTTGGATGACCGGACCGAGCTTTTTAAAAGCGGGGACGCCCGGGGAGAATATGGTTTCCGGGATGCCATCTGTAATTATCTTCATCAGGCAAGGGGGGTTAATTGCTCGCCGGATCAGGTCATTGTCGGGGCAGGAAGCGATTATATCCTGATGCTGTTAAGTACGCTCCTTGGAAAAGAATGTAAGATTGCATTTGAAGATCCTGCGTACAGACAGGCATGCCGGGTGATGGAAAGCCTTTCCCATGAGACCGTGCCGATTTCTCTGGATAAATCCGGCATCTGTATTGATGAACTGAATCAAAGCGGTGCAGATATTGCTTACGTGACGCCGTCCCATCAGTATCCTACCGGTATTGTTATGCCTGTGAAGAGGCGGATGGAGCTTTTGCGGTGGGCCAATGAGCGGGAGGGCCGTTATATTATAGAAGATGACTATGACAGTGAATTCAGATATAAAGGAAAGCCCATCCCTGCCCTCCAGGGGTATGACGCCGAAGGAAGAGTCATCTATCTGGGTACATTTTCAAGATCTGTGGCGCCGGCGATCCGTTTGAGCTATATGGTACTCCCCGGGCCGCTCCTTATGCATTATCAGGAGAGGTCAGGCTTTATAAGTTCTACGGTCTCCAAGGTGGACCAGATGATCATGCAGAGGTTTATTGAGGGGGGCTATTATGAACGGCATCTGAATAAGACGAGGGCAATGTATAAAAGCCGTCATGATCTCATGCTTGAGGCACTCAGGCCTCTTCTTGGAGATTGTGAGATTTCTGGTGAGAATGCAGGAGTCCATCTGCTGCTGAAGTTTCGGACGGGTGTATCCGAGGAAGAACTGATACATCGGGCAAAAAGATGCGGGATCAGGGTGTACGGACTGTCTGACTACCGGATCCGGCAAAAAAACGAAGAGAGAGCAACGGTACTGCTTGGCTATGCAAATCTTTCCGGGGAGCAGATCCGGGCGGCGGTAACATTATTGATTCGGTGCTGGGGCAGTTGACAGAGAAAGCACAGGGCATTCGGGCTGTTCCGGCATGAAAATGTTTATAAAAAGGGCGCATGCAGAGCAGCTGAGTGTCGTCAGCTGCCCGGTATACGCCCTTTTGTCATCTTATTTTTCTTCAGAAGTCTCCGCTTTTTCCGCCTCTTCTTCTTTCCCGGCTGTTTCGGCCGTGGTGTCGTCTTCCTCATCTTTCCCGGCTGGTTCTGCGTCAACCTTTTCTGCTTCGTCCGCTTCGGTGTCTTTCGCTTCATTGCTCTTAGGAGTCAGAGAAACATACTCCCGATCAGTTACCGGCTTTAAATCATTATCAAGGTCAAAATCTTCATCTTCAAATTCGTCCTCGAAATCCTCGTCAGTTTCCTGGTTCTTTTTAAAATAGTAAACAGCTCCTGCAACAGCCGTGCCGATTGCGGCAACCCCCAATATTTTCTTAAAAAGTTTTGACATAGTGAACAGATCTCCTTTCATCCGTAGTTATCCCTAATAAGAGTATTGTAATACTTTTCCGGCAAAAAGGAAAGACCTGGTACATAAATTGTAGAAAAATTTAGCAAAGTTTTAGCAAAAATTTAAGAATTCATGTCGAAGGAGCCCTGTTGTGATGATCTGGAAATTGTGTTAAACTGTACCCGTAGTATTGAAAAGCATGAGGGAGAGATGACATGAAGAAAAATGAAGCGCCGGGAACAGCAAAAAAAGGATTGTTCCGCGTGGTATTCAGCAGAACAGGGATTATCCTTTTGCTGATTTTGATACAGATGGGGATTTTTGTGGCCACAACCTTTTATCTGGAAGCATATATGACTTACATATATGGGGCCATGTTGATTTTGAGTGTGGTGGTACTTATTTATATTATCAATGCAGAGGGCAATCCGGCATTTAAGATGACGTGGATATTATTTGTTATTGCATTTCCTGTAATCGGAACGATATTTTTTGTTTATGTAAAATTCCAGCCGGGAACGAGATTTATGCGCCAGAGGCTTGCAGTGATGAAGATCGAGACGGATCGCTATATGACGCAGGATCCTGCAGTGATAGACGCGATCTGGGCCAGCAAGTCAGCCAATGCAAACCTGGCCTTTTATTTGTCCCATCAGCTGGGATTCCCTACATACCGCAATACAGAGGTGAAATATTTCCCTCTTGGAGAATATAAGTTCCGCGAGATGATCATAGAGCTTAAAAAGGCCCGTAAATTTATATTTATGGAATATTTTATTGTAGAAAAAGGATATATGTGGGATACGATCCTGGATATTTTGATCGATAAGGCGGCAAGAGGGGTGGAAGTCCGTTTTATGTATGACGGAATGTGCGCCATTTCCATGCTTCCTTATAACTACCCGGAGCAATTGAAAAAATATGGAATCCGGTGCAAGATGTCCAATGCCATGAAGCCGTTCTTGTCTACTACCCAGAATAACCGGGATCACCGGAAAATCTGCGTGATCGACGGGAAGGTCGGGTTTACCGGGGGTGTCAACATCGGAGACGAATATATCAACCAGAAGGTGCGTTTCGGGCATTGGAAGGATACTGCCGTCATGCTGAGAGGGGACGGGGTACAGAGCCTTACGATGATGTTCCTGCAGATGTGGAATGTGGACGTGAAGAATACGGGAAATTACAGGCGGTATCTGACACCGAAAAGAGAGGGGCTAAAGCGGGAATTTGGATATGTGATCCCTTACGCAGACAGCCCGTTTGACAATGAAAATGTAGGGGAAGAAGTCTATTTTCACATTTTAAACCATGCCAAAAAATACGTACATATTATGACACCGTATCTGATCCTGGATCATGAAATGATCACCACACTGACCAGGGCGGCCAAGAGCGGTATCGAAGTGATCATCATTATGCCCCACATTCCGGACAAGTGGTATGCGTTTGCGGTGGCGAAGACATACTATAAGGAACTGATCGGCGGCGGTGTGCAGATTTATGAATATACCCCCGGATTTGTCCATGCGAAGGTATTTATATCGGATGACGACACTGCGACTGTGGGGACCATCAATCTGGATTACCGGAGCCTGTACCTTCATTTCGAGTGCGGGACATTTATTTACAATAATTCAGTAGTAGACAAGATTGAGCGGGATTTTCAGCAGACGCTGGCAAAATGTCAGAAGGTTTCTGTCATCGAGGTAAAAAAACGTTCCATGCTCACAAAAATTGTGGGGCATGTGCTGAGGCTTGTAGCTCCGCTGATGTAAAATCGGTTACAGTCCGTGCAGCTCTCATCGGCTAAAAATGCATTTTACAGATGTTGGGAATTGTAGTATAATTAAGAATTGGTTCAGGAATAATGTATCAGACATTAGGAGGAATAGAAATGGTAAAAGCAGTAGTAGGTGCGAATTGGGGAGATGAAGGTAAAGGCAAGATCACAGATATGCTTGCCGAGGAAGCTGATATTATCGTGCGTTTTCAGGGGGGAGCCAATGCAGGGCATACCATTATAAATAATTATGGGAAATTTGCCCTTCACACACTGCCTTCCGGAGTGTTTTACGGGCATACGACAAGCATTATCGGAAACGGAGTAGCGCTGGATGTTCCGGTTTTATTTAAAGAAGTACAGTCTATTGTGGAAAAGGGTGTTCCGGCTCCGAAACTTCTTGTCTCTGACAGGGTCCAGATGGTGATGTCCTATCACAAGAATTTTGACGCTTATGAGGAGGAACGACTGGGCGGAAAATCGTTTGGATCTACCAAATCGGGGATTGCACCGTTTTATTCTGACAAGTACGCCAAGATTGGTTTTCAGGTAAGTGAGCTTTTTGATGAAGAATTATTAAAAGAAAAAGCAGTACGTGTGGCAGAACAGAAAAATGTGCTGCTGGAGCACCTTTACCATAAGCCGCTGATCCGGCCGGATGACCTTTTTGCAGAGCTTATGGGATATAAAAAAATGATTGCACCATTTGTGTGCGATACTGCATTGTTCCTTCATAATGCGATAAAAGAAGGGAAGAGTATTTTGCTGGAAGGACAGCTCGGTTCACTGAAGGACCCCGATCACGGAATCTATCCGATGGTTACTTCTTCCTCTACGCTTGCAGGATTCGGTGCGGTAGGAGCCGGTATTCCTCCTTATGAGATCAAGAAGGTGGTTACGGTATGCAAAGCATATTCCAGTGCAGTAGGAGCCGGAGCGTTTGTCAGCGAAATTTTCGGTGAGGAGGCAGACGAACTCAGAAAACGCGGCGGAGACGGGGGAGAATTTGGTGCAACTACGGGGCGCCCAAGGCGTATGGGATGGTTTGACTGTGTGGCTTCCAGATATGGATGCCGTATGCAGGGGACTACCGACGTAGCATTTACAGTACTTGATGTGCTGGGATATCTGGAGAAAATCCCGGTGTGCACGGGTTATGAGATCGACGGCAAGGTGACGGAGGATTTTCCGCCCACACATTTGCTTGAAAAGGCAAAGCCGGTGCTGGAGGTGCTTCCCGGCTGGCAATGCGATATCCGCGGCATACGTAAATATGAGGAACTGCCGGAAAACTGCCGTAAATATATTGAGTTTGTGGAAGCTAAGATCGGCTATCCGATTACGATGGTGTCCAACGGTCCGGGAAGGGAAGATATTATTTACCGGAATAAATAGAAGAACTTTCAGAAATCTTAAATCCTCTTAAGAAAGATATTATTTTCTTTTTAGAAGCCCGACATATGATAGACACATTTTGCAGATAGAATAAAGGTGTAAATAAAAGTCATACACAAAGCAGTATGCGAATATAATGATAAGGCGGAGGAAAATAATAGAAACGGAGGGATTTAAGATGCAGAAGAAGAATAAAGACAATTATCCGGAATCGATATCTATGGAAGAATATTTGATCAGAAGAAAAAAGGGCAGAGAGGATGCCCTTGGAAAAGACAATGGAATGCTTCCGACAGGCAGGCAGGTCCTCAGGATTGCCGGCCTGTATATATAATCACATTGCTTTTGAGGAGACATCTTTTTGGTTCCCCATAGAGGAGCAGGGAAAAGGCAGGTTCCCGGTCAAGGAAGAACCTGCCTTTTTATTTTGGCTCTTTCTCTTCCTGATGTACAGCCTGTCTGTCTTCCGTTGGTGTCCCGTGAAGGACACGATAGACGATGATGTACCCGTACAGCATGACAGGAAGGAGAATGGTGCAGGCTACAGAGGCTTTCAGCCATGTTATGGCAGCCGGGCTTTTGGCCAGCGCAAAGACCAGTGTACTAATATACATGCCTGCAAGCAGAAGAGCGCCGATGGCCGCCAGAATGCGTTTTGATTTTTTCATACGAATCATCCTTTACATCTAATCAAGACTTTAGTATATTATATAAAGAACAGATAAAAAATGCAAATAAATACAAAGGAGCACAAAAAATATGAGTCGTACATTATTAGAACAATGGAGAGATATAGCCTATGACGAGAGCGCTGACAGAGGTCAGCTTCAAAAATTCTGGGGCAGCTATTTTCAGATTGAGAAGGAAATCTATGAGCAGCTGCTTGAGGCCCCGGATGTGGAAGTAAAGGGGACTGTGAAAGAGCTGGCAGAGAAATACGGCCAGGAGGTGCTTACGATGGTAGGCTTTCTGGATGGGATTGATGAGAGCTTAAAGGAACAGAACCCCATTGAGACGATGGATGAGAATACAGTGGTGAGCCTTGCTTTTGACAAGGAAAGACTGTATAAAAATATGGTTGCGGCCAAAGCGGACTGGCTGTATGAGCTTCCGCAGTGGAAGGAAATCTATTCTGAAGAAGAATTAAAGAAGTTTTATAAAGAACAGAAGGAATCTACAACGATCCGCAAAGAGAAAAAAATAGGCCGAAATGATCCGTGCCCATGCGGCTCAGGTAAAAAATATAAGAAATGCTGCGGGAAATAGTATTCGTGTGTGCAGGGCTTTTATGCCTTGGTTATTACATGTCTGTCTGCATCCTGCTTCGCAGGTGGGATGCAACATTTTCGAGATTCTGGCTGGCGGCGGGGATTATGCTGCTGGTCTTTTCGGTTTTGCATAAAAAGGGCGTTGTCCCGCCGGTAATGGTGTATCTGATTTCCGGAGTGTTTTTTCTGATGGTCATTACTCTCATATGCATTGTTTCCGGGATGTTTTCTCCCGGCAGGACAGATTACGAATATCTGATCGTGCTGGGGGCTCAGGTGAGAGGCACGCAGATTACGGATTCTCTTCTGAGAAGGCTTAAACGGGCCTGCAGATATCTGGAGGAGCACCCGGATACAAAGGTTATTGTTTCCGGCGGCCGGGGGAAAGGAGAGGACATTGAAGAGGCAAGGGCAATGGAAGATTATCTCCTAGCCTGCGGAATTGAAAAGAGCCGTATTATAAAAGAACTGCGTTCAAGGACAACCAGAGAAAATCTTATGTTTTCTGCCGGTTTTTTTGAGAAAGAGCAGGCTGTGACAGGGATTGTATCCAATAATTTTCATGTATACCGTGCGTGTCGTTACGCCCGGAAGCTAGGGTATCAGAAAGTATATCCTGTACCGGCAGGCTGCCATCCTGTCCTTTTTGTGAACTACGCAGTACGGGAAGTGTTCGCAGTATGGAAAATGTGGTGTTGACAAAGCCGGATTCAGTGTTATAATAGAGTGCATATATAAAAATGCGTTGACGAGACGAGTAAGTCGGGAAAGAAATAGCAGAGAGAGAAGCCGGCGGCTGAAAGCTTCTTATTTTGGAACCTTCTGAAGACTACCTCTGAGCGGCTGCAAAACAGCCCGGTGATTCCGTTATCATCAATAAAGTGGTTCCGGTTTGATAATGACCGGTTCAAGCAGGGTGGAACCGCGAGGCTTTTGATTACTCGTCCCTTACAGCATTTATGTGCTGTAGGGGATTTTTGATTGTATGGAAACCTTTGTTTTCAGAGAGTGGAAGATCTGTACGGCTTCTTTCTGTGGAAATGAGCTTCCGTGACAAAACGTTTGAAAGGTATCCGGATTATCTAGGAGAAAAGGAGTAGAAGATGACAGAAAGAGAAACCTACAGGCGCAAAGTACATTATTATGAGACCGACCAAATGGGAATTGTCCACCACTCCAACTATATCAGGTGGTTCGAGGAGGCAAGGATTGACCTGATGGATCAGATGGGGCTGGGATATGCCGAGATGGAGGCCGAGGGGATTTTAAGTCCGGTGCTTTCTGTGCAGGCAGATTATCTCCGGATGGTCTATTTTGGAGATGTGGTTACGATTGACACCTTTATAAAAAACTATAACGGGATTAAGCTTCAAGTTGGATATGAGGTTGTCAGTGAGAAGACAAAGATGGTACACTGCAGGGGCACTTCAAAGCATTGTTTTATCAGCCGCGAGGGCCGTCCCGTTTCTTTAAAGCAGGCATGCCCGAAGTTTCATGATATGTTTACTGAAGGCCTGGAAGTATATAAAAGCAAGGAAAATAAAAATATAAAAGAGAGGAAGTAAGAGTATGAAGAGTATGAAAATCACATTGAAAGACGGTTCCGTTATGGAATTCGCAAACAGCATGGCGGTGATCGACATCGCACGCGAGATCAGCGAGGGGCTTGCAAGGGTAGCTACAGCGGCAAAGATAAACGGAGAAGTAGCCGATCTGCGTACGGTAGTGGAAGATGACTGTGAACTGGAAATTCTCACATTTGATTCTGAGGAAGGAAAAGGGGCATTTAACCATACGGCCTCCCATATTATGGCTCAGGCTGTGAAGCGTTTGTATCCTGATACGAAGCTTGCGATCGGGCCTTCCATTGCAAATGGCTTCTATTACGATCTTGACCGGGAGACTCCTTTTGTGGCGGAGGATCTGGAAAAGATTGAGGCTGAAATGAAAAAAATTGTAAAAGAGGCGTTCCCTCTGGAAAGATTTACCAAGCCAAGAGAGGAAGCTATTGCATATTTCAAAGAAAAAGATGAACCTTATAAGGTAGAGCTGGTGGAAGATCTTCCGGAAGGAGAGGAAATCAGTTTTTATTCCCAGGGAGAATTTACGGATCTCTGTGCAGGCCCGCATCTGATGTCTACAAAGGCGGTCAAGGCATTTAAGCTTACAAGCCTTGCAGGCGCGTACTGGAGAGGTGACGAGAAAAATAAGATGCTTACAAGGATCTATGGTGTGGCCTATCCAAAGAAGTCGGATCTGGATGAGTACCTTCATATGATAGAGGAGGCAAAGAAACGTGACCACAGGAAAGTGGGAAGAGAGCTGGGCTTGTTTATGATGTGCGATGAAGGGCCCGGATTCCCGTTCTTCCTTCCAAAGGGTATGGTTCTTAAGAACATTCTTCTGGACTACTGGAGAGAGCTCCATAAGAAAAACGGATATGTGGAGATCGCTACTCCGCTCATCATGAACAGGCAGCTGTGGGAAAATTCCGGTCACTGGGATCATTATAAGGATAATATGTATACAACGGTTATTGATGATGAGGACTATGCAGTGAAGCCGATGAACTGCCCGGGTGGTATGCTGGTATATAAGTCGGAGCCTCATTCTTACAAGGATCTTCCGCTTCGTGCAGGTGAGATTGGGCTTGTACACAGACATGAGAAATCCGGCGCTCTTCACGGGCTGTTCCGTGTGCGCTGCTTTTCCCAGGATGATGCCCATATCTTTATGACTCCGGATCAGATTCGCGATGAGATCAAGGGTGTTGCAAAACTGATCGACGAGGTATACAGTCTGTTCGGGTTTAAATATCATGTTGAATTATCTACGCGCCCGGAAAACAGTATGGGAAGTGATGAGGACTGGGAACTTGCTACCGAAGGCTTAAGAGGCGCTCTGGATGATCTTGGGCTTGATTATGTAGTAAATGAAGGAGACGGCGCTTTCTATGGTCCGAAGATTGACTTCCATCTGGAAGATTCCATCGGAAGAACCTGGCAGTGCGGGACAATTCAGTTAGATATGCAGATGCCGCAGCGTTTTGATCTTGAGTATACAGGTGCAGACGGAGAAAAGCACCGTCCGATTATGATCCACCGTGTGGCATTCGGTTCTATTGAACGTTTTATCGGTATCCTGATCGAGCATTTTGCAGGGGCCTTTCCGACGTGGCTTGCGCCGGTACAGGTAAAGGTACTTCCGATTTCCGATAAATATATGGAATACGGCAGGAAGGTGCTGGATGAGTTAGAGGCCGCAGGAATCCGTGCAGAAATTGATACGAGAGCAGAAAAGATCAATTATAAGATCCGCGAGGCTCAGGTAAACAGGATTCCTTATATGCTTATTGTCGGGGCAAAAGAGGAGGAAGCGGGCGTCGTGTCTGTAAGGAGCCGTTTTGCGGGTGATGAAGGGCAGAAAGTGCTTGCTGAATTTATTCAGGCTGTGAAAGAAGAAAATGATGCAAAAATCATCCGTGAGGTAGAGAAAGAAGATTAGACAAAAGCTACGGTTAAAAGAATGTCAATTGGGGCATACTAATCCTGATATATCGATATATGTATAAGGAGGTAGCGTTATGCCAGAATTGAAATGTACCGTACAGACATGTACACACAACAAAAATTTTTATTGTGATCTTGACAGGATTGTAGTAGGCGGAAGTGATGCAACGCGTGCAAAGGAGACATGCTGCGACAGTTTTGAGGAGCGGAAGGACAGCTATTCCAACAGCAGTGATATTACAGGAAATGCTTCTCCTCTCAGCGATATCGACTGCAAGGCAACCGAGTGTGTCTATAACAAAGAATGTGCATGCCACGCCGGAAAGATCAGTGTTGAAGGGAGCAATGCCTGCCAGTGCGGGCAGACAGAATGTGCCACATTTAACTGTGGGTGCAAATAAGGTAATGCAGACAAAAAGGAAAGCCCGGGGCTTTCCTTTTTGGTTGACGGAAAATAGAAGGGAGGTTATAATTATCTTACTGTAAGACTCTCGGCAGGTGTAATGACGTATATTTTGGCTGCCTGAGAGAGAAGAGGAACTATATTATGATGGAAGACAAAGAAAATATAACAAAGGAAACTAACGGGAATACAGAAGAAAATGCTTATTATGCGGCAAGGCCGAAGCTGGGGGAGGGCGGACCGTCAAAACTGAGGCAGCATTTTAACAGGGGAATGACGTATTTTCTTGTGGTGGCGGCCAGTATCCTGTTTTATTTTGCGCTTCTTAGGCTGGCCAAGCTCTCTTATACATTTGTGGAAGTATTCAGGGTGTTAAAGCCTGTCATATATGGTGCAGTCATAGCATATCTTTTGAATCCGATCGTGAAGAGGGTAGACATACTTCTGGTGCCTCTGCTGAAAAAAAGAATCAAAAAAGCAGGGCAGGCAGAAAAGATATCCAGGGCAGCGGGAGTTTTCACGGCAATTATTTTTTTGATCGTGATGATCGTGGCGCTGTGTAATCTTCTGATCCCGGAGCTGTATGTCAGTATTCGCAACATGGTCTTTACACTTCCGGGACAGCTGAACGGGCTTGTACAGACGCTGAATGAGGTGGAGATTGACGATTCTACCACCAGCAACCTCCTCAGGACAGCCGTCGAGGAAGGCACAACGATGCTTCAGGACTGGCTGCGTAAAGACCTTATGGGGCAGCTGAATGAATGGATGTCTAATCTGACGGTGGGTGTCATTAATTTTTTCAGTGAGATTTTCAGCGCATTGATCGGGCTGATCGTATCGGTGTACATATTGTTCAGTAAAGAGCTTTTTGCAAGGCAGTCGAAAAAGATCATCTATGCAGTGCTGCGGCCGAACCACGCAAATATGGTTCTTCATTTGACAACGAAGAGCAATCAGATCTTCGGCGGGTTTATTATCGGGAAGATTATTGATTCCGCGATTATCGGTGTGATTTGCTTCTTTGGACTGTCAATTCTTGATATGCCGTATATTATGTTGATCAGTGTAATCGTAGGCGTAACGAATGTCATCCCGTTTTTCGGACCGTACATCGGTGCAATCCCAAGTGCGATCCTGATTTTTCTGAGTAATCCGATGCAGGGGGTTTATTTCATTATTTTTGTCCTTGTACTGCAGCAGTTTGACGGCAATATACTCGGGCCGAAGATTCTTGGTAATTCTACAGGTTTGTCGGCATTCTGGGTAATTGTGGCCATTTTGCTGGGAGGAGGTCTGTTTGGCTTTGTAGGTATGGTTATGGGGGTTCCTACATTTGCAGTCCTTTACTATATTATACAGATGCTGGTGAATCATAAGCTGGAGCGCAGGAGTCTGCCGAAAGGGTCTGAATATTACGATCCTATGAGTTATGTGGATAATTCCGGAAAATATGTACATTCAGAGTCGAAGAAAGAAGAATAGATTGACAGGAACCCATAATATGACAGGATAAAAGAAAGGGGAACAGTGATTATGCCCATACGGGTACAGAATGATCTTCCGGTGAAGGAGATCTTAGAGAGTGAAAATATATTTGTGATGGATGAGCATCGTGCGATGCATCAGGATATCCGTCCGATTAAGATCGGACTTTTGAACTTAATGCCGCTAAAGGAGGACACAGAGCTTCAGATCCTGAGGTCTCTTTCAAATACGCCGCTTCAGGTGGATGTAAGCTTTGTGACAGTATCCAGTCATGTATCCAAGAATACTCCTACCAGCCATCTGAATAAATTTTATCAGAAATTCAGGGATATCAGAGATCAGATGTTTGACGGGTTTATCATTACCGGTGCACCTGTGGAGCAGATGCCGTTTGAACAGGTGGATTACTGGAAAGAGCTTACAGAGATCATGGAGTGGAGCAAAACCCACGTAACATCTACACTGCATTTGTGCTGGGGAGCACAGGCGGGGATGTATTATCACTACGGTATTGATAAAGTTCCGCTTGATCAGAAAGTTTTCGGAGTATTCTGGCATAAGGTGCTGAATCGGAAGATTCCGCTGGTGCGGGGATTTGACGATCGTTTTCTTGCGCCCCATTCCAGGCACACAGAGGTGCCGATGGATCAGGTACGGTCGGATGAGAGGATCACGGTTCTGGCAGAGTCAGAGGAGGCAGGGTTGTTCCTTGCCATGGCACAGGACGGCAGACAGATTTTTGTGATGGGGCATCCGGAGTATGACAGGGTGACGCTGGACGGGGAGTACAGGCGGGATCTGGCCAAGGGCCTTGAGATTCAGAAGCCGAAGAATTATTACATAGGAGATGACCCTGACAAAGGGCCGGTGCTGTCCTGGAGGGCAACGGCGAATAACCTGTATACGAACTGGCTGAATTACTATGTGTATCAGGTGACACCTTATGATCTGGTGGGGACGCCGTTTTAGGCTTTGATTTTACGCTGTTTGTGGACTTTTGAACTTATTATTTGTAATTCGAGATTTTTACAAAATTGCTCAAAATAACTCATATTTTTACACGAAAATGGGGTACAAAATGGGGTACAGCTAAAAGCATGTGGGGTACTTAAAAAAATAATGGAAAAGTCTTTATATGATTAAAACGTATGGAATTTTGTATACATTCCGATTAAATATATGCATATACTTAAAATGTATTTTTAAACTATAATAATCGTAAAAAATAAGGGTAAAAATCATTACCCTTATTTTTATTAACCATTTGCCTTATTTGTCATTATATTTCTTAATGATATATTTTGGTTTTTCCTCTGCAAACCACCAATAACGAAGATAATCATCTACAACAATAGCTGGAAGTGATAAGAAGAACCAAATAATAGAGAATGGAAGACATATCTGCCCCATTACATTAAATGGGACATTACTGTAATCCCACACGTTCCACTGAAGTATTATATTTACTATCATACCAGCCATAAACTCCAAAACTGTGACAATCGCTGATCCAATTATCATCTGTTGATATAATGGCATATTCCACGAAATATGCTCATTTAAACACCCAATAAAATAAAAAGCTAATCCTCCGACAAGAATCATTGTCCAATGAGTATACCCACGATATATGATTTCTATTATTGAATAAATCAAACCACCTATCACGATTAAGATAAGTGGTTTTATCTTACGCATTTTCACCTGCAGATATATATTTAGAAAGAATTTCATTAATCACATTTTGGCCGTCATTAATTGATTTTTTAAATAATGATAAACTGACTTCATCTAAAGAATTTTCATTGTAAATTAAATTATTTATAGATTCAATACTATCACACCTATCTAATGTAGACAATAACTCATTTTTCAACGATCTATTGTAAATTACAAGAGATTGAATGGATATATATATTTTCATAATATCAAGAGGAATATATGAATTGCATACTTGCGATATATCAAATGGAATTTTTGTATCCGTAGATCCAGATTCTAAAAGAACAATTGCTGAATTATATGCAGTTCCTATTGCTATTAGCATATCATTATCAATATTAGGGATATGTATAATACTTTGATCGCTTAAAGTTGCATCTGTTCCAAAAGAATATAACTGCAAATAACAACTTTCAATTTCCATTCTTTTTTTGTTTTTTATTTCGTCTATCGTGGGTTCATATGTTTGTTCTTCAACTGGAATTTCAGGATCTGGTTCAACATATATAGATCCGTCATTGCTTAAAATGTATCCACCGTCAATTTTGCGATAAAGTGTCGTGTATTCATAATATTTCCCATATATTTCATCAGTGTCTGTTACAAGGCAAAATCCAGAAATATTTGGTTGTTCGTTTGTTATTATTAATATAGTATGATCTGAAATTTTTTTTACATCAACTTTTGAATAGGTATCTTTATTTGTAAATAATATGTTTTGCATATTAAATTCTCCTGTTTTTATATTTCTTGTATAGCAAACCAATCAAAATGAATCGTTGTACTTGAAGTTCCAATATCATAATATCCGTATATATCTAAAGAATTAGTAGATTTATCATAACTACTTACTGATATATTGGTTAACTTAGAACTGTTATTTTGTAATAATATAAATGGCTTTGAAGTAAATGGCTTATTTAAATTAATAGTTGTATAACCATTAGAAAAAGTTCCATAATCTGTTTCCTTTGATTCTGTTTTTATGGAACTAGCTCCAAAATCAATAATGTAATTATCTCTATTTGTATTTATAATAGAATTAATAGAGTTATTTATTTCAAATAAAGCATCACTTAAACATTTTCCATCAATCAAATATCCAGCTTCTGTTATTTCAGTAGAATTTACAATTTTATCCAATGTTATTCTTTCTTGTAATAGACTTTTTAATTCTTTTTTTATTCCATCGAAAATAATATATAAGTTATTGTTAAAGTAAGCGTCAAACTCGCACTCAAAACCATCTAATTCCGAAACTTTTCCAAAAGCAATTCCCTTTCCACCCTTTTTTAAATCTATAGTTGCATTAGATGTTGAAACTAATATTGAAATATTTGAAGTGTGTAAACAATCCGAAATAGTAAATGTTACTAAATAACTATATTCAGGATCGTATAGTCCGCTCAATAGTGTTTCATTATTTAAATTAATATTATCTGTACTAATTATTTCATCGTTGACACTTTTCTTTACCTTAACACTTAAATCTATGATTGAGTTTTTGTAATTACATAAGGAATACGAAGCATTTATTTTAGCAAGAATATTTTTACCATTATCAATCAATTCCATATCTCTATTACACCGTTTTGCATAATATTCAATTATAGAAGGATAGGAATAAGGTTCGACATTAATAGAAAATGTTTTAATATTACTTTTTCTGTTTCGTGAGTCGATAACATATGCATTAAATTCCAATATACCTGATTTTAATAGAGTATCAGTTGTCAAAGTGGTAGCTGAGGATATATTTCCTATATTGTCATAAATATGATACTCTTTTATCTTTGCACCCTTGCCAGGAGATATATTCTGCATAGTTATTTTGGCCTGTGAATTACCTTGTACTAACAAATCCCATTCATCAGGAACAGTATCACTAATTTTTTCCAATAATAAATTTTCAATAGATGGTTTTACAGATTCATCTATTTCAAGGTTTGAATAAAACGAAAAACCTGTTCCAACCTGCTTACCATTTGTGTTATATGATATAATTGTTATTTTTGGTTTCTCGTTAGCGTTTAATATAGTTTCTGAATCTGGCATCAAATAAATCCATGAAATCGGTGGTGTATATTCTATCAAAGTCTCTGTTAATGTTTTATTTACAAATATTTCTTCAGAATAATCTTTAAAATTTAAAATAGCGGTATATTTCAAATTTTTATATGCCTCTTTAATGTTGAAAGTTATAGTACTGCAATATTCTTCAAAAATTGTTATTTTGGGAACAACACTATTTACTGTGGGAGATTTAAATCCATCTAAATTAAATGTATGATCAAGAAGAGATTGCCCATCTGTCCAGGCAACATTATCTCCTAAAGTTTCTATTCCTGATTGATACGAAACTATACAATTTACATTCCATGGAATAATCATATTAGACAATTGATTGGATTTAATGGTAATAGTACCAGATGCAACATTAGTGAATGAAGAAGATGGATTAATCGTTTTGGCATTTATAACTCTAACAATTTTATCATCTATACTATAATCAAATGTTAATTTAAAATTTCTGTGTTTCTCATGTGGGATAGTTGGCGAAAATGATACATTTATTGTATAACTTATATCAAATGATTCATTATTAGGGTTAAAATTAGATTGTGTCCAAAATATCTCTATATGAACACTATTAAAAACTGAATAATTTGTTCCGTGTCCTGAAATTGCCATTTGTTTTCACCTCCATTTATTTTTCCCTCCAAACTAAAGAAAGGTTCCCACTTTCTCTGGGAACCCAATCAAAAAAACCATTTTCTTCTGTACCAAATGTCAATGAATTTTTAATATGTACATCTGTAATATATAATTTGTCGTGGTTGATATATGCGACTACATTACCACATTGTTTGAAAGACATTTGTTCATTAGATATATTAACTGAGAATGGAGTGTTATCACCGTTAATTAGCTTTCCAATATCAATCCCCTCATCAGACATTCTAATATATGTTTCATAGTTATTGACATATTTTTTAAACTCGGAATTAACATTATTTATTTCTGTAGTCGTTTGTTCTTTTTGTTTTTGAATTTTAAAAGTCAAATCATTAGATGTTTGTTCAAGAGATGTTTTTTGCTGTTCGATGTCATTTCTCATCTCAGTTACTGATTGCCGTATATTATCTGATTCTAATTTTAGTTCTGTTTTTACAGCATTTACATTGTCTTTTGTAGCATATACATTTTCAACACGAAACAAGATATTGTCTGCATTTTGTTGAATTTCTGATCTGACATTTGTGAATTCATTTTCAATATCTTCTGGTGCTGGCAACCATGATGAGTCTATCACACCTTCGACTAAATACCCCATATAAAGATATATAGCATCACCTAATGTTGGCTGTATATAAATGTTTTTTTCAGCACCATCACATTTTACAGTTTTTACAAATTTTTTCCATGTTGAACATGCTTCAACCGCTTCAATTTCTCCAAGTACGTTAAATGTGATAGTTGAATTTATAATTGATTTATACCAAATTGAAAAAGTATATATACCAGCTATTTTAATTGCATTTTGCAAGATATATCTATCTCCTGGTATGTCTGTTTGTAATTCTAAAACATAATCACTTTCTTGATATGGTGTTTGTTGCTTTGTTATGTTAAATGATGACATAATGTTACTACTCCTATTTTGTGTACTCGATGAGCACAACTAATGTGTACGATGCGCCCCAGGCCACATTGTTAGACAACCTCATGGATGTTTGTGTTCCAGTTTTTGCAAAAGATTGCAACCACGTACCATAGTGCCCATCTCCGCTGTACGGCATGGGGTAAAATGTGCTTCCACTGAATGCAAATACGTTAAAATACAATAAGTTCTTTATAATTACTCCAAGGCCAACAGAGACTGACTGATATCCTGACGTTGGTTTCGTAAAATTTGTCATAGGTGTTTTTACAATTTTTCTATAGACAGGCGTTCCGTCTTGCATAACACCTACTTGTATTTCACTCGTGGAATAAGGTAAGTAGGTAATAATCCGTACCTTGACAAAATAAGAAATCCTCTGGCACTTACC
>CAJTRM010000032.1 GCA_910578865.1 uncultured Dorea sp.
GAGACAGATCGACTGCTTTCCAAGCAAAAGGTGGATAGGTAAAAATGGATGATGACAAGATTTCTTATATGCAGTTTTGAGGGTATATGAAAATAATTATAAAATGGCGGTGTGGTTTACTACGCCGCCATTTTGCTATGGTTAAGAGCGAACTTTCTTCTGCCGGTATTCTGTCGGGCTGAATCCCGTATATTTTTTAAAAATAGATGAAAAATAGGTTGCGTCATTGTAGCCGGTCAAATTGGCGATTTCATATGTAAGGAGATCCGTTTGCAGCAGATACTCCTTGGCACGTTCAATACGGGCCTTATTGACATATTCCGTGATGGATTCTCCGTACATTTTTTTAAAGGTCCGGCTCAGATGAGACGGAGAAATGTGAAGGTGTTCGGCAATAGCTTCCAGTGATAAAAGACTTGAAAGATGATCGTTTATATATTTTATCGTATTTTCAATAAGCTTGTTTTGAACGGTAGTCGCTCCGGCAAACTGTTCTTTCGTATAGTCCATGAGTTTTTGGATCGTATCTTCAAGTGTAAAAATATCAGAAGCCGTATTTATGGATGAGAGGTACCCGCTTGGAGGAAGCGGAGCCTCTTTTTTTGCCAATACGCGGTAGCAGATGTAATAAATCTGAGAGCAGATATTTTTTGCCTCCATGGAATGAACAAAATTACTTTTCAATTTAGAAAAAATTGTGTGAAGCGTAGCCTCTGCCTCATCAAAAGCCCAGCTGTTCAGATGATTCTCAAAATGAAAAAGATCTAAGGAATTTTCGGCCGTCAGGTCATATTCAGATGTTTTTCCGCAATCAGTAAAAAGGGCAATATTCTTTTCGGAATAAAAATTAAGGGTCAGTGCATGTATTGCCTCAGACACGGCAGACTGGAACTCGGCGGCACCTTTGTGGCAGGAACTGATGCCGATTGTAATCTGCCGGGAATCCAGAGTCTGTGTAATTGTTGTGATCTCAGAGCAATTTTCCAATATTTTTTCGGGCACGCGGACAGCAGGCTTCTGTAAAAAATATATTGTAATGATCAGGTTATTATATCTGTAGCAATAGGCATTTTTTTTCTCATCAATAATTATCTTTTTTAAAGATGCCAGATCACTCCCCAGAGGGACAAGCTGGAAGGCCACTGCAAAATAGTAGTTTAAAGCAATCTCCAGCTTTTGAAGGCGCTGTTCAAAGGAAGAGTTATAAGTGGAAATTGTCATTTCCTGCAAGAGCTGATCTTTTAGAAAGGCCAGCTCTTCTTTGGTAATGGATGCATAGGTTTTTGAAGTGATGATCTGCTCCTGGGCATCCTGCACTGCATCCAATAAGGTTTTCTTATTTGTGGGTTTCAAAATAAAAGAAGAAACGTTATACTTGATTGCCGTTTTTGCATATTCAAAATCAGCATATCCGGTCAGAAGTATTACCTTTATTTCAGGACAGTTTTCGTGGACAAACTGTGCGATATCGAGACCGTCGGCAGCCGGCATTTTAATATCTGTTATGATAATATTTACAGGGTTGTTTTTAATAAAATTGATTGCAATAAGCCCATTTTCAGCAGTACCGACAATTTCACAGTCTATGGATTCCCAATTGATAAAATGAGAGATCCCTTTCCGCATCAGCGCTTCATCATCTACGATCAGTATCTTGAATGTCATACTATTCCTCCTCTATAAATGGAATGCAAAAGGAAATCATCGTATATACGTCCGGCAGACTGTCTATTTTAAGACAGGAAGCCTTGCCGTATAACAATTCCAAACGTTTGTCAAGGTTGCGGAGACCTACGTGTGTATGCGAGTCTTTTTCAGAAGAGCGTATGGACTGTACGTCCGGAATCTTTTGAAAACCAACGCCATTGTCAATAATAGATATCTCCATATGACCGGAATCAGTCTTCAATATCTGAATGACCAGTTTTCCTTTTCCGGTTTTTGGCTCCAGTCCATGGACGATCGCATTTTCTACCAGAGGCTGAATACAAAAACTCGGAATTTTTTTCTGCAGTAATTCCTCGGGAATCTGGAAGCTGCAGGATATTTTATCTTCAAACCGCATCTGCTGCAGATAGATGTAGAATTTGACATAGCTGATTTCCTGCTCCAGTTTGATGCAGTCCTGTTCCTTTGATAAAGTATTGGCTTTCAGAAGCTCGCCAAGGGAAATCACCATTTGATAAATATCTTCGTTTTCAGAGATTTGTGCTTTCCAGGCAATGGTATTCAGTACATTAAACAGGAAGTGAGGGTTCATTTGCGTCTGAAGAGCTCTTATTTCTGCATTTTTAAGCAGTAATTGCTTTTGGAAGTTATCATTATAATATACATCAAGCTGCTTTAACATCTGGTTAAATGAATTGGCCCAGACGTCAAATTCCCTGTACATTTTCATAGGCGGCAGGATCGTCGGTTCCCCGTCGGCAATCTGGTTGATATGGTATATCATTTTATCTATTGGCCGTGTGATCATATGGCTTATGACAATAGCACCCGCAAGGGCTATTAAAATTATGGCGGCCAGCAGGAAAAGATATGACTTTAAGGTGTTGTTTAGATCATTTAAAAGTATTGTCTTAGAAGCGGCCACGGCAGAAGTCAGGTTGATTTCTTTCAAGGTCTGTGTGGCTACAAAGTAATCATCATTTACGAGATACAGCTCGCGGAAAGTATTATTTGAGTGCTCCGGGTCTGTCAACCGCTGAAGTTCAAGATATTGTTTTTCCATGCCCGGGTCTGAAAGGATATTGATGGATGAATTATAAAGGCAGAAAAACCATGAAGGTTCCATTTTCTTTGCACAATAAGAGATCCATCGTTCTTTGTTCACATTTATGACAAAGGTGCCCATGTAGCTTCCGGTATTTCCGTCAAACAGATTACGGATAAAGAAGAGATGATCGTTATCCTCCGGCAATACTGTACAGATGAGATGCGGCTCTTTTTTATTGATCTGTTTCAGAAGTTCCTGGCAATGATACTCAGACGGTTCGGGCGAAGCGGATGTATTTGCATGAAGAACTGTATTATCCTTACAGATAATATAAATAGCGCTTGTATAGTTTTTGCTGGCAAGCGGTGTACTGTAATATATGTAAGTCATTTGTTTTTCAATATTAAAAGAATTTTCGATATCTGAATCGGAAGATTCCAGAACATTTTGTATCAGGTTATTTGAAAGATATAATGGTATGATAGAATCAATAGAGCTGATCTGCTCGGTAATCTGCTGATTAAATTGATTTAACTGAGCAGTAATAGAACGCTGATAGGTGTCCGTCAGGATTGTGGCAGTCTGTACATAATAAAATAAAATCGTACATAGTAAAATAATCGTTACGGTAAAAGAAATCGTAACAGTAATAAAGGAACGCAATGATAAAGTTTTAGTATCTTTCTTTGCAAACATATTATTACTTGAGTCCTTACATTATTCTTTATTATGACACATTTTGCGGAGTGATTCAATGGGTTTTGAACTTATGCAAAGATATTAAAACGATTGGACAAAAAATCAAAAGAGAATGGAAAAAACAGGAATCAGTAAGAAAAATATGGATATACAGCGCGGAAAAGTTCAAGAACAGAGCAAGGCTGTTTATTAAAAAATATCTGTTTTAAAAGTATAATAAATACAAATCAGTGAACGTGAAAAGGAGGAACGTTATGAAAAGTAAAATGCTAAAGAGAATATTAGCTTCAGCGGTAATGGGAACAATGGTCGTCAGCCTGGCTGCCTGCGGCAAGGGAGGAGATGATAAAGCTTCAGGCTCTGACGATTCAGGGAAGGTAGTGCTGGACGTAATTAATTATCACGTCGGGACAGATTATGCAGCGGACTATTATTCCTATCTGTTCGAGGAGTTTAAGAAGACGGAAGAAGGAAAAAATGTTGAGTTTAACTTCGAGGAGATTCCGACAACAGATGCATATAACCAGAAGATAAAACTGTTGATCTCAAGCGGAGATCTGCCGGATATCGTATTTAACGGGGGAAACAATATTACAGAACTGGCGGCAAAATCAGGGAAGGTTGCAGACCTTACGCCATATTTTGAAGAAGATGCCGAGTGGAAAGCACTTTTTGACGATACTTCTTTAGAATTTAACACAGTAGAAGGAAAAATTTATGGTGTTCCTGTATCAAAAGAGATTTCTTATATCTATTACAATAAGGAATTGTTCAAACAGGCCGGCATCGATGCTCCTGAGGTTGCCTTTGCATCATGGGATGAGTTCTTTGCAGCCTGCGATAAATTAAAAGAAGCAGGCATCACACCGGTAGGTATGGACAGCGCGGATTCCGGATGGCTGACAAATCTGTGGATGAGCGCTCTGATCGGAACAGCCGGAGATGCGGGAAATCAGTGGATGAATACAATGTATCCGACAGATTTTAACACTCCTGAGGTGGAAAAAGCAGCGGAGACAATTCAGAAAATGTTCAAAGAGTATACGACGGCGGATGCCGTAGGCGGAAAGTATGATCCGATGGCTACCCATTTCTTTAACGGGGAAGTGGCAATGTTCCCGAACGGTCCTTGGATGATCCCGGATTTTTCTCAGGAAGAAAAGGCTCCGGAGGGCTTCTATGATAAGGTGGGAATTATGTTAATGCCCGGAAATGGTATGGAGATGGTGCCGACACCTGGCGATATGGTAGGAGCTACTGAAGAAGATAAGATCAAAGCAGCTGTTGCATTCCTGAAGTTTGAGACCACCCCGGAGAATCAGATCAAGGCTCTTGAAATGACAGGTTTACAGCCGGTATCAAACAATCTGGATATTCCGGCGGAACTTACTGAAAGTGATCCATTGATGGCTGAAGTATTGGAAATTCAGAATAAAGCCGAAGTTACGTATGGTCAGAATCAGGCGTATTGGTATCAGAATACAATTGATACGTTCTCAACTGAACTTCCGGAACTCGCATATGGAAATATTACACCAAAAGAATTCTGCGAGAAATTAACGCAATCAGCGGAGAAGAATCAGGAATAGGATAAATACATAAAAGGATTCGCAGATAGATATATTTGCGGATCCTTTTTTTGAAAGGGGCATGGTATGAAAGTAAAAAATAAAGGCTTTTGGATCGTACTGTTTACAATGCCGTGTATGATCTTGTTTGCAATCGTATATGCGGCGCCGATTATTACAGTCATCTATACATCAATGTGTGATTACACAACCTTCTCAGGACCGGATTTTTCCGGGCTGAAAAATTTTATGAATATTTTTAGAGATAAGGAGTTCCTTGTATCGATTAAGAATACTTTGGTATGGGTTGTCCTTCAATCGACATTTCATGTGTCATTAGGGCTTCTGATGGCGCTTGTACTTCGGAGGAAGCCGAAGGGATGGAAAGTTGTCAGAACCGCATATATGATCCCAAACATTATTCCGACAGCAGCAACCGGCGTGATGTTTACACTGCTGCTGAATCCGGCTTTTGGGGTTGTAAAACCTTTTCTTGAGAAAATGGGGCTAGAGGTTTCCCAGGTACCTAACTTGTTCGGAAATTCAAAATATGCATTTTGGACAGTGACGTTAACCTGGATTTTATATTCGGGCTTTAATACCATTATATTTTTGGCAGAGATGGGCGCGATTGACAAAGACATCTATGAAGCGGCAAGGGTTGACGGCGCGAAACCATGGCAGATTGACAGATATATTACGCTGCCGCTGATGAAGAATATTTTCGGTACCTGTGTCACCCTGGCTTCCGTAGCTATGGTGTCACAGTTTGACATCATATATATGACAACTAAGGGGGGACCGGGAAGTACAACCCTGAATCTGCCGATCTACCTTTATAAGGCGGCTACATTGGAGAATAACTACGGTAAAGCCAATGCAGTCGGAGCAGTGCAGATTGTGATCGGACTGGTACTGGTGCTTTTTGTACAGTATTTGTTCCGGGAAAAAAGAGAAAAGAAGGAGGTCAGGTAAATGAAACAGACATCAGGCGCAGCAATTTTAACATCGAAGGTTGTAAAGTATCTCTTTATGCTGTTTTTTGTTCTGATTGCAGTCGGACCAATCGTATGGGCTTTTATAAGCTCCTTTAAGACTTATGCAGAGATTAACTCATCGGCGCTCTCATGGCCGTCTTCCTTCAATCTGGAAAATTACAAAGCGGCTTTTAAATTTGCCCCCATTGCAAAATATTTTCTGAACAGTGTCATTATCGTAGGGTGCAGTGTACTGGTTACCGTCGCTTTAGTAGCAATGTGTTCCTATATTATCTCCAGGTTCGAGTTCAAATGTAAGACATTGATCATACTGCTGATCTCTGCATCGCTTATGCTTCCGGCACAGGCAATCTCACAGCCTCTGTTTGCCATTTTTCAGAAGCTTGGAATTTTTGACACAAAGCTTGGGCTGATTATTGTCTACTCGGCAATGGGAATCCCAATGTCATTTTTTGTGATGACCAGTTACTATAAAACAATTTCCACGGCTCTGGAAGAGTCGGCATATATTGACGGCGCCACATTCCTGCAGACATTCATACATATTATACTCCCGCTGGCAAAGCCCGGGCTTGTGACAATTGCACTTCTGCAGTTCATTAATACATGGAATGAATTTTATTTTGCACTGATGCTGACGAGCGGGGATACTGCCAGAACCGTACCCATCGCATTGAATTACTATATGGGTACGTTTGCCAACAATTACTCTGCTTTGTTTGCGGCTGTGGTGATGACAGTCCTTCCGACTATTCTGGTATTTATTGTTCTGCAGAGGCAGGTAATGGAGAGCCTGACTGCAGGGGCTGTGAAAGGTTAGGTGGCATATGGGAATAAGAAAAGAAGCAATCTATCCGGTGCAGGAATGGGAAATTACGGAAAAGTCATTTGATAAAGAGACAAACTACAGGAATGAGACAACATTTTCTCTGTCAAACGGATATATCGGAACAAGAGGAACCTATGAAGAGGCATATCCATTTGATGTTGACACTGGTCTTGAGGGGAATTTCGTAAATGGATTTTATGAAAGCGAGAAAATCCGGTATGGGGAAGCTAATTTTGGATCCCCCCTGCTCAGCCAGTCTCTGCTTAATCTTCCGAATCTGAAAGAAACACGGGTTTATCTGGATGATGAAGAGTTCAGCATGGATACAGGTAAAACAGAGGAATATGACCGGACATTATATATGAAAGACGGGGTGCTGGTCCGCAGGCTGCTGTGGACTTCGCCGGGCGGGAAAAAGGTACGGATACAGATCCGCAGGCTGGTATCTTTCCATATCAAGAATATTATTGCCATGGAGTATCAGATTCTGCCGCTTAACTTTTCAGGAACTATACAGATCGTTTCCGTATTACAGGCAGATGTAGAAAATCATACAAGAAAAACGAATCCGATCGTAGATTACGGTCCGTTCGGACGAAAACTGGAGCCGCTTGAATTAACGGCAGACAATACGGAGCTGTTTTACAAAGGGATTACACAGACCAGCAGACTTACCGTTGCGTGCGGAAGCAGTCATACGATCCTCCCATCGGCAGGCGTTACAGCAGTGTCCGGGGAGGAGCATACCTTTGACGGGGCGGTTCATTTTAAAATACAAGGCAGGGAAGGGCAAAAGATCACCCTGGAAAAATTTATCTGCTATACATCTGACCTGGATGTAAAAAAAGATCATTTGAACGAATTTGTAAAATCTATGCTGAAAAAAGCAACTGACATGGGATATGCGTATTTTGAAGAAAAACAGAAAGAGTATATGCACCGGTTCTGGACAGTGGCAGATATTGAAATTGAAGGAGACAACAGCAGAGCACTGCAGCAGGGAATCCGCTTTAATCTTTTCCATATCCTGCAGTCTGCGGGAAGAGACGGAAGGACAGGGATGGGCGCCAAAGGTCTGTCCGGAGAAGGGTATGAGGGACATTATTTCTGGGATACAGAGATGTATATCCTGCCGGTATTTATATATACAGAGCCTGATCTTGCAAGGAGGCTTCTGGATTACCGTTATGAAACACTTGACCAGGCCCGGGCCAGAGCAAGAGTATTAGGGCATGAAAGAGGTGCATTGTATCCGTGGAGAACCATTAACGGAGAAGAAGCGTCCACCTACTATCCGCTGGGGACGGCACAATACCACATTAATGCGGATATTGCCTATGCACTGTCCCTGTATCTGCAGGTGACGGGTGATCTGGAGTATTTTAAAAGCAGAGGGGCTGAAATATTGATCGAGACCGCACGGGTATGGGCAGATGCAGGGAGCTTTGCAGAATGCAGGGGCGGTAAATATTGTATCTGCAGTGTAACTGGGCCGGATGAATACAATGTTCTGGTTGACAATAATTTCTATACGAACCTTATGGCCAGGGAAAACCTGAGAGACGCATTATATGCGGTAAGGTACCTCCGGGATCATGATCCTGCATGTCTTAAGGGATTAGAACATAAGCTTCATTTTTCGGAGGCTGAGACCGGCCTGTGGTCGGAAATCATTGAAAATATGTATTTTCCGTATGATGAAACAAGGCAGGTGTATCCGCTTGATGACGGGTTTATGATGAGGAGGCCGTGGGACGAGTCCAGGATCCCGCCTGAGAAAAGAGCCTGGCTGTATGAAAACTACCATCCGCTTTTTATTATGCGCCACCGCATGTCAAAGCAGGCGGATGCCATTTTGGGAATGTATCTTCACAGTCATCTGTTTACAGAAGAAGAAATACGGAGAAATTATGATTTTTATCAGGAGGTTACTTTACATCATTCCTCCCTGTCCACATGCATTTTCGGAATCGTAGCGTGCGAGGTGGGATATTATGAAGAGGCTTACCGATATTTTTCTGATTCTGCCAGGATGGATCTGGATGATTATCATAATAATTTTTATGCGGGGATACACGCTGCCAATATGGCAGGCACATGGCAGGCCATTGTAAACGGATTTGCCGGGCTCAGGTGTCACGGTTCAGAGTTGTACTTTAAACCTGCGCTTCCGTCAAAATGGGAAAAATATACTTTTAAAATAAATTACAGGAATTCTCTTTTGAAGGTGTGTGTTGAGAGGAACAGATCACAATTTACACTGGAGAAGGGAGAGGGCATCCAATTCTATGTTAATGCAAAGAAAGTAAGGATCCCGCAGGAGGGAGGAACTTATATTGAAGAAATATAAAGCGATCTTTTTTGACTGGGACGGGACTGCGGTCCTGTCCAGAAAGGCGCCCGTAGATAAGGCTGTGGAAGCGATGCGCCCATTGCTGGATGCAGGTATAAAATTAGCTGTCATCAGCGGAACAACAATGGAAAATATCGCAGGCGGAGAAATAGAGAGATATTTTACAGAAAAACAGCTCAGCAACTTGTACCTTGGACTTGGCAGGGGAGCCTACAATTATACATTTGAAGGGGGAAGCCCTTGCATATTTGAGAGTGTGATCCCGTCGAAAGAGCTTGCGCTGGATATTCACAGGATCTGCTTCGACATTCATATGGAACTGAAAGAAAAATATGATTATGATACGGATATTGTATTCAGCAGACCTAATTACTGTAAAATAGACCTGATGGTTTCCAATGCACGCGGAGATCAGTTATTTATGCAGGAAAATGAACTGGACAATCTGAAAAGAGAATTGGAACTCCACGGGATAAGCGGAGGAATGAACAGGTTGATTGAGCTGGCTAAAAGCATAGGAAGGAAATACCAGATCGACGTGGTCCCCACCTGCGATGCGAAATATCTGGAGGTAGGTATATCAAGCAAGAGTGATAATGTTGATACCATTCTTGCAAAGCTCTTGAAAGAATCGGATATCCGGGCCAATGAATGCTCATATTGGGGAGATGAGTATGTAGGGCTTGAAAAGGGAATATATGGGAGCGACAGCTTCATGTTCACGAGGGCGACAGCTGACGGAGATTTTTTTGATGTCTCGGATGTTGCCGGTGAAAGGCCGGAAGGCGTGAAAGTATTGGGAGGTGGTGTAAAGACGTTTCTGGACTTTTTATTGACACAAGGATCGTAGGAAAGGAGGAAGAAGATGAAAGTTATGAAAAAAATAGCCGGTATTTGCCTCAGCGCCGTCATCCTGTTTGGGTGCGTGCCGGTCTGGGGAGCAGAGGCAAAAGCGGAACAGAACAAGGGGGTTACATATTATATCGACCGTGACGGCGGAAATGACAGTAATTCGGGAACAGATCCGAAAAATGCATGGTCGTCGCTGGAAAAGGTAAACGCGACAACCTTTCGTCCGGGAGACAAGATTTTATTTCAAAAAGGGGACGTATGGAACGGCCAGCTGAGCCCGAAAGGCTCAGGAACCAAAGAGGCTCCTATTGTGATAGGGGATTACGGAGATGCAGAGGCGCGTCCGATGATACAGGGAAATAACTGGTGCAAAGACAAGGGTGATGACCTGGAGAATAAAATATTCAATGCAGCTGTATTTTTTTATAACCAGCAGTATTGGGAGATTACTTCTTTAGAGGTTACCAACAGGATCCCGGGAGAAAACCCTGACGATCATATTAAGAAGTATGGTGTGTTGATCATGGGAAAGGATGCGGGGACGTTAGAGCATATGTATTGCAGAAATCTGTATGTGCATGATGTTGTTTCCCACCCCATCGGCCAGCAGGCCGGAATCGGAAGAGGCGGGATCATCTATATTATCCGCGGAAACGAAACACCTACAAAATGGAATGATATTATTGTAGAGGATAATATTGTAGGTCCGAATATTAATCATTATGGGATCAATTTCCTGTCCACATGGGGAAGCAGCAGATTTGCGAACGAGACAGGCATCCCTGACAGTGAGTATGCGGGGCAGCGTTATAACAGCACGAACCTTGTTATAAGAAATAATTATTGTGAGGATATCGGAAATGCAGCGATCTGTCCTTCTGCATATGAGGATGCAGTAATCGAATATAATGTCTCCAATGGCTGCAACAGCGGCCCCAACGGCAATGTGCCTGTGTGGTGGGAAAACGGAGAGCGGACAATTGCACAGTTCAATGAGGTGTATAATTCAGGGGCGTCAGAATCCAAGGAAGATTCCCAGGCGTTTGATGCGGACGTAAATGCTACATTAAATTATATTCAGTATAATTATACACATGATAATCCGTCAGGTGCATTTTTTGAATGCGCCCTGGGGACAAAATATACCACTCATATACGCTACAATATCAGTCAGAATGACGGCTATGGAACAAACAGCTACGGCGGCGGAGCGATTGTCACTATCGGCGGATATTCCAGTGTTCCGGGATGTAAGATGTATGTCTATAACAATGATTTTTATCTGAGTGAGGGCCATGACAGTTATATTACAAATAATTGGGACGGCATTACCGTAGATAAGAATAATTATGTATTCAAAAACAATGTGATATACAGCGACGCAGATTCCAAAGGGTGGCATCCGAACCTAAAGGGAACTGCAGAAAATAATGCATATGGGGGCAGTGACAGCCATATTTCCCGGGATGATGACAAAGGAGCCGTTTCTATTACCAAAGATGATTTCCAGGCATTGGGCAGCGGTTCTGTCGGGAGCAAAAGCGTAGAGGGATATAAGTTATCGTCAGGCTCGGCGTGTAAGAATGCCGGGGCCGTTATTCCGGATAACGGAGGAAGAGACTACTGGGGCAATGCCGTATCGGCGGCAGACAGGCCTAATATCGGTGCGGACAACAGCGGTGCAACTTTTACCGAAGTGCATGGACTGATTGATTTTGAGGACAGAAGCGCAGAAGACATGCCTCTTGACGGGATCTATAAAGACTGTACATTTGAAGCCGGCTGGAATACAAAGGAAGCCGACGGGGCGAAGGTATTATATCTGTCAGACAGTGCGGATTCCGGTACGATTCGGCTGCCGAAGGGAAAGATGCTGAAAGGCTTTACGGCTAAAAGCGATACAATTGCGAAGATTACAGTCTCGGCCAACGGATACTCAAAGTCATTTTGTGCGACCTCGGCAAATAACAGGTTTGAAACCGGATTTGAGTCTGCCAGTGATGAGATTGAGATTTCGATTCAGGCGCTGTCCGGCAGCTCTGGAGTGTATTTTGACAGCCTCTGGCTTGCGGACGCAGAGTATGAAAGGCCCAATCTTGCATTGGGCAAGGCGGTAGAGACAAGCGGGACAGATCAATATCCGGGGGCATATGGAAATGACGGGGATGAAGACACTATGTGGATTCACAGCGGCGAGGAATTAAACCAGTGGTGGATGGTTGATCTGGGAAAAGACTTTGATCTGTCGGATTTTGAAATTGTCTTTGAAAAGCAGGAAACAGAAGGGGCATGGGGATATATTATTGAAGGAAAGAAAGACGGACAGGCTGATTTTGACAGTGTGCCGCTGTACGATGCGTCAGATAATAAGGACGGCGCCAGGGTTCAGACCGGTATATTTAAACCGGGAAGTATCTACAGATATATCCGGGTTAAGATCACCAGGCTTCCGGGAGCGGATTATTGGCCGGCCTTTGCTGAGTTTAAGGTTTACGAAAGAGACTGCACGAACCTGGCGCTTCGTAAGCCGGTGACTACATCGGCAGCCGAAGAGCGGCCGGGAAGCAACGGCAATGACGGAGACACGTCAACGTTATGGGTTGCAGACGGGCTGGCAGTTACTGATTTGTTCCCGCAGTGGTGGACCGTGGACCTCGAAGATATATATGATATAAGAAAATATGAGATCTTTTTTGAAGAGGACAATCTGCCGGGTTCCTGGAAATATATCATATCTGTGTCCACTGACAATGTAACTTATACTGAGATCGATCAAAAGGATGACTCGGAAGACGGTGCACGGTATGAGGAAAAGACACTGCCGGAGGCTGTACAGGCGAGATATGTCCGGGTGACATTGACCGGCGCGCCTGAATTTGAGGGCGCAGATTACTGGCCTGCAATTGCCGAGTTTAATGTATATGAAGATTCATAGAAAAGGGGTGATAAGTATGAAAAAAAGGTTATCTGCTGCAATAGGGTTATTGATCGCTCTGACAGGCGGTTTGTTTTACTTTGGCCCTAAGACAGTTTATGCCAGAGAACTGACAGAAGATCAGCGAGTAATTGATTTTGAGGATCGGAAAGAAGGGGCTCAGGTTTTGTCCGGAAAGTATGAGGACTGCAATTTTGGAAATATGGGATGGAATACAGGAGAAGCCGGAGGCAGTGTGAAGCTGTGGGCTGATTCTCTGACCCGGGACGGGCAGGTGAACAAGATCGCGATTCCGTATGGAAATATTTTCAGAGGCTTTTCTGCGTCATGCAGTGAGAGCGCCACGATAGAAGTGATTTCCGGGTCGGAGTCCAATACATTTAAGATCGGGTCTGAGGAAAAAGAATATACTACAGACTTTGTGCTGAATAATATGGCCGTATATTTAGTGATAAGATGTGAAGACGGAGTCAGTGATGTCAAAATAGACAATCTGGTACTGGAAGAAACCGATATGAGTAAAATGAATATATCGGAGGGGAAGCCAGTGACCACCTCGGGTGATTGTGAGAGACCTGCGAGCAACGGAAACGACGGGAATTACCAGACCATGTGGGTTCACAACGGAGGAGGAGCCAACAAATGGTGGCAGGTTGATCTGGAGGACCAGTATGTACTTACAGACTATGAGATCACCTTTGAAAAAGAAGAGAGCAATCCGTGGAAATATAAAATAGAAGCGTCATCTGACGGAGAGCACTTTGATGTGTTAGCAGATAAAACACAAAATGAAGAAACTGCAAAAATACAAAAAGGAACCATGGATGCCGGGACAGAATACCGCTATGTCCGGGTGACTATCACAGGACTTCCGGGTGAATCTTATTGGTGTGCTTTTGCAGAATTCAAAGTATTTACAGAAAATATGATGACCAATGTGGCGTTGGGAAAGGAGACGGCACAGTCAGACGGAAATAACAGCGCTTCACTCGGCGTGGACGGGGATATGAATACATTTGCAGGAAACAGTCCCTCTTTTCCATATTGGTGGACGGTTGATCTCGGGAAGTCGTATCAGGTAAAAAAGGTAGAGATTGAATGGGAAGACCTGTATGACGGAGAAACGAATCTGGCAGAAGACTGGAAATATAAAATAGAGTACTCTGCAGACGGAGGAAGCACCTGGAAAGAGGTGGCGGACTATACTTCGCAGACGCCTTATACAGACCCTGTAACCTCTGTTTTACAAAGTAAAGAGTGTGATATAGAATGTAACACATTGAAAGTGACAATTACAGATAAACCATCACAGAGACCTCTTGCATGGGCCGCAATACCCGAATTCAGAGCATTTGCCGTAGATACGGATCCGGTTGTCCCGGAGGAGCCGGGGCAGAATATCAATATTGATACTGCATATGGGCAGCCTGTTCGGGCGTCCTCGTCTGCAGATGGATTTGCTGCTTCAAACACAACCGACTACATGGAAAACACAACATGGAAGCCTGCTGATACGAAAGAAGCAGCATATCTTCAGGTGAATCTTGACAGGGCCTATCGTATCAGAAACCATACGGTGGATTTTGCATCTTCGCCGGAGGCATATAAGCTGTTCGTGTCTTCAGACGGGAAGAAATGGATTGAATTAGCAGATATCACAGCACAAAATGCCGGGAAGAAGCATTCTGTGAAGGAGACGGAGGCCCAATATGTAAAATTTGAGTTTCCGGATCCGTCGGATGCGTTGGAAATAAAAGAAATTCATTTTGATGCCCTAGATGCAGGACATGCAGACGGCAGGAAGATACTGGTATTAGCACCGCATGAAGACGACGAGATGCTGATGGCAGGAGGAATTATGAAAAGAGCCCTTGAGGTCGGCGAAGATGTCAGGGTTCTGCTGGCGACGAACGGAGATTATAATGGCAAGAGCACAGGTGAAGGAAGAATTGTCGAGGCAGTCAATGCCCTGGATAAAATAGGGCTGAGTAAGGAGAACATATTATTCCTCGGATATGCAGACACCGGCGGCCTGGGAGGGGCACAGACCTACCAGGACAGTTTCCTGTACAAGTTGTATACCGGAGGGGATGAAGAAGTATTTAAGAGCCGGTGGAACAATGAATATACCTATGGGAACAGCCAGGTAAAGCAGGACTATCATTATGAAAAATGGGGCGAACATGCTGCATATACAAGGGCCAACTTTTTGAATGACCTGCAGACAGCGATCAGTGAATACTGCCCTACAGACATCTATGTTCCTTCACGCTATGATATGCATTTTGATCATACGTACCTGGGAATGTTTGCTATTGAAGCAATCCAGAATATTCAAAAGCAAAAACCTGATTATAACCCGATCCTGCATGAAAGTATTATTCATTCTTGTGCCGGGGACAATAACTGGCCGATCGTCAATTCGGATGCACAGGGCATTCTGGCTCTGAATATGCCGGAGGGTCTGGAGAAGCTGACGATGTTTAAATGGGATGAGCGGGAAAATGTAAATGTACCGTATTCCATGAGGCAGACTCCGTTTGCATTCAATCTGAAGGATCAGGCATTGAGATTATATACGTCACAGTATTACGGATATATCGGTTCCTTTGCAAAAGTAAATGAAATTTTCTGGCCGAGGGATTTCAGCAGTATAGCAAAGAAGGCAACGGTTACAGCCTCCTCGCAGCAGCAGAATTCAGATAAAAAAATCGATCAGAGTGCTGTGAAAGCAGTGGACGGAATCAGGGACGGCTATGCATCCGGCCTTCCTCACGGCCATACAAGATATCCGCATGCAGAATGGGTGACGGCCCAGGAGACAACCGGAGCATGGATCAATCTGGAATTTGAAGAAGTGGAAAAGATTTCAAAGGTACTGCTCTATGACAGGCCGAACAGCAAGGATCAGATCCTCGGCGGCAAGCTGGTATTTGATGACGGTTCTGAGGTTGAGGTGGGCAAACTTCCTAATAACGGAAGACCTTTGGAGGTTCAGGTAGATAAAGAATCCAGGAATGTCAGGTTTGTAGTTACTTCTGTATCGGAAAGTACAGAAAATGTCGGTCTTGCGGAAATAGAAATATATTAGAGTGCCGGTTTCCGGCAGTGACGTCCGGTCCCTTTTAAGGAGCCGGATAAAGAGGGTTTTATGAAGAAACATAGTTTACTTATTGGATTCATGATCTGCATGCTGGTTGCTGGCGTCTCTGCCTGTGCGAAAGAAGAAGCTGTATTCAGAATCGAAGATACAGAGATCAGTACAGAGCAATTTAACTATTATATTTCCAAAAACAGGTCAGATATTATCAGTCAGTACCAGGAAAACGCAGAGTTGATAGACGAGGCCTTCTGGGCCCGCAAGGCAGACGGGGAAGCAACAACTGCCGATGTGTTAAAGGAAAAAGCAAAGCAGGAATGCCTGTATGACCAAATGCTGCTGATCATTGCGCAAAAAAAGGGAATAGCGGACAGTCATTCCTTTGAGGATATCCGAAAAGACATGGAGGAGGAAAATCAGGAAAGAAAAGAAAAGATAGAGAGCGGCCGGATAGTATACGGAAATAAGAGCTACAGTGTGGAAACATATATGAGCTATTATTTCAGCAACCTTATACATGAACTTATGAAAGAGATGGAAGACCAGGAATTAAAATTTACAGATGAAGAATTGATGCAATACTGCCTCAGTCATAATAAAGACTTGGAGAATATAGAGCAAGGGCAGACAATACGGTCGGTTTATGGATTGGAATATAAGAGGTTCCTGCTTGACCAATTTATTCAACAGCAGGTAAAAGAAAGTAATTTAACAGTAAATAGAAAGGTTTATGATTCTCTGGAGATAAGTTAGAACTTAAGGGAGGGGCCCGGTATTGACGAAGCCCCTCCCTGGATTTTATTCAATTCCCAACATTTCAGATAAAATCTTTTCGATACTTACAAGCTTTACACTTAAGGTAAAGATTTCCACAGCTGTCTTTAGCTCCTCCACAGTCGGGTAAGACGGTGCGATACGGATGTTGCTGTCTGCGGGGTCCTTCCCGTAGGGGAAGGTGGCGCCGGCATCTGTCATGATAAGTCCTGCCTCTTTTGCTTTTGCAACAATCTGTTTTGCACAGCCGTTCATGGAATCAAAGGAGATAAAATAGCCTCCGCGCGGCGCAAGCCAGCTTCCGATCTCAAGGCCGCCAAGCTCTTTTTCGAGAGTATGGAGTACAATATCGAATTTAGGACGCAGCACATTTGCGTGCCGTTTCATATGCTTAACCATACCGTGGATATCTTTGAAATATCTTGCATGCCTCAGCTGATTCACTTTGTCATGTCCGATTGTCTGAATCCGCATCTGCTTCCTGATATCGGCCAGATTGGCGTCAGAGGCCGCGATCGCACCGATTCCGGAGCCCGGGAAACTGATCTTGGAGGTGGAAGCAAATTTGTACACCATATCAGGATGGCCTTCTTTCTTGCATTCCATCAGGATCTCCAGCAGATAGTCCTGTGTATCTTCATACAGGTGGTGGATTCCGTATGCATTGTCCCAGAAGATACGGAAATCTTCTGCGGCAGGCTTCAGCTTGGCAAAACGGTGGACAGTTACATCGGAATAAGTGATTCCCTGTGGATTGGAGTATTTCGGTACGCACCAGATGCCCTTAATCGCAGGATCGCTGCTTACATATTTCTCTACCAGATCCATATCCGGTCCGGTAGGCGTCATAGGGATATTGATCATCTCAATACCGAAATATTCTGTGATTGCAAAATGTCTGTCGTATCCAGGCACCGGACAGAGAAATTTTACTTTATCCAGTTTACACCACGGAGTGCTTCCCATAACGCCATGGGTCATAGAGCGTGCAATGGTGTCATACATAATATTCAGGCTGGAGTTGCCGAAGATGACAATATTATCCTTTGGAACTTCCATCATATCTGCAAGCAGCTGCTTTGCTTCTCTGATTCCGTCCAGGACTCCATAATTACGGCAATCGACGCCTTCCTCACATACAAGTTCTGAGTCGCTTCTCAGCACATCCATCATTTCCATGGACAGATTTAACTGTTCAGTGGACGGCTTTCCTCTGGACATATCAAGGTTCAGTCCCTTTACTTTTATTGCGTCAAATTGCTCGTCAAGGACAGATTTCAGTTCCAATAATTCTTCTTTTGTCAGATCTTTATATGGTGTCACGGCTATATCCTCCATTCAATCTATTGCTCAGTGCTTATTATTCTACCACAATTTGACGTTTCGTCAATGGATTCCTGCAAAAAATACTTAAAAATAAGCGGTATTCGTTAGCTGTGACAACTATTTTGAATTTTTTGAAATTATTTTATTCAAAATTTGGGTTCTGTGATCTGAATTCCAATATTTTGTCTGTCAGATGAAGAGCCACTTCATCCTTAGTCATGATTTCAAGTTCTGTTACAGTGTCAGGTGTAATGATAGTTACGATATTGGTGTCTGTCTTAAAACCGGCGCCTTGTACTTTCAAATTGTTGGCTACGATCATATCCAGATTTTTATGTTCCATTTTCTTCCTGGAATTTTCCAGCATATTTTGTGTTTCCATAGAGAAACCGCAGAGAAACTGGCCTTTTCGTTTATGTTCGCCCAGGTATTTCAGGATATCGTCTGTGCGCTCAAGGGGAATGGACAGGTTGGCGCCTGATTTTTTGACCTTTTCCTCAGAAACGAATGCAGGGCGGTAATCAGCTACAGCCGCTGCCTTAATGATAATATCCATTTCATTGCTGCGGCAGATGACTGCATCAAACATTTCTTTTGCGGAGGTTACCGAGACAGTATCCACAAACACAGGCGGCTTAAGAGAGGTCTCCCCGGTTACCAGAGTCACATCCGCACCTCTCAGCATACAGGCTCTGGCAATGCTGTAGCCCATTTTTCCGGAGGAATGGTTGGTAATGTATCTTACCGGATCGATGGCCTCTCTGGTGGGGCCTGCAGTTACGAGGACTTTTAATCCTTTCATATCTTTCGGATATGCACAGCATTTGCAGATGTACTGAAACAGAATTTCCGGTTCCGGCATTTTCCCGGCCCCGCTGTCTCCGCAGGCGAGACGTCCGCTGGCGGGTACGATGACCTCCATGCCGTATCTGCGAAGCTGATCCATGTTGTCCCTGGTGACGGGGTTTTCGTACATAGCTGTATTCATAGCAGGTGAAATGATCTTCGGGCATCTGCAGGCAAGAAAGGTGGTGGTAAGCATGTCGTCTGCCAGTCCGTGTGCAAGCTTTGCGATAATGTTGGCAGTTGCAGGAGCCACAATAAAAGCGTCCGCTAATTTTGCAAGGGAGACATGCTCAACCTGAAACTCAAAATTACGGTCAAAGGTGTCTGTGATACATTTATTTCCCGTCAGTGTCTCAAATGTGACTGGATGGATAAAGTTTTTGGCATGTTCGGTCATCAGGACATGAACGCTGGCTCCGGATCTTACAAGCAGGCTTGCCAGAGAGGCGCTTTTATATGCGGCTATTCCTCCGGAAACTCCAAGGAGAATATTTTTTCCTTTTAACATATGAGATAAATCCTTTCTGTGAATGAAAAATCAATGGTTCCGACAGTACCACTATATCCCGTTTTGCTTTATCTTTCAAGGGCATCCGGAAATTGTACTTGTTGCCGGCGCGCCGCAGTGCTATAATACTTTCGTAATTGTATTGTATCCTGCATGGCAGGAATGATAACAAGGAGGAATTGAATAATGAAAACAAACAGACATGACACCCGTTTTTTGGTCAGTGTTGCACTTATGGCGGCGATTATCATCGTGCTGGCGAATACGCCTTTGGGCATGATTCAGCTTCCGGTTATTAAGGCGACAACTGTACACATTCCGGTAATTATCGGAGCAATTTTGTTAGGCCCTCTGGCCGGAGGGATCCTGGGCGCAGTATTCGGAATCTGTTCGCTGGTCAGCAATACGATGGCGCCGACGCTCTTATCCTTTGCATTCTCACCATTTATGAGTACCACAGGTATATCAGGGGCGGTGAAAGCAATCTGGATATCCATAGGATGCAGGATGCTGATCGGGATTGCAGCCGGATGGCTGTGGATCCTGCTTGAGAAATTCAGGATGAATCATTTGATTGCGCTTCCGATCGTGGGATTTGCAGGTTCCATGGTAAATACTATAGCGGTTATGGGGAGTATTTATCTGTTGTTCGCACAACAGTATGCAGAAGCCAGAGAGGTTGCAGTTACAGCAGTGTGGGGGCTGATTATGGGAACCATAGCAGCATCAGGCATTCCTGAGGCAATTGCAGCCGCTGTTTTGGTACTGGCACTTGGCAAGGTACTGATCGGTGTGTTTCGGAGGATGAATATAGGAATGGCCGATGCACAGCCGGTAAAATAAATGAAACAGTTCAGCCATAGCCGGTATAACGTGTGAATCATGCTTGCATGAATGAACACGTTATACCGGCTATGAGCGGAACGCCTGATTATGAGCAAAAAGAGTTGCAAAGCAACGAAAAGCACGTAAGTGCGGTTTTGCGAATGGCGTAGGCTGAACTGTTTCATTTTTTGTACGAAAACGATGAAATTAGATTGACAAGATGCAGGGAACTGTGGTATAAATATTTAGTGTGACGAACAGAAGATATAGGGGATTGGTCAAGTGGTATGATAGGGGTCTCCAAAACCTTTGGCGGGGGTTCGATTCCCTCATCCCCTGTTCGGTGACGTGCCGGAAGCTTTGTAAATTCAAGGTTTTCCGGCACTGTTCGTTCTATGGGGAAATTGGCGGGGGAAAGTATGATAATTTGAATGATTTTGAGGCGCTTTTGTGATATAATCTTTACAGGCGCGATAATAGATGAATAGTCAGAAATCTGGATTAGGAAACTATAGCTGAAGTGAAAGAAGAGGGATAATTCCATGAGTGAAATGAAAAGCAATAAGCCAACTATCCTGGTGGTGGACGATTCGGAGATGAATCGTTCAATTCTTGCAGATATACTGGAAGAATATAAGATTATGGAAGCTGCCAATGGAAAAGAGGCAGTTGCACTGCTCGAAAAATACGGGGCTGAGATTGATCTTGTTCTGCTTGATATTGTTATGCCGGAGATGGATGGATTTGAAGTTCTTGCAATTATGAACAGGTACAAATGGATTGAATACATTCCTGTTATTATGATATCGGCAGAGAGCGTATCCTCATATGTAGAGCGTGCATATGGGTTAGGGGTTACAGATTATATTAACCGTCCTTTTGATTCGATGGTCGTACATCGGCGTGTCGTAAATACGATTATGCTTTACGCGAAGCAGAAGAAGCTGGTCGGCATGGTGACGGATCAGATTTATGAAAAGGAAAAGTCCAGCAGTCTTATGGTTATGATTTTAAGTCATATTGTTGAATTCCGTAATGGAGAAAGCGGGATGCATGTCTTACATATCCATGTGATGACAGAAATGCTTTTAAAACGCCTGATAGAGAAGACGAAGCAGTACGGGCTGACACATTCTGACATTTCTCTGATCACAACGGCTTCGGCGTTGCATGACATCGGAAAGATTAATATTGCACAGGAGATACTGAATAAACCGGGAAGGCTTACGAATGAAGAGCTCCAGATTATGAAGACGCACTCTATGATCGGTGCAACAATGCTTAAGGAACTGCCTCTGTACCAGGAAGAGCCGCTTGTGAAGGTGGCATATGAGATTTGCCGCTGGCATCATGAACGATATGATGGAAGAGGATATCCGGATGGACTGACAGGAGAGGAAATTCCGATTTCGGCACAGGTCGTGGCTATGGCGGATGTTTATGATGCATTGACCAGTGAGCGCGTATATAAGAAGGCATTTTCCCATGAGAAGGCGATGGAGATGATCCTGAACGGGGAGTGCGGAACCTTTAATCCTCTTGTCCTGGAGTGTCTGGAGGAGATAGGAAGCGAGCTTCAGGAGGAATTAATGGTAAATTCCTTATCTACAAACAGCAAGCAGGAAATGCGTAATGTTGCAGATGAGCTGCTGCATCGTGATGAACTCGCGGCTTCTGAACGGACTTTGAGGCTGCTCGAGTATGAGCGTACAAAGTATCAGTTCTTTGCAGATATGTCTCAGGAAATTCAGTTTGAGTATACGGTGGAGCCGTCAATGGTGAATATATCGGCCTGGGGAGCAAAGAGCCTGGGTATAGATGAGATTTCTATGATGCCTTTCAGAAATGCAAAGATCCTGAACCAGTTCGGGAAGAAAAATATGAAGGGATTTTTAGAGTGTGTAAAGAAAACAACGCCTCAGGAGCCGGTTACACAGTGCGAGTGCTCACTGCCGCTTGACGGGGAGCAGAGATGGTGCCGGGTAGTTTTCCGATCCATGTGGACAACCGATGATACGGAAACTTTTACAGGAGTAATCGGTAAAATTGTAGATATCCATGACGAACGGCAGAAGGTATCGGAATTGGAGCATAAAGCTACACATGATACGATGACCGGTCTTGTGAATCATGTACATGCAAAGGAGATGATTGCGGAGGTTCTTGCCGGCAATCCAAACCGTGAATTTGCTCTTGTGATTTTTGACCTGGATCATTTCAAACAGGCGAACGACAATTACGGACATTATTTTGGAGATCAGGTGTTGAAACATGTGGCTGAGAAACTGAATAAAAGTGTCAGAAGCACAGATATTTCTGCAAGGATAGGCGGGGATGAATTCTTGATCTTCATTGAATATGATAATAATCTGGAGATGATCATAGACAGAATCTTCCATTCTCTGACAGGTCAGTTCCAGAATTTTAAGATTTCTCTCAGTATGGGGATTGCAGAGACCAATGTGTGCGGCAGAGACTATGCCCACCTGTTCTGCTGTGCGGATAAGGCCCTTTATGTAGTGAAAAACAGCGGACGCGGAAGGTACTGCACTTATGACAATTCTATGCAGGAACAGTTCTGACAGCTTTGGATGTGCGGGTTAGAGATAGCAGTAAAATATAGCAGAAAGGGTAAGGAGGAACAAGATGACGATTCAGGAATGTTATGATTTAATGGGTGGAGACTATGGTGAAGTGGCCGGACGTTTTGTCACCGAAGCAAGGGTGGAAAAGTTTGCAAAGATGTTTTTAAGGGATACCAGCTTTGAAATGCTTAAGCAGACAATGGGTCAGAAGGATTACAAAGAGGCATTCCGTGCAGCGCATACGCTGAAGGGCGTATGTCAGAATCTGGCGTTAAAAAGCCTGGACGGTCCGGTTGTAGAACTTACGGATATACTCAGGGGTTATGAGACGCTTGATGTGTCAGGAGAAAAGGGTCAGCGTATAGAAGAGCTTATGGATGTGATCGAGACCCAGTATAGAGTGATCGTCTCTGCCATCGAACAACTTTGATGTATTATGGGCAGGTAACAGTATGCAGAGAAGGCCGCCGGAGTTTCATCGTTGCGATCGGATAAAACTCCGGCGGCCTTGCTATTGCCCTGAAGGGGTTATGGATTTAAAAAAGCCTGAATATACGGAAGGGCAGCCCCAATGGTAATATTATGCTTGGGCATTTTGCTGATATGAAGGAAATCCTGAGATTCCGGGAAGGGCGTCATTTTTCGGATCTCCCCGTGCAGGAATCCCAGATCTTCTTCGTGAAGGTACGGTGCAAGATATCCGCCCAGAATAAAGTCTGTATCGTAAACTAAATGCAGCATGTTAATTGCCCGGGCAAGGTGGGATAAATATTGCTTCCAGCGTGCTGAAACGGAAGTGTCATTACTATATAATTTTTCAAAAAACCCGTCCAGAGATTCCTTTTCTTTTAGAAGAGCATTTATGGAACAAAATGTCTCCAGGCATCCGCGGTTTCCACAGTAGCACAATTCACCGTCAGGTTCTATCTGAATGTGTTCAATAATAGAGCTGTGACCGTGTTTGCCGTCTAATAATTTTCTGTTGATTATAATTGAGGCTCCCAGATGCTTGCTTAAGGAGAGATAAAAGGCATCCTTAAGCTCCGGAGAAATCCATAATTCGGAGATGGCAGCGCTGTCTGCATCGTGGAAAAAGGAGCATGGATAAGGAAGGTATCTGGTAAAGGCTGTAATAGAAAGTCCTGTGTCTGCCAGGATTTTTCCATAGACAATAGACTGATGGTCGGGGGACACCAGGCCCTGGACAGCAAATCCGACTCCCAGGATCTGTTCATCGGACACACCGATAGAATCTTTGAAATCAAGGATCTGGCGGCATACTTCACTGAAATAGGAATCTGTTTCAGTATAAGAAATCTCATATACAAAACGATTGATCTTTTCGCCATATAGATTGACCGCGATCATTTTCACTTCGGTTTTCAGGATTTCAATCCCTATACTGATGCGGAAATCGGGAACGATCATGTAGGCGGCTGCTTTTCTGCCTACATATTCTGTTTTGATCTGCCCGCTTTTTCTGATCATCCCGTCCTCTTCCAGGTCAGCCAGATTTGCTGTTACTGTAGGACGGCTCAGGCGCAGGTCATAAGCAATATCCTGTTGTGCCACCTTTTTGTTTTTATAGATATATTGATAAATAAGATTTCGGTTATTTTCTTTAATTTGGTTTGGTGTAATACTTTTTTTCATGATGTCACTTCCTGTTTTGCTAAAATCCTTAATCAGATATTATAGCATGCTTGTCCTGAAGAATCTATTAGCAAATATAAATGATTTCAAAGAAAAATTATTGGACATTATTACAGATTGACGAATTTGCGGGTGGGAATTAGTATATAGTTACAATTTGGAAAACGACTTTACAAAATACGGTAAAAGGAAACTTGATAATTAATGACCAGAAAGAGAGGCAGACTATGGATGTAAAAGAGATGATTATGGCCGGAAAGACAGCACTTGGGATCGAGCTTGGCTCTACCAGGATTAAGGGGGTGCTTATTGATTTCAGTGGAAATGTGCTTGCTGTGGGAATCCATGACTGGGAGAATTCGTTTGTAGACAATATCTGGACCTACAGCCTGGAAGAGATCCACAGTGGTGTGAAAAATTGTTATAGCTCTCTGCGGGAAGCGGTAGAGCGTGATTATGGAGTAACACTCTGTACGGTGGGCGCTGTCGGCGTCAGTGCGATGATGCATGGATATATGGCGCTTGATAAAGAGGGAAAACAGGCGGCGCCGTTCCAGACCTGGAGAAATACGAATACACAGCAGGCAGCAGACGAGCTGACCGGACTTTTTGACTTTAATATTCCGCTGCGCTGGACTGCTGCACATCTGTATCAGCGGATTCTGGATGGAGAAGCACATGTTGCGGATCTGGACTATGTATGTACGCTGAGCGGATATATCCACTGGCTTCTGACAGGGAAGAGGGTCATTGGCGTAGGAGATGCAGCAGGTATGTTTCCTATTGATTCGGAAGCGGGCGATTATGATGCGGAGATGATCTGCAAATTTGATACATTGATTGAGAAGTATGGGTATTCGTGGAAAGTGAGGGATATTTTCCCGCGTGTTCTTGCAGCCGGAGAGCATGCAGGAGAACTGACAGAGGAGGGCGCTGCATTTCTGGATGAGTCTGGGAATCTGAAAGCAGGGATTCCGCTGTGCCCGCCGGAGGGAGATGCAGGAACCGGAATGGTTGCGACCAATTCAGTGGCTCCGGGAACCGGAAATGTGTCGGCAGGAACCAGCACGTTTGCTATGATCGTACTGGAAAAGCAGCTGAGCAGGGTGTACAGGGAGATTGATATGGTGACTACACCGTCGGGCTTCCCGTGTGCCATGTCTCATGCCAATAACGGAACTTCTGACCTGAATGCATGGGTAGGGTTATTTGGAGAATTTGCACAGCTGATGGGATATAAGGCGGAGACCGGAGAGCTGTTTGAAAAACTTTATACCAATTCCCTGACGGGAGATGCTGACTGCGGCGGACTTCTTGCATACGGATATTACTCCGGAGAAAATATTACTATGATCAATGAGGGGCGTCTGGCGTTCCTCAGAACGGCGGAGAGCCGATTCAATCTTGCAAACTTTATGAGGGTACACCTGTACACTTCTTTGGGAGCTGTGAAGATGGGGCTGGACATCCTGATGGAAGATGAGAAAGTAAAGGTTGACCGGATCATGGGGCACGGAGGCTTCTTTAAGACAAAAGGCGTCGGGCAGAGATATCTGGCTGCAGCAGTGGGCGCGCCTGTGACTGTCATGGACACGGCAAGTGAAGGGGGCGCATGGGGGATTGCACTTCTGGCCGCGTATCTGATAGACCGGAAGGAAGATGAGAAGCTGGAATGTTATCTTGAGGACCGGATCTTCAGGGAACTGTCCGGAGAGACTGTTGAACCGCAGAAGGAAGATGTTGAAGGCTTCCGGGTCTTTATGGAGCGCTATAAGGCAGGGCTTGCCATAGAAAAAGCTGCCATCGACAGTATGGACTGGTAAAGGACCGGGCACGTTGACCGGAGGATAGGAAGGCAGGAGGATGAGATTTCAAATGCGGTGCAAGGGTGCGATTTTTGATATGGACGGCCTGTTATTTGATACGGAGAAGGTCTTTCAGGAGACATGGCAGGAGCTTGCTCATGAAAATGGTGTAGTGCTTGCCGGGGATTTTGCGAGAGAAATATCCGGGTCAAGTGGGGAACATATGTGTAAGGTGGTAGAAAAGTTTTTTTGTGTCTCAGACGGTAGTTTACTGTCGGAAGAATGCATGGAGCGTGTCAGGAAAAAACTTACGGAGAATGTTCCAAAGAAGCCGGGGGCAGACGAGATACTGCAGTATTTTCAACGGGAAGGAATCATAATAGCCGTGGCAAGCAGCAGCCCCAGGACTCAGATTGAAAGCAATCTTAAGAAAGCAGAAGTCGGAAAATATATAGATATAGTTGTAAGCGGAAAAGAAGTGGCACATGGAAAGCCGTCTCCAGACATTTTTCTGGAGACGGTAAAACAAATCGGGTGCACACCGCAGGAGTGCTATGTATTTGAAGACAGTGAGAACGGGATAAAGGCAGGGTTTGCTGCCGGCTGCCGTACAATTATGGTTCCGGATCTTTTTGAACCGTCAGATACGGTACGCTCAATGTGTACAGGAGTATATTCCAGCCTTGGCGAGGCCATGGAGAATATAAGCCTTATTCTCCTGTAAGCAGCGATGCCGGAGTTATATTTCTGATTTTTAATGACAGCAGGCATGTAACCGCGAAAGTGAACAGCACCAGACCTGCGCCGGCAATGGCATTAAAGCCTGAAGGAATGGTAAAGGTACATTTTACAATGCCGATACTATTCAGAAATAGTGAGGTTAGCGGATTAATTATAAAGCTGCATGCAGTTATCCCGATTATGGTGGAGATGATGACTGCAGGCATAAAAGAAAGTGCAGTCTGAAGGATGAGCTGCTTTGTTGTATAGCCCAGCGCTTTTAAAATTCCGTAATCCTTTCTTTTGTTATTCAGCATTGTGCGGACAAGCAGGTACAGAACAAATGTAACAATAATTGCACTTAAGATCAGGACTGCAATTACGATCATCTTCATCAGTGAAACATATACAGAGGCAGAAACGGAAATGATGGCATCAATATTAACGGTTGTATTTACATCATTTTCATACTGCCTTTTTATTTTTGTATGAAACGCATCCGTATCTGTATCATCGGATAAATTCAGGTAATAGCTTGTATTCTGCAGTGTTCCCAGACGCTCATAGCCTGACCTGGTGAGCAGGCAGTCTTTCCCAAGGTTATTGCTTATTTGTGTAAATCCTGACACAATATATCGTGCTTCCCGGCCGTCCGCTGCCATCGTTATTTCGCTGCCGATTTTAATATCTTTTTCCCGGGCATATTTTGCCGCGACTGCAATCTCATTATCGTATTTGGGGAATCTGCCTTCAAATACGATATTCTGGTTATTTGTCTTTGAAAAATCATCGCACATGGTTGCCGTCAGTTCAGTACCGTTTACATGACGGATCTGGACCGAGTGGTACAGGTAGATTTTTTCAACGTTTCTGTCAGCGTTCATATCCTGTAAAAACTTTTCTTCAATTTCAGTATTGACATTGATGCAGCTGTCTGCTGTTTCTCCAACAATCAGATTCAAAAAAGGAGTTATATCCAAAATCATATTTTCTGTCATCAATCCTGAAAACACCACGATGAGAGATAGTACAAGCATGGTAATACACACTATGAAACTGTGTTTTATATCGGAAACAGTTGTTTTAAGTGCAAGAGCAAAAGAAAGAGGTGCCTTTGTCTGCTCAAGAGGAATGTGATTTTTTCTGAAGCTGTGTGTATGAACACCCTGACGGAGAGCGACTACAGGCTCTACCTTTCTGATCCGGCGGGAAGCCAGCCATGCTACCAGTGCAGATGCACTGCACAGGGTTATGATCGTCATAAAAAACGGGAGCGGCAAAAAGCGGATCGTATAAGGGATGCCGGTCTGTGCTGCCATCATCCTGTTGATAAAAGGGAACAGACAATAGGATACTGCTGCTCCGGCGGCCGCAGAAGCAAGTGTCAGACCTCCAAACTGCAGTGAAAGAGTGTAGATCAACTGTCGGCTTGTATAACCGATCGCTTTCAAGGCGCCGAGGCTTTTCATGTTTTCCTGAATGTAGTTGATGATGTTTGATGCAGTCACCACCAGTGCAATTAAGAGTATAAAAAAGGCCAGCGCACTTATAATACCGGAGCAGATCATCTGCGAAATATAGCGGGACTGTGACACCAGGGCATAGGAATTGCTTACAGTGTATACCGACGGGTAGCCGGAAGACACAGCATTTTTCAGCATCGTTTCGTAAGTTTCACTTTCGGAACGGTTTTTGAGGCGGACAGAACAAAGAACAGTCTCCGGTACATAGCCTGAATTTTTCAGTTCGTTATATTTGTCTTCTGTCAGAATAAGCTCACACATGGTGCAATTGTGGGAACCGGCCATAGCACTGTTGAAAAAGCCGCATACGGTGTAGGTTACTTTATTGCTTCCGATTGAAACCGTAATAGGGTCTCCCACAGTGATATTTTCGGATTTGTACAAGATAGGCATATAAATACCGCTTGTAAATCCGCTGTCTTCTATAATTTCAATTTTTCCGACTGAACGTGACAATGCAGTATCTTTTTCCATAAATACAAGTTCCGAATTGATTTCACCATTATGATATTCGAATGAGCCTGCCATATGAAAAGCATGATCCAAGGAAAATTCTGCCGTGCGTGCGTCATTTTCCAATGTTTGCGTAAGAAATCTGCGTAATCCGGGATCGTTCCGGTCAACTGTGAGCATAACATGTTCCGCGTTAAGACGGGTGTGGCAGCGGTCAAAATTCTGCTTATAATCTGTGGACAGCATAAGCCACAGATTAAGCATGACCGATGAAAGTAATGTAAGCACGATAATAGCAACTGTCTGCCCTTTTGTTTTTCGCAGATTGGAGTGCACAAGAATAAGATGTTTTTCCATACTACCACCCCATTTCCGCAAGAAAGGCTGAAAGCTTTTCACTTCTTCGGAGCCGGCAGGATTCATCTGAAAGAGTATATTTATCTAAATGACATTCGCCTAAAATTGCACCGTCTTTCAGGTACAAGATCCGATTTCCCCGGGCGGCAGAGCGTATATCGTGAGTCACCATTACCACACTTTGCCCCTGTTCGTTGAACTGTGTGAGGACATTGAGTACATCCAGACCGGTTTTAGAATTGAGTGCTCCGGTAGGCTCATCGGCAAAAAGAATCTCAGGCTGATTGATGAGAGCCCGTACAATTCCGGCCCGCTGGGCCTCCCCGCCTGAAATCTGCGAGGGGAATTTTTTCTGGGTTTCTTCAGAGATAGCTACTTCCGAGAACAATTTCCCGGCTCTGTCTGACAGTTTTTTCTTATCCTTATTCACCAGCAGGCCAGCGGATAAAATATTGTCTTTCACAGACATTCCGTCAATGAGATAGATCTGCTGAAATACAAATCCACAGTGACGGCGCCGGAAAATTGCAAGTTCATCCTGGCTCAGATCGGAAATAACCTGGTCTGCAAAAGTAATTGTACCCAAAGTGGGGGTATCCATGCCGGAAAGGGCATATAAAAGTGTGGATTTTCCGGCTCCGCTTGCTCCCATAATCACTGTAAAATCACCTTGATAGAGTTCGAGATCAATATTTTTCAGAACGTGCTGCAGGGCGCCGCCGCTGGAAAAGGATTTGCTCAGATTTTTCGCTTTTAACAGTATTTCTTTCATACAATCCCTCCTTTTACACGCTCAATTTTACTTTTTCAGTTCTTAAATGTCTTTAGATAATCCTTAAATAATCCTTAAATCAATCCACTGAGAAGAATCTTTACCGTGACAGCCAATCCGTTTTTTCCGTTGCAGATTGAGAGCTCTCCCAGCATGTTTTTCATAAAATAGTCGGAAATGAACAGTCCCAGGCCGGCCCCCTCGATATTTTGAGTATTGCTGCCGCGCCAGAACTTTTCTTTTATATGTATCAGTTCCTCCCGGGGAAGGGCTGTTCCGTGATCCTCTGCCGTGATGCTCAGATACCGGTCTCCGAGAATGATAGTAAGCGATATGGGAGAATCAGCATATTTGTATGAATTGACAAAAATATTGTCGAATACCTGCTGCAGACGAAGCCTGTCTGCATGCAGCAAGCAGTCGGGGATGCAGGGGATATCTGCCCGGTGAAGATAGTCAGAGTTCTGGAGCATTGCCCCAAGATCCCTGCTGCTGATGTCTTCTGGTGATACGGTAAGCTGCTGCAGTTCCTCCAGAGTTGCGGTAAAGAGGTTCGTAATAAGAGCATTGATCTGGTCGGCCTTGTGAATGATCTGTATATAATTGTCTTTGTTCTTTACATCACATGCAAGGGCCGCGCCTACCTCTGAGGCGGCCTTGATGCTTGCAACAGGAGTCTTAATATCGTGAGACAGCTTTGCTACAAGCTCTTTTTTATCGTTATTTGCCCTTGCCTCCGCGATTCTTGCTTTTTTCAATTCTGCACGCATGATGTCGAAGCTTTCTGTAAACGGGCCAAAAAGATTGTGCTTATCCATGCAGAGAGGGACATCAAGGTCGCCTCCTGCGATTCGTTCGGCAAAGCCCTTGAGGCTGTGGAAAGGAGAGATGACAGTATGATCTATATAGGCCAGATATATCATACAGATGCTGCACTGCAGGAGCATTGCAATAGACAGGACGATAGTAGTTGTCTGCTTCCGGGAGCGGAAGATTCGGCTGATGTCATTATAAATAATGACTTTTCCGGTGACCTGGCCGTCTGTATGAATATCCAGAATGGTATCCCGGTGTATAACAGCTTCATGGATGGTCTCGCTTAAACCAGAGTCAGTCTTGAACAGGATATTTTCCTTCTGGTCAAGAACGACATAATGAAGTTCCGTTTGATTTTTATGACTTTCCATCCTGTTAAAGTCTTCCTGAACGGATTGAACGACTTCGTTCACAGCCACAGCATCCTGTGTGTAATCTGTATCCCGGAATGCAAAGAGGAGAAGGGCAAAGAGTTCTGCTGTGAAGAATAGAAGAAGTGTGATTAAAAATGTACGTTTTTTCATACATTTCCCCCATTAAAACGATAACCGTCGCCCCAGACAGTGATAATGTATTCCGGTCTGCCCGGAGTACGTTCGATCGCCTCCCGTATTTTGCGGATATGCACATTCAGTGTCCCGTCACCTGTAAATCTGTCCTCCCATACTTCTTCAAACAGCTCCTGCTTCGGAACCACTCTGTCTCTGTTTTTAATCAGATAAGATAACAGTCTGAATTCAAGGGACGTCAGTTTCACAGGACAGCCTTCCACAAGTACCTGCTTTGTATGGTCCTCCACAGTCAGTCTGCCGTCGGAATATCCTCCGCTTGTGTGTTGGCCGAAACGTCTCAGAACCACTTTGACTTTGGCAAGGAGCACACCCAGGGAATATGGTTTCTGGATATAGTCGTCCCCGCCGATATTAAGGGCTATGATTTTATCGTCGTCACTTGTCCGTGCAGAAATAAACAAGATGGGAATATTTGTTTTCCGGCGAAGCTCTCTGCACAGTTCAAATCCACTGCTGTCCTCAAGATTGATGTCAAGCAGCAAAAGGCCGGCGGTGTGATTACTGAAAAACTGCCGGCATTCCAGGGCGCTGTATGCAACTGCTGTTTTTACATCGAAGAGGTTAAAATATTCTGCAGTGCTGTCTGCAAGCAGTTTTTCATCGTCGATAATCAGACAATCATATTTCATAACAGACCTCCTAAGCGATAGCTTTAAAATAAAATTATTATACTCCGGATTTTCGTGGACTGCAATTATTAAGTAGATAGCCCGGCCGGGAATCATGAGGATACTGCGGATTATTAACTCAAACTTCCCACATTAAAAATGGGATTTGCTCCTTGAAAAATCAATACTTTA